>JAKANO010000016.1 GCA_021812385.1 Pseudomonadota bacterium | reverse complement strand
GCACATACCGGCCAGTGCCCGGATCATAGTCACGGAAGTAGTTGTAGTGCAGCCCCGTTTCCTTGTCGAAGTACTGTCCCGGAAACCTAAGGTTGTACCCAAATAATCGCCCCGACACGATTCCGTCGTAGTCGAGGGGATTTTCTTGAAGCACTTCACGGGCTTGCGCAGCGGAAACGAAGACACACCCCCATCAATTTTTTGGTTTTTTGCCTAGACGCACTTTTTACCCCGCGCACGTAGTTCATGCAAGCGGGATTTTTCCTTTAGCCGCTGCTCACTGCAGGCGGTCGATGATCGCCTTATAGGCTGCACCAGCCAGGATCACCGCGATGAGCAAGGAAGCAGAGAGTACCAACAAGATGGCCAGCGGCATCACGGCAGCTTGATCAAATCCATGCACGGCAATGACGCGATCCGCTTCGCGCCAAGCTTTGACTGTAGGTTCGCTGAACCAAACGATCCAGGCGCTAAATGTGGCGAACCCTGCCACGTTGAACCAGATGGTAAAGGTAGAGAAACCTTTTTTTACCGGTTGTTCCATGTCGGATACGATGAGCTTACGAAGAAAGGCAAAGAATTTTTTCATGGTGATCTCCTGTTGGTTGTTGAACATGCTTGACTATCCTAGCGCATTCGGTACCGCAAATTCGTCGCGAATAAAGCCATAAAACCCGCCTTCTTCGTGTGATTTTTTTAGCCGCCGATTCCGTCAAGGGCTTGAGCGCAGCGACCCTTGACGGCCACGCAAGGAATACGCTCTCGGCAGCGGCGAGCGTGTTTTTGATTTGCAGGGAGCCCCCAGCGGGGGCGGATGGGTGCGCGGCGCATCGAGCGCGGAGCGTAAGCCCGCAGGGCTGAAGCCGCGCGAATGCGACACGCAGGGCGGGCCAGGGGATCAAACGCAACGCGGTGGCGCGCAGCGCGACCGCACAAGACCGGGGTGCAGGGGTAACGCAGTTACCCCTGCATAAACACACGCGGCCACGCCGCACAAACGCAGGCCGGGGGCGCCAGACATAACCTCGAATTATGCGAACCCGCAAGGGCTTGGTGCGGCTGTGCCGCACTTTGCATAATTGGAGGTTATGTTACAACGCTCGCGTTTACCCCCGGCCTGCACCCAATGGGCTTGGCCTTCGCGGGCTGCGCCGTCTGTGCGCCGAATGCGCACAGCAAGCAGCTCGCGAAGCACCGCATAAAGCTCGGCGGCTAAAGAAGGCACGGCGCTCGAATCGCCACTGGCGCAGCCCGGCGCGCGGCTTGCCTGTTCCCGCAAGCCGCGTGACGGGCGTATTGATCGCGATGGCGTTCAGCAGCGCGCCGCTTTCGGCGCGTCCGTGTGACCGAAGGAAATCCCTGTGGGACAACGCTCAGTCCGGCGCTATCCGCAGTTCTTAAAATGTTTCACTAAAGCGCTTTAAAAGACTTTTTCAGGCTGTACGGACATCTTTACCGGCAATACTACCGCCTTAACCGGCGGCGTCCGCAGCCTTAAGCTGAGTGCAGTTTTCACCCTTGGAGAAACATGCTCATGGAACACCTCGCCCAACTACTCGATGCCGCCACAGGCTTGCTGGTGGCGATCGCCATCCTCGTTGCCGTCGTCAAGCTGTGCCGTTGACGTTCAATCCTCAGACTCCGCCGCCAGCGCGGCGAACAGTGCTTGCGTGTCCGCGTTCGTGGTACTGGCGCGCTGCAATCGCGCCGGATGCGTGGCGCTGTGAATCTCCTTCAGCTTGCGGATCGAGACCTGGGTATAAATCTCGGTGGTGGCCAAATCGCTGTGGCCAAGCAAGGCTTGAATGAAACGAATGTCGCAACCCGCCTCCAGCATGTGGGTGGCGCAGGCGTGCCGGAACAGGTGGCAGGAACCCACCACCTGCAATCCTGCGCGTTGGATATAGCGGCGTATCTGGTCGCCCAGTCGGTTTTTTGCGAACGGCTCGCCAAAGTCGGTGAGGAATAGCGTGCCGTCGTCGTGCGTGGCAATCAGCGCGCCGCGCACCTCGTCCAGGTATTTCGTCAGCCAGGCGCAGGCGCGCTCTCCCACCGGCACCATGCGGTCTTTGTTGCCCTTGCCCTGGCGCACCCGCAGCGTGCCTTGTTGCAGGTCAAGATCGAAGCGCTGCAATTGCACCAGCTCCATTTTGCGGATCGCGGTCGAGTACAGCGTCTCCAGCATGGCGCGGTCGCGCACCCCATTGGGCGTGTTCACGTCGGGCTGGCGCAGCACGCTTTCCACTTCTGCGATGCTCAACACCTGCTTTGGCAGCCGCCGCGGCAAGCGCGGCAAGCTCAGTTCGGAGGCCGGGTTGTAGAGGATATGGCGCGAACGCGCAAGCCATTTGAAGAAGCCGATCAGCGGCGCCAGCATGGTTTGCTGGCTGCCGTGGGTCAAGGGTTCGCCGTCGCGCTTGCGATAGAGCATCAAGGCATGCTGATAACGCTCCAATATCGCCAAGGTGATGTCCTGCGGTGCATTCAGTCCGCGCTCCAAGCACCACAGAATGAAGCGCCGAATACTGCGTTCGCGCGTGCTAAGCGTCTGTGCGCTGCGGCCAGTGGCGCGCGACCAGTCAAGGTAGGCATTGAGATAGCCCAGCCAAGGGTGGTTTGCCAGCGCGTCAATGCGCGGCTTTGCGCCGGCACGATGTTTGGTTCTAAGCATGGGCTAGTGGCTGCGGGTACGATGCGACTTTTGTATTACTGCGCAGGACGCGCGGTTTCGTGCCGGAATCGGGTAAATCGCCAGAAACGCCCGCTGGATGCGGATCTTGGGCCGATTCGCTCGTCCGCAATCCCCCCGTTACCGGGCCGTTATCGCCCCGCAACCGACCCGCAACTTGGGGGCTTTCACCCCGCGACTTTTGTATCGTAGTCACATCGATCAGGCCGGACAGGTGCGCTTCAATGTCGCCCTGGCCGTCGTAGAGCAATTCGTAAACGAACTTGCCGCCGGGGCCTTGGCGGTGCGCGATCAGGTATTCCATTTCGCTCAGTCGTTCCAGATGTACGCGCAATTGCGTATCGCTCCAACCCGTATAAGTGCGCACGTCGCGGCGGCTAAAGCGAACATCGCTGCGCTTCACTTGTTGCGCCTCGGCCTGTGTCTGCGCATAGTTCACCAGCGCGGCGAGCAGCCGCCGCGTCTGCGGCGGCAGCTCGTCCAAGGATCGGCCCAAGACTTCGTGCGCCAGGCGGTTGGCGTGCTCGATGTCGGCCAGCGTGACTTCGATGTATTCCAGCGCTTGGCCGCGATGCTGGGTCGTCTTAACCAAGCGTTGGTGCTGGTGCAATAGCGCGATGGTGTCGATCAGGGTGAGATACTTTTCATGATCGCGGCGGGTGCGGGTTTTATCCGAAAGGAAGGTCAGTTGGTCGGCGTAGGGATTCACCACCGCCAAGGGGCGTAGCAAGCGCTGTGCGTTGCGATGCAGCGTCAGAATGGCTTCCTTCTCCTGCTTGGCCAGCAAGCCTTGCAGCGTGCGTTTCTGACGTTGTAGTACGTGGATGGCTTCGGTCTGTGCGCGGCCTTCATCCACGGAGAGCACCAAACACCGGTTCATGAGTTCTTCGTCAATCTCAATCGCGGTGGTGGTCAGGAAGATCATCACCGGCCCTTCGACCCGGTATTCCTGGGTAATCAGATTGCCGGTGTTCGGGTCCTTGCCGGTGCTGGCGATGGTCAGCTCACCCTCGGACTGCAATAGCTTCAAGGCGTAAGAGGCGCGGCTTGCGCCTTCCTCCTCCACGATGGCCAGGCACTTATGCTTGAGATTGGTCTCGCCCATGTAGAACAGGCTCTGCCCGGTCATTGCCGAGTATTTGATGCGTTCTTCTTCTGGCATCAAGGCCAGCACCGCGTCCATGAGCGAGGATTTACCCGCTGCGCTCGATGATTGGATGACGACGGCCAAGGGACGATCGAGCAGGCGCGAGGTCGCGGCTAAATAACCCACCAGTTTGTTAGTGGTCTCGCCGGTGACGCCGCAGGCTTCAAAGTCACTGAGGATGCGTTCCAAGAGATTCGGCGACTTGAGCAGGTCGAGCGCAGCATCGCGCTCGGTCTCGTTGATTTGCACCGCTTCGATCGGTTTAGGCGCGAGTGTTTTTTTAATCTGCTCGTCTTGCAGTTGCTCCAGCTTCAACAGCACGCGGCCCAGGTCGGTCTTGAGGACGTCCTCGGAGACGCGCAATTCGATGGCGGCTTGCGTGACGTAACTGGCGCGCGCTCTAGCGGCGTACAGGTCGAGCGTGTCGACGAAGAAGGCTTCGCCAAGGGATGCCAGGATGTTCACCTTCATCACTTCGTAAGACAGATTCTTCGCCAGACCGCGCACGCGGTAACGGCGCTCGGCGAAGGCGAACACCACTTCCGATTCCGTCACCGTGGCGGCGATGTCGAGCGCGGGTGCGGGCGGCATGGGTGACGCCGGTAAAGGCATTTCATCTTTAGCGGCTAAATGAATGGCATGATCGGGAAGGTAGTCGCCATTTGCGACCACCTCAGCCGACGGCATGGCCGCATCCAATTGCGGCGCGCGTTCCGGCGCTTGGCCCTGGCCGAGCCATACCGCCTTGCGAATCGCCAGCCCCAAACTCTTGGCTGCCGGCGTCACCTTCAAGGCGTAGTCGTTGGCGTCCATGCCCTTGGGGAATTGGATACGCCAGCATTCAATCCCTTCGCTCATCAAGCGCTCGGCCAACTTTTGTGCGGCGGTCTCGCCTGCTGCATCACGGTCGTAGGCGATCAAGACGCGCTCGATGCCGTGCTGCTTGAACGCGGCCAAGTGCTCTTCGGTAAAGCCTTCCACGCCGTAAGCGGCGGTAACGTTGCGATAGCCCGCGCACCAGAAGGTCATGGCGTCGATCAGCGCTTCGCACAGGATGATTTCTTTTGAAGCTTTGAGCGCTTCGCTATTCCACACGCCGCGATGCGGGCCGGGCAGGTACAAGTGTTTCGGCGTGCCGGCGCGCAAGTTGTCCAACAGCTTGCGGCCGTAGACCTCCAGCACGTTGCCGGCCGCGTCGAGCACCGGCACAACCAAAGACCCGTTGAAGTGCTCGCGGCCGGTGTCGCGGTAGAGGCCGAGCTTTTGCAGGCGTGCGCGAATCTCGGCGCCGGCCACGCGGTTCTTCTCCGGCAGGCGCAGGCCTAGCGTGCGGTTGGCGTAGCCCAATTTGAAACGCGCAATCAATTCGGGATGATCCAGGCCGCGCGCTTTCAGATACGCCAGCGCTTCCGGGCTTTGTTTCAGGGTCTCGTGGTAGTAGTCGATGACTTGATTGAGCAGCGCCTGGTCGTCGGCGTCGGGCGTTACCGGTGCGGGCAGCTTCGGCACGGTGGAGCGTTTGACCGGGGCGGCGGCTAAAGCGGGGATGCCTTCGCGCAGCAGTGCGATGGCGTGGCGGAAACTGACGCCGTTACTTTTCATAACCCAGTCGATGACGCTGCCGCCGCTTTGACACGCGCCGAGGCAGTGCCAGAGGTTTTTCTTGGGGGAAATGACTAAGCTGGGTTCGCGGTCGTCGTGGAACGGGCATAGGCCGATCAGGTCCGCGCCGTGGCGCTTCAACTCGATGCCCTGTGATTCGGCCAGACGCTCCAGGGAGATTTCTCTTTTTAGCCGCTCGATTTCGGTGTCCGGGATGCGCGCCATAAACCTGCCTTTCATAAAAACCAGTCAATACTCTGGATTGATATACTTACAATATCTTATGTGTTATCTTTGCGCAAGCAATCCAGATAGGGGGTATTACAGTGGTGGCTCTTTCATCACACACGTTTCTCGCCATGGAATTCCCGGAACGACTGACCGCCTTGCGCAAGGGGCGGGGTCTAACTCAGCAAGCATTGGCTGATGCGGTAGGTCTCGCCGTGCTGCAAATCCGCCGCTATGAGGGTGGCACGTCGCAACCTACCCTCGATGTGATCCGCCGCCTAGCAATCGCGCTCGGTGTCAGTGCCGATATGCTGGTTTTTGACGAGAAGGAACGCGGCCCCGCCGATGCTTTGCGCTATCAATTCGAGACAGTCTCGCGCATGTCGGTGCACGAGCAGGAAGTGGCGCGCGAATTGCTCGATGCGTTGATCGTCAAGAACCAAGTCGCCGGCGCGCTGGAGCGCGTGAACCAGCCAGCGGCTAAAGGGAAGGCTTCTCGATCTCACCGCGCCGGAACCCGGGGTTAGCCATGACCGCAAACGATCAACAGGCGCTCATCCCGGTCGAGCGCATCGCGCAAACGATTTTTGTGATCCGCGGCCAGAAGGTCATCGTCGATGCCGACCTGGCCGCGCTCTATGGCGTGACGACCAAGCGTTTCAACGAGCAGGTGCGGCGCAATCTGGGCCGGTTTCCGCCGGATTTCATGTTCCAGTTGTCCGAGACGGAGTGGGCAGGTTTAAGGTCGCAATTTGCGACCTTAAAGGCCGGACGCGGCCAGCACCGCAAATATCTGCCCTACGTTTTTACCGAGCACGGGGCGATCATGGCGGCAACCATCTTGAACAGCCCCAGGGCGACCGAGGTATCGGTCTATGTGGTGCGCGCCTTCGTGGAGTTGCGCGAGTTGCTGGCCGGCAATAAGGAAGTGGTGGCGAAACTCAACGAGCTGGAGCATAAGCTCGAAACGCACGATCAGGCGATTGCCGGCCTCATCAACACCATCCGCGAATTGATGAAGGCGCCGGAAACCAAGAAACGCCCGATCGGGTTCGTGACGCCGCAGGAGAAGAAGTAAGGCGGTTCAAACAGCAACGCCCGCGATAGCGGGCGTTGGGTGCGGTTTCTCATTTTAGAAATAACAGAATAACCAAAACCTGGTCCGCTCAGTTGTACTAGCCCCCCTTGATTTTTTAATCAAAAAGAACAGAACCTGGCCGATGGGGGATGATTAGTTCCATCATAAAAATTGCAATGCCAGGTAGGGTGGCCCTTCTCTTGATACAAAGTTGCAACCATTAGGATGTTGCTAAAACGACTGGTTAAAACAAACTGTCCAGTTGGTAAAATTGCTAACGTTTTAACACCACTATCATGCAAAAATTTTTTGGTAAACATCGTTTGATCAACAATGCGTGTTTTTCCCTGAAGAAATTCCTCAGATGAAGCAATCTCTCTCGCTTTATAAAATGCTAAATTTTTATAAAGCAACTGTGCTTGGCACTCCTCATTGCACGACATCAACCTCAGCCAATCAACTAAAAAATTAACACCTAATCCCGCACAAAAAGGGATGAGCATTAAAATCGCAAAAAATATCTTCGCCTTAGTCGATGCAATCATATGCATTATTTTACCGAGCATCTATTCTTCAAACAGTCGAGAATTTTTTGCCTATTAGCAGTAACAAACATATCCGCCTCATCATCAATGGCCGGGTTTTCAGGCCCCATTCTACGGAATGGCCCTTCCTGAGTTACATGCAAACTTTCATGCGCAACTGTTTGCGCGAGGTCCAATGCACCGAGACTACCAAAATTAGTTGGATAAGGGTTTGCAGGCACATTACCAAAAACAGTGGTGCTGACAGTTACATTACCAAAAACACTAGTCTGAGCAGCTGGATCAATGCCTAAAACTTGCGGATAAATCCCAAGAAAACCGGGTGTGCCTGCATTGATAGCATTTGTGGGTACGCAATATTTTGGGCTGATTGCGCATAAACAAAGGCTTATTTGACGAGCCAAAGTAGTTAGGGGGGATGGCGTCTGCTTTGCAATCGCGCCCCCATTAGGATTATTTGGAATACCTCTACCCAACAAACCATCCAGATCAATCAGGCCAATTGGGTTTCCGCTGACATATGCATAGGTGCTGAGCCCGCCACGCAACCCAATCGGATCACTTTGCACATACCGGCCAGTGCCCGGATCATAGTCACGGAAGTAGTTGTAGTGCAGCCCCGTTTCCTTGTCGAAGTACTGTCCCGGAAACCTAAGGTTGTACCCAAACCTTCTCCCACTCCCATTCGGGTCTTCGTTAGGCACATCCGTCCCAAACGGATCCGAGTCCCAACGCCACACCATGTTGTTGGCCGTATCGGTAATCACGCGCGGCGTATTCAAGTGATCGGCGTAGATGTAGTAGATGCCCGATGCAACGGGCGGTTCGTTCACCGTGATGCTGACCGCTGTCGAGCTGGTGCTGGCGTTAGCGTTGTCGTAAGCCTTCGCGGTGATGCTATAGGTGCCGGCAGGCACATTCGCCCAGTCGTATTGATACGGGTTTTGCGTAGCACTGCCGAGCAAGGTGCTGCCGTTGTAGAACTCGACTTTGCTGATGCTGCCGTCGCTATCCGACGCGTTGGCCACGATGCTGAAGGTGGCCGGGGCGGTGAAGCTGTCGGTGGTGCTTGGCGCCAATAGGCTCACGCTCGGTGGCTGGTTGGGGTTCACGCTAATGCTGATCGGGTTGGAGGTGGTGCTGGCGTTGGCGTTATCGGTTGCGATAGCGGTCAAGCTATAGCTCCCGGCAGGCACATTGGTCCAGGTGTAGGTATACGGTGCTGCCGTGACGGTGCCAAGCAGGGTTGCGCCATTGTAGAAGGCGACACTGGCTACGGTGCCGTCGCTATCGGCTGCGTTGGCATTGAGCGTGATGCTGGCCGGTGCGCTAAAGGTGCTGATTGGGCTGCTGAGGCTGACGGTGGGCGGCACATTCGGCACAGGATTGACGCTGACGTTGATGGGGCTGGAGGTGGTAAGCGCTCCGGCATTGTCGGTGGCTTTGGCGGTGAGGGTGTAGCTGCCGACGGCCACATTGCTCCATGTGTAGGTATACGGTGCTGCCGTGACGCTGCCGAGCAGGGTGGCGCCATTGTAGAAATCCACTTTGCTGACCGTGCCGTCGCTGTCGGCTGCGCTCGCTGCAAGGCTGATGCTGGCGGGTGCGATGTAGCTACTGTTGGTGGTCGGGCTAGTGATGCTGACGGTGGGCGCTACATTGCTGCTGTAGGTGACCAGCAGTTGCGGTTTGTTGGTCGCTTCTTTGGAATTGGCGGTGATGTAAATGCTGGTATTGGCGCTGTTGTGGTAGGCGAAGCTCACCACTTTGCGGCCAGCGGCGTATTCGCTTTGCACGTAACTGGTGACGTCGATTTCCTTGTAGGCGTAGGCAGTTGAATTCACCGTGACGCTGCCCAGGAGTGCGCCTCTGGCCGGTTTGTTGTTCCAGGTAATGCTGGTCTCACCCCAGGTGGTGGTGGCTACGCCATACACGCTGGTGCTGACGCTGCCTTTGCTGGAGAGCTTGGCGTAGAGGCGCAGTTTGACGTTGCTGATGTTAGAGACGCTGCTGGTATCGAACTTCAGGTAGCTGTCGTAGTTGCTGGCGGCCGTGGTACTGGTACGCATGCGCAAGCTGGTGAGGGTGCCGTAGTTTTTGCTGGCGTTGGTGCCGGCTTGGACGAAGGCGTCGGCCGTAGGCGTCAGCGTTGCGCTGGCGGCCCAGGCGGTGTTGGTCAGCAGCAGTGCGATCAGGCAGGCGATGAGGCGGTTCATGTCGTCTGCTCCTTAGCGCAATACGGCGACAGGGAGATCGCCTAGGTAGAGGGTTTCTTCGATCGGCTGACCGGTGCTGTCGTATTCGCCGATGAGCTTGCCGCCTTCGTCGTAAACGAAGTTGATATTGCCGCCGCTGCCGGATTTGAGGATGCGCTGGCCCAGGGCGTTGATGCTGTAGGAGCTGCTGCCGCCGGGGAAGGTCACGCTGGTGAGGCGTTGTGCGCTGTCGTAGTTGAAGCTGTTGGTGCCGTCAGTGATGCGGTTGCCGCTGTTGTTGTAGCTATACGTCTTGGCACTCGGGCCGGCCACGCTTTGCAGGCGGTTGCTGCTTGGGCTGATGGTGTTGGTATAGCTGCTGCCGCCCAGCACCAGGCTGATGCGGTTGCCGTTGGCGTCGTAGTAATAGCTCTGGTTGGTGTTGGGCGGCTGCCAGGTCTTGAGTCGATCCAGTTCGTCGTAGGTGAAGATTGTGTTGGCGAAGGGTGATGTCTCGGTCTGGTTCTGGATGCGCGAGGCATTGTCGAAACCCAAGGCGCGGGTGTTGAGTGGTCCTAGCGGATAGCTGAATAAGCGTCCGTCGCTATCGAAGCTGCGCGCATACGGGCTGTTGTTGCCCCAGGTCCAGCTGGCGACCGGGCCGAACGGCTGGTAGCTGGCGCCAATGATGACAGGCTGGCCATTGACGCCGATGCTGGCAAGCTGGCCCAGGAGGTTGTAGCCGTAGGCGACGATCTTGCCGGAGGGATAGGTGATGCTGGCCAGCTGGCCAGTGGGATAGTAGCTGTAGCTGGTGGTGAGGCTCACGCTGCCGGTTTGTTGTACTTTGCTTTGGACGCGGCCTTGGCTGTTGTAGCTCCAGGTGGTGGGGTTGGCTTGATTGCTACCGTTGCTCATGCCGCTGAGTTTGCCTAGGGCATTCTGGCCTTGGTCGTAGCTGAAGCTGTACTGGGGCTGGCCGTCGTATTTAATTGCAGTGACGCGGTTCAAGGCGTCGTAGCTGTAACTCACAACTTTGCCGTCGGCATCGGTGCGGCTAATGAGGTTGCCGGCGGCGTCATAGACGCTATTGGTAGTGCCGGTGTCGGGGCTGGTGAGTTGGGTTTGTTCGCCCAGGGCGTTAACAAAGTAGCTGGTGGTGAGGTTGCGCGGGTCGGTCACGCTTCTGAGTTGATCCAGGGCGTCGTAGCCGTAGCGCGTGATGCCGTTCAAGCCATCGGTGCTGCTGGCCAGGCGGTTCAGGGCGTCGTAGCTGTTGATGGTGACTTCGTTTTGCGTGGCGAGCGGGCCGTCGATGCGGGTCAGGTTGCCGTTGGCGTCGTAGGCGTAGGTAGTGGTTTGGTTTAAGGCACCGATGTCTTTCCATAGGCGGTTTAGGGCATCGAACACGCGGCTCTTGGTGGTGACGAGGATGCCTAAGTTGTTGTAGACGTCTTCTTTGACGCGGTTGCCGATGGCGTCGAGGGTGTAATGTATATAGTCGCCTTGGGCATCGTAGATGTCGGTTAAGCGATGGGCGTCATCATAGTGGTAGCTAATGAAGCTGCCGTCGGGGGATGTGACTTTTTTGATTTGACCGACGCCGTCGTAGTCGTAATAGGTGGTCTCCCCTGCCACACTGCGGCTCTTGAGCCAGCCGCGCGGCCAGTAGGTAAGATCGGTGATGATAGTGTTGGGGTCGGTGATGGTGAGCGGTCGGCCGCTGGGGTCGTATTGGGTGATGTTGGTGGTGTGGCCCAGCGCATTGGTGACTGTTTGCAGGTCGCCGTTGGGGTAGTAGGTGTAGGTGGTGATATCAGACACATCGGTTCTGGGGCCGTCTACACTTTTGAGGAGATTGGCGAGGGTGCCGTCGCTCGTTGTGGTGTAGGTGTAGGTTACGGTGCGGGTCTTGCCGGTTACCGTGTCTGCAATGCTGCGGCTGAGCAGGTTGCCACTGGTGTCATCGTAGACATTGGTGGTGACGCGGCCGGGTTCGGTGATGGTGAGGGGCAGTCTAAAGGTCGGGTGCCAGGTGGTGGTGATGGTGCGCATTTCGGGCCGGCCCACAGCTTCGGTACGGGAGGTTTCCAAGTTGCGGCTCAGGTCGTAGATGTAGGTGGTGGTGTTGCCGTTGAAGTCGGTGCGGGTGGCAACGTTGCCGTTGGGGTCGTAGGTTTGGCTGAGCGAGGCCGCGCCGCAGCCGGAACCGCCGGGTTGGGTGTTGCCGGTGCTTTTTACTACGCCTAAAACGGTGGTGAAGTTGTAGGTGCGGGTGGTGCCGAGGGGGTCGGTGACTACTGTTGATATCGGGTTGCCACTGCCATCAACGTTGTAGGCGAGCTGGGCTTTGTCGATTCCCTGGTTTAGGTTGGGGGCGATTTCTTCTTGATAGGCACGACCCTGTGCGTCGTACCAATAAGTGGCGTAGCGTGTGCCATTTTCGTCGATGATGCCGGTTAAGGCATGCGGGAGATTGGCGCCGGGGGTGTAGGCGGACTCGCCGTAGAGGTAGGTCTTGGTTTTGCCGTCGGGGTAGGTGACGGAGGTGAGGTTGTTGTTTCTATCATACTTGTATAGATAGCTTTGGTTAGAAGAATCGATCACTTCGACAATACGCTTTGATGAATCATAGCCAAAAAACAATTTTCGTCCATAAGTGTCCGTGACACGAATCAATAGGCCTGCAGGAAGTACGGTGCCTGTGGGATTTCCATTGGCATCTAAAGTAAACCCTCCATTCCCGCTTAATACGCCATTAGATCCATCGCTATAATTTAGTCTTTGAATTAAGCCTCGGCTATCAACCACTTTGACCAACTTGCCATTTACATCATAAACCTCAAAACCATCATCAACTGTGAAATAAGTCCAGCCAATTGGTTGGCCGTTCTGATCTACATTTTTTTCTAGCCGCTCTGAAATGTCAGCATCAGGATAATATTGATTATTCGAGAATATAAACTTTAAGGCTTTCCCATCTGGACGAAAAACTCTAACAACAGCCAAATTACTTGGGTTTATAAATTGGAAATAATTTCCTCTCCAGGAATCTCCAAGAGATGTGGCGAAAGTTGCTTGGTTGCTATTGAAATAACGAGCAAACTTAAAAGAGTTTGCTGATGTGGCATCGACTTCAGATAACCATTTATTACCAGTTCCAATGTGAATTGGATTTTGTGTGGATTCACCAGGACAAGTTGGGCCATTTGATTTTATATTCCTCGCATCGTCTGGACATACTCCATTTACAGGCGCGACATTAGCTTGAGCACACCAAACACGAGAAGCAAAACCCCAATAATCTGTTAGACGGTATATATTTTGAGGGTAATTCAAGTAAAAACCATCACGAAGAATCGTAACGCCGCCAATATCTACACTTACGACCGATACAAAGTTATATTGAACACCACCGTTAGCCGCACATGAGGCGAATTGAATAATTGGGAATTTTGGAATAAATTCAGCAACAACCTGATTTACTGTGCCCCAGTTAGTAGCAGAAGAGTTATAACACTGGTTAAATGGCCGTTGATATTGCGTAACAGGCTGCTCAACCGCCTGCACATTAAACGAAATTAAAGCACCCAACAAGGCGCGCAACGCCGCAGCAAGAACCCGCATGAATTTTTCCTTTGGTGGCGGCAGCGCCGATGGCGCTACGACAAGTCAACGTTCCGTCTATTGCTTGTTTGTAATTTGACGGCTTGCGGGAGAATACCGTGCGCATATGCCAACGTCAAGGACGCTTAATCGAGTGTGGCACGTGGGATGCCAGGCCTTGCTCTGTGCCCTACCCTGCTGATCTCATCGGGGGTGGTTTCCGGCAGGATGCCGGCGTTACAGTGTCGCGATACTCTTGAATGCGGAGTAGACACAGCTCACGCGGACTAAAGCCTGTCGCCTCACTCGTGCCGCATAGCAATCGACAGCAATTCATTGCTATGCCGCAGGCGCGACGATAGCAGCGCTGCGATATTTTTGTAGAGCTTGGCGCTCACCGCCGGCATTTTCCAGAAGTCGGCCTGGCTGACGCGCAGCAAGGTGCACTCTTCCAATGCGCACACCGAGGCAGAACATGGACTTTGCTCGACCAGCGACATCTCCCCAAAAGATTGTCCCGGTTCCAGGGTGGCAAGGATGTGTTCTTTGCAGTTGCCGGTGGCTTGCTTGATCACTTTGACGTGACCCGACAGCAGGATATACACGAACTCGCCGGGGCGGCCTTCGCGGATGATTTGCTGGCCAGGAAAAGCAACGGTTTTATCCGCCTGCTGCAAAAATTCGACGATCTCGTCGGTGCGCAGCCCGTTGAACAGCCACACGGTTTTTTTCAGCCGCGCCAGCATGTTGCCGACCGGAAGGGCATTGGGCATGTTTGCGGTCTTGCTCCAGTTGAGTTCCGACTTGCCGGCCTGCATGACATCCAGCGCCAGTTCACGCACGCTTTGATAGCGCGCCTCCGGCGATTTGTGCAGCGCACGCGCAATGATGTGATCAAAGTTTCGGTTGAGGTTGTTGTTCAGCTTGGATGGCGGAGTAGGTTCTTGCGCGATAATTTTTTCGCGCAGCGCATCGATGCTGCTGGCCTTGAATACCCGCGTGCCAGTGAGCAGTTCATACAGCACTGCGCCCAAGGCGTAGATATCGACACGCTGATCCAGGGTGCCGCCGATAAATTGTTCCGGCGCCATGTAGTACGGCGTGCCAGCTAATACCTTGTTCTGGGCGCTGCTCTGGGACACGCCCGGCGCGCCGCTGATGGCGATGCCGAAATCCATGATCTTCACGCTGCCGTTCAGGGCCAGCATGATGTTGGCCGGTTTGATGTCACGATGCACGATACAATTCTGGTGTGCGTGGTGCAGGCCCTCGGCCGCCTGCTGGATGATCTCACGTATGCGGTCGATCGGCAGTTTGATGCCGGCGTCCAGCAA
This sequence comes from Pseudomonadota bacterium, assembly GCA_021812385.1. Taxonomy (GTDB): domain Bacteria; phylum Pseudomonadota; class Gammaproteobacteria; order Burkholderiales; family Thiobacteraceae; genus RBG-16-58-11. The sequence continues at coordinate 62,522 of JAKANO010000016.1, read as the reverse complement.
TTCCTTGAGCGTCTGCCCCTTGATGTATTCCATCGCGAAGTAAGCCTTGCTGCTGCCCAGCTCGGCATCGTAGATGGTCACGATATTCGGATGATCCAAGCAGCCGATCGCCTGCACCTCGGCGCGAAATATGTCGTCAAATGCCATGTCCGGATTGCACAGCCGTTCGCGGTCGATCACCTTGAGCGCAACCGCGCGACCAATCAAGGAATCGAGCGCATGATAAACCGTGCCCATATTGCCGCTGCCCAGCGCAGCGACGATTTGGTAGCGGCCGATACTCGCCGGCATTTCCTGTTCCGCCGCAATATCGGGCTGGGACACAAACTGTGTCAGGGAAAATTCTTGATCCATGATGGTCGATCGAGTCATTTAAGTTTACTTAATAATCATTTAGTTACTGGATATTACACAAACAGCGTTGATCAGTTGAATTTACGTCATTATTTCGAAATACTTTATGCGCCAAGCGTGTTGGAACGCCAGATATCGGGTATTGAAATCATTTTTCGTGACCTAATATGAAGAGTGACAGCTGCACTGGCAGCTGTGATTTTTTAACCAACCAGCCGATTCGTTATGGAGAAAAATCATGTTTAACATTACCCGATACGACCCATTCAGCGTTGCGCGCACCGATCCATTCGCCGATATCGACGACTTGTTGAAGGGCTTCTTCGTGCGTCCCGTGGCCTTCGAGGGCCAACAAGCGATGCAGATCAAGATGGATGTGAAAGAGAATGACGGCACCTATACCGTGCATGCCGACATTCCAGGCGTGAAGAAGGAAGACATTCATGTCACCATCGAAGGCAACCAAGTCTCGATCAGCGCCGAGAAAAAAGTCGAGAAGGAAGAAAAAGAAGGCGATAAGGTGCTACGTTCGGAACGCTATCACGGCACCGTGGCGCGCAGCTTTACGCTGAGCCAGGACGTGGATGAAACCAAGGCCGAGGCCAAGTACAACGATGGCGTGCTGGAACTGACCTTGCCGAAAAAAGCCACCACCGCCGGCAAGACGCTGTCGATTCAGTAATAGCTTAATTTTCGAACCGCAGAAGCGCTGAATTAGTCAGTTGTAGGGGTCGGGCATGCCCGACCCGCTTTTGATTAACGGTCGAGGCATGCCTCGCCCCTACAAGTAAACCAAGCGCGCCCCACGGTTCAGAGCAAGTCTTATTCTTCCAGCAGCACCTCGAACAAGATGCGCTGCCAATGACTGCGGCCGTCGTGTAAATTAATGATGCGCCCGGATACCTTCAAGCCCTTGTCCAATAACTTGACGAGGTCTTCGTTGCCGGCGCGCGGCACATAGCCGAGTTTTTCACCGTGCCATTCGATGCGAATTGCATTGGCATCGTAAGCATTATCCGTCTCGCGGATCAGCGCCAGCGCATCCCCTACTTTGAGCTCGCCCCAAACGCGCTTGCCCGCATAGTATTGAAAACCCGCCACCGGCTGCGCGCCTAATACGATGCGCCCACTGACCCCGGCTTGCGCCTGCGCGCCCAGCAACAGCAGAATAGCCAGCATCCAGGCAATTTTCATCGCATTGTTCATCCAATAAAAATCGTTAAACCGCCAAGACGCCAAGAACGCCAAGAAAAACGCTTAGAACAAAAAACGCCTTGGCGTTCTTGGCGTCTTGGAGGTTCACTCGGCTTTCCCAAGCGCATGCAGGCCGGCAAAAAACGCTTCCACCGCGCTCAACTCACGGGTGCGCCGCATCGGCGGCAAGCTCTGCCAGATACGCTTGCCATAGGGCTTGCCGAGCAAGCGCGGGTCGCAAATCATCAACACGCCGCGATCGGTTTCGTCGCGGATCAAGCGCCCGGCGCCTTGCTTCAGCGTGATCACCGCCTGCGGCAGCTGATACTCCATGAAGGCATTGCGGCCTTCGCTATTCATTTTATCGATGCGCGCCGACAGCACCGGATCGTCCGGCACGGCAAACGGCAGGCGATCGATGATCACCAGGGACAAAGCCGAGCCGCGCACATCCACGCCTTCCCAGAAACTGTGCGAAGCCACCAGTACGGCGTTACCCAGCTTGCGAAAACGTTCCAGCAACTCGGTACGCGAGCCTTCGCCTTGCAGCAATAAAGGAAAATCCAAATTCGCTTCGGCAAACGCCGTTTGCAACAAGGCATGCGCCTCGCGCATCGCGCGCAAGCTGGTGAACAGCAAAAAGGCGCGCCCGCCGCTGGCTTGCAATACCGGTAGCGCGGCCGCGACCACCGCTTGCGTGTAGCCGTCGGTATTCGGCTCGGGCAAGTACTGCGGCACATACAACAGCGCTTGATTGGCGTAATCGAAGGGGCTGTCCCAATGCGCGGTCTTGGCGCTATCCAAGCCCATTTCTTCTTGGTAATGGCGGAAATCGCCGCGCACGGCGAGCGTCGCCGAGGTGAAGATCCAGGCGCGCGGCGTGCTGTCCAGCTGCGATTTAAAAGTTTCGGCAATCGACAAGGGCGTGGAATTAAGATGCACGGCATGATGAAAAACTTCCACCCAGCGCACGGTATTGCTCTGCTTGTCTGCTTGCGGCGTAACGCGCCAGTCGGCCAGCATGGCGCGGATCGCTTGCGCGCGCTGCCAGCAATTATCCAAGCCCGGGGCGCGTTCGGCTTGCGACGCCAAGGCATGTTCCAAATCCGTAAGCTTTTCTTTCAGCAGCGTCAGCGCCGGATCGAATTGTTTGAAGCGTTCGGCGCGCGCCACTGGCAAACGTAAGGCTTCTTGCGGGAAAGCCAAGCGCAGGTCGCGCACGGCTTTTTCCAGCGCCGAGGCGGCCTCGGGCAAGGGCGCGAAATCCTTGGCATTGACCAAGCCTTCGGCTCGCGCATCGCGCGCCAGCTCCATTAATTGTCCGCTGCTGATGGTGCTGCCGAAAAACATCCCGGCCGTGTCCGGCAACTGGTGCGCTTCGTCCAGAATGATGGTGTTGGCGGCGGGCAAGAGTTCGGCGACGCCTTCGTCTTTCAACATCGCATCGGCAAAAAATAAATGGTGGTTGACCACCACCACATCGGCCGCCAAGGCTGCTTTGCGCGCCGACATGACGAAGCATTCCTTGTAATCGCTGCAATCCTGGCCCAAGCAATTGTCGCGCGTGGACGTGGCATAAGCCCATACCGCGGCGTTTTCCGGCACATCGGTGCAGCTTGCCTTATCGCCGCTGGCGCTGGTTGCGGCGAAGCGCGCGATATTTTGCAGATGCTGCACATCTTCCTTGTGATACAGCCGCGCATCGATCTGCGCATGCGCCAAGTGGTAACGGCAGACGTAATTGGCGCGGCCTTTCAGCATCGCGATGGTGACCGGCAACTTCAAGGCGTCGCGCACCGCCGGAATGTCGCGCAGAAACAACTGGTCTTGCAGCGTTTTGGTGCCGGTGGAAATCACGACCTTGCCGCCGGCCAGCAAGGCCGGGGCGAGATAAGCCAGGGTCTTGCCGGTGCCGGTGCCGGCCTCGACCACGAGTTTTTCTTGGGCGCGAATCGCCTGCAGAATCGCCTCCGCCATTTCCAATTGCTGTGGGCGCAGACGATAGCCGGGGATGGTTTGGGCGAATACGCCCTGGGCGGAGAAGAGGGTTTCTAGTTCGGACATTTAAGGGTTGCAAGTTTAACACGGCGAGGAGAGCGGCTTAAATTGAAAACAACAGATCGGGAACCGCCAAGACGCCAAGAGCGCCAAGAAGGCGTTACATTGCTGGAGTAATTCGAAATAACAATTGGGTGGTCTTGGGTTTCGTTTCTGCTTATATCTTGGCGCTCTTGGCGTCTTGGCGGTTCAACAGTTTTTTGCACGGGCCTGCCGATTAAGGAATTTCTTCCACTTTGACGAAGATGCTGCGCTTATCGCTGCTCACGTCCTGGGTCGAATACAGCGTGCCGCTGCCGCTGCTCGTGCCTTGCTGCCCCACGCCGCCCAGTTCGATCCATTCGCCGATACGACCGGAAAGCACCGTGGAGGCCTGCTGCACATTCACCGCGCCCTGGCTGCCGAGCGTATTGCGTTGCGGATTGATTTCCAGTGTGACTTGCGTGCCGGATACGCGCGGCAACACATAAAACCCGCTGGTCACGTCCTGGTACTGGGTATTTTCCTCGACTGTCGTGCCGTGTCTGCCGCGCACCACCGTGCGCGATTGGTAGGGCACGGATTGTCCGACGCGAATGAATGCCGCATTGCCTTCCAAGACTTGCACATTTTGCACATCGGCGCTGTTTTCGATGTCACGCGTGGAAGTGATTTTGGCGCCGACGCGATCCTGCCGGCTGCCGACCTCAATCTTTGCGCCGGCCTTGCCCGGACTTTGCGGCAGGGTAACGCGCGCGTGATCCGTGCCGGCCGTGCCATACACGCTAGCCTCTTGCGCCAACACATCGCGCGTGGTGTTCTGGCGCACGGTAATCATCAAGCGCCGGGGCTTGCTATCCAGGCTCGCAATCACGCGTTTAATCTGTTCCAATTTTTGTGCGCTGGCGCGTATCACCAAGCGATTTTGCAGCCCGGTCACCGCGCCATCCTTCCCGAGCATGGGCTGAATCAGCGGCAATATCTGCTCTGCGCTACGATAATTGAGCGTGATGACTTCGATCCTTTCCTGGGCAAAAGCGCTCAAGCCGTATCCCAGCAGACACAGCAAAATAAAAGTCCTGATGAGCTTAAACGACATCATCGCTCTCCACTAACTCTTGCCCGAACGCCAAATCGAGAACACGATCCATAGGCTATTGAATACCGCAATCAAGAAGCCGAGAAAGCCCAACACCGGCATGCCGAAAATCTTCGGCCCGCCCTGAATGGTCATCACGATGGATGAACCGATGACCAGGGAAGCCGTCATGATGCCGATCGTCAGCCGATTGGTGGTGCGGTCGAGCTGTTGGCCGAAATGATCCAGGCGCTTCACGTCGATATCGAGCCGCACCCGGCCGCGCCGCAATTCCTTGAAGAACTTCGCCAGGTCGCGCGGCAGGCCGGTCAGTATCGAGGCGATATCTTTGACGCTGTGCACGCCGCGTTTCATGACGGCCTCAGGCGCATAGCGCAGCCGCAACACTTCTTTCACGAAGGGCGCGGTGTGGTCGCCCATGTCGAATTCCGGGTCGAGCTGGCGCCCCAGGCCTTCCAGCGTGATCAGGGTCTTGAACAACAGCGTCAAATCCGAGGGCATGACTAAATGGTGCTCGCGGATCATCGCCATGAGTTCATTCAGCAAGTTGCCGAAGCTGATGTCCTTGAGATGCACGCTGGAATAATTAAAGATGAATTCGATCACGTCCGAGGCCAGCTTGCCTTCATTCACCACCGAGTCGCCGGTCCATTCCAGCAGCACGTCCAGCAAGGCCAATTCATCCTTGCTGATAATCGAAATCAGCAAGTCGGCGATCTGGTTGCGGCGTTCATGGGTGAGCATGCCGGTCATGCCGAAATCCACCAGCGCGATGCGATTGCCGGGCAGATAAAACACATTGCCCGGGTGTGGATCGGCGTGGAAATGGCCGTGAATCAAAATCATGCGCAGCACGACATTGGCGCCGCGATCGGCGAGCACGCGCAGGTCTAGCCCGGCCGCAGTTGCCTGCGTAATTTTATTGCCCGGGATACCGTCGATGCGCTCTTGCACATTCATCGTGTGGCCGATGTAATCCCAATACACCTTGGGAATGGCCACGGTATCGTCGTCGGCGAATTTTTCGCCGAAGCGCTGAATGTTGCGCGCTTCGGCCGCGAGATCGAGCTCGCGCCGCATCGATTTGGCGAATTGCTGCACCACTTGCCGCGGTTGATAGCGCCGCGTCTCCGGGAACTCCGCTTCCACCAAGCGCGCGATATGCGCCATGATGCGCAAATCCGCTTCGATCTTGTCTTCGATGCCGGGGCGGCGCACTTTGATAATGACCGGCGTGCCGTCTTTCAGCTTGGCTTCGTACACTTGCGCAATCGACGCCGCGGCGCGTGGCGTGGTGTTGAGTTCGTCGAACACTGCATGCGGGTCGCGGCCTTCCAGCGCCAAGAGCATTTGCGGCAGCATGTCCTCGAACGGCAACGCTGGCGCACTGGATTGCAATTTTTCCAACTCGGCAATCCAGTGCGGCGAGAATAAATCGACGCGCGTTGCCAGTACTTGGCCGAGTTTAATGAAGGTTGGGCCCAGCTCTTCCAAGGCATGACGAAAACGTACCGCGGGTTCCAAGTGCTCGTTTTCGACCGCTTGTTTCCAATGCAAAACGCGGCCGGCGCGCTCCAGGATGCTGCCCACCCCCAAACGCCGCACCATATCGCCGCCGCCGTAGCGGATGAGTACCGAGGAAATTTCGTGCAGGCGCGGCAAGTCGCGCACCAGGCTAATCGTTTCTAATAGCATTAAGGCGCTTTCCGTTCTCCGGGTTTGGCTTTTTCATGTAGCGCATCCGCCATGCCCGCCAAAATGCCGCTGGCGAGCAAGGTCAAGCGTTGTTTGACTTCCTGGGTGGCGCCGACCGTTTGCACCGCGCCGGTTTTAAGGGATGCGCCCGCGCGTTGGCTGAACGCCGCCACGGTATCGGCGATCAGGCGCCCGCTATCCGTGCCGCTGCGGCGCGCGTGACCGAGTTGCGAAGCAAACTCGTCTTTAATGCGCCCGCCGGCTGCCTCGCTGACTTTGGAGACCGTGTTCAGAAACATTTCTTCCATTTGTTTCAAATCATCCATCGCCGGCTTCAAATCTTGTGCGCCAAATTCCTTGCCCTGCGCGATCAACTGCTGCGCCGCCAGCGAAGTGGCTTCGGCGGTTTTTTTCAGGGCTTCATCCAAGCCGCCCAGCGCATCGCGTACCGCATCCTTGATTTCTCCCGCGCGGCGCCCCAGCCCCAGCGTGACCCCTTCCGTCACGGAACGCACCACGTCCATTATCTCACTCGCGGACAAGCTGCGGCGCGACAAGGCGCGCAAAGTGATATCGCGTACCAGTGCGTGCAAATCCTTACCTTGCTCCGCCGCAACGGCAACTTCTTCTTTGATTGAGGTGCTTTCCATATCGCTCATGATCGTTCCTCCTAGGGGATTTTGACTATAGAAGTGTAGCCGAATACGGCACTTGGCGAATCGGTTGTCATAGGTTTCACTTTACAAACCGCTGAATTTCTCCTTAAATGCCTGGCATGCGTGCCCCATTTATCCTGCTGACCGCTATTTTGCTGGCAATAAGCGCTTTCGCCAATGCCGAATCGCCTACGCCCGAGAACGCCGATCCCGTGGCAAGCGAAGCCAGCGCGAGCGAGCCTGCAAGCGACAAAACCCAAGACCTTTTGCTGTATGCCCTGAGCCTCAACGGCACCCGCTATAAGTACGGCGGGCATAACGTCGACACCGGCTTCGACTGTAGCGGGTTTGTGCGCTATGTGTATGGACAAGCCGCGGGCCTGACATTGCCCGTTACCGCACGCGCCATCAGCCATGCGGGCGCGCAAATTGCCAAAAGCGAACTCAAACCGGGCGACTTGGTTTTCTTCAATACCCTGCGCCGGGCCTTTTCGCATGTCGGCATCTATCTCGGCGACAATCGCTTTATTCACGCCAGCAGCTCCAAGACCGGCGATGTGATGGTATCGGATTTGAACGAAAAATACTGGTCCAAGCGTTTCGATGGCGCGCGCCGTTTCGCCCTCAACGAATAAATCCCCCTTATTTGACAGCCTCGACTGAGGAGGCCATAGTTTCCGTACCTCATCCAACATTGAGCGTATCGATGGCCCGCCTATTTTTACTGCTGACCTTGCTCGTTTCCGCCGGCAACAGCCTGGCCCAGGAATACTCGCAGCAGGAACTCGACAATTGGTTCAACGCCCCGCCGGAGGCTAGCGCCGACGACGTCAACGAAGGCGAACTCAAATTCCTGCCTACCCACCCGGCTAAGCGCGTGCATCATCATAGCAATGTGCTGACGATCAGCGATCAAACCATCGTCGATGGTTGGGCCGACCTGCGCCAATGCCACTCGAATCTGGATATCGTCCCGGCAACGCAAATCGTTTTCCGCGCAGACCGTATCCGCGATTTGCGCATCCTGTCCTATAGCGGCATCGGTCGAGCCTGGGTCGAGGGCGGCACGGTGCAACTCCAGCAAGTGCGGCACAATGCAAAAATCTGCGTCGCGCTCAAAAGCAAAGTGTTGTACCAACAACCCGACGGCAACCTGCACATCGCCAACGGCCCCTTCATGCGCAAATTCCTGGATGGTTATTACCCCATGCATGTCAGCATGGAAGTCATCGTCAAAACCAATAAATTGCGCTTTGTCGATATCACGCCGAAAAAACAGAGCGGGTTCAAAGTCTCCATCGCGCCCCATCTGGTCAAGTTCGACGCTTGGTTCGAGGGGCGCTTGAATACGCTGTTGCGTTTCCACGCGCTTTAAATTTCCCCTTGAGGCCCTCGACTTTAAATCAATAATTTACATTAAGTTAATTCTGTATATTATTGTTTATATTTAACTATTAACGGCGTATAAAAATGCGAATCGCCCTGCCGTCAGCAGCTGAACGCAATAGAACCCCGGCAAGGCCATAAGCGCTAAATCCCCACTTGCCAGTCACGCGCAAGAAGTATTAAATCCAGCCTAATAATCACTCTTCTCGAAGCGCAATGTTTTCCAAATACATGATGTTTTCCGTCGGCACCGGTTTTGCCCTGGTGCTGGCCCTGATGATCTCACTCGCCGTGGTCGGCCTGTCGCAAATGTCTTCGATCTATGGCCGGCTCGAACGCATCGTGAATGAAAACAATAAGAAAATTGAGTTGGCCAGCATCATGCGCGATTCCTTGCGGCAGCGCATCATTTCCATGCACACCATCGTCAACTCACAGGATCGCTTCGAAAAAGACGATGAACTGCAAAAGTTTTACAGCTACGGCACCGCCTTCACCAACGCACGCGGAACATTGGACCAGATGCTCTCCACCCCGGAAGAGAAACGCATCCTGAGCCATATCCGCAACTATGCCACCGTGGCGCAACCCAAGGTGGTGCATGGGTTGGAGTTGGCCATGGATGATCGAAATGCCGAAGCGCTGAAAGCCTTGCATGACGAAGCGATTCCCGCGCAACAGATGCTCGTGACCGAGCTGGACAATATGCTCGTCCTGCAACGCAAGGCGAGCGATAAGGCCGCATGGGAAGCGGCCACTGCGTACCGTCAAACCGAATGGATGATGACGCTGATGGGCATCAGCTTGGCCGGTATAGGCGCGGCGATTGCCGCCTTCGTGCTACGCCGCACCAAGCAACAAACAGACGCGATCGAACGTGAGCAAATTAAATACAAAACGCTGTTTGCCACCAACTCCGACAGCATCGTGCTGCTGGATGAGCAAGGCTTTATCGACTGCAATCAAGCGGCTTTGGATATGTTTCAAATCCCCAGCGTGGGCGAATTTTGCCGGCAGCGCCCTGCTGCGCTGGGACCGCCAACACAGCCGAACGGCGCGCCTTCCGAAGAGTTTGCAGCCCAAAATATCCAACGCGCGATGGAGCAAGGCCACTGCGATTTCGAGTGGCAAGGCTTGAAGCGCGACGGCAATGTCTTTCCAATCGAAATATCGCTGCACTCGATGGTGTTGAATGGAAAGGTCGTGATACAGGCCATCATGCGCGACATTACCGAGCGCAAGCGCAACGAGGATCGCTTCAAAACCGCGTATGAAACCGCGCTGGAAGCCTCGCGCGTGAAATCGCAATTCGTGGCCAATGTGAGCCATGAGATTCGCACCCCGATGAACGGCATCATCGGCATGGTCGGCCTGCTGCTCGATACCAAGCTCAGCCCGTCGCAACGCGAATATGCGGAAACGGTACGCTCCTCGGCGGAATCGCTGCTTGCGATCATTAACAACATTCTCGATTTTTCCAAGATCGAAGCCGGGAAAATGAGCATGGAAATCGTCGAGTTCAATGTGCGCGACACGCTGCAAGACGTTGCCGAACTGCTCGCCGAGCGCGCCCAAAGCAAAGGCTTGGAATTGGTGTGCGATATCCCGCCCACCCTGCCCAGCGCATTGCTTGGCGATCCTGGGCGCATACGGCAGATTCTGACCAACCTGATCGACAACGCACTGAAATTCACCGAGCGCGGCGACATCGTGGTGCGCGTACGCATGCTGGATCTGGAAGAGACCAACGCACAGCTGCACTTTTCCATCACCGACACTGGTATCGGCATTTCCGCTGAAAGCCAGCAACGTTTATTCCAAGCATTTTCGCAAGCGGATGGCTCGACCACCCGCAAATATGGCGGAACCGGCCTAGGACTGGCGATTTCCAAGCAACTGGCGGAGATGATGGGCGGCGGCATCGGCGTCATCAGCGAGCCCGGCGCCGGCAGCACCTTCTGGTTCACCGCGCGGGTACAAAAGCAAAGCCTTGGCCATGCACCGCTGCAAGCCACCGAGGTATTTCAAGGCGTGCGCGTATTCGTTGCCAGCGGCAACGCCGCACTGCGCGAAAGCCTGACACGGCAATTGAATTTTTGGCACATGCTGTACGAGACTGCGGCCAGTTATCAAGAATCACTGTCCAAGCTGCGTGCCGCATACGCACGCGGCCAAGCAGTGCAAATCATCCTCATCGACAGCCGCCTGCCTGAAGGCAATGGTTTGTCACTCGCCAAAGCCATACAAAACGACCCAGCGTTACAGAGCACGCAGGCATTCTTGCTCACCGGCATCGCGCAGCGCTACAGCGCGAAGGATTTAATGGCCAACGGGATTAAAGTGCAAATCACCAAGCCGATTAAACTCAGCCGCCTGTCCAATGCGCTTGCCGCCGTGTTGACGCAGGAACCGCAAACCACCATGCCCGTGGCCGTGTCCGGGCTGCGGCTGGCAACCCTGCCGGTGCGCGTGCTGGTTGCCGAAGACAATGTGGTGAACCAAAAAGTCGTGGTGTACATGCTGCGCAAGTTTGGCATACGCGCCGATGTCGCCGCCAATGGCTTAGAGGCGGTCGACGCCATGCAGCGCCTGCCCTATGACCTGCTGCTGATGGATTGCCAAATGCCGGAAATGGACGGATTCGAAGCCAGCATCGAAATTCGCCACCGCGAATTGATGCGCGGCCAGGCACAGCGCACGCCGATTGTCGCCATGTCCGCCAACGCCCGCGATGAAGGCCGCGAGCGCGCCCTGAGCGGCGGCATGGATGACTACCTGGTAAAACCGCTCAAGTCCGAGGATCTGGAAGAAACGCTGAAACGCTGGGTGCCCGGCTTTACCGAACGTTACGCCAGCGCACAAGAAGAGGCTGCACAAGAAATTCAGCGCTTGGTCTCCGACAGCAATCCGCCCATCGACATGCCCAAGGTCGCCAACATGTTTCGCAATGACCCTTCCGCACAGCATGAACTGCTGACCTTATATCTATCCAGCACACAAAGCTTGATCGAGCAGATCGCCGTCGCTTTTGAGAGCCGGGATCACGCACAAGTTGCCGCACGCGCCCACGAAATCAAAGGCGCATCGGCTTATATCGGCGCCTACGACCTCCAGCAAATCGCGCGCAATTTAGAGCTCGCGGCAAAAGCCCAGGAATGGGACAAGGTGCAGGAAAGCGTCGATGAGCTGGAGCCCGCCTTCATACGCGCTTGGGCTTATGTGAACGAAATCGATGTCAACGAAGAAGACGGTTTGGTCGTCAGCGAGCGCTAGAGCATCACCTGCGTACCGAGTTCCACCACCCGATTCGCGGGCAGATTGAAGTAGCTCGCGGCGCCTTCGGACTGCCGCGTCATCCAGGCATAGAGCCCGCAGCGCCAAGCGGGCAAGCCGCCAGGTCCGTCGATGACCGTGGATCGCGCCACGAAATAAGTGGTGCTCATACTTTCCAGATCGATTCCAAAATTCGCCGCGCTCTCCAGCGTTTGCGTCAGGTCCGGCTCCTCGCGAAAGCCAAAGCGCACCGTCATGCTATAGACCCCGGCGGTAAGTTCGGTGACTTTCATGCGCTGGGTGGGATCGATACGCGGCACATCCTCATTGATGACGTTGAGGAAAATGGTGCGCGCATGCATCACTTTGAAGTGTTTCAGGTTGTGGAATAGCGCACTGGGCACCAGCGTCGGGTCGGAGGTGAGGTACACCGCCGTCCCCGCCACGCGCGGCACATTGGGTTGCGGGCCGGCCAGGAAGTCCTTGAGCGGAATGTCGATCTTGCGCCGCTGCTCGGCAATCATGCGGCTGCCTTCCTTCCAGGTGGTGAGCAACAAAAAGATCAGCGCCCCCAATACCAGCGGCAGCCAGCCGCCATGCAAAATCTTGGTTAGATTCGAGCCAAAAAACAGCAACTCCAGCACGCCGAAAAGCGCCAAGGCAAGCAACAGGCCGATGCGCATCCGGCCCGGCAAACTTAAGGCGACGACCGCGGTGAGCAGCGTGGTGATCATCATGGTGCCCGATACCGCGATGCCGTAAGCCGCGGCCAAGCCGCTTGAGGAGCCGAAACTCAGCACCAGCAATATGACGGCGATGAGCATCAGCCAGTTGACGCTGGGGATATAGATCTGGCCGCGCACCGTGTCGGAGGTGTGCAGCAGCCGCACGCGCGGCAGGTAGCCCAAACGCGACGCCTGCAGCGTCATGGAATACGCTCCGGTAATCGTCGCCTGGGAAGCGATCACCGTGGCGGCGGTGGCCAGCGCCACCAGCGGCAGCAGGAACCAGTCAGGCGCCAGGAGATAGAACGGGTTTTCCACCGCCTTGCTAGAGCGCAGGATGAGCGCACCCTGCCCGAAGTAATTGATGAGCAGCGCCGGGCAGACCAAGCCATACCAGGCGAGGCGCACGGCCTTGGCGCCAAAATGCCCCATATCCGCGTACAGAGCCTCGCCGCCGGTGAGCGCGAGAAACACCGCGCTCAACAGCAGAAACATCGCGCCAGGATGATCCGCAGCGAAATGCACGGCGTACATCGGGTTGAGCGCCTGCAACACGGCAGGTGTCTGCGCGATGCTTAAAACGCCGAGGATCGCCAACACCAGAAACCATACGATGGTCACCGGGCCGAACAAGCCGCCGACGCGGCCGGTGCCGTGGCGCTGGATCAGGAACAGCGCCGCCAGGATGCCGATGGTGATGGGCGCAACCAGGTGCTCGAATTGCGGCGTGGCGACGCTCAAGCCTTCGACCGCGGAAAGCACCGAGATCGCCGGGGTGATGATGGCGTCGCCATAGAACAACGCAGCCGCAAACACGCCCGCGCCAATCACGAATACCGACCATTTCGGCGCCTTGTGCGTCATGCGGTGCGCCAGCGCGGTGAGCGCGAGCACGCCCCCCTCGCCCTCGTTGTCGAATTTGACCACGATCCACACGTACTTGATCGAGATGATCAGCATCATGGCCCAGAAAAAGGCGGACAGCGCCGCGAGCACATTCAGCTCCGTCGGCGCCAGCGCGTGCGGACCGGTAAACGCTTCCTTGAATGCGTACAAAGGACTGGTGCCGATGTCGCCGTAAACCACGCCCAAGGCGCCTACGGCGAGCCCGGCGAGGCGTGGGTGATTGACGTGAGCGGGCTGATGCATGGATATCCCCTTATTGATCTGAGATCGAATTTAATTTTGGAATCGGTAGCCAACGCCGGTTTCGGTCAGAAAATGCCGCGGTTGCGTCGGGTCAAGTTCCAGCTTCTGCCGCAGATGGCCGACGTAGATGCGCAGGTAATGATTGCTCTCGACGAAGGATGGCCCCCACACATCGCGCAGCAGGTGACGATGCGTCATGACCTTGCCGGCATTCGCCAGCATCACGCACAGCAGGCGATATTCGATGGGCGTCAGGTGCACCGCAATGCCTTGCCGCAAGACTTGGCGCCGGGTTAGATCGACTTCGACATCGCCGAAGCGCATGAGCGGGCTCCCCGCCTCCTCTGCCTGCTTGCCGCGCCGCAGCAAGGCGCGCACCCGTGCCAGCAGCTCACCCACGGCGAAGGGTTTGGTGAGATAGTCATCCGCACCCGCGTCCAGCACGCCGATCTTGTCGCTTTCGGTCGAGCGCGCCGAGAGAATCAGCACCGGCAGATTGGACCAGGCGCGCAAGTCCTGCACAAAATGCACGCCATCGCCATCCGGCAGACCCAGATCGAGAATGATCAAATCGGGCTTGCGCGTGCCGGCCTCGATCAGACCTTGCGCCATGGTTTCGGCTTCCGCCACGCGGCAACCCTCGCCTTCCAGCGCGGATCGAACAAAGCGGCGAATCTGCATTTCGTCTTCCACCACGAGCACCAGCGGGCCGGGGATATTCATTGCGTTTCTCCCGAAGCACTCTCGCATTCGATCTGCGGCGGCGTGCCGCGCGGCAGCGTGAAGCACACGCAACCACCCCCAGTTTCGGGATTGAAGGCACGAATGGCGCCGCCGTGCGCCTCGATGATGGCGCGGCAAATAGCCAAGCCGACCCCGAAGCCGGGTACTGCCGATTCGACGCTGCCGCGTTCGAACAAATCGAAAATCCGCGCCAGCCTGTCCGGCGGAAATCCGGCGCCGGCATTGCAGATGGTGATTTCGATCATGGCATCGCTTGCTTGCGCACGCACCTCGATATCCGCCGCGTCGGGCGAATATTTCGCGGCGTTCTCCAGCAGATTGCAGAACACGCGCTCCATCAGCACCGCGTCGAATTCCAGCATGGGCAGGTCCGCTGGCAATGTCACCTTGACGGCATGTTCTTGCAATCCCGTGCCCAATAATTTGATGCTGGCGCCGACCACTTCTTCCAATGGCTGCCATTCCTTGCGCAGCCTGACCTGCCCGGCCTGCAGGCGCGCCATGTCGAGCAGGTTGCCGACCATGTTGTTAAGGCGCAGCGCCTGCTCGCGAATCGTGAGCACCGTTTCCTGCGCCGCTGGCGACAAGGACGGTTTGGACAGCGTAAGCGCATCGGCCAGTCCGTACATCACCGTCAGCGGCGTGCGCACGTCATGGGAAAGCGCCGAGAGAATCGAACTGCGCAAGCGCTCCGAGGCGACCTGCAACTGTGAATCCTGCGCCACTTCCACGAAATGCAGGCGCTCGATGGCGATCGCCATCAGGGAGGCCACCGTCATCAGCAAAGAGCGCTGGCGCCGCAATAACGCCTCATCATCGGGCTTCACGGAAATCACCAGCACGCCGCGCATGCGCGTCGATCCCTTGAGCGGGAGCAACAGGCTGCGTCCCTCGCCACCGGCAATGTCTTCGGCTTCGGTGACTGCGCCGCTGTCGAAAACCGAGCGCGCAGTGTATTCCGCAGCAAGGGAGATCGGGTTGGCTGGCGCGACGATCGCATGCAAGTTGTCCTGCGCATCCGGCAACAGCAAGACGGTATCCGCACGCAAATTCTCGCGCAGAAAACTCGCGCCGGCTGCGAACACCTGCGTTTGCGCCAAGGCGCCGGCCAGCGCCTTGGCAAGTTCGTAGAGCGAGCGGGTCTGCAATTCCCTTGCCTCGGCAGTGTGCACCTGGCGCGCCAATCCGGTCGTCAGATGGCTGATAATCAAGGCGACCGCAAGCATCACGCTGAAGGTGATCAAGTATTGCACGTCGCTCACGGCGAACGAAAGGTGCGGCGGCACGAAAAAGAAATCGAAAAGGGCGACGCTGCAGAATGCCGCGAGAACCGCCGGCCCACGGCCCAGCCGCACCGCGACCAGCACCACCGCGAGCAGGAACAGCATGACCGTGTTCGCAAGATCGAGCCGATCACGCAAGGGCGTAGCGATCAGCGCGGTGAGGCCGCAGGCCGCGAGGGCCAGCAGGTAGGGGTTCCTCAGCACACGGCGTGAAGATAGTGTTGCGGGCGCCATCATATGCATTGCATCCTGGTCATATACCAAACCCAGCATAGGTTAACTGGCGTAAAGGTCGAGACAATTTTGCAGCCTGCCGTGTAAAAAAGGTGTAAAGAAATTGCAGCCGCAGCGCACAACAAGGTGGCCCGCTTTCATTCGCGCTTGGGCTTGTGTGAATGAGCGCGATATCAACGGGGAAGATGGTTTGGTAGTCAGCGAGGGTTGATGCTTCGGTGACAATGAAATTCAGAACGTCGTCAGGCCAGTTGAATGGCTACAAAGCTAGCCCCTGCCATCGACTTTCCGTATACGCCATTAGCGTAGCTATTGGCAAATTGCTGGGGTGCAATATTAGCCATTGATATGACGAAGAAAAACCAATGCGAGTAGGCGTACTTAACCAACCCAGTTCGCCACTTTTCTGCATGTCTTGTAACGCTCGGAGAAGCATTTGTTCCACCACTCTTCCGAAGGCAACCCCCGGTGGAATAGCTTCAAGACCATCAGGTGGGTTCGTGTTCCCGATAGCTGTATGAATTGCGTGCTTTATACCTGTTCGACTGATCGTCTTTCCTTGAACAGTGATGGATACCGACATTTCATAGGCATCCGTAACGGTAGTTCCAACTAACCCAAATGTGAGGCCGCTACCAAACCCTTTTGCAGCTGCATCACCGGTGTCTGCAATATTGTTTACAACCACTTTAATTTCCCCTTCTCCTTGGTCGGAGACTGGAGTGACTACTCCCGATCCTCTTAGGATGCGTTCAGCGTTATCTTTTAATGTGCTATCTGCTCGAGGGTATGGTTGACCATTCCGCTGAAACTCAACAATGAGCTTGAGGCGAAGGGGTTCATTTTTTCTTTTTACATCTTCGTACGCGACTTTTGGAAATGAAGGGTCCACAAACGATTTTGCTGATATGCAACCTGTAAGTGCCGCACATGTGATTACCAACGCAAGAACTAAACGATAGCTGAGACTCATAAATGCTCCCTGTGGTTTAATGGGTACCGCGTGCCAAGATACGTGACTGCTATGGAGAAGATGCTTAAAAGTCTGGCACAACGCAGTCAGTCTAAAGACGCAGCTTTTCTTCTGTTTACTGCGCGCGCTTCCAGCCCAATAAGTAGGCATCCAATAACCAGTAATGTCCATTTTTGTGGATCAAATCGATACTCCGCGCGTAATGCCCGTACCATTTTTGATTGTTAAAATTTTGTTCCGCCACGCGCACCCGGCCCTTTTTCGGGTCCACTTCCAGCACCACCGCCGCATGCCCAGTCGCCAAATATTCTTTGGCGTAAATCAGCAGATCGCCGGGCTTTGGCTGCATGTTAGAGCCATTCGTATAGGTTTGAACTGGGACTTGGCTTTGATCGCTCAAGCGCGTAAATGCATTAATCGACCAGATGTCGGCCGCCACATCCACATCGCCAAAGGTCAGCCCGCGATTACGTATCAGCCAACGCCGCGCGAATTCCACGCACTGCCATTTGATGCCGGTGTAGGTACTATTTTCTTGATTGGGATCGAAGACGACGCAACTGCTTTGGCAGTTGGAAAACGATTTTGTGCCTTCGCTGGTCATGCCCAATACCGCACCGTAAGGCGTGACGCAGGACTCGACACAATTTTGCGGGAGCGTGGGGCTATCGGCTGCGGCGCCACAAGAAACGAACAGCAGCAGGAATGCTAATCGACGAATCAGTAGAAGATTATTAGCCACAGAGAACACAGCGTTCACAGCGAAAACCCTATGGCGTAAAAGAGCGTTGCGGCCATGATAGAACCCGGGGCATGAACATGTCTGCTCAGTTTCGCAAAGTCCCGAACCTCTGTGTGCTCTGTGAACTCTGTGGCTTGCATTTGAAGGTTTTGCTAGTTGCTACAACATGTTCTTGATGGCATTCGCGCACAGCACCATGAGCGACTGCGGCATGATGCCCAGCGCCAGCACGGCTAGCGCATTAATGCTCAATAGGACGCTCATGTCTGGCTGCGCTTGAATCGGCGTTGCGTCCAGGGGCTCATCGAAGTACATGAGCTTGACGATGCGCAGGTAGTAGTAAGCGCCGATCACCGACATCAGCACTGCCGCCACGACCAGCCACAGGTAGCCGGCTTGCAGCGCTGCTTGCAGCACGGAGAGCTTGGCGTAGAAGCCGACGGTGGGCGGAATTCCCGCCATCGACACCATCAGCAACAGCATCAGGAAGGCATACCACGGGCTGCGTTGGTTCAGGCCTTTGAAGTCGTTCAACTGGTCCGCTTCGAATCCGGCGCGCGACAACAGCAAGATCATGCCGAAACCGCCTAGGCTCATCAGCACATACACCAGCACATAGAACATCGCGGCGTTGTAACCGTTGGTGCTTGCGGCGAGGAAGCCGAGCAGCAAGAAGCCCATGTGTGAAATGGTCGAATAAGCCAGCATGCGCTTGATGTTGGTTTGCGCAATGGCGGTGATATTGCCGATGGCCATCGACAGTATGGCCATCAAGGCCAGCATCGGCTGCCAGTCGGTCGCAAGCCCGCCCAGCCCTGCAATCAGCAAGCGCATGACGAAGGCGAAAGCAGCGATTTTAGGCGCGGTGCCGATGAACAAGGTCACGGCGGTGGGCGCGCCTTGATACACATCGGGAATCCACATGTGGAACGGCACGACGCCCAGCTTGAAGGCCAAACCGGCAATGGTGAACACCAAACCGAACACCAGCACGGTGTTCAGATGATTGACGCTCGGCAAGGTCGTGGCCAAGTTGCTTATGTCCAAAGTGCCGGTTGCGCCATAAATCATCGACAAGCCATACAGCAACATGCCCGAGGCAATCGCACCCAGCACGAAATACTTCATCGCCGCTTCGGTGGCCACTCTGGAGTCGCGTTGCAAGGCGACCAAGGCATATAAGCTCAGCGACAACAGCTCCAAGCCGAGATACAGCGTGAGGAAATGGCTGCCGGAAATCATCACCATCATGCCGAGCATGGCAAACAGCATGAGCACGAAGAACTCGCCGCGATACAGGCCGCGCGCCTGAATATAGCCGCGCGCATAAATCAGGACGGTGGCCACGACGCCATACAACATGAGCTTGAGCATGTCGGATAAAGCATCGTCCACGAACATATTGCTGAAGGCCAGCACCGGCGTCTGCGTAAAGGTGGCGGCGGTGATGATCGCCGCACCCGCCAAGGTCAGCAAGGTCAGGCCGTAGCTGATGAAGCGCAAATCGTCGGCCAGGAACAAATCCAGAATCAGGATAAAGCACAACATGCTGAGCACGAAGATTTCCGGCAGCACGGGCAACAGATCGGTCAGGGCGAAATTCATTTCAATTCATCCTTGCTTGACGCACTTGGCCAGGCGCAATCGGCGCCGCATTTGCTCACCGAAACATGGGCGAGCAGATTATTCACGGAAACGTGCATCACTTCGGTGAACGGCTTGGGATACAGGCCCATGGCCAGCACGGCCACGGCCAGTGTCCCCAGCACCAGGAATTCGCGCGCGGAAATATCTTTCATGTGCTCCACATGATCGTTCCCGACCGCGCCAAACACCACGCGCTTGACCATCCACAAGGTATAAGCCGCGCCAAAAATCAGCGTGCTGGCGGCGAGGAAGGCATACCAGAAATTCACCTTGATGGCGCCCATGATGACCATGAACTCGCCGACGAATCCGCTGGTCGCGGGCAAGCCCGAATTGGCCATGGAAAACAGCACGAAGAAGGCGGCGAACATCGGCATTTTGTTGGCCACGCCGCCGTAATCGGAAATGTTGCGCGAGTGCACGCGGTCATACATCACGCCCACACACAGGAACATGGCGCCGGATATGAAGCCGTGCGAAATCATTTGCACCAGCGCGCCTTCCATCCCGATAGCGCTGAACAGAAAAAAGCCCAGCGTGACAAAACCCATATGCGAGATCGACGAATAAGCGATGAGCTTTTTCATATCGGTTTGCACCAGCGCCACCAAACCGATGTACACCACGGCGATCAGCGACAAGGTGATCATGAAGCCCGTGAGCGCATGGCTGCCGTCCGGCGCAATCGGCAAGGAAAAGCGCAGGAAGCCGTAAGCGCCGAGCTTCAACATGATCGCCGCCAGCACCACGGAGCCGCCGGTCGGCGCTTCCACGTGCGCATCCGGCAACCACGTATGCACCGGCCACATCGGCACCTTTACCGCAAACGCGGAAAACAGCGCGAGGAAAATCAGGATCTGCTCTTTAAGGCTCAGGGGCAACAGATGCCATTGCACAATTTCGAAACTACCGCTCTTGAGATACAGGTAAATGAAAGACACCAACATCAACAGCGAACCCAATAGCGTATACAGGAAAAACTTGATGCTGGCGTAAACCCGGCGCGCCCCACCCCACACACCGATCACCAGGAACATGGGGATCAGCATCGCTTCCCAGAACACGTAAAACAAAATCCCATCCAGCGCGGCGAAAACGCCATTCATCAAGCCCGCCATGATCAAGAACGCGGCCATATACTGCGCGACATTTTTTTCGATGACTTTCCAGCCGGCGATTACCACCAACACATTGGTAAAACTGGTGAGCAAAATGAACAAGACCGAAATGCCATCCACACCCAGGTGATAGTTGATATTGAAACTCTCAATCCAAGGCCGCATTTCCGCGAACTGCATGCCGACGCTGGCGAGATTGAATTGGGTGTACAGCGGGATGGTGGCCGCAAAGCTCAACACCGCGCCGATGAACGCCATCCAGCGCGCGGCAAAGGGGTTGCGATCCCCGGTGAGCAATACCGCCACGCCGAAAAAGATCGGCAACCAGATGACGAGACTCAGAAGCGGCATTCCTAACAACATACGATTCCTTAAACCTTCACAAACCAAGTGATCAGCACGAATACGCCGATCAACATTGCAAACGCATAGTGGTAGATGTAACCGGACTGGAATTGCCGCAGCAGGCCGGAAAACCAGCCCACCAGCTTAGCCGAACCATTCACCAGCCAGCCGTCGATCACGGTGACGTCGCCGCGCTGCCATAAACCGCTGCCGATTTTGCGTGCGCCGCCGGCGAAGAACCATTCGTAGAATTCATCGAAGCCGTACTTGTGTTCAAGAATCGCATAGATCAGCGAGAAGCGTGCGGCGATCTTGGCGGGAATGTCGGTGAACACCAGGTATAGAAGATAAGCCGACACCACACCCGCGAGCGCCAGCCAGAATGGCAAGGTGCCTAAGGCATGGGTGGCCATCGCGCTGGCGCCGTGGAATTCTTCCGCCAATTCTTTTATTGCGGGGTGCGCATCGGATACGAAGATGGCGCTGCCGAACCAGTTGCCTTCGATGATGGGGCCAACGGTCAGATAGCCGATGACCACAGATGGAATCGCCAGCAGCACCAGCGGCAACCACACCACCCACGGTGTTTCATGCGGCGTGTGGCCGTGGCCATGAGCATGCTCTTCATCGTGATGCCTATGTGCGTGGAAACGCTCTTTGCCATGGAACACCAGGAAGTACATGCGGAAAGAATAGAAGGCCGTGACAAACACGCCGGCGACCACCGCGAAATAGGCGAAACCGGCGCCAGTGAGGTGCGAGGCTTTAACCGCCTCGATAATCGAATCCTTGGAGTAAAAGCCGGAAAAGAACGGCGTGCCGATCAGCGCCAGCGAGCCGAACAGCGAGGTGATCCAGGTGATCGGCATGTATTTGCGCAAGCCGCCCATGTGCCGGATGTCCTGGTCATGGTGCATGCCGATAATCACCGAGCCCGCCGCCAAGAACAGCAGCGCTTTAAAGAACGCGTGGGTCATTAAGTGGAACACCGCCACGGAATAAGCCGAAGCGCCCAGCGCTACGGTCATGTAACCGAGCTGGGACAGCGTCGAATAAGCCACCACGCGCTTGATGTCGTTTTGGATAATGCCAAGGAAGCCCATGAATAGCGCGGTGATCGCGCCGATCACCAGCACAAACGACAACGCGGTGTCGGACAACTCGAACAGCGGCGACATACGCGCCACCATGAAGATGCCGGCGGTCACCATGGTCGCGGCGTGGATCAGCGCCGAGATCGGCGTTGGGCCTTCCATCGAATCCGGCAGCCACACGTGCAGCGGGAACTGCGCTGATTTGCCCATCGCACCGATGAACAGCAGGATGCAGATCACGGTGATTAGCGACCACGGGCTGCCTGGAAACAGGGTAATGCTTTGACTCGCTAATGCGCCCGCCTGGCCGAACACCGCCGAATAATCCAAGGTGCCGGTATAGGCCAGCACCAAGCCGATGCCGAGCAGGAAGCCGAAGTCGCCGACACGGTTGACCAAGAAGGCCTTGAGGTTGGCGTAAATCGCCGTCGGCTTGGTGAACCAAAAACCGATCAGCAGATACGACACCAAGCCCACCGCTTCCCAGCCGAAGAACAACTGCACGAAGTTGTTCGACATCACCAGCATCAGCATGGAGAAGGTAAACAGCGAAATGTACGCGAAGAAGCGCTGATAGCCGGGGTCTTCTTCCATGTAGCCGATGGTGTAGATATGCACCATGAGCGAAACGAAAGTCACCACCAGCATCATCATGGCGGAAAGCTTGTCGATCAAGAAGCCAATCTGGAAGGACATGTCGCCGCTGGTCAGCCAGGTATAAATATTGCCGTTGAACGTATGGCCTTGCTGCACATCTTGAAACACGAAATAGGATGCGACGCAGGAAATCGCCACGCCCAGGATGGTGATGCGATGCGACCAAGTACGGCCGATCAGCCAGCCGAACAAGCCGGCAAATACGGCGCCGGCTAAGGGTGCCAGCGGCACGATCATGTAAAGCGTTTGCATGTCGATCTGTGTCATTTGCGATTAGCCCTTTAACTGATCCAGATCATCCACGTTAATCGTCTTCATATTGCGGAACAGCACCACCAAGATGGCGAGGCCGATCGCCGACTCGGCCGCCGCCACCGTCAGGATAAAGAACACGAACACCTGCCCCGCCGCATCGCCCAGGTAATGCGAGAAGGCGACGAAATTCATGTTTACCGCCAGCAGCATCAATTCGATGGCCATCAGCAGGATGATGATATTTTTGCGATTGAGGAAAATCCCCATCACGCTCAGCGCGAACAATAAGCCGCCCAGGATCAAGTAATGCGATAAGGAAATCATGGCGTTTCCTTTGTAGATGCGTCCGAAGCTTCGTCTGGCTTTTCTGCGGGCATGGAAACCAAACGCACGCGATCTTGCCGTCTAACGCGCACTTGGTCCGCCGGGTTTTGGTGCTTGGTGTTTTTGCGGCGGCGCAAGGTCAGCGCAATCGCCGCCACGATGGCCACCAATAAAATCACCGAAGCCAGCTCAAAAGGATAAACATACTGGGTATACAGCAAGCGGCCCAATTCCTTGGTATTGCTGTAATCGGCGGCATGCGGCGCCGGGTCCGGCATTTGCGTGAGGCCGAAATGCTTGCCGCCCAAGACCACTACCATTTCCAGCATCATCAGCACCGTGACAATGGCCGCCAAGGGCAAATAATCCCAGAATCCTTCGCGCAGCTTTTCGAGATTGATATCCAGCATCATCACCACGAACAGGAACAGCACCATCACCGCGCCCACGTAGACCAATACCAGGGTGATCGCGAGGAATTCCGCTTCCAGCAGAATCCAAAGACCGGCCGCGGTAAAAAATGCCAGCACCAGGAACAAGGCCGAATGCACCGGATTGCGCGCGGTAATCACGCGCACGCCGGCGAACAGCAGGATAGCTGCCAGGAAATAGAAAACAAAAGTTTCAAAGTTCATATTCAAATCTCACCGCAGAGACGCGGAGACGCGGAGAAAAACAAAATTCATTCTGTACCTCTCTGCGCCTCAGCGCCTCTGCGGTTGGTTTATCTGTATTTCGCATCCGCCGCTCTATCGGCGGCAATCATTTCTTCGTATTTGTCGCCCACCGCCAGCAGCATGGGCTTGGTGTAGTACAAATCACCGCGCTTTTCGCCGTGATATTCAAAAATGCGGGTCTCGACAATCGAGTCCACCGGGCAGGATTCTTCGCAGAAGCCGCAGAAGATGCATTTGGTTAAATCGATGTCGTAGCGCGTGGTGCGGCGCGTGCCGTCGTCGCGTTGATCCGATTCGATGGTGATCGCCAGCGCCGGACAAACCGCCTCGCACAGCTTGCAGGCGATGCAGCGCTCTTCGCCATTTGGGTAACGGCGCAGCGCATGCAAGCCGCGGAAACGCGGCGAGATCGGCGTCTTCTCATCCGGGAACTGAATGGTGATCTTGGGCGCAAATAAATGCCGTCCGGTCAGCACCATGCCCTTGAGCAATTCGATCAGCAAGAAGCTTTTAAAGAAATCGTTGATCCGAGTCATCATATGCGTAGCCTCAATGCACCAGGTAAGCGTATGGAGTTTGCATCACCGCGCCGATAACGACGATCCAAACCAAGGTGACGGGGATAAACACTTTCCAGCCCAGACGCATGATCTGGTCGTAGCGATAGCGCGGGAAAGTGGCACGGAACCACAAGAACAAAAACAGCACGAACAATACTTTGAAGATCAGCCAGTGGAAGCCGCCGCCCAGCAGCGATTGCAGCATCGCATTTTCCGGCATCCACGCATCCGGCAGCGGCGATTGCCAGCCGCCGAGGAACATCAGCACGGTGAGCGTAGCCACTAAAATCATATTGGCGTATTCAGCCAGGAAAAACACGGCGAAGGCCATGCCGGAGTACTCAACGTGAAAACCCGCCACGATCTCGGATTCGCCTTCGGCCACGTCGAATGGCGCGCGATTGGTTTCCGCCACGCCCGAAATCAGGTACACCACAAACAGCGGCAACAGCGGCCAGCAATACCATTGCAGGATGCCGCCGGATTGGCCTTGCACAATGTCCACCAAATTCAAGCTCTGCGATGCCATCAATACGCCGACCAAGGCGAAACCCATGGCGATCTCATAGGACACGATTTGCGCTGCCGAGCGCAAACTGCCGAGAAATGCATATTTGGAGTTGGAGGCCCAGCCGGCGATGATCACGCCGTACACGCCCATGGAGGTGATGGCCATGATGTACAGCAAACCGGCATTCACATTCGCCAACACCAGGTCCGGGGTAAACGGGATCACGGCCCAAGCGGCCAGTGCCGGCCCGAGCACCAGCGTTGGCGCGAGCAGAAACAGAAATTTATTCGCCCCGGCAGGAATGATGATTTCCTTGAACATCAACTTCAAGGCATCGGCGATGGGCTGCAGCCAGCCTTTCGGCCCAACCCGATTCGGGCCAAGACGAATCTGCATATAGCCGATGATCTTGCGCTCAGCGTAGGTCAAGTACGCCACGCACAACATCAAGGGCAGCGTGATCAACACGATCGACAGCAAGGTCTTAACGAAGGTGAATAGGCTTGGGCCCCACACCGGGCCAAACCAATCTAGATAATATGGGAGGAAGAAATCGATCATGCGCGCTCCAGCGTAATCGCGCCGAACAAGCCACCCAAATGCATGGTCAGCGTATGTGCGCCGGCCACGCGCACGCAATTATTCGGCAAGCGATCGTCGCAGGCGACGGCCAACTGCGCTTGACCGCTGCCCTGCTGCAACCGCACCGTATCGCCCGCCTTGATGCCGAGTTGTTGCAAGAGAGCGCCATTGACCCATGCCTGCGGCGCTTGCGCATCCTTGGTTTGCTGCAGCGATGGCGCGCGGCGAACCAAGGCATCCAGCTGATAAATTGGAACCTCGCCAATACGCTCGATACCGCTGGGCTTGGCGTCCATCTGGCCCACGCATAACTGCTTGAGCGCATTGTTGAGCAAGCCCGCGGTTTCGCCGGACGGCAGCAATTCCGCGCGCACTTGTTCCGTGTTGTTGTAGTCGAAACCGGGCAAGCCCAGCAAATTGCCCAACACCCGCAGCACTTTCCAAGCGGGACGGGTTTCGCCGCGCGGCTTGGAGACCGCGTTAAACGATTGCACCCGACCTTCGGTATTGATAAACGTGCCGGAGGTTTCGGTGAACGGCGCGATGGGCAGCATCACATCGGCGTAGTCAGCGGCATGATGTTTGAACGCGGATAGCGCGACCACCATTTTCGCTTGCATCATGGCGTTGAGCGCTAGCGGCGCATCGTAGCAATCCAGCTCCGGCTCTACGTTTAGCAACAGATAAGCTTGGCGCGGGCTGGCCAGCATCTGGGCGGCATTCATGCCGGCGCCTTGGGGCCAAGCGCCGGCAATAACGCCGCCGACGCTATTCGCCGCTTCGCCGATGAAGCCGAAACTTGCGCCCAGCACGCGCCCCAATTCTTGAGCCAAGCTCTGCAAGGTCGCGGCCTGCGGGTGATGTTGCGCCACATTGCCTAGCAAGATTGAAACCTGCTTGCCTGCCACCAGGCTGCCGGCAATGGCTTGCGCGCTGGCACCCGGCGTTACGTTTGCCAGCGCATCGCTGGCCGCAACCTGCTTGAGTTGCGCCGCAGCTTTGACCACTTGCGCCAAGGCATTGACGATTGCGCTCGGCGCGACGATGGCTTTGTTGGCGACTCGGCACAATAAATCGTCATCGACCGAATGAATCAGGTTGAGGCGCATCCCGCGCTTAACGGCTTGGCGTAAGCGGTGCGCGAGTAAGGGATGATCTTTGCGCAGCGTACTGCCGACCACAAATACTGCATCGGATTGACACAACTGATCCACGGTCTGCCCCAACCAAGGCGCACCGGCTTGCGCCGCATCGGCGCTGAAATCGGATTGGCGCAGGCGATGATCCACATTGCCGCAACCCAGGCCGCGCATCAGTTTTTGCAGCAGATACAATTCTTCCAAGGTGCTGTGCGGCGTGGCTAAAGCACCGATCGCATCCGCGCCGTGTTGCGCCTTGATATCGTTAAGGCCATGCGCCACATATTCCAGCGCCGTTTGCCAATCGGTCTCGCGCCATTGCCCATCTTGCTTGATCATGGGCATGCTTAAGCGCTGTTCGCTGTTCAAGGCTTCATAGGAGAAACGGTCGCGATCCGCCAGCCAACACTCGTTGATGGATTCGTTATCGCGCGGCAGGACGCGCATCACGCGCTCCTTGACTAAATGCGCCGAGAGATTTGCGCCCAAACCATCGTGCGGGCTGATCGAGGGACGGCGCACCAATTCCCAACTGCGCGCGGTGTAGCGGAACGGCTTGGAGGTCAAGGCGCCCACCGGGCATATATCGATCATGTTGCCGGACAGTTCGGAATCCACCGTCTGCGAAATAAACGGCATGATTTCGGAATGCTCGCCGCGTGCGGCTTGACCCAATTCCATGACGCCGCCGATCTCTTGGCCAAAACGCACGCAGCGCGTGCAATGGATGCAACGCGTCATGTCGGTGGCAATCAAAGCACCTAAGTTCTTGTTGATCACGACGCGTTTTTCTTCGGTATAGCGTGAACTGCCGCCGCCGTATCCGACCGCCAAGTCCTGCAATTGGCATTCGCCGCCCTGATCGCATATCGGGCAATCCAGCGGATGATTGATCAGCAAAAATTCCATCACGCCTTTTTGTGCGCGAATGGTTTTCTCGGACTTGGTGGCGACTTTCATGCCATCCGTGACCGGTGTCGCGCAAGCCGGCAAGGGCTTAGGCGCTTTTTCAATATCGACCAAACACATGCGGCAATTAGCGGCGACCGAAAGCTTGCGGTGATAGCAGAAGCGCGGAATATAAATACCGAGCTGATCCGCAGCATCGATCACGGTGCTGCCTTCTGCGACTTCAATCTGTTGGCCGTCGATTTCGATATTCAACATACTAATGACACCCATCCAAGCTGCGCTTGTGTTCAATGTAGTGTTCGAACTCCGAACGGAAATGCTTGATGAAACTTTGCACCGGGGTAGCCGCTGCATCGCCTAGCGCACAAATGGTGCGTCCGCCGATATTCGTTGCGACATCCAGCAACAAGTCCAAGTCCTCCATGCGGCCTTGGCCTTGGACGATGCGATGCACGATGCGATACAGCCAACCCGAACCCTCGCGGCACGGCGTACACTGGCCGCAAGATTCTTCAAAATAGAAATAAGACAAGCGCTCCAGGGCGCGCACCATACAGATGCGGTCGTCGATCAGGATCACCGAACCCGCGCCCAGCATCGAACCGGCCTTGGCCAAGGCGTCGTAATCCATGGTGACTTCCATCATCACATCCGCCGGCAATACCGGCACCGACGAGCCGCCGGGGATGCAGGCTTTCAGCGTGCGCCCATCGCGCATGCCGCCGGCCATGGCCAACAGATCACGGAACGGCAAGCCCAGCGGCACTTCGTAGTTGCCCGGCTTGTTGACCTGGCCCGACACGGAAAAAATCTTGGTGCCGCCGTTGTTGGGCTTGCCCAGCTCCAGAAATTTCTGCCCGCCGTTGCGCACGATGTAGGGAATGTTGGCGAAGGTCTCGGTATTGTTGATCACCGTCGGCCGGCCGTACAAACCGAAGCTGGCGGGGAACGGCGGCTTGAAGCGCGGCTGGCCTTTCTTGCCTTCGATCGATTCCAGCAGCGCGGTTTCCTCGCCGCAGATATAAGCGCCATAGCCATGGTGCGCATGCAAGTCGAAATCGAAACCGCTACCAAGAATATTCTTGCCCAGCAAGCCGGCCGCACGCGCTTCTTCAAGTGCGCGTTCGAAGTGTTCGTACTCGGCCCATATCTCGCCGTGGATGTAGTTGTAGCCGACCTTCGCGCCCAGCACATAGCCGCAGATGATCATGCCTTCGATCACGCTGTGTGGGTTGTAGCGAATGATATCGCGGTCCTTGAACGTACCCGGCTCGCCTTCATCGGTGTTGCAGACGACATACTTCGTGCCTTCGAAATGGCGCGGGATGAAGCTCCATTTGAGGCCGGTCGGAAAGCCCGCGCCGCCACGGCCGCGCAGGCCGGAGGCCTTCACTTCGGCGATGATGGACTCGGCCGTGATTTTCTCCGCCAGAATTTTTTTCAGCGCCTGATAACCGCCCACTTGCTGATAATTGGCGAGCGTGCCCGGGTTCGGATGATCCAGCACGTTGAGGATGACTTTTTCGCTCATGGCTTATCCAATTCCGCCCGGTCCAAATCCGCCAACAGTTGATCCACTTTTTCCGGCGTCATGAAACTGCACATGCGATGGTTATTGACCAACAGCACCGGCGCGTCGCCGCAAGTACCCATGCACTCGCCTTCCAGCAGCGTGAACTTGCCGTCCGGCGTGGTCTCGCCAAAACCGATACCGAGCTTTTGTTGCAGATAGGCCGCGACGTCGTTCTGCCAGGTCAGCTTACACGGCAGATTGGTGCACACCGTCAAGCAGTGCTTGCCCTGGGGCTGCATGCGATACATGTTGTAGAAGCTCGCGACTTCGTACGCCGCAATGCGCGGCATTTCCAGATAATCGGCGACGTATTGAATGGTCTCGGTGGATAGCCAGCCCTTTTCCTGTTGCGCGATGCGCAAGGCCGACATCACCGCCGACTGCTTTTGGTCGGCGGGGTATTTGGTTATTTCGCGGTCGATCATCGCCAGCGATTCTGCAGACAGCGTCATCGGTCGATCTCTCCAAACACAATATCTTGCGTGCCGATAATCGCCACCACGTCGGCGATCATATGGCCGCGCGCCATTTCATCCAGCGCCGCCAGATGCGCGAAACCCGGTGCACGGATTTTCAGGCGATAAGGTTTGTTGGCGCCGTCCGACACCAAATAAATACCGAACTCGCCCTTGGGATGTTCCACCGCGGCATACGCTTCACCTGCCGGCACATGGAAGCCTTCGGTAAACAATTTGAAGTGGTGGATCAATTCTTCCATGTTCGACTTCATGTCGAGGCGCGACGGCGGCGCAATCTTGTGATTCTCGGTAATCACCGGGCCCGGATTCTGGCGCAGCCAGGCCACGCATTGTTTGATGATGGAATTGGACTGGCGCATTTCTTCCATGCGCACCAGATAGCGGTCATAGCAATCGCCGTTGACGCCGACCGGAATATCGAACTGCATCCGGTCATAGACTTCATACGGCTGCTTCTTGCGCAAGTCCCAAGCGACGCCGGAGCCGCGCAACATCGGGCCGGTAAAGCCCAATGCTTTGGCGCGCTCGGGCGTGACGACGCCGATACCGACGGTGCGCTGCTTCCAAATGCGGTTATCGGTGAGCAGGGTCTCGTACTCGTCGACGTAACCCGGGAAGCGATTGGTGAAGTCCTCGATAAAATCCAGCAGCGAGCCTTTGCGGTTTTCATTCAGGCGCGCGATCTCGCCCGCATTGCGCAGCTTATTCGCCAGGTACTGCGGCATCGTATCCGGCAGATCGCGATATACGCCCCCGGGGCGATAATAGGCCGCATGCAAGCGCGCACCTGACGCCGCTTCGTAGCAGTCCATCAAATCTTCGCGCTCGCGGAAGGCATACAAAAACACGGTCATGGCGCCGATATCCAGCGCATGCGCGCCCAGCCACAACAGGTGATTCAATACGCGCGTGATTTCATCGAACATCACACGGATATACTGCGCGCGCTCCGGCACTTCGAGCTGCAACAGCTTTTCGATTGCCATCACATAGGCGTGCTCGTTGCACATCATGGATACGTAATCGAGGCGATCCATGTAGGGCACGGACTGAATAAAAGTTTTGTTCTCGGCCAACTTCTCGGTGCCGCGATGCAGCAAGCCGACATGCGGGTCAGCGCGCTCCACCACCTCGCCGTCCAGTTCCAGCACCAGGCGCAATACACCGTGCGCGGCCGGGTGCTGCGGCCCGAAGTTCAAGGTGTAATTTCTAATTTCAGCCATTTAAAACCCTGCCACGGAGGTCACAGAGAACACAGAGGTCAACGCGCAAAGAAACTCTGTGCGCTCTGTGATCTCTGTGGCAAAAATGATTTTCTTGATCTTATCCATGGAATGTATCTTCGCGTATGGTGCGCGGCGTGATCTCGCGCTCTTCGATGGAAACCGGTTGATACACCACGCGCTTTTGATCCGGGTCGTAGCGCATTTCCACATAGCCGCTAAGCGGGAAATCCTTACGGAAAGGATGGCCGACAAAACCATAATCGGTGAGAATGCGGCGCAAATCCGGATGGCCTTCGAACAGGATGCCAAACAGGTCGAACGCCTCGCGCTCAAACCAATTCGCCGACGGCCAGATCTCGATCACCGAATCCACCACCGGGAAATCGTCTTCCTCGGCAAACACCCGCACGCGCAGGCGCTGGTTTTTATTCACCGACAACAAGTGATACACCGCGGCAAAGCGCTTGCCCTGCCAGACGCTATCGCCATAGCTTTGATAATCGACGCCACAGACATCGATCAACTGTTCGAAATTCAGATTGTAGTCATCGCGCAATATGCGCATCACCGCCAACATGTCGGCGCGCGCAATGACCAAGGTCAACTCGCCCACGTGCTCGTGCAGGGAAAAATCGCGACCTTCGAGCAAAGTAGTGAGTCGTTCGGAAATGGCTTCCAGCTTAGCGTTCATTCGGGGCTTCAGGGTTAACGCGCGATGGTGTTAGTGCGCTTGATTTTGTTTTGTAATTGCACCAAACCATAAAGCAAGGCTTCTGCGGTAGGCGGACAACCGGGCACATACACATCGACCGGCACAATGCGGTCGCAGCCGCGCACCACAGAGTAAGAATAATGGTAATAGCCGCCGCCATTGGCACAGGAACCCATCGACAGCACCCAACGCGGTTCCGCCATTTGGTCGTACACCTTGCGCAGCGCCGGCGCCATTTTGTTGCACAGCGTGCCGGCCACGATCATCAAGTCCGACTGGCGCGGGCTGGGACGAAACACGATGCCGAAGCGATCCAGGTCATAACGCGAGGCGCCGGCCTGCATCATTTCCACGGCACAGCAGGCCAAGCCGAACGTCATGGGCCAAAGCGAGCCGGTACGCGTCCAGTTCACGACCGAATCGACCGTGGTGGTTACAAAGCCCTTTTCGAGCAAGCCTTCTATTCCCACTCCAGCGCCCCTTTCATCCACTCATAGATGAAACCCACGACCAAGGTGCCCAAGAAAATCAGCATCGCGACATAGCCGAATAAACCAATCTCATCCAGAACAATGGCCCAGGGAAACAGAAATGCAATCTCTAAATCAAATAGTATGAACAAAATGGCGACGAGGTAATAGCGCACGTCGAACTTCATACGCGCATCTTCAAATGCCTCGAAACCACATTCGTAAGGGGATAGTTTTTGACTGTCAGGACGGTGCGGGGCCAAGAAATAGCCAACACTCATGGCAACGACGCCGACTGCAAGGCCGACGACGATGAACAGCAAAACCGGGAAATAATTCTCCAGCACTCTCCTCCACTCCCGCCATATCCTGAAGAAATTTCCCTGAAGAAATTTCATAGATCAGCGCTATTTAAACAGCCGCGTTTCGCAACTGTTAATTATTTATTATAGGGGGTAAGTCTAGTGGTCGGATGAGCTTAGTGTCAAGCTCGAAAATGGATATTTTTTTATTATAATTCATATAGTTATAAGATTATTTTGACTTATTATCACATAACCAAAGTTTATGGTGCCGACGGCGAGACTCGAACTCGCACGACTTGCGTCACCGCCCCCTCAAGACGGCGTGTCTACCAATTCCACCACGTCGGCAAAACTAAAAACTACTAATTGGGAATATCTTTGGCCTTGGAGCCGCTAGGGGCGACTGGGGCCGCAGGTTTTTCCGGAACCACCGGCACTTGTTGGGTCTGCGCGGGTTTTGGTTCTTTTACAGCCAAGGGCGCATTCTGCTTAGAAAACGAAAAATACGTCAGCCCCATACTGGTCAGAAAAAACACCGTCACAGCAACCGCCGTCGCGCGGCTTAGAAAATTTGCCGAGCCCGAAGCGCCAAACAAACTACCCGAGGAACCGCTGCCAAATGCGGCTCCCATGTCCGCGCCCTTGCCGTGTTGCAGCAAAACCAAGCCAATCACCGTCAATGCGGCAATGATGTGCACCATCCAAACAAAAGTTTCCATATTTAAACCTTATACAGCCTTAGGCTGTGCTGCTTTGCAAATTGAAACGAATTCATTAATGTCTAACGAGGCACCGCCGATTAAGCCGCCATCAATATCCGGCATCGAAAACAACTCTGCCGCGTTCGACCCTTTTACGCTACCACCATAGAGTATCGTTAAGTTTTGCGCTAACTCGCTATTTTGCTCGGCTACCAAGCCGCGAATAAACGCATGCACTTCCTGTGCCTGCTGCGGTGATGCCGTTTTACCGGTGCCGATTGCCCAAACCGGTTCGTAAGCAAGCACGCAATCCTTTAACGCTTCCAAGCCTGCTTTTTCCACCACTGCCAACAACTGACGTTTGACTACATCGGCCGTGATATTTTTTTCGCGCTCTTCCAATGTTTCACCGACGCACAACACCGGCTTGATCCCAGCCTTTTGCGCTGCCACAAATTTCTCGGCTACAGTTGCATCGTCTTCACCATATAGTGCACGGCGCTCTGAATGCCCTACCAATACGATGCTACAGCCCATATCTTGCAACATGCTGACCGACACTTCGCCGGTAAACGCGCCTTTTTCGTGCTGGCTGACGTTCTGCGCACCCCAAATCACCTTCGAGCCTTGCAGGATAAATTGCGCCTGAAACAAATAAGGAAACGGAACGCATACGCCGCAATCTACTGAATCGACACCGGCCAAGCCCGCTAAAACCCCGTCCAACAAGGCTTTATTGCCGACAAGACTGCCGTGCATCTTCCAGTTGCCTAAAACCATCCGCGAGCGCATTTTTTCTCCAAATTTGCAAAGGGTTGCATGTTACCGGGCTTGAAAATCCCGGTCAATCTTTGTAAGACTTAAATATCATTATCAGGACAAGACTCGTTTTTCCAAACTCACGAACTAAAATGACAGAATGTAACAATATTGTCACAAATGCCTAGTAGCATCCCGGCCATCGATTAACCAGTAGCAGTGATCAACCAAAAGGAGCATTTATGATAATTTTTCGTCGCACCTTACTAGTAGCCGGCCTTTCACTAAGTTTGCTGAGCACCGCATTCGCTGCCGATATCACCGGCGCCGGCGCCACTTTCCCTTACCCGATTTACGCCAAATGGGCTGAGGCTTACAAAGCCAAAACAGGCATTGGCCTGAATTACCAGTCCATCGGCTCCGGTGGCGGCATAAAGCAGATTAAAGCCAAGACCGTGGACTTCGGCGCTTCCGATATGCCCCTCAAGCCCGAGGTGCTCGAAAAGGATGGCCTCATGCAATTTCCGACCGTCATGGGTGGCGTAGTGCCTGTAGTAAACCTTGCCGGCATTCAGGGCGGCCAAGTCAAATTGACCGGTACCGTATTAGCAGACATTTTCCTGGGCAAAATCAAGAAATGGAACGAACCAGAAATCGCCAACTTGAATAAGGGCGTTGCACTGCCCGATCAGGCTATTACGGTAGTGCACCGCTCCGACGGTTCCGGCACCACCTTCATCTTTACCAACTATCTCTCGAAAATTAGCCCTGAGTGGAAACAAAAAGTGGGCGAAGAGACTTCTGTATCCTGGCCAGCTGGCGTGGGTGGCAAAGGGAACGAAGGTGTTGCCTCTTATGTGAAGCAAATCAAGGGTTCTATCGGTTATGTCGAATATGCCTACGCTTTGCAGAACAAGATGGCCTATACCTTGATGCAAAATAAAGAAGGCAATTATGTTTCGCCAACCGCAGATACCTTTAAAGCAGCCGCTGCTGGCGCCCACTGGGACACAGCTCCGGGCTTCTATGAAATTCTGACCAACGAGGCGGGCAAACAAAGCTGGCCGATCACTGGCGCCACTTTCATCCTGATGCACAAATCCCAAGCAAATGCGGAAAATGCAAAAACCGTTTTGAAATTCTTCGACTGGGCTTATGCAGAAGGCGACAAATTGGCGTTGAGCCTGGATTACATTCCAATGCCGGACAACGTGGTAAAACTGGTTGAGAACGCATGGAAAGCACAGATCAAAGATGCTAGCGGCAAGGTAATTTGGTAAGACGCTTACAAGTTGCAAAATCAAAGGGGCCGAGAGGCCCCTTTTTGACTGTATAATTAGCGGCGAAAATTACAATGACCGACACCCAAGTAATGCGCGGCAGCCCTCCCGCCGCCGCACTGGCTAAGAAAATACCACGTCAAAACATGTCAAAATCCATCAGCGACGCGACCCTAAAACGGCAACATCTGGGCGACAAACTATTTCGCGGCACGACACGCATGTTCGCCTTTCTTGTGTTCGCCCTCCTGGTCGCAATCATTATTTCGCTGATCCAGGGTGCTTGGCCCGCGCTCAAGGCATTTGGTTTCAAATTTTTCTACGCTGCCGAATGGAATCCAGTCACAGACGAGTTCGGGGCACTGGTGCCCATTTTCGGCACGCTGGCGACTTCCGCCATCGCGCTGCTGATCGGCGTGCCGGTCAGTTTCGGCATCGCGCTGTTTCTCACTGAATTATCCCCCAAGTGGCTACGTCGCCCCTTAGGCATTGCCGTCGAGCTACTGGCGGGCATCCCCAGCATCATCTATGGCATGTGGGGTTTATTCGTGTTCGCCCCCGTCTTTCAGGAACACGTTCAACCTTGGCTAATCGACCACCTGAGTCCATTGCCGATGCTGGGCTTTCTATTCGAGGGCGCGCCCATGGGCATCGGCATACTCACGGCTGGGATCATCCTCGCCATCATGGTGATTCCCTTTATCGCCTCGGTCATGCGCGACGTATTCGAGATCGTCCCGCCGTTATTGAAAGAATCCGCTTACGGCCTCGGCGCCACGACCTGGGAAGTTGTGCGCCATGTAGTGTTGCCCTACACCAAGATCGGTGTCGTCGGCGGCATCATGCTCGGCCTCGGGCGCGCCCTAGGCGAAACCATGGCGATCACCTTTGTCATCGGCAACGCGCATCAATTCAGCACTTCGCTGATGATGCCGGGCAACAGCATATCCTCTGCGCTTGCGAATGAGTTTAACGAAGCCACGAGCGAGCTACATATCGCTTCCCTGATCGAGTTGGGCCTGATCTTATTTATCATTACGTTTATCGTGCTCTCTCTGTCCAAGCTGCTCTTGATGCAGTTGGCGAAGCGCGAAGGCAAGCAGACCTGATATGTTTTCACTCTACGCACGCCGCCGCCTAATCAACGCCCTAAATTTGACGGTATCCATGCTCGCCATGGCCTTCGGCTTATTCTGGTTGGCTTGGATTCTGTGGACATTGTTGCGTCAAGGATTGGCCGGCATCGACCTGCAAATGCTCACCCAAATGACACCGCCGCCCGGTAGCCAGGGCGGCCTGCTGAATGCCATCGCCGGCAGCTTTATGATGACTTCAATCGCGACCCTGATCGGTACGCCGATCGGTATTCTGGCCGGCGTCTACCTGGCAGAGTTTGGACAAAAAAGTTGGCTGGCCTCGGCTACGCGTTTCGTGAATGATATTCTGCTATCAGCGCCTTCTATTGTGATCGGCTTATTTATCTATTCGGTGTATGTGGCTCACGTGCATCACTTTTCGGGCTGGGCCGGTTCCTTTGCCCTATCTATTATAGTAATCCCGGTGGTCGTGCGCACCACCGAGAATATGCTAAAGCTCGTTCCCAACAGCTTGCGTGAAGCCGCCGCCGCACTCGGCGCCCCGCATTGGAAAGTGATTACGTTGGTGACGCTGCGCGCCTCCCGCGCCGGCATCATCACCGGCCTGTTGCTGGCCGTTGCACGCATCACGGGCGAAACGGCACCCTTACTGTTTACCGCCCTGAACAATCAATTTTGGAGCAGCAACATGAATGCGCCCATGGCCAATTTACCGGTCGTGATATTCCAATTCGCCATGAGTCCTTACGATGACTGGCACAATCTCGCCTGGGCTGGCGCATTACTCATTACCTTCGGTGTACTTGCCCTCAACATTATTGCGCGTGTGATGTTCCGCCAAAAAGGCACACGCGGTTAAACGGGAAATTTAGCGATGACCAATTACGCACTCCCAACCCAGCATGCAACGCTCGAAGCGCAAGACGCGGCATCGGAAAAACTTGCGGTGCGCAACTTGAACTTCCACTACGGCAAGTTCCACGCACTCAAAAACATCAATCTAAGCATTCCGGGAAATCGGGTGACCGCCTTCATTGGCCCTTCCGGCTGCGGTAAATCTACATTGCTGCGCACCTTCAACCGGATGTATGAGCTATACCCGAACCAAAAAGCCGATGGCGAGATCGTATTGGATGGCGAGAACATTCTGGATGCGCGCCAAGACCTCAATCGCCTGCGCGCCAAGGTCGGCATGGTGTTCCAAAAACCCACCCCTTTTCCAATGTCGATCTTCGACAACATCGCCTTTGGCGTGCGCTTGTATGAGCGCCTGTCCACGCATGAAATGAACGATCGTGTGGAATGGGCTTTGAAGAAAGCCGCGCTGTGGAATGAAGTGAAAGACAAGCTCAAGCAATCCGGCAACAGCCTCTCCGGCGGGCAGCAACAGCGCCTATGCATCGCGCGCGCCATCGCGGTTAAGCCCGAAGTGGTACTGCTGGACGAACCGGCCTCGGCGCTCGATCCGATTTCCACCGCGCACATCGAAGAGCTGATTCACGAGTTGAAAGAGGACTACACCATCGTCATCGTGACGCATAACATGCAACAGGCGGCTCGCGTCTCCGACTGCACCGCTTACATGTACTTGGGTGAACTCATCGAGTTCGGCAATACCGACACCATCTTCACCACGCCGAAACAAAAAGCGACTGAAGACTACATCACGGGTAAGTTCGGGTAACCAACAACAAAAATCGTTCACCGCGGAGGACGCAGCGGGAAAACCGAAAAAGACTTTTGCTTACTCTGCGTCCTCCGCGTTTCAAGCCTTAATCTTCCCTCCTCGCCCCTGCTCTTAATCCCCCGTTCACGCTACAATAGCCACTTTCAATGCAATTGGAGCAAGCAAGATGTCGATGTCGGATCGCGACGGCGTAATTTGGTACGACGGCAAAATGGTGCCGTGGCGCGATGCCACCACCCACGTCCTTACCCACACCCTGCACTATGGCATGGGCGTTTTCGAAGGCGTACGCGCCTATAAAACTCCCCAGGGCACGGCGATCTTCCGCCTCAAGGAACACACCGACCGCTTGTTCAACTCGGCGCATATTTTCGGCATGAAAATGCCCTACGATCGCGCAACCATCATGCAAGCGCAACTCGCCGCTGTGCGCGACAACAAGCTCGAATCCGGCTACCTGCGCCCGCTGGCGTTCTACGGCTCGGAGGCCATGGGCATTTCCGCCAAGACCTTATCCACGCACGTCATCGTCGCCGCCTGGCCATGGGGCGCCTATCTCGGCAAGGAAGCGCTGGAGAACGGCATCCGCGTCAAGACTTCGTCCTTCACCCGGCATCATGTGAACATCACCATGTGCCGCGCCAAGGCCAGCTCCAGCTACACCAACTCCATCCTCGCGCATCAAGAAGCCGCGCAAGACGGCTACGACGAAGCGCTGTTGTTGGATGTGGACGGTTATGTCGCCGAAGGCTCGGGCGAGAACATTTTCATCGTCAAGCAAGGCAAGCTCTACACCCCTGATCTGACGTCTTGCCTGGAAGGCATCACGCGCGACACCATCATTCAACTCGCGGCTGAAATCGGCGTGCCGGTGATCGAAAAACGCATCACGCGCGACGAAGTGTATTGCTGCGACGAAGCCTTCTTCACCGGCACCGCCGCCGAAGTCACGCCGATCCGCGAACTGGATCGGCGCACCATCGGCGCCGGTAAGCGCGGCCCCATCACCACCCAACTGCAAGCCATGTTCTTCGACTGCGTCACGGGCAAGGCGCCCAAGCATCAAGACTGGCTCACCCACATTTGAGAGGCCCCATGAGCGAGCTCAAGGAAAACCAGCAACGCAGCATCGAAGTGAGTGCGACCGACCTGCCGCTGCACTGCCCGATGCCGGACATGCTGTTGTGGAACGCGCACCCGCGCGTCTACCTGCCCATCGAGAAAACCGGCGAAGCGCTGTGCCCCTACTGCGGCACCCTGTACAAACTCAAGGGCGGGCCTTGCGCATCGCATCATTAAGCTTGCATGCGGATAAACTTGGGCAACCGACTTAATCCGCGACAACTCTTCGACCTTGAAAAAAATCCTCATCATCGCGCCCTCCTGGGTTGGCGATACCGTCATGGCGCAGCCAATGCTGATGCGGCTGAAACAGCGCTTTCCCGATGCCATCATCGACGTCTACGCCCCGCCTTGGGTCGCCCCGCTGTTGCGGCGCATGCCGGAAGTGCACGAAGTCATCATCAACCCTTTCGGCCATGGCCAAGTGCGCTTGCGCGACCGCTGGCATTCCGCGCGGCAACTGCGCGCACGCGGCTACGACCAAGCCTTGGTTCTCCCCAATTCGCTCAAATCGGCATTGCTGCCCTTCTTCGCCGGCATCCCGCTGCGCACCGGCTTCGTCGGCGAAATGCGCTACGGCCTGCTCAACGACACGCATTCCCTCGATGAATTGGCCACGCCGCTGATGGTCGAGCGCTTCGCGCGCCTGGCCGAACCCAAAAAACAAGCGCTGACGCGGCCGCTGCCCTCGCCCGCCCTGCGTGTGAATACAGAGCAGCGCGATACCACCCTGATGCGGCTCAATTTATCGATCCAGGCGCCGATCATCGCCTTCTGCCCCGGTGCGGAATATGGCCCGGCCAAGCGCTGGCCGGAGCAACATTTCGCCACGCTGGCAAAAGCGCTGCATGCCCAAGGTTTTCAAATCTGGCTGATCGGCTCCAACAAAGACCAGGCGCTGGGTGAAGCGCTGAATAGCCACAGCGATGGCCTGTGCCAAAACCTATGCGGTAAAACCAATTTGGATGAAGCGGTGGACTTGCTCTCTTGCGCCAGTGCGGTCGTCAGCAACGACTCCGGCTTGATGCACGTAGCCGCCGCGCTAGACCGCCCGCTGATCGCGATCTACGGCTCCAGCAGCCCGGATTTCACCCCGCCGCTATCGCCGAAAGCTCGCATTGTCAGCCTGAATCTGGAATGTAGCCCGTGTTTCAAGCGCGAATGCCCGCTGGGGCATTTGGATTGCCTGCGCAAGTTGGAGCCAAGCGTAATTTTGGAAAAGTTGCTACGTCTGTTGGAGCAGTCAGCGGCCGCTGGACCGCAATAAGCGCAACAGTTACTTAGACTTTCTACCTGGCGCTGCTGGCGGTATATAGCCAGCCAAGCGGCAACTGATTCCCTCGATTTTCTTGCCCTTATCGAAGCGAATCGAATGGCACGCCATGACCTCGCCCTTGGCAGCAAGCTCTGTCACATGCAGGCGCACGTTGGTCAGGGATATTCCTGTAGCTACAGCAATCTCTGTATCGAGTTGCTCGCCATGATTTTTTAGGTATTGCAGAATTTCTTTCATAGATTCATCACCAAACCACTAAAATAAACAAAATTGTTAATATAAAGATACACCAAATACAATGCCGGGGCTTGTTCGTGCTACCTACTCACGCTTGCCAAACCCCATAACCTGCTTCCCGTAGACCAATCGCCAACTCCACTTCCATGTCGCGCGCACCGTCATAAGGCATTGGGTTATAAACCTCATACAGCGCCGGCAATAAGCGCAAACCGAATTCCCTTACGTATCGATTAGACTGGATGCCCGCCTTGTGCTTGTCGAAACGCACATCGGGATCCAATCCCGTCATACCGACATAAACGCATGGCTTGCCCGTGACGTAATCTGGGTTGGCTTTCTTGAATTTGCCTTCATAAAGAACATCTTTAGACAATTCAATGACGTATACGTGGTAGCGGTGTCCCATATTTACGTTAAAAATGGGTACAAAAGCGGCAAAGCATGTGACAGTGTACTCCGCTGTAAGTCCGGAGGAAACTCGACAATTTGATATATGGCTTTGTTCCCGGCATTAACAAGATCTAAGGGCAGCCTTAAATCGGTCAATATTTTTCAAATGATGCCGGGGCCAATCAGCTAGATGGTGCGCGAATAACGCGGTTTTTCCTGATCTGCCGCGGCCAGATAGGCATCGAAACACATGGCGATATTGCGCAGGAAAAAGCGCCCTATTTCCGTCACTTCAATGCGCTCTGCCGTGGTACGCACCAGGCCGTCTTGCTCTAATACCTTGAGCCCATGCAGCGCGGAAGCGAAATATTGCTCGAATTCAATGCCCCACTGCGCTGCAAACGGTTTGCGCTCCAATGCCAGGTCACACATGACACGGGAAATCGCATCGCGCCGAATTTTGTCGTCGCGCGTGATGCGCAAACCGCGCTCCACCGGTAAATGCCCGGCATCCACCTGCGCTTGGTAATCGACTAAGCGTTTGTAATTCTGCGCATACACTTCATCGGTTTGGCTAATGGCTGAGGCGCCAAAGGCGTAGATGTCGCAGTTTTTATGCGTGGTATAGCCTTGGAAATTACGATATAGCGTTTTTTCGCGTTGCGCTTTCACCAATTCGTCGTCCGGCTTGGCGAAATGATCCATGCCGATGTAGATATAGCCGGCTTGCGCCAACTTCTCGTGCATCAGCAATTGCATTTCCAGGCGCACGGCAAAGCTCGGGATGTCGCTTTCTTGAATCAACTTTTGGTGCTTCTTCATCCAGGGAACGTGAGCATAGCCAAACACCGCCAGGCGATCCGGCGCCATGTCGATGACTTGATCCAAGGTGTGGGTAAAGCTTGCCACGGTCTGTTTCGGCAAGCCCACCATCAGGTCCATATTGATGCTGCTGAAGCCTTCTGCGCGCATCCAGCCCAATACTTGGCGGATCAGCGCCTCGGATTGCACGCGATTCACCGCATGCTGCACGGCTGCGTCCAAGTCCTGCACACCTAAACTCAAGCGATTAAAGCCCGCCGCGCGCAATGCCACGACATGGGCTTGGGTCAATTCACGTGGATCGACCTCGCAACCGGCTTCGATATCCGTTGCAAAGGCAAAGCGGCTACCGAGATGCCGGGCCAAACGCGCAATATCATCGGGATGCAAGTAGGTCGGCGTGCCCCCGCCCCAATGCAATTGCCGTACCGTGCGGCCTTGGCCGGCGCAATCGGCCAGCAAATCGATTTCGCGCAACAAATAGCCGAGATAATGGCTGGCCTTGTTGTAGTCCTTGGTGGCGACCATATTGCAGCCGCAGTAGTAGCACAGGGTGTCGCAGAACGGGATATGCACATACAGCGAAAGATCGCGTCCTGCCAACTGGCTTTGCGCCAATTCATCGCGCCATTCCCTTTCGCCGAAGCCCTCCGTAAAATAGGGGGCAGTCGGGTACGAGGTATAGCGCGGGCCCGGCTGACTATATTTTTCTAAGAGTGCGATGGGAAGTGTCATACTGCGGCTCTATCTGTAGAGGCTACGATAAATGGACATACATATCCATTATAGTATTGATCCCTTCCATCGCCTAGCGTATTTCTAACCTCCAGTGAGCCCATATTGTTTACAACTCCAGAAGAAGCGCAACTCGCGTTTTACCATGCTTTCGAGCAAAACGACCTCGATGCGATGATGCGCGTTTGGGATACCAGCGATGACATCCTGTGCATCCATCCCATGGCGCCGGCACTGCACGGCCACGATGCGGTCACGCATGGCTGGCGCGAGATTTTCACCGGCGGCGTGGACATGCGCATTTCGGTCGAGGCTCTCCAGCGCTATGCTCAAGACGACCTTGTCGCCCTGATTGTCAACGAGAACATCGAAGTCGGCAGCGGCAAACGCGTTGCGCCCATCGTTTCTACCAATATCTATCGCATGGGCGCACATGGCTGGCGCATGCTCACGCATCATGCCAGCCCCGCGCCGTCGGCTGAGATAGACCATAGCAACCAAGCCTTACATTAACCATGACGCCTTTCCGCGCCCCCTGGTGGCTTCCCGGCGGGCATCTGCAAACCATTTACGCTTCCTTGTTTGCGCCTAAACCGCGGGTGATCTATCGGCGTGAACGCTGGGAATTGGCGGATGGCGATTTTCTGGATTTGGATTGGGTTGATGGCGCACCTGATAAGCCACTACTCGTCTTATTTCATGGTCTGGAAGGCAGCTCGCAAGGCCACTATGCGCTGGCTATGATGGATACCTTGCGCCAACATGGTTGGCGTGGCGTAGCGGTTAATTTTCGTGGTTGTTCCGGTTCGCCCAATCGCTTGGCGCGCGCTTATCACTCCGGCGACAGCGCCGAAGTCAACATGGTTTTAACCCACCTGAAAACACAAGCGAATTCACAGCCGCTGTACGCAGTCGGCATCTCGCTCGGCGCCAATGCTTTGCTCAAATTTCTAGGGGAGTCCGGGCTCGAAGCGCAGCAAATCCTAGCGGCTGCCGCCGCGATTTCCGCCCCGGTAGATTTGGCCAATGCCGGCGCGCGTCTCGATCAGGGTTTTAATCGCTACAGCTACACTCGGCACTTCTTGCGCACCTTGCGCCGCAAGACCCAAGAAAAAATTCATGCCCACCGGCTGCCGATTACCCCGCAGGCTTTGCGCGCCGCTAACACCCTGCATGCTTTCGATGATCTCTATACTGCGCCGATGCATGGCTATCGTAATGCCGATGACTATTGGCTGCGCGCCAGCAGCAAGCCTTGGCTCAATTCGATTGCGGTTCCCACGCTGATCGTACATGCGCATAACGACCCCTTCCTGCCTGCCGGCACTTATCTGGAACAAGCCCTGCTGAGTCCGCACATCACGCTCGACCTCACGCAACAGGGAGGGCATGTCGGGTTTGTCAGCGGCCCTTTTCCCGGCAAGCTGAATTGGCTGCCCAAGCGCGTTTTGAGTTTCTTCACCCAACAGCAAGATGGTTGATTTGCGCTATTCCCGGCATAATCCCATAAACACCAACAAGGACTGATGAATGAGCAGCTATCCCAAAGAAATCTTCAAAGCCTATGATATTCGCGGCATCGTCGGCAAAACCTTCACGGCGGAAATTGTTGAAGCCATTGGCCATGCCATCGGCTCCGAAGCCGTTGCGCGCAAGCAGCATACGATTGTGATCGGCCGCGATGGCCGACTCTCCGGCCCCGAACTCTCGCAAGCTTTAGCCCGCGGCATTCAGAAGGCCGGCATCAACGTCATCGATGTGGGCATGGTGGCAACACCCATGACGTATTTCGCCGCGTATGCGCTCAAAACCAACTCGGCGGTGATGGTCACCGGCAGCCATAATCCGCCCGACTACAACGGCTTGAAAATGGTATTGGGCGGCGAAACGCTGGCGGGCGAAATCATTCAAGGCCTACGCGAGCGTTTAGAAAAAAACGACCTGAGCCACGGCAACGGCAGTTACGCGCAACAAGACATTGCCAAAACCTACATCGAGCGCATCGTTTCGGACGTCAAGCTGAGCCGCCCCATGAAGATCGCCATCGACGCCGGCAATGGCGTGGCTGGTGCCTATGCCCCGACCCTATTCAAGAAAATGGGCTGCGAAGTGAGCGAGCTGTTTTGCGAAGTGGACGGAAATTTTCCCAACCATCACCCCGATCCTTCGCAACCGAAAAATCTGCAAGACCTGATTGCCAAGCTTAAATCCAGCGATGCCGAGATCGGCCTGGCCTTCGATGGCGACGGCGATCGTTTGGGCATCGTGACCAAAGACGGGCGCATTATTTTCCCCGACCGCCAACTCATGCTGTTCGCCGCCGACGTGCTCTCGCGCAATCCCGGCGCGGAAATTATTTTCGACGTGAAATCGACGCGCAAGCTGTTCGGCTGGATTCGCGAGCGCGGCGGCAAACCTACGCTATGGAAAACCGGCCACTCGTTCATTAAAGCCAAAATGAAAGAAACCG
The DNA here is from genome assembly GCA_021812385.1 of Pseudomonadota bacterium. Taxonomy (GTDB): domain Bacteria; phylum Pseudomonadota; class Gammaproteobacteria; order Burkholderiales; family Thiobacteraceae; genus RBG-16-58-11. The sequence continues at coordinate 17,813 of JAKANO010000016.1, read as the reverse complement.
GCGCCCTGCTCGCCGGCGAAATGAGCGGCCATATCTTTTTCAAGGAGCGCTGGTATGGCTTCGACGACGGCCTGTACGCCGGTGCGCGCATGCTCGAATACCTCTCCAAGCAAGCCGACATCAACGCCACCCTACATGGCCTGCCCGATACCGTGAACACGCCCGAGCTGAATATTACGATGCCCGAGGGCGAGCACTACACGCTGATGAACAAACTACAGCAAACCGCAAAATTCACCGGCGCAGATGAAGTGATTACGCTGGATGGCTTGCGCGTGGAATACCCGGATGGTTTCGGCTTGGCGCGTCCTTCCAACACCACGCCTGTCATCGTGCTGCGTTTCGAAGCGGACAATACCGAGGCGTTGAAGCGGATTCAGGATGATTTCCGGCGCGTGATTAAGGAAGTAGCGCCAACGCTCGCTTTGCCGTTTTAGCGATGTTGAGCAACAAGGGATAAGCCAAACGCCAGGATTATCCCTTGCTCCCTTTACTTATTCCCACTCAATCGTCGCCGGCGGCTTGCCGGAGATGTCATAGACGACGCGGTTAATGCCGCGCACTTCGTTGATGATGCGATTCGAGACTTTACCCAGCAAGGTATACGGCAGCTCGGCCCAATGGGCGGTCATGAAGTCTTGCGTTTGTACGGCGCGCAAGGCAACCACGTAATCGTAAGTACGGCCGTCGCCCATCACCCCCACCGATTTCACCGGCAGGAACACCGCGAAGGCTTGCGAGGTTTTCTCGTACCAGCCGGAGGCGCGCAGCTCTTCGATGAAGATTGCATCGGCGCGGCGCAATAAGTCGGCATATTCCTTCTTCACCTCGCCCAGAATGCGCACGCCCAAACCCGGCCCGGGGAAAGGGTGGCGATACACCATGTCGTGCGGTAAGCCCAAGGCGACGCCGAGTTCGCGCACCTCGTCTTTAAATAATTCACGCAGCGGTTCCAAGAGCTTCAAGTGCAGCGACTCCGGCAGGCCGCCGACATTGTGATGCGATTTGATGGTGTGCGCTTTCTTGGTTTTTGCGCTGGCGGATTCGATCACATCCGGATAGATGGTGCCTTGCGCCAACCATTTTGCATTCGGCAATTTCGCGGCTTCGTGCTGGAATACCTCGACAAATTCGCGGCCGATGATTTTGCGCTTTTGCTCCGGATCGGTCACGCCGGTGAGCGGGGTCATGAATTCGCTCGTCGCATCGACATGGATGACTTTGACGCCCAAATTTTTGGCGAAGGTTTCCATCACTTGCTCGGCCTCGTTGAGCCGCAGCAAGCCGTTGTCGACAAACACGCAGGTGAGTTGCGTGCCGATGGCGCGGTGCAATAAGGCCGCCACCACCGAGGAATCGACACCGCCTGAGAGACCGAGAATGACTTCATCCGCGCCGACTTCGGAGCGCACTTTACCAATGGCTTCTTCCACGTAGTCCGGCATATTCCAATCGCTGCCGCAGCCGCAGATATCGTGCACGAAGCGCTGGATCAGCGCCTTGCCTTGCAGTGTATGCGTGACTTCCGGGTGAAACTGCACGCCGTAGAAATGCCGCGCCTCATCCGCCATGCCGGCAATCGGCGTGGCGGCGTTGTCGGCAATCACCTTGAAACCCGACGGCATCGCAGTGACTTTATCGCCGTGGCTCATCCACACGTCGAGGAAGGCATGGCCTTCTTCGTTGGCGCGATCTTGAATATCGCGCAACAATGCTGAATGGCCGCGCGCGCGCACTTCGGCGTAACCGAATTCACGTTTCGCCGCGCTCTCTACCTGGCCGCCCAATTGCGCCGCCATGGTCTGCATGCCATAGCAAATGCCCAACACTGGCACACCCATGGTGAAGACACAATCCGGCGCACGCGGCGTTTCTTCTTCGTAGACGGAAGATGGCCCGCCGGAGAGGATGATGCCCTTGGGGTTGAAGTCGCGAATGAACTGTTCGGTGACGTCATTCGGATGCAGTTCGCAATAAACGCTGGCTTCGCGCACGCGGCGCGCAATGAGCTGGGTATATTGAGAACCGAAATCGAGGATAAGGATTTTGTCGTGAGCCATATTGATTTGTTACCCGTAAAAAAACAACGGCGCAAAAATCAAAGAAGGGATTTTCTTTGGATTTCAGCGCCGCCGTGGGATCAGTCTTTAGTCGACGCGATAATTGGGCGCTTCTTTAACGATTTGCACGTCATGCACATGCGATTCCTTGACGCCTGCCGAGGTGATTTCAACAAAGCCGGCACGCTCACGCATGCTGGCGATACTCTCGCAACCGACATAACCCATGCTGGCGCGCAAACCGCCCATGAGTTGATGAATGACGCTGACTGCCGTGCCTTTGTAGGGGACGCGGCCTTCCACGCCTTCCGGCACCAATTTATCTTTGTTCGCTTCGTTTTCTTGGAAGTAGCGGTCGCTGGAGCCTTGCTGCATCGCACCCAATGAACCCATGCCGCGGTAGGATTTATAAGAGCGCCCTTGAAATAACTCGATATCGCCGGGCGCTTCTTCCGTGCCGGCCAATAAGCCTCCGAGCATGACCACGTGCGCGCCTGCTGCAATCGCCTTGGATATATCGCCCGAATAGCGGATGCCGCCATCGGCAATCAACGGCACGCCGCTGTCCTTGAGCGCATCGGCCACATTGGCTACAGCCGTGATCTGCGGCACGCCAACACCCGCGACGATGCGCGTGGTACAAATCGAACCCGGACCGATACCCACTTTGACGCCATCTGCGCCATGATCGACCAAGGCGCGCGCGGCATCGGCCGTGGCGATATTGCCGCCAATCACTTGCACTAGCGGGAAATGGTGCTTGACCCATTTGACCCGATCCAGCACGCCTTGCGAGTGGCCATGCGCGGTATCAACCACGATCACGTCAACACCGGCCTCTACTAAGGCTTCAACGCGCTGGTTGGTACCCTCGCCCACGCCCACCGCTGCGCCTACGCGCAATCGGCCATGCTGATCTTTGCAAGCCAAAGGATGTTCGGTGGATTTCTGAATGTCCTTAACGGTGATCAAGCCACACAGCTCATAATCATTATTAACGACCAGCACTCGCTCCAGCCGATATTGATGCATCAAGGCTTTGGCTTCTTCGCGCGAAGTGCCTTCCTTCACAGTGACCAAGCGTTCCTTGGGCGTCATGATGTTGCGGATAGGTTGGTCGAGATTTGTTTCAAAACGCAAGTCGCGGTTGGTGACGATCCCAACGACTCTGGAACCATCCACCACCGGTAGTCCGGATATTTTGTGCATGCGCGTCAGTTGCAGCACATCGCGCACCGCCATATCCGGCGGGATAGTAACTGGATCCTTGACCACGCCGCTTTCAAAGCGTTTGACCTGCAAGACTTGCGCGGCTTGCGCATGCGGCGTCATATTCTTGTGAATGATACCGATGCCGCCTTCTTGCGCCACGGCAATCGCCAAACGCGCTTCGGTCACCGTATCCATCGCGGCGGAAACCAGCGGAATATTCAGTTCGATATCGCGGGTAAGCTGGGTTTTAAGATTGACATCACGCGGCAGAACATTCGAATAAGCGGGAACCAATAGAACGTCGTCAAAGGTAAGGGCTTTTTGGTAAATGCGCATTGTTTGATCCCTGTCCAAAACAACATTATACGGTAATGCACTTCTACGGTAAAACCTGCCGCCCACCTGCAACCAGTAACTATTTCAAGCCTCCGTTAAAGAATTGACGAATTTAGCTGAAACAGGTATGTTTTGGTCTAGGGCTGATAATATTTTTTAGTTATTAAAACTGCCACCCCAACCAAAGGAGAATTACACAATGCAAAAGTCACTTCTTGCTGTTGTTGCTGCCGGCTTGCTTTCTTTAAGCTTAAGCGCTTGTCAAACCACCCCGCCTGCTGCTGCCAAAGCAGAGCTCAACGATGAAGCGAAGATTGCCTTATCTTGGGCTGAAGCCGATGTGAAAGATGCACATAAAGCCGGTGCGTTATGGACAACCGCAGCAGACGAACTGAAAAACGCCAAAGCAGCAGCCGCTAAGGGCGATAGCGCAGCCACTATCAAACTTGCAAAAGCCGCAAGCGCTCACGCCAAACTCGGGCTTGAGCAAAAGAAATATCCTATTGAGAAAATAGGCGAATTTTAAGTGATTAATAAAACAGGCCATCGCAAGATGGCCTGTTTGTTTGGAGTCCCGTCATTGAAAACGCTGTTAGGCTTAACCGTCTTGTTACTGAGTGCAACGCCAGTAAATGCAGAGCTATTTAAATGGGTGGACGAACAAGGCAAGGTGCATTATTCCGACCAGCCTGCCAGCGGCAAAACCAAATCCGAAGCAACCCTAGAAATCCCGAATCGGCCTGCCACGAGCACTAACCCAGAGGCTGCAAAAAGTTGGCAAGAAAAAGAACTCGAATACAAGAAACGCCAAGCAAGCGCGGCTGAAAGTGAAGCCAAAAGACAAAAAGAAGCTCAGGACGCTAAAACGAAACGCGACAACTGTGAAAAGGCCAAACAAAATCTCAGTCAGCTTGAAAGCATCGCACCCGCTTATACTTATGATGAAAAAACCGGGCGTAGCTATATGGATGCGACACAACGCGCCGCAGCCATAGAAAAGGCACGAAAAGCCGTCACAGAATGGTGCCAATAAGCACTAAACCTCAGCCGGCATTTCTCCTCCGCCTTTTTTCATCACCTTTCCTTCTTCTGCACGCTTGCGCCGTACTTCCTTAGGGTCTGCAATCAAAGGACGGTAAATTTCCACACGGTCTTTGTCGCGCAATACGCTATCCAGTTTGGTCAATTTAGAAAAAATTCCGACTTTGGCCTGCGCCAACTGAATCTCGGGAAAACGTTCCAATATTCCCGAAAGCTTGATCGCATCTTCCACCGTGGCGCCTGCTGAAATTTTGAGTGTCAAAATGATTTGCTGTTCAGGAAGCGCGTAAGCTACTTCAACTTGTATCTCATCCGCCATATATTTTCTCCGCGCGCGCGACAAACGCATCTACCAGGGTACCCGCAATTAAACTAAAAACAGGATTGACTAAACTTTCTATCAATTTACTGGAAAATTCATAATGCAAGCGCAAATCCACTTTGCACGCCTCTTGATTGAGTTCCGTAAACCGCCATAGGCCATCCAGCTGTTGAAAGGGGCCTTCGTGCAAACGCATCTGGATTGTATGCGGTGCTTGGCTGGTATTCTCCGTGGTAAAACTTTGCTTGAGCTGCAGATAATCAATTTGAATCGTTGCAACCACCAAGGAATCTTGGCGGATTTTAATGCTGGTTCCACCGCACCAAGGCAGGAATTGCGGATAGTCTTCTATCTGATCCACCAGATCGAACATCTGCTGCGTGGAGTACCCAACCAATACCGATTTTTCAACGAGCGCCATTATTCTACCGACCGGTCCAGCGCGAGGCCGGACGCAAAAGCATTTTGTAAAGCTGGTAGAATACGCGATTTCGCCCCTGATTTCATTTCCCCGATGTCTATCGTTCAGAACAAAAAAGCCTTTCACGATTACTTCATCGAAGAAAAATTCGAGGCAGGCATTGCCCTAGAAGGCTGGGAAGTAAAAGCGATCCGCGCTGGTCGTGCGCAGCTCAAAGAGTCTTATGTGATTATCAATCATGGCGAGCTGTTTTTGATCGGCTCGCATATTAGTCCACTGCCCACCGCTTCGACGCATGTTCATCCCAACCCTACGCGTACCCGTAAGCTTTTGCTGCATGCCGAAGAGATTCAGCGCTTGATCGCCAAAGTGGAACGCGCCGGCTACACCCTGATCGCACTCAACATCCACTACACGCGCGGCCGGATAAAGCTGGAAATTGGTTTGGCCAAGGGCAAGAAAAAACATGATATCCGCGAGACGGAAAAAGAGCGGGATTGGCAGCGCGAGAAACAACGTTTAGTGCGTACGCACAAAGAATAAATGAGGAAAATAAATGGGGCGACGTACCGGGTTCGAACCGGTGACCACTGGAATCACAATCCAGTGCTCTACCAACTGAGCTAACGCCGCCATGATCATGCACACAACCCAATTAAATCGGCTGCGCAAAGAAGGCGGCAATTATGGGCCAACAGGCATGGAAAATCAAGATTTAGAGTGGCCTGCCCGACAGGAATCGAACCTGTAACCCCCAGCTTAGAAGGCTGGTGCTCTATCCGGTTGAGCTACGGGCAGATCGTACCGGGTTAACACCGAAGAAAAACTATTGCGGAAAACTATTGAAAGATTTCAGCGAAAAATTGGTCGGGGTGGAGAGATTTGAACTCCCGACATCCTGCTCCCAAAGCAGGCGCGCTACCAGGCTACGCTACACCCCGTTTATGAAACACCGAGAACAAAAATGCACTTGCTAAATTCAGGGCAAACGAACTATAGCCGTGACTGACAAAAAAATCAATGCAAGCAGGCGCTTGAGTAGGCACTGCGAGCAATGCGATGATTACACTTTTTAATTGAAGCCATACATGACAGCACAAATCATCAACGGCAAACTGATTGCCGATCAACTACTTGAAGAAATTCACCAAGAGGTTTCCCTGCGCATTGCCGCCGGAAAACGTGCGCCAGGATTAGCGGTGATACTGATTGGCGACAATCCAGCCTCCGCGATCTATGTGCGAAATAAGCGCAAAGCCTGTGAGCGCACCGGCATTCGGTCGGTTGCGCATGACCTTCCAGCCGCTACGAAGCAGTCGGAATTGCTAGCACTCATCGATCAGTTGAATGCAGATACCAGCATTGACGGCATCCTGGTGCAATTGCCCTTGCCGGCGCACATCGCCGAACCTGATGTGATCGAGCGGATTCGACCCGACAAGGATGTGGATGGCTTTCATCCCTACAACATCGGGCGCTTAGCGCAGCGTAATCCCATGTTGCGGCCCTGCACGCCCTATGGCGCAATGACGCTGCTTAAATCGACTGGCGTTGATTTGCGCGGTTTGAATGCCGTCGTGGTTGGCGCCTCCAACATTGTTGGTCGCCCCATGGCGCTGGAGCTTTTACTGGCCGGTTGTACGGTGACAGTGACACATAGCGCTACTCGCAACCTAGCCGATCATGTCCGCACTGCAGAGGTTTTAGTCGTTGCCGTTGGCAAGCCGCAGATGGTCAAAGGCGACTGGATCAAACAAGGCGCTATCGTCATTGATGTCGGCATCAACCGCATAGCGGATGGCTCGATTTGCGGTGATGTGGAATTCGATGAAGCGAAAAAGCGTGCTGGCTGGATTACGCCAGTACCGGGCGGCGTTGGGCCCATGACCATTGCAACCTTGCTGCAGAACACGCTGCATGCAAATAAACTGCATGCCGATTAAGACTCGGCGTGCCACGTCCGGAGTAATTCGAGATCCACATAAGTTTTGCCGTGCGCCGAGCCGCTCAGCACCTGCATTGGCGTCTCGGGACTACCTAAATCACTCAACAACACCGTCGCGCCGGTGAAATCATGATCTGCGGTATAGTCGTTAATCGTCACCACAGTTTTCAAGCCGGCACCCCGACTCGCCAGAATACCGTTCTCCGAATCCTCGAAAGCCAGGCATTGCGTGGGTTTAAGGTCCATCTTTTGCAATACCCAATGATAAATATCCGGGGCAGGCTTTTTGGCAGGTACGATATCACCCGCGCCGATTTGCTCGAACCACGATTCTGAGCCAGGAGCCAGGCTGTGCGTCAACAACGCGCTTACATTCTCCGGCGTGGTGGTGGTTGCAATCGCCAAACGCACGCCTTGATTTCGCGCTTCGTTCAATAGCTGTTTAACCCCTGGCCGTAACGGGATTCCACCCTGCGCGAGCAGCTCGGTATAATGCCGCGTTTTAGCCCGATGCAGTTGCACGATCAAATCTTCAAAATCCTTGGTCTTAACAAAATCCGGGCGTAGGGTATTAACGTAATGCTGCATACGCTCCTTTCCGCCCGTCACAGCCAATAATTTGCCATAGGTAGGAACATCCCATACCCAGTCCAAATTAAACTCGCTGAAGGCCGCATTAAAGGCCAAACGATGGCCATCGCGCTCGGTATCGGCAAGCGTCCCATCCACATCAAAAATCAAAGCATCTAAAGGCACGCACTACTCCTTGGCAAGTACGTCAGAAAACTTGCGGTAAATTAAAAAAACTGGTATTTAATCTCTTTTTGCAACGGGTAAATTCAAGATGTCCGTGGAACAGCACAAGGCGTTTGCACCCTACGTACCAAAAAAGGGTGAAACTTATATGAATGCGCGTCAACAAACGCATTTTCGCAAAATCCTCTCTGAGTGGAAGGCCGATCTATCCCAAGATATTGACCGCACCGTGCATACCATGCAGGACGAGGCCACGGTTTTCGCTGATCCGAATGACCGCGCCAGCCAAGAATCAGACATTGCATTGGAACTCCGCAACCGCGACCGCGAGCGCAAACTCATCAAGAAAATCGACGAAACGATCGCCAAAATCGAATCGGGCGATTACGGCTATTGCGAAAGCTGCGGCGTAGAGATCGGTCTGAAGCGCCTGGAAGCACGCCCCACCGCCACGCTTTGCATCGATTGCAAGACACTCGATGAAATGCGCGAACGACAAGTCGCTAAATAACGCCTGCTTCAAGATATTGCATGGGCCAGATGAACGCACAGCTTCCGCAAGCAGCAGACGCATTTAGCCGTGCGCTCAGCGGCGTTCTCTATGGGATTATGCGCTGGGAGCAACTGGACGAATTTTGGAGCAAGGTTGATGCGCATGCTGGCTGGTTTTTATATGCGGTCGGTGAAGCCGTACCCACCGAAACCGCTGATGACGCGCATGTACAGCAATTCATGGCCCGCATAAATTCCTTGTTACACCAGGAACATCAAGAGGACTATTGCGGCATCGTTTATGCCGATGATTTGGATCATCCCACCTTCATTAAAATCTATGACCCGAATCATCTAGGTTCATCCTGCGGCTCTTCAAAAACACCCACCTTGCCCGGCTGGATCATGAGCCAAACGCAACCCACCGAGCTCATCACGCAGGCCTTGCCGCAAGGCCGCCAGCGCTGGTGGAAGAATTTCTTGGCTTCATTGCGCTAACACCTCCAGTTAATCCCCCAAATAAAAAAGGCAGCCGAGGCTGCCTTTTTTATTTCGCCAAGCACAAGCTTATGCTTGTTCCGGCTTCTTTTCTGCAGGCGCAGGCGGGGGGTCCAACAAGGCTTTCATGGAAAGACGCAAACGGCCCTTCTCGTCGGCTTCCAAGACTTTAACACGCACGTTTTGACCTTCCTTAAGGTGCTCTCCGACCGTATTAACGCGTTCGTGCGCAATTTGCGAGATATGCAACAGGCCATCGCGGCCCGGCAATACGCTGACGATTGCGCCGAAATCCAACAGCTTTAAAACCGTACCTTCATAAACACGGCCAACTTCGACTTCTGCCGTAATTTCTTCGATACGTTTCTTGGCCAAATCGCCTGCTTCAGTACTCATACAAGCGATGGTTACTGTGCCGTCTTCGCCAATATCGATGGTCGTACCGGTTTCCTCAGTCAGTGCGCGAATCACCGCACCACCTTTACCGATCACGTCACGAATTTTTTCTGGGTTGATTTTCAGTGTAATCATCCGTGGCGCGAAATCGGACAGGTCTTGACGCACAACCGGAACGGCTTGTTTCATGATACCCAGAATGTGCATGCGGCCCTCTTGGGCTTGCACCAACGCGGCATGCATGATTTCCTTGGTAATGCCGGTGATTTTGATATCCATTTGCAAGGCGGTGATGCCCTGCTCGGTACCCGCGACCTTGAAGTCCATGTCGCCCAAGTGATCTTCGTCACCCAAAATATCGGTCAACACGGCAAAACGGTTTCCATCCTTAATTAAACCCATGGCAATACCGGCCACATGCGATTTGACGGGAACGCCAGCATCCATAAGCGCTAAGCAACCACCGCAAACAGAAGCCATCGAGCTCGAACCATTCGATTCCGTAATCTCTGAAACCAAACGAATCGCATAGCTAAAATCGGCTGGGCCAGGCAGCACGGCAAGCAGCGCGCGCTTGGCAAGACGGCCATGGCCGATCTCGCGACGCTTCGGCGTGCCCACGCGACCAGTCTCGCCTGTCGCATACGGAGGCATGTTGTAGTGCAACATGAATGGATCCGAGAAGTCGCCTTGCAGCGCGTCAATCTTTTGCGCGTCGCGTGCGGTGCCCAGCGTAGCCACGACCAAGCCCTGCGTTTCACCGCGCGTGAACAACGCCGAACCATGGGTACGCGGCAACACGCCGGTACGGATCGTGATAGGACGCACGGTGCGCGTGTCACGTCCGTCAATACGTGGCTCGCCGCCGAGGATGCGGCTACGGACAACTTTTGCTTCGCTTGCGTGAAATAAATCCTTCACTGCATTTTGTTGCGCAGTATCCATATCCGCCGTAATCAACTCGCTGAATACGCGTTCGCGAATAGCATCAACCTGCGCCATACGCGATTGTTTTTGCGTAATGCGATAGGCTTCTTGCAACGCAGCGTCAGCAAGCTGACTGACACGCTCCACCAAAGTGGCGTCATGCTGAATCGGCTTCCAATCCCAAGGATCTTTGCCCGCTTCTTCAACTAATTCGTTAATCGCTTTGATGACGGCCTGCATTTGTTCGTGACCATATACAACAGCCCCGAGCATCACGCTTTCCGATAATTCCTGCGCTTCGGATTCAACCATCAATACCGCTTGTTCAGTACCTGCCACCACGAGATTCAAAGCAGAAGTTTCGAGTTCTGTTTTAGTCGGATTAAGCAAATATTCGCCGTTTAAATAGCCTACGCGCGCAGCGCCGAGCGGGCCATTGAAGGGTACACCGGAGATGGATAATGCAGCGGAAGCACCGATCAGGGCCGCAATATCCGCATCTACTTCGGAATTGGACGACATCACGGTCGCCACAATTTGCACTTCGTTGTAGAAGCTGTCCGGGAACAGTGGACGAATAGGACGATCAATCAAACGCGAAGTAAGCGTTTCTTTTTCCGAAGGCTTGCCTTCACGACGGAAGAAACCGCCGGGGATCTTACCAGCCGCATAAGTGCGCTCTTGATAATCTACGGTCAGCGGGAAAAAGTCTTGGCCCGCTTTAACATCTTTTGCACCCACTACGGTTACTAAAACACAGGTGTCATCCATGTTCACCATAACGGCGCCGCTGGCTTGCCGGGCGATTTCGCCAGTTTCAAGGGTGACTTGATGTTTGCCGTAGGTGAAGGTTTTTTTTACGAGACTCAAAATTTTGATCCTTTATCAACAAACAAGCCCGCGGCGCGGGCTAAGCAAGGGCAAAAAAATAGGCGCGGTAGATACCGCGCCTAGGGCGATGATTACTTGCGCAGGCTGAGGCGATCAATCAGAGCACGATAACGATCAGCACTGGAACTCTTGAGATAATCTAACAACTTACGACGCTTGCTAACCAACTTCAGCAAACCCCGACGTGAGTGGTGGTCCTTCACATGATCTTTGAAGTGGCCAGTAAGATGGTTAATGCGAGCCGTCATCAGCGCAACTTGTACTTCTGGCGAACCGGTGTCACCTTGTGCAAGTTGGTAATCGCCTACGATTTTTGCCTTATCAGCAGTAGTTACAGCCATGTCAGTCTAGCTCCAGCGGAAAACGCGCATTTTACTCTTAAATTCACTAATTTTTCAAGCATTTTCAATATACATTTATCAGGGTTATCGCTGCACCACGAGCCGTTTCGGCGCCAGTCTGCCTGCATCGTCGACCTCGCCAACCCCCATAAATACATGTTTTTCGTCATATATTCTATACCGCTGCTGAAACTGCAGTTTGGGTTGCCAGACCGCCTGCCCCTGGCGCAGGTAAAATGCAGCATCCTGGTCTAAATCCACCCCAGGCAAGTTTTCCACCAATCGATCCGCGGGTAAAAGCCTAAGGTCACGCTCGGTTTCAGATAGCGCCTCGATTAAATCTAGGGTATACGCGTCAGCTAGAGAAAAATTGCCTACACGGGTGCGCTGCAACGCAATCAAATGCGCACCGCATCCGAGAAATCTGCCGATATCTTCCGCCAACACGCGGATATAGGTGCCTTTGCTGCAGTCGACGCTCAAACTAAATACGTCGCCTTCAAAATTCAAGAGCGTTATGCGATGCAAAGAAATTTGTCGTGGTGCGCGCTCAATTTCAATGCCTTGCCGCGCATATTTATACAGCGGTTGGCCTTGGTGTTTCAGCGCCGAATACATCGGCGGGGTTTGCAAAATAGTGCCGGTGAATTGCTTGATAGCACGCTCTATATCGGCTCTTCCAGCCGTTGAAGCTTGCCGTGTAAGAACCTGCCCTTCACTATCGCCAGTATCCGTGGTGATCCCCAGCTTGATCACGACTTCATAAGATTTATCGGCATCGGTAGGGTATTGCGCAAACTTGGTGGCCTCGCCAAAACAAAGTGGCAACAAGCCGCTGGCTAAAGGATCAAGAATGCCAGTAAGCCCGGCCTTGGATGCGCGATATAGGCGTTTTGCGTGTTGCAGTGCGGCATTTGAGGTGATGCCCACAGGCTTGTCGAGTAGCAAGACGCCACTCACATCGCGTTTAATACGCTTCGTTTGCAAAGAATTATTCGTCGACAGGATGGCGCGCGTCTTCAGCCACGGCTTCGGAAATCAACTTATCGAGCCGCATCCCCTGTTCAATGGAGGTGTCGTGAACAAAATGCAGCGCTGGCATAATGCGCAATTTCATGCGGTGTGCAACTTGTGATCGCAAATAACCTGCCGCCGAGTTGAGGCCGGTTAATGCTTGCTGTAAACGTTCTTGATCGCCTAACAGCGAGAAAAAAACCTTAGCATGGGAATAATCAGAGGTGACTTCTACGCCCGTCACGGTAATCATTCCCACACGCGGGTCTTTCAATTCCAGCTGAATCAGCTCAGCCAATTCACGCTGAATTTGTTCAGCAACGCGGTGCGTGCGGGAGACATCTTTAGGCATAAAATTTACAGCGAGCGCGCTACCTCGACCACCTCAAACGCTTCGAGCTGATCACCTTCTTGGATGTCATTAAAGTTTTTAAGCGACAGCCCACATTCAAAATTGGCTTTCACTTCCTTAACGTCATCTTTGAAGCGCTTGAGTGAATCCAGTTCGCCAGTATGCAGCACAACACCATCACGCACTACGCGGACCATTGAATTGCGCTTGATGACACCCTCAAGCACATAGCAACCGGCAACAGCACCAACTTTGGAAATTCTGAATACTTGGCGAATTTCGACTACACCCAGAGCTTGCTCCTTTCTCTCAGGTGCGAGCATGCCGGACATGGCCGCTTTGATCTCGTCAACCGCTTCGTAAATAATATTGTAATAACGAATATCCACATCATTGGTTTGGGCCAATTTGCGTGCCTGCGCATCCGCGCGCACATTAAAACCGATAATCACTGCTTTTGAAGCGAGTGCAAGATTTACATCCGATTCTGTAATGCCGCCTACCGCGCCATGAATTACCAAAACCTTGACTTCCTCGGTAGAAAGCTTGGCCAGCGCATGCGTCAATGCTTCCTGCGAACCTTGCACGTCAGCCTTGATAATAAGCGGCAGCGATTTTGCTTCGCCCTCACCCATATTCTCAAACATATTTTCGAGTTTTGCTGCATGCTGCTTGGCTAACTTCACATCGCGGAACTTGCCCTGACGGAACATCGCGATTTCACGTGCCTTGCGCTCATCCACCAAGGACATGGCATCTTCGCCAGCAAGCGGAACTTCCGTCAGACCGAGAATTTCTACCGGGATCGAAGGTCCAGCTTCTTTTACCGGCTTTCCATTTTCATCCAACATCGCGCGCACGCGACCAAAGGCAGCTCCCGCCAACAAAATATCGCCTTGGCGCAATGTTCCAGACTGCACCAAGATAGTCGCAACCGGCCCGCGGCCTTTATCGAGTCGCGATTCGATGACTAAACCCTTCGCGGGACAATTACGCGGCGCATGCAAATCCAATACCTCCGCCTGCAGTAGAACCCGCTCCAACAGCGCGTCTATGCCTTGCCCAGTCTTGGCAGAGACCTCGACGAACATGGTGTCGCCGCCCCATTCTTCCGCCACGACGCCTTGCGCCGATAGCTCCTGCTTTACGCGCTCAGGATTCGCTTCAGCCTTATCGATTTTATTCACAGCCACCACCAACGGCACATTTGCCGCCTTGGCATGGTGGATTGCCTCGATCGTTTGTGGCATTACGCCATCGTCAGCCGCCACGACCAGAATGACAATGTCAGTCGCGCGAGCGCCGCGTGCACGCATTGCGGTAAATGCTTCGTGACCTGGCGTATCCAGGAATGTCACCATACCGCGCGGCGTTTCCACATGGTAGGCGCCGATATGCTGGGTAATGCCGCCCGCCTCGCCGCTAGCCACGCGCGTGGTGCGAATGTAGTCGAGCAACGACGTTTTACCGTGATCGACGTGTCCCATCACCGTGACAACAGGGGCGCGCGGCAGTTTCTCCGCTTCCTTTGTCTGCGCATCTTCAAGATAGGTTTCCGGATTATCCAACGCGGCAGGCTTCGCAATATGCCCCATTTCTTCCACCACGATCATGGCGGTTTCTTGATCCAGCACTTGATTGATGGTGACCATCGAACCCATCTTCATCAGCACCTTGATGACTTCGGCGGCTTTCACCGACATTTTGTGCGCCAAATCACCGACGGAAATGGTTTCTGCGACCAATACTTCGCGCACCACCGGTTCGGTTGGGGCATTGAATGCATGCGATCCATCTTCTTCTGGCTTATGTTTTGACGACGTCTTGCGTCCGCGCCAAGCAGTACCGGCGACCTCACCACGCACCTTGAGCCCGCGCTTCTTTGTGCCTTCATCTACCCAGGTCGAGGTTTTTGCTTTCTTTGCGCCTTTTTTGCGCGCAGTCTCGCCTTCAGTAGGCTTGGTAATATGTAAAGTGCCATCAGTCTTTATTTCTGCGGCTGCAGGCACTACTGCCGCAGCTTCGGCGACAGGTGCAAGCGCAGCAGCAGTCGGCGCGACCGGCTCAGCCGCAAGCGCAGCAGCTTCGGCTGCGGCCTTCTTACTCCGTGTACGACTTTTTTTGGCTTCGACTTCTTGCTTTTGAGCTTCGATTAATGCAGCCTGCTTGCGCGCCTCTTCTTCGCGCTTGGCCATTTGTTCTGCATCAATCACAGGGGTGGGTTCGGCGGCTTTCACCTCCTTGTCCTTGGCCGGCGCTTCTTCTGCAGCAGCCTCGCGTTTAACAACCACCCGCTTCTTACGCACTTCAACTTGAATAGTGCGCATTTTTCCCGTCGAATCCGACTTGCGAATCTCGGTCGTTTCGCGGCGCGTCAGCGTGATCTTGCTGCGGCCTTCTTTCACGCCATGGGCGCGACGCAAGTAATCCAGCAACTGCGTCTTGTCCTGTTCGGACAAGGAATCATCGTCAGCGCATTTCTCCACGCCAGCCGCCTTCAGCTGCTCCAATAAAAGCGAAGCTGCAACACCTAGCTCTGTGGCAAATTGCGATACATTCATTTGTGGCATTCAAGCCTCTCCATCCGTCGCACTCTATTAACTATTCGCCTGCTCGGCGCTAAACCACGGCGCACGCGCCGTCATGATTAGCGCCTTTGCGCGATCTTCGCTCATATCGATAATTTCCAGCAGATCATCCACTGCCAAATCCGCCAATGCCTCGATGCTGTCAATGCCATGCTCGGCCAATTGGCGCACGGTTTCACTATCCATACCGTCCATCGTCGCAAGATCTTCGGCGACATGCTCCACTTTTTCCTCGCTCGCAATTTCCGCAGTCAACAGGACATTACGGGCACGGGCACGTAACTCATTAATCGTGTCTTCATCAAAGTATTCCATCTCGAGCATTTCGCTCAGTGGCACGTAAGCGATCTCTTCCAGCGTGGAGAAACCCTCTTGCACCAGGACCTCGGCAACTTCTTCGTCCACATCCAGTTTCTGCATGAACTCATGCTTGATGCTGCTGGCTTCTGCCGTACTCTTTTGGTCAGCTTCATCCGCCGTCATGATATTCAGCGTCCAGCCAGTAAGCTCAGAAGCAAGTCGTACATTTTGCCCTGCCCGACCAATCGCGAGCGCAAGCTGCTCTTCAGCCACGACCACATCCATACTGTGCTTTTCTTCATCCACGACGATGCTGCTCACCTCGGCCGGCGCCAATGCATTGATCACAAATTGCGCCGATTCAGGAGACCATAAAACGATATCTACCCGCTCGCCGCCAAGTTCACTGGTCACCGCCTGAACACGCGAACCGCGCATCCCGATGCAGGTGCCCTGGGGATCGATGCGTTGATCATTGGACTTCACCGCGATCTTGCCGCGCGCACCTGGATCGCGCGCCGCCGCCTTAATTTCTATCAAGCCTTCCTCAATCTCAGGCACTTCCAACTCGAACAATTTAACCAAAAACTCAGGCGCGATGCGCGACAGGATAAGCTGCGGGCCACGTGCTTGGCGGTCAATTTTTAACAGGAAAGCGCGAACACGATCACCGATGCGCAAGTTTTCACGCGGGATCATTTGATCACGCGGCAATATCGCTTCGATTCGCCCCGACTCGATAATGGCGTTGCCACGTTCCATGCGCTTGATCACACCCGTAACCAAATGCTCTTTGCGCATCAAGAAGTCGGAGAGAATTTGTTCGCGCTCAGCTTCTCGAATTTTCTGCAGAATCACCTGTTTTGCGGTTTGGGCTCCGATACGGCCAAACTCAATTGGCTCCAGATGTTCCTCGTAAACTTCGCCGACTTGAATCTCCGGATTTTTCTTTACCGCATCGGATAAAGGCATTTGACGGCCTTCGTCCAGATAATCCTCATCCGCCACCACGTCCCAGCGCCGAAAACTTTCGTACGAACCTGTTTCACGATCTATCGCAACGCGAACTTCAACTTCGTCGTGATGACGTTTCTTCGTGGCCGAAGCTAATGCGAGTTCAAGCGCCGAAAATACAATCTCCCGGTCTACATTTTTTTCCCGCGCTAGCGCGTCGACAACCAACAAAATCTCGCGGCTCATACCACCTCCAATTAAATAGCCGGGACCAAGCGCGCTTTATCGATGTTTTCCATCGCAAAAGTCTTCAGCTGGCCATCCACTTCCATTTCCAAAACACCATTCTGCAATGCGCCCAAAACGCCAACAACTTTGCGCCGGCCTTCAACCGGCACGCGCAACTTTAGCTGGGCTTTCTCGCCACGGAAACGTTCAAAAGCTTCAGCTGTTCTTAATGGTCTATCCAGTCCAGGGGAAGAAACTTCCAACCGGTCATAGTCATAATTAAGATCAACTGCAAGTAAGCGGCTCAAATGATTACTAACCGCCGTGCAATCCTCAATCGTGATTCCACCAGGCTTATCGATAAATACTTGCAACATCTTTCCCCGATTGCCGATATTTAAATCAACAAGCTCGTAGCCTAAACCCGGCAGCGTTTTTTCCAACAGCCCTAGCAAATCCATTTATTCACCACAAACAAAAAATGGGCCTGCAGCCCATCTTTCAAATATTTAACATTATAACAAATAAACAACGACTAAGAAAATGAAATTGGCGTAAAAGATAAGACTCCATAGCTTTTAATAAGTTGTTATTTTTTAGATAAGCGAAACGACATTCCCTCCTTCCAAACGACAAAGCCCTCACGAGGAGGGCTTTGTTTTTATGGGGTGCCTGGCGGTGACCTACTTTCGCACGGGTAATCCGCACTATCATCGGCGCGTTCTCGTTTCACGGTCCT
>JAKANO010000015.1 GCA_021812385.1 Pseudomonadota bacterium | reverse complement strand
AATGGTTTGATTGCGCACTTGAGCCAACTCATCTGCATTAAGCGTGGTGACATCCCGACCATTGATCTCGTAATGGCCGCCCGTGGGGCTATCGAGGCAGCCGAGGATATTCATCAGCGTGGATTTCCCGGAACCGGATGGGCCCATGATGGCAACGAATTCGCCACTCCCGATATCAAGACTCACGTCTTCCAATGCGGGTGGCACAGGCAGTTCCGCAGCGCTGATATAGCGCTTGCTGACGCGATCGAGGTGAATCAACGCCATCAGAACATCCTGAGTCTGAAGTTACTCTTTTTCGTTTCTGGTTTTGCGACGGTATCTTTTACCACCAGCGCATCGCCGGCTTTTAACGCACCCTCGGTCACTTCGCTATTGGTGCCATCACTGATGCCGAGCTTGATTTTCACCGGTACCGGCTGATTGTCTGGCCCAAGCCGATATACGACCGTGCCATCGCTGCCTTTCTTGGTCCGCGGTTTTTTCCCATTCGTTTCCTCGCTGCTGGCCGGCTTGTAGCGCAGCGCCGCATTCGGAATGCGCAGCACATCCTTGCGCTCCGCAACCAGGATTTTCACGTGCGCGGTCATGCCCGGCATGAGCTTGCCGTCCTCGTTATCCACCGCCACCACCACGTTGTAGGTCACGACATTCTGTTGGATGGTTGGGTTGAGTCGGATCTGGCGCACCTTGCCAACAAACTCGCGCTCGGCAAAAGCGTCAACGGAAAATTTAACCTTGTCCCCGACGGCTATCGCGCCCACATCCGCCTCGGAGACGCTGGAGTCGATCTGCATGTCGCGCAAATCCTTGGCGATCTGGAATAGGGTCGGTGTCTGAAAGCTGGCCGCAACAGTCTGCCCCACGTCCACATTGCGTGCCACCACCACGCCGGAAATGGGGGAGCGCACCACCGAATAGCGCAAATTGGTGCTATCGCGCTCGACCTGCGCTTTCGCCAGTGCAACCTGGGCATTGGCGGCATCGAGTGCTTGCGTCGCTTCGTCCATGGCGGTCTGCGAAATAAAGTTTTTAGCCAGTAGATCGCGCGCCCTAGCTTCTTTTGATTTCGCGAGCGTGCGGCTGGCTTGTGCATTTAACAGGTTGGCCTGGCTCTGCGCCAAGGCCGCACGGAACAGGGCGGGGTCCAACTCCGCCAAGATCTGACCCGGCGCTACCCGCTCGTTGAAATCAGCATGCAGGGCTTTTACGGTACCGGACACTTGCGTCCCCACATTGACCAGCACGACGGGATTGAGCGTGCCATTGGCCGTGATGATTTGGCGAATATCGCCCACCTCCGCGGCTTGTGTCTTATAGCGGTTTTTAACGTCTTCCGCAGCGGTGCGCCCGAACAAGTACCATGCGCCGGCTACGAGTGCCAGCACTACAACAATCACCCATTTGCGTTGCAAAATGGCCGCTTTAAGCTGCATATATTTATTTAAACACCGGTTACGTTCCCGTCACACGAATGGAAAAGGGGCCTACGGCCCCCCTTTCCCATTCTCCACGCGATTACCGTAATGCGCGCTAAGTACCAATCCCCTGATTATTAGCCACACCCACCAGGGTCGGCGTATTCAGTTTGACCTTCTTGATGACTTTTACGTTCCGCAAATATTCAGCAACCACATCCCACACCGGCGTTCCAGTTACGTTTTCTTGCACCGAAGCCCAGCCGGCCACCAGGTATTTCTTGTTGGGGTCAATCGATTTTCCACGCAGCGTCATATTGGAAATGCGTTTGTTCACCTTTTGGTTTGGGCTGCACGTATATTGCAGCCCCCCTACGCGCACCATATCTCCCCCTTGCTGATAATACGGATCCGGGTTGAATAGGTTGTCGCAAACATCTTCCAAAACATCCTTGATCTGCGTACCGCTCATCTCATTCAGCGTCGTCGCCGGATAGGTGATGCAAGTCTGATCAAGCAAGCGCTCCATGGTAATCGGGTCGCCTGGTAATAAAGTGGTTCCCCAGCGGAAACCGGGGGAGAAGGCCAAGTCGGCGCCCTTCACTTCCATTAAGGCATCGACAATGATTTGATCGAAAGTGCCATTGAAATTGCCGCGCCGATACAATAAGTCCTCGGTGATCGCGAGCTTTTCATTAAGCTTGGATTCGTAGGGTGCACGCACTTTTTTGATGTAGTTAGCCATGGCGTGATCCGGCTCGATGAGGTTGGAGAATACCGGCAGCAAGCGATATTTATAACCTTGTACCTTGCCGTTTCTAACATCCAGATCCATGATGCCCAGGTACTTGCCGTTCGAGCCCGCATTGGTGACCAAGGTTGTCCCCTTAGGGTTCTTGACGGGAACAGCCTGCAGCACCGCATCGTGCGTATGCCCACCAAAAATCACATCCACCCCCGTAACGCGCGAGGCCATTTTCAGGTCCACGTCCATGCCGTTGTGCGACAGTACCACCACGACTTTCGCGCCCTTGGAGCGCGCTTCGTCCACCATCTTCTGCATATTGTCGTCTTGAATGCCGAAGGTCCAATCCGGGGTGAAATGACGCGGGTTGGCAACCGGGGTATAGGGAAATGCCTGGCCGATAATCGCAACCGGAATTCCATTCATGACCTTCATGGTGTAGGGCTTGAACACTTGATCGCCGAAGTCGGCGGTCTTGACGTTCTGCGCAACGAAGTCGATGGATCCTTTGAAGTCTTTTTCGACAATTTCCTTGACGCGGTCAGCACCCAGGGTGAATTCCCAGTGCGGCGCCATCACATTCACGCCCAGCATTTTCTGCGCGCCCACCATATCGGCGCCGTTGGTCCAATAAGCGGTTCCCGAACCCTGCCAGGTGTCACCGGAATCCAGCAGCAAGGCGCCCGGGCGCTGCGCCCGAATATTCTTGATCAAAGTCGCTAAATGCGCGAAACCACCCACCTTGCCGTAGGTCTTGGCGGCGGCAGTGAAATCGAGATAGGTAAAAGCATGCGCTTCGATCGAGCCAGGCTTGAGACCGAAAGCTTTCAAAAAATGTTCGCCCACCAAATGCGGCACTTTGCCGCTGGCTGCGCCCACCCCGATATTGACGCTCGGCTCGCGAAAATAAGTCGGCAACAATTGCGCATGGCAATCCGTAAAATGCATGAAGCTGACATTTCCGTACTTTGGCAGTTCATAAAAGTTTTTCGGGACATTACCCGCTAAAGCCTCACGGCTATCCAGCGCCATACCACCGGCGGCGGCAACTGCCAGTACTTCCAGAAATTCTCGACGAGACATCGACATTATTCAGCTCCTGCTAATAACTAATTGTGATTGCTAGCGCCATTCATTTGGCATTTTTTATTTACAATATAAAAAAATAAGGCTTGCCGGCAGTTAGCCTTCAAGCCTTATTTCAACCTCTAATTCAATTTACTTGCGGAACACATCTGCATGCAGCGGTAATCCATTGCTGATGTAGGAGTGGTAATACTCCAGATCATTGTATTCCTCGCTGCCCTGTGCGTATGGCACAGCGCGCACGAGCTTATTGCACCCGACATAGCGCGTCTGCAAGGTCACCAAATTATCACCCGCGCGGAATACCGGCCAATGGGTCGCTTGTCCGAGAATCGGGGATAGGTATTCGGTACGAATAATATTTCCCGCATTCTGCACGTGGCAGGTAGCACAAGAGAAGTTGAGTTGACCGCGACGTTGGTAAAAATGTTGCTTACCATGCTCGAAAGCCGCCAATGCTTTCGCGCCCTCGACCTTGATGTTCATTTTCATGCCATCGGACAGGCTTCGGGCATAGGTGGTTAGAACTCCCATGGTTTTCATGTCGCTATAGGCAAGTTCAGGTTCGCCATTCAACTTGCGGCAAGCGTTGAGGGCCATCTCAAAAGTCGCGACTTTACCCAACGCCTCATCGAAGTAGGGATAATGCCCAGCAATGTCTTTAGCGCCATTAGGGAAGCAGCTCGCATACGTCTTGCCGTTCTTGAAAGGCGTTTCCCACATCTTCTTGCCATGTTCAAGCACGGTTTGGTAGGGAGGGAATTCCATGATGCTGTTATATTGAGCAAACGCGTCAGGGCTGAATATAAAAGCACCGTTCACGTAATCTTCGAACTTGATGTTAGGAAATTTTTTCTGGAAGTATTCCAGCGTTGCTTTACGATCCTGCTCCGGCGTGGCTTTCGCGCCCACGACCCCGAATAGTAAAGTGGCGCCTAAAAAAGCTGTTAGCAATTTTCTCATTGTATCCTCCTCGATTGTGGCGAGGGCCGGCCAAAAAAGGCCGGCCAAGTTGAATTACGAAACAGTCGCGTCTGCGCTGTTCTTTTCGCCTTTATTATCAACCCAGCTGATATTAACCTTATCGCCGGCTTTAGCACCTTTTACCTTGAAACCCAAGAACGGGTTCTTGGAAACAGCTTGGCTCCACTGCGCTTCCAAAACAACTTTACCGTTCAAGTTCGCGACAACGGTTTGAATAAAATGCGCAGGAACCAGCTGACCCGTCTTGGCGTCTTTGCGTTGCCCGGTTTCCATTACGTGATTCATCAAAACTTTAATATTGGCCGCATCACCTTCAAGCGTGGCGCGAATTTTCATTGGCTCTGCCATGTTCGTATCCTTTACATATAAGTTCGTTAATTACCGAAGGGCATTTACCGGCTCGTTAGCCGCCGCATCCGCCGATTGTGACTTTTACTTCCTTGGTCGTGGTGTAGTATTTGCCGCCGGCCTTCACCACCGCGCGCACGTTGGAGGTTTGACCCATTTTAATCCGCGTGCTGACATAACCTTCGGCACCGTTGGAAAGATTAAAATCAGCGGTCAAGGGCGAGGCGTTTTTCTCAACCATCAGCATAATGGCACTGGTGCCAGCGATTTTACTGGTCACTTCAATCGGCACGACCGCACCGTTTTCAGCAATGTCCGGAGCTTTAATCAGAATGTCTTTGCTGTCGGCCGCACCTACGGCTCCAACCGCCTTCAATGCGTCGGGAACACCCTTCGCCGCAAAAGCGTTTTTATTCCATTCCACCGCCAATACTTCAGTCGGTTTAATCAAGCCGGCCGCAGCTGCAATCGCGACACTACCAGCGGTACCTGCGGTTTTGAGAAAAGACCTACGTTTACTGTTCATACTGACTCCTTCATATCAACTTATTTAGATGCCGTAGATAAAATCAACGATCTTATCGATTTCTTGTTCAGTGAGAATCTGATGCTTGCCAAAAGGCGGCATAGATGTTTGCGGGTTAGCCTTGGTCGCATCCCAAACTTGCGCGCGCAATTTTGCCTTATCCGGGAAGCGTGCTTTCATGCCGACTAACGGGGGTCCGATCGTCGTGTTTGAAATCGCGCCTGGAACGCCTGGCATCAAGTGGCAAGCAAGGCAGTTGCCCTTCTTATTATTAAACGCAAGATCCTTACCGCTTGGCTCAGCCGGCTTTGCATTTTCCTGTGCGAAACTGCTAGTTGTTAGCACTAGGCCGATGAAACCAGCCGCCAACATTAACCGGGAATTCTTTCGCATTGCTCCTCCTTAAGTCTATCTGTTTTTGATTGATCGACACATCGACCATGTCGACCCAGCTTTTAAACTATCCCAGCCTTCTCGACGATGCCATTTGGACAATGGATGTCTCCAAGCATAACCAAACTAAACCCAACTACGCAAGCGTCAGACCAGCCAATTATCGGAAAATTTCATCGCGCGCCACAAATTCAAAAGATAAGCATCTGCTAATAAATCCTTAGGGACGGCGCGATTCCGCATCCAATGCCTTCAGTTCTTTAAGGCGCGCCTCTGCGCTCGAAAGCTGATAAAAATCCCCCTCGCGGGTTTTGAGCGCAATTTGCAACTGCTCAATGGCCGCAACCAGATTGCCGCGCTGGGCATAAGCCTCGGCCAGGGCGCGGTGCGAGAGAAACTCTTTTTTCTGCCCGGCATAACCGCGCGCTTGATATTCATACAATTGGGCATCGCTGGCATAGCGCTTGAGCTCATCGTCGATGAAATTGATGGACTGTGCATATTGGCGTGTCGCAAGCAGGGTGTCTGCATATCCGTAAACCAGCGCGCGCTGAAATGGAAATGATTTTAGGGCGGCGCGATAAATCGCCAACGCCGCATTATCTTGCCCTTGCGCGCGCTTCAAGGACGCCGCCAGCACCTCGATCATGGGGTGCGGCGGTGCGATTTTTTTGAGTTGCGCCAGTTCGCGCTCGGCGCGTGGATATTGTTTCGCAAGCAGCAAAGCCTCTGTGAGTCCATAACGCTGCGCCTCCTCACTGTTGAATTTATGTTCTTTCAAACCGGCGTCGAACCATTGCACCGCTTCTTCCGGCCGCCCCATGGTAGCGCGCAATTTTGCACGTACCATCTGAAAATCCAGCGAATCCGGAATTTGCTTGTAGGGGACCGATGCCAGGCGGTTTTCAATATCCGCCAAGCGTTCGGTGGTGAGCGGGTGGGAGCGCAAATACACCGGCGCATTATTGTCGTAGAGCCGATTAAATTTTGCCAAACGCTCAAAAAAAGTCTCCATGCCGCGCGGGTCGAGGCCGGACTTGCTCAAAATTTGCAGCCCGATGCGATCCGCCTCGCGCTCGTTTTCACGGGTGAAGTCGAGCGAACTTTGGATCGCCCCCGCCTGCGCGATCGCGCCGGCCGCGCCCCCCACTTGAGAATTCGAGCGTGCGGCCAAAATCGCCAAGGCCAGCCCGGCGATCGACAAAATGCTGTTGCGCGAATCCTGCGCCACGAGGCGCGCGATATGGTGCTGTGTCACGTGTGCAATTTCATGCGCCAGCACCCCGGCCAACTCGGATTCGCTTTGTGCCGCCAATATCAGGCCGGTATGCACGCCGATGTAGCCGCCGGGCAGCGCAAAAGCGTTTAGGGTATTATCGCGCACCACAAAAAACTCAAACTCTTGGCGGTTATTCGGGCTCGCGGCGGCGAGCCGATA
This sequence comes from Pseudomonadota bacterium, assembly GCA_021812385.1. Taxonomy (GTDB): domain Bacteria; phylum Pseudomonadota; class Gammaproteobacteria; order Burkholderiales; family Thiobacteraceae; genus RBG-16-58-11. The sequence goes on along the minus strand of JAKANO010000015.1, from coordinate 83,045 downwards.
GCCGAGATTGTTCAAATATCCAGTCACCTCGGGATCATCGAGAAAGGATGGCTCGGCACGCATATCGCGCATGATTTCCTGACCCACCTTACGCTCGATCTGCGGCGTAAAAACGGTTTGCGATGCCTCGCCCAGGTCGGGCAAGTTATTTTCTGCGGCCCACACCGGGCCGGCGCACAGCCAGGCAATCAAGTAAAAATGAACAAGTTTCATGGATGGTATGATACAAGCTAGATAACTAGGTTCAAAAATGCCAAAGAAACCCCTTGATTTCACGCACTTCGACCGCCAGGGCCAAGCGCATATGGTGGATGTCGGCGCCAAGGCCGAAACCCACCGCGTCGCCCGCGCCACGGGCACGATCCGCATGCAAGCACCCACGCTCAAAGCGATTCAAGCCGGCAATCACAAAAAAGGCGACGTGCTGGGCATTGCGCGCATCGCGGCGATCCAAGGCGCGAAACGCAGCGCCGAGCTGATCCCGCTCAGCCACCCGATCCCCATCACCAAAATCAATATTACTTTTGAAACCAAAAGCCGTCCGGCGCGGATCATTTGCCAAGCCACAGTGGAAACGGTCGGCCGCACCGGCGTAGAGATGGAAGCGCTGACGGCCGTCGCAGTCGGTCTGCTGACGATTTATGATATGTGTAAAGCCGTTGACCGCGGCATGCAAATGACGGATATCGGCTTATTGGAAAAACATGGCGGCAAATCCGGATCCTGGGTCGCAAAATAACTGCATGCGTAACTTAACTGCACTGTTTTTATTGCTCCTCGCGAGTGCATCGGCTTGGGCTGGCGCCGGCGCGCGCTCGATCAACGTCGCCCCGGATGTGGATGTGCCCATCAGCATCTATGGCGCGAGCCAACAGCAATTAATTCTATGGCTGCCTTCGGAACGCGGCGTGGTCGACCCCGAACACGAAGTCGCCAAACAGCTGGCGCAACTGGGTTATGAAGTCTGGATTGCAGACTTGTTCGGCGCGCGCTTTTTACCCGCCGTGCCCAGCAGTCTCAACGCAATTCCGGCGACCGATGTAGTGCAATTAATCCAGGCTGCCGCGCAGCGGCACGGCAAAATCTATCTCCTGAGCAGCAGCGAAGGCGCAACGCTCGCGCTCGAAGGCGCACAGTTATGGCAACAGGACAAATCAAATCGCCCCGTTGCCGGCGCCATTCTGCTGTTCCCGAATCTGCACGCCGCCATCCCGGATGCAGGCACCGCGCCTACGTATCGCCCCATCGTCGCCCAAAGCCGCTTGCCAATTGCGATTTTGCAGGGCAACTTGTCGCCGTGGTATTGGCAGCTCGATGCATTGACGGCCCAACTCGAGCGTGGCGGCAGTCGCGTCACCAGCAATATATTACCGGGCATGCGCGACCGCTTTTATTTCCGCGAAGACGCCCTGCCGCGCGAACGCGCCGCCAGGAACCAGCTCGCGGCCCACATCGATGACGGCATTCGCAATTTGCCGTCGATTAACCTAGAGAACACGCCATGAAGAACCTTGCCATGCTGATTTTCGGCCTGATGTTCGCGCTGAATTGCGCGCACGCCCGAGAGCTCAAACCCATCGCGCCGCGCGCGCCGTTTTCCCAGCTGCAGCTCCAGGATTTAAGCGGTAAAAATCACAGCCTCGCCGACTATAAAGGCAAGGTCGTGTTAGTGAATTTTTGGGCCACCTGGTGCCCGCCCTGCCGCGCGGAAATGCCTTCCATCCAGCGTTTAAAGGCGCACATGGCCGGCAAACCATTCGCGATACTCGCCGTGGATATGGCGGAAACCGAGGCGGACGTGCGTGATTTTCTGCGCGAGATGAAAGCCAGCAAAATCGACTTCACCATCCTGATGGATAAAGACGGCAAGGCGATCCGGGCGTGGAATGTATCGGTGTTCCCAACCTCCTTCATCCTCGATGCGGAAGGCCTGTTGCGCTACTCGCTGCTCGGGTCGACGGAGTGGGATGAATACGATGCCGTGCATAAAATCGAAGGCTTGTTGCCCAGCACGCCCTAATTATTCCTCCGGCGGTTTCAAGCCACGGAACGATAGATACAGCAGCGCGTCGTAGCCGATCTTCAGCGCAGCGCCGACGATCAGTGGCGTTGCCAGCGCCACACCTTGCATCAAGGCCCCGGCCGCGAACGGCCCGATGGCCCAGCCCCCCAGCCGCACCAAGCTCGTCACACCGGAAGCAAACGTGCGCTCCTCCGGCTGCACCACCGCCATCACATACGATTGACGCGTCGGCACATCCATTTCCACCAGCAGTTCGCGCAGCATGAATAAAATCGCCGCCATCCAAAATTGCGGCACCAGCGCCACGGCGATCAAGGCGATGCTGGACGGAATGTGGGTAAACACCATGGTGTTCACCAAGCCAATACGCGCCGCCAGCCAGGCCGCGCCGAGATGCGACACGCCATTCGCGATGCGCGCCGTGAAAAACAGCAGCGCGATGGTCGATTCACTGACACCGAAACGCACAAAGAAAAAATACGACAGCAGCGCCGTGCCGAGAAAGCCGCCGGCAATGCTATCGATGGCAAACAAGCCGGCCACGCGCGCAATGATGCGCCGGCTCTGCGCACTCACCGGCGGAATCCAGCGCGGCGCTTTTGTGGTGGTTTCAACCGCCGCAGAAAGCCCTAAATACAGCAGGCCGGTGCAGGCATACAGCGCCGCATAAACCGCGATGGCGATTTGATAGCCGAGCAAATCGCCATTGCCGATGAATGCCGGCAACCCCGCTGCCAGGGCGCCCAAGGCATGCCCTGCATCCTGCAACACGTTGTACCAGGCAAAGGCCTTGGTTCGTCCGGCAGCGCTTGCGGTCTGCGGCAATACCGCCTGTTCGATCACCAAGGCCGAGCCGCGATCGCGCCCCGCGCCGTTGACCATGCCCAGAAATACCGCGAGGCACACCGCGAGCAAATGCGTAGTCCACAGCAAAGCCAAGCCGCCAGCCGTAGCCAGCAGCGCCAGCGCCAATAATGAACGACGGCGACCCAAACGATCGCCGAGAAAAGAGACCATCAACGAAGACAGCGCGGCACCACTCAGACCGACGCCGATGATCACGCCAATCTGTCCCGCATTGAAATGGCGCTGCGCCAGATACAGCCCCAGCAACACGCCCATCAGGCCGATGGCGCAGGCGCGCAAGAAAGCGCAGATCAGGAGTATGCGACGGTCCGTCACGACAATGCTTATGCGCCTGCCAGCATTTTCAAAGCGAGCGTCCACAACAAGCCAGTCAGGGCACACGCCGCAATCACTCTCATGATGTCGACTTTGTACCTCCACAAGGCAATGAAGGCGGCCATCGCGATCAGCACCGGCAGCCATTCGAAGCTGCCGGCGAATGGCGCTGCTTCAGTCCCTTTGGGCCAGAAAGTATGCCAAGCAAAGAACACCGCCAAGTTAATGATCACGCCCACCACGGCGGCGGTGATGCCGGTCAAGGGCGCAGTGAACTTGATCTCATCGCGCGTCGCTTCCACCAACGGCCCACCTGCGAGGATGAACAGGAAGGACGGCAGGAAAGTAAAAAAAGTCGCCACTGCCGCGCCAGCGATACCGCCCGCAATGGGATTGCCGAACACGCCCTTGGCCACGCCGCCGAGATAACCGACCCATGTCACGATCATGATCAGCGGCCCCGGCGTGGTCTCGCCCAGCGCCAGGCCATCCATCATCTGCGGCCCGCTGAGCCAGGTGTAGTGCTCGACGCCGCCTTGGTACACATAGGGCAGCACGGCATACGCGCCGCCGATGGTGAGGAAGGCCGCCTTGGTAAAGAAAGCGCCCATGTCGGTTAGCGTTTGATTGCCGCTAATGGCGAACATGGCCGCCAACCAGATCGCCACGAAAGCGATCAGTTTCAGCGCCAACTTGCCCCAGGAAAATTTCGCGTGGGCCGGCGTCGGCGTATTGTCGTCGATGATGGCCGGGCCGTATGCCTTGTTGCTCGCGCCATGCCCGCCGCCACCCTTGAACTTGGCGGGCCAGAATTTGCCGCCAATGGCGCCAAGAATGCCTGCCGTCAGCACGATCCACGGAAAGCCGATATGAAAAAAGAAAATACCGATAAAGGCCAGCGCCGCCATGATCCATAAGACTTCATTTTTTAGCGCGCGCGAGCCGATGCGCCAGGCCGCAAACAGCACCACCGCCACCACCGCCGGCTTGATGCCGTAAAAAATCCCCTGCACCAAGGGCACATCGCCAAAAGCCAGATAAATTCCCGCCAGCAGCGACAGCAGAAAAAATGCCGGCAGAAAGAACAGCACGCCCGCCACCACCGCGCCGCGCACGCCATGCATCAGCCAGGCAATATAAATCGCCAACTGAATCGCTTCCGGCCCCGGCAGCAACATGCAGTAATTGAGCGCATGCAGATAGCGATGCTCGGAAATCCAGCGGCGTTTTTCCACCAGCTCTTGATGCATCAGGGCGATCTGCCCGGCCGGGCCGCCGAAGCTGATGAAGCCGAGCTTGAGCCAGTATTTGAAGGCCTCGCCCATGGATACTGGCGCGGGAGGTGCGCGTTTTTCAGCTGACATTGTTACCCCCGAAGCCATTTTTTTCTCAGTCCATCAACGCAAGACACTGGTGAGCAAAGGACGATAGCGCGCCGTCAAAGGATGGGCGCCGCCCAGCATGTCGAACAAGGCGACCAGGCCGCGTCGGCCGATCTCCTGCTGAAAAGCGCGATCGCGCTGCGCAATTTCCAGCAATTGGGCCATGGCGTTTTCCAGATCGTCCGCCAGCAAATATACGCTGGCCAGCTGGTGGCGCGCCGTCAAATCATTCGGTTCGGCCGCGATACGCTGCGTCAGCACAGCGATGGGCGGCGCCGTTTGTGCGGTGAGAATAAAATCCAGATGCGTCAGCAAACGCTCGATTTCGCTATCCGCGCGCATGGCCACGGGTAGCGCAGACAGCAGGTCTTGCGCCTGACGATATTCACCCTCGGCCATCAGCAATTTGGCGAGATCGGCTGGAATGCGCGGGTTTTCGGGGTCTTCCAAGGCCGCCTCCGCCAGCTGCCGGCGCGCCTGCTCGGCATCGCCGCGGCGCTGGGTTTCCAGTGCACGCACGTGCGCCGCCTCGGCGTCGCTGGCGATAAAGCGCTGCAAAGCCTGATGGAAACTCGCGTCCGACTCGGCGCCATGAATGGTGTGCACCACCTTGCCGTTGCGGAAAAATTTCACGGTGGGCACGCTGGTGACGCTGTACTCGCGCGCGATGGCGCCCAGTTCGTCGGTGTTGACCAACACCAACAAAAACTTGCCGCTGTATTCCTCGGCCAGCTTGATCAAACGCGGCATCAACATCATGCAAGGGCCGGCTTTGGGCGTCCAAAAATACGTCAGCACCGGACCTTTATCGGAATTTCCCAAGACCAGTTGCGGAAAATTTTCACGGCTGGCTTCGAGCACAAAACGAGAAGCCATGATTTACACGCTCTTCAACACAACACCGTTATTCAGCCAGGTCGCCCATTGCGCATGGTGCGACACATCCACACCCGCCGTTTTAGCCATGCCCTGCAAATAGGTTTGCAAGTCCTGCAATAGGTCCGCATCCATCAGCATGGGATTGCCGGGCAATTGGGTATAGAGCGCGAGATAAATGAGCTTAAGTTCATTCAGGGCGTACTGGTCGAGCGTTTTCATCATCTGCACAGCCGGAAGTTCGAGAGCCGATAGCCTACCACCGATGCAGGCCCATGCGCGTGAAAAACCCGATTCCAAGCGCGCCTATATTCAGCACCCATAGCGTAGTAAAATCGCGCCATGACTGAAAAGAAAATTATCCCGATCCAGCCGCTCAATGACGCCGCCGATGACGGCGGCTGTTCCAGCGACGAGCCGTTCGCCCTGATGGTGCTGGACGACAAAATGGAACCCGAATTCCAGCATGGCGACATTATCGTGTGCGAGCCGGAAGGCAGCGTGCAAGACGGCTCTTTCGTGATTGCGAAGATCGGCGCGGAATATTATTTCCGCCAATTAAAAATCAACGGCGAGCACTGGCAAATCACCGCCCTCAATCCCGCTTACCCGCCCATTGATTTGCAAGGTCCGGAAGATGTCGTCGCGGTAGTGTCCTTGAAAAAGAAGCCGGGGCGGCGCAAAGAGCAGAAGTCTTACATTTAACGTCGGCGCCAATGCGCGCGAATCAGCGCCGCATAAATTACGCCATTCAGCGCCAGCACCACACCCGCCAACAGCACCTGAATTTGCGGCGTGAGTCCGGCCGGATACATGACGGGCAAGCAATAGCGCTCCACAAAATCCCCGGAATAAGCATTTGCCCCGGCCAGCGCACGCAAGTGATTTTCCAGCGGCGTGAGCGGGCACACCCAGCCCATGATTTCCACCACAATGCCCCACGCCACCGCCGGCAAGTGCAGCCAGGCCAAGCGCGGCCGGCGCAGCACCAGCAAGCCGCCGCCGAGCACAAACGCAATAAACAGAAAATGCAGGACGAGTACGCTGTCGGCCAGAATTTGATACAAGCGGATGCCCGGTGCAACTCAGCGCATTACTTTATCGAATCCAGAAAATCTTCCACGGCCTTGACCATTTCCACTTCATGATTGTTGTAGAAGTGATCGGCCTTGGGTATTTTCACTTGCTTGGAACCGAGATTGCCCTTGAGCGATGCGGCGCGCGCCGCAACTCCTTTTAGCACCGGCGGCAAATCATTCTCACCGTATAGATCCAGCACCGGAATTTTCACGCCGGCATACGTATCGCCGCCGCCGATGCCGAGAGACGCCCAGGCGAACAGCTCGGAATGATGTTTCAGAACATACACACGGCTCATGCGCGAACCCAGGCTATGCGACACGATGGCAATTTTTTGATAGCCCTTGGCCTTCAGGAAATCCACTGCCACGGCAATGCGCTGTGCGGCTTCCGGGAAGGTGGCCGTATATTGCTCGGGCGTCGCCTCGTTTGCCAGCACCGGCATTTGCACCGAGAGCGTGGTGTAGCCATGGTCGGCAAGCTGGGTGCGCAAGGTACCCACCATCCCCCAATCGGGATGAATCCCCAGGCCATGGACAATGATCAGGGCTTTTTTGGCATCCTTGACCTCGGTAAACAAGGTCAGGAATTTGTGCCCTTGCTTGAGCTCCAAATAAACCGGATCACCCACCACGATGCCCGGCGTGATTTCGTCGGCCCATTTTTTCTCGCGCGCATAATCCGCGCCCGCATAAGCGAAAACGGAAGTCAGCAACAATAAAACCGCGGCAATAATACGCATGTTAGCCTCCCTTAAAATAAACTCACGGCCATTCGAATGCCCAAGGTAAACAACAAGAGCGCAAAAATCTTTTTCAATTTCTTCACCGGCAGCCGATGCGCCAGCTTGGCCCCCAGCGGCGCCGTTACAATGCTCGCCACCACGATCGCCGCCAGCGCCGGCAAATAGACGAAGCCGAGGCTGTGCGCGGGCAGCACGCTACGCACTGCCAGCCCATTTGCAACATAGCCCAGCGCGCCCGCAATCGCAATGGGCAAACCAATGGCCGCCGAAGTGCCGATCGCGCGATGCAGCGTCACATTGCACCAAGTCATAAACGGCACTGAAAGCGTGCCGCCGCCGATCCCCACCAAGCTCGACACCGCGCCGATGACATTGCCGGCGGCAAACATGCCGGGCAAACCCGGCAGCGCGCGCGCCGCTTTGGGTTTGATGTCGAGCAACATCTGCGTGCCCACATAAAAGACAAACACCACGAAAAAAAGCTTAAGAAAGTGCGCCGACAGATACGCCGCCAGCACGGTCCCCAATAAAGTTCCGGTCACGATGCCGGGCGTCACTTCACGCCAGACCTTCCAATCCACCGCCACGTGCGCATGGTGCGCGCGCAAGCTGGAGATCGAGGTGAAAATGATACTGGCCAGCGAAGTGCCGAGTGCCAAGTGCATCACGTAGTGCGCGGGGAAATGCTGCGCCGCAAAAATAAACGCCAGCACCGGCACGATAATCAAACCGCCGCCCACGCCCAGCAAGCCGGCAAAAAAGCCTGCGAACAAGCCCAGCGCAATGTACGCCATCCATTCCAACATGTTGTGCTTACCGGCTTATTGAATTACGACTTGGCGCTCGTTTTGGACGACAACAGCTTTTCGATAAAGGCCCATTCCTTGGGATCCACCGGCGTAATCGACAGGCGATTGCCCTTTTGCAAGGTGCGCATATGCGCCAGCTCGGGATGCTCGCGCATTTCCTTGATGGATAGCAGGCGCGTCTTCTTCACAAACTTCACATCGACATTGAACCAGCGCGGCGTCTCGCGCGTGGCCTTGGGGTCGAAATAATGATTCTTCGGATCGAACTGGGTTTCATCCGGATACGCCAGCGCGCTCACCTCGGCCAGCCCGGCGATGCCGGGTTCTTCGCAATTCGAATGATAGAACAGCACTTTGTCGCCAATTTTCATTTGGTCGCGCATGAAATTGCGCGCTTGATAATTGCGCACGCCATACCAAGCCACGGCTTGATTCGGCAGCTTGGCCAAGTCGTCGATGCTGACATCGGATGGCTCGGATTTCATTAACCAGTAACGCATAGCGGGTCCTTTGCTTTAATTCTCTTTTCGAAATCGATACAAGGCCCGGTCGGTCAACACCGCATCCAGCGGCACATCCCACGGCTCATTGGGTAGCGTTGCGACGCGCTGGAAATCATACGCTACGCCGATCAGTTTGGGCTTGCGGAACACGCGGCGCGTACGCAAATAAGCCAGGCTGGTGTCGTAGTAGCCGCCGCCCATGCCGAGGCGGTTGCCGTGCGCGTCGAATGCGACCAGCGGCATGAACAATACATCGAGTTGCCGCGCACGCCGCCGCTCGCGCGCCGCATGTTCGAAAATCCCAAAACGGTTTTGATACCAAGCGTTGCGCGCGCCAATGCGTGAAAACCACATGCGCCGCGCGCCGCGCTTGGGAATCACCGGCAGATAACAGGCGCGCTTCAGCCACAACGCGGCATTGAGCAAGGGGATCAAATCGATTTCCTCGCCCATCGGCAGATAAAAGCCGATGCGGCGAAAATGCAGCAGGCGATGGCGTTGCGCCAAGCGCAGCAAACGCAGCGCCGCGGCACGCGTTTCATGCGGGCTCATGGCGCGGCGCTGGGCGCGCATCTCGCGGCGTATCGTGGATTTATCCATTGCTGAAATGAGGGGTGCCCCCTGCAAATGCTGTCGCGGCCATCATCCTGAACCTAGGGTTCAAGGGGTCGCAACAAGAGTGCCGTAGGTACATCCGCGAGGGACGCGCACAAAAGCACCTGTAGTGCCGCAACCAAGGATGATTCATTGGTTCAAGGAATGTTTAACCGAAACGAGCACCGCAGAGAGCATGAAGCGGTGAAAAGCGCGCTGTGCGCTTTACTTGAACAAATCGGAATCGTCCGCCAAGGACTGGTCGATTTGTTCATTCAGGTGAGAGATTCTACGCTTAAAGTCGCCCACATCAAATCCGCCAACACGGGTATTGAGGAACTCATGCGTAATGTTTAGCGCCGCCATGATGGCGATGCGTTCGAGGTTGACGACTTTGCCGGATTCCTTGATTTCCTGCATCTTGCGATCCAGGTAATCCACCGCTTCCAACAGGCCGGCACGCTCTTCCGGCGGGCACGCCACTTTGAACGAGCGGCCCATGATGGTTACGTCCAAGCTTTTTGAGTCAGACGCCATGCTTAACTTTCGGGGATTTGATCGAGCAAGCTTTGGAGCCGCTGTTTCGCCCCATTCAACTTTTCGTTCAGATGTTTATTCTGGTTTTGTTCCTGCACCACTTGCTGCCGCAGCGTGTGGTTTTCTTCGCGCAGCCGTTGGGAGAACCCAACGAGCTGGGAAATTTTCTGCTCCAGGCTTTTCAGCTCGCTATCCATGGACGACACTATAAGTTTGAAATCACTGTAAAGTCAATCGCTAACATATTCTTTTGAAAGTGCTTTAAGCAATAACGGCGCTCGGGGTTCGAGCACAGAAACAGCCGCTTATTTTACCTGCCACCCTATTTGACTCGCCAATTGAAAGCCTTAGTCACAAGAGCAAGCACTCACACAACAATCTTCGGCGGCTCGATTCCCGATATTTCGGTACAATCGCGCCAGTTTCAGGTGTCCCAAGCGCCGCTCGGCGCACGGGGTGAAACGGGAAGTAAGGTAGGAGCTAGGCGTCAGGCGACGGGCGTCAGGCATCAGGGAAAACAGTTAACCGCCATCTCTGACGCCTGGCACCTGGCGCCCGACGCCTGATCTAAAGCCTTCGCTGCACCCGCAACGGTATGCGAGTTTTAGATTGCCACAGCAGTTTGTAAAAAACTGCGCGCCACTGGGGAAACCCGGGAAGGCGGCAATCGTTAATCGCGAGCCCGGAGACCGGCCAGAAATATTTGGAAATGCTGCGGGCTTGCGGCAGACCGGTTTCGACTGTTCCTTCATTCCCGCGCATTTCTCCTTTACCACGTACGGCGTGCGGGTTTGCACGCCATAAGGAGTCAGCATGAGAAACACCATCCTCGCCAGCGCACTCGTTTGCGCTGTCGGCAACACCTTTGCCGAAGAACTACCCGTTTTTGAATTACGCAGCACGGTCGTGACGCCGCAACGCTTCGCAGCGGCACCAGAAAAAATACCGGCCAGCATTAGCGTCATTACTCGCGACACCATCGAGCACAGCACCGCCACTACGCTGCCCGAGTTGCTATCGCACGAGGCCGGGATTAAAACCCGCAACAACAGCGGCAGCCCGGATTCGCAGATCGATTTGCGCGGATTCGGCATCACCGGCGACCGCAATACGCTGGTGCTGCTCGATGGGCAGCGACTAAGTGAAATCGAATTGCTGCCCGCGCAATTATCGAGCATTCCACTCGATGCCATCGAACGCATCGAAGTGGTGCGCGGCAGCGGCGCGGTACTGTACGGCGGCGGCGCGACTGGCGGCGTCATCAACATCATCACGCGCGCGCCGCGCGCCGGGCAGCGCGAGGCATACGCCGCGCTGAACTACGGCAGCTATAACACGACCGATGTTCGGGCCGGTGGACTCCTGGGTACGCAAGCACTCAGTCTCGGTCTGCATGCCAACCGCTATGATTCAGACAACTACCGCGACAACAATCAAGTGCGCCAAGAAAACCTTGAAGGCGATCTGCGCTTTCCCGTGTTCGGCATAAACTGGAAAATAAGATTCGGTAGCGATGACCAGACTTTGCGCTTACCGGGCAGCCGCACCGAAGCCCAGCTCGCCACGGATCGGCGCGGCACCGCCAGCCCTAACGACTTCAGCACGCGTACCGGCAAACATGTCAGCCTGGGAGGCGCCGCCACTCTTGGCAACACCGAATGGACGGCCGACCTTTCCTATCGCCAACGCGAAGCGAGCGCCTTGTACTCAAGTTACCGGCTCAACACGCAAGTCAATGTACTGGCCGCCACTCCACGGGTAAAAATTCAGCATGATCTTTTCGGCAAACCCAACGTCAGCATCGTCGGTTTGGATTGGGACGATTGGAACTATAAATCCAGTGATAATTTCGGCGGCGCAACGCTCGCCGGCCAAAAGAACCAAGCCCTGTATTTTCACAATCAAACCAGCCTGAGCGCAGCCACCGAATTTAGTTGGGGCGCACGCTTGCAGCATGTGCGCTCAACCCTGGGCACGCAAGGACAGAACCGCACGCCTACCGCCTTCGAACTCGGCCTAAGGCATACGTGGGCGCCGGGCGTTTCCACTTTCATCAAAACCGGGCGCAGTTTTCGGATCGCCACTGTGGATGAAAACAAGGACCAGGTCGCCTTGCTCGAACCGCAAACCTCGCACGACATGGAAGTCGGGCTGGAACTCCAAGGCAACACGAGCAAGCTGGGCCTATCCATTTACCGCATGCGCTTAAACAACGAAATCTATTTTCAACGCCTGGCCGGATCGTTCGGATCGAACATCAACTTATCCCCAACCGAACGCCGTGGACTTGAACTGAATGGCACATGGCTCGCGCGGCGCGACATAACGCTGAAGGCAAACTACAGCTACACGGAAGCGAAATTCAGGGAAGGCAGTTATGGCGGCGTGGATGTCACGGGAAACGATATCCCCTTGGTTCCGCGTCATGGCGCCAACCTCGGCCTGACCTGGAATCTGAACAGCAAAACACGGTTCAGCACCGATGCGCAGTACGTAGGCTCACAGCGCTTCGACAACGACCAAGCCAACACCTTCGGGCGCAAAATACCCAGTTACGTCCTGGTCAATGCAGGGATTTTTCATGACATTCACAATTGGCGTTTGGCATTGGGCGTGAAAAACCTGTTGAATGAAAAATACTTCAGCTATGGGGTACGCTCTTTAAGCAGCCCAACGTTTAACGCCTACCCAGAGGCCGAGCGCACCTTCTTTACTGCCGTGGAGTACCGTTTCAAGCCTTGAAACTTAGCGCGCAAGATTCAAATTTGATCTTGCTCTCGCCGTCCACCACCCTGTCGTGGTGGGCGGTTTTTTCACCGCAGCACAATTGTTGAACCACCCCGTAGCATCTGCCGCCGTAAATGTTACCCTAACGTTTTTTCAACACGCGCATCTGCACCCCCCCATGTCCAAAAAAAGAATCCTGCTATTAAGCGTATCCGCCGGCGCGGGGCACATGCGCGCCGCCGAAGCCCTGCGCGCCTATGCCGACTTGCCGGAATACGCAGTCGAAGCCAAGCACCTGGATGTGATGGATTTCGTCACCGCCGGTTTTCGCAAGGTCTACACCGATTTCTACATCAAGCTGGTGAACAAGGCGCCCACGCTGTGGGGCTATCTGTATCAAATCACCAACGAAGCCGACGCCAACAGCGCCACGGAAAAGTTTCGTCGTGCCGTTGAACGACTCAACACCAAGCCGCTGCTGAAAGAGATCGCTGCCTTCCAGCCGGACGCCATCATCTGCACCCACTTCATGCCGGCCGAACTGTTGTCGCGCATGCTGCGCAAAAACACCCTGCACTGCCCGGTGTGGGTGCAAGTCACCGACTTCGACCTGCATCGCATGTGGGTGCATGAGCACATGACCGGCTATTTCGCGGCCAACGATGAAGTGGCGTTCCGCATGCGCGCCCAAGGCATCGCCGATGCCGCGATCGCTGTCACCGGCATCCCCATCATGCCGGCCTTCGCCCAGCCGCTAGACCGCGCCGAATGCGCGCATGAATTCGGACTCGATGCACAACGCACCACAATTTTATTGATGGGCGGCGGCGCGGGACTCGGTAGCCTGGATGCGATTGCCGAACGCTTGCTGACCTTGGAAGCAAATTTCCAGCTGATCGTATTGGCCGGTAAAAATGCGCCCGCACTGGCCGCCTTACAAGCGCTCGCCAAGAAGCATCCTGGGCGACTGGTGCCGCAAGGCTTCACCAATCAGGTCGAACGCTTGATGGCCTGCGCCGATTTGGTCATCACCAAGCCCGGCGGGCTGACCACCTCGGAGTGCTTGGCGATGGGGCTGCCGATGATCGTCAACGCGCCGATCCCCGGCCAGGAAGAACGCAACTCCGATTTCCTGCTGGAGCAAGGCGTCGCCCTCAAAGCCTTCGATCGCGTCACTCTCGAATACCGCGTGTGCTATCTTTTGGAACATCCCGCCAAGCTGGCCGAGATGCGCGACAAAGCGCGCGCACTAGGCCGGCCCGGCGCTGCACGCCAAGTGCTGGCGCGCGTATTGAACCAGATAGAAAAATAAATGCCCGGAACAGACCGCCCGCCGCAGCCGATGCTGCTGTTAGCTTGGGTTGTACTGCTCGGCTTTTTCTTCGCCCAGGTAGAAATACAAATCGAAGGCCCAGCGGGCTGGGCCGCGAATTTACCGACCTGGCGCATCGAGCACCACTGGCTGCTGGACATCTTCTGGGGCGGGCGCCCGATGACCGGCTACCACGCCTGGGTGTTTCCTTTCGTCGCGCTGTTTTTTCATTTCCCCTTGATCTTCATGCGGCAATGGTCGTGGCGGCTGGAGGCGCGCGTGATTGCCTGCATCATGCTGTTTTGGATCACGGAAGATTTTTTGTGGTTTGTCTTCAACCCGGCCTATGGACTGGCGCACTTCAATCCTGCGCACATTCCCTGGCACATCCACTGGCTATGGTTTGCACCGACGGATTATTGGGTAGCGTTATTGATTTCAGATTTGTTGCTGTGGATTTCGTATAAAAAACCTGGACGGGATATTCCATGAAGATCTTGAGATGATGCTGCTTAACATACTTACACTAAGTGGGTCGAACATGGCGAAAGACATGCTTTTTATCAATACCCTAGCCCCAAGTAATCCGCCCAAGTGTTCATAAATGCCTAACCAATGCTGACGAAAAACAACTTTTCAGTCCAAAGTAATTGGCACGCCATTGACTAATGCAGCATCTATTTTCCAAGCACCATCTTTACGACTTGCTTTGACATCGACAGTCACAGTGCTCGTATCGCCAATGACATCAACCAATACAGTAACGATTTGGTCTGAATTAACGTATTTTTCTTTGAAGGCACCAAACAGTGAAAGCTTTACCTTTCGCACGCCTCCGACCTTTTCCTGAATAACGTGCGAACGTTCTAAGGTGCTCTTAACAAATTTAAAACCATCACTATGTAGAGCGTATGAATAAATGCCGACATACAATAAGAGGCCGAGCGCTCCAGCGGTGATTATTTTTTTCCAGGCATTCATATTTAACTTTCTGATGGGTCACACCCCAGACACGAAACAAAATAACCCATGCAGCATAAGATATCTATCATTTTTCTGAGTTGGCTATGCGCCGTGCAAAGTGCCTGCGCCGACCTCAGCCTGCGCGACGACACCGGGCAACTGCTGCATCTGAAACAAACCCCGCAACGCATCGTCAGCCTGGCGCCGAATGCCACCGAATTATTATTTGCCGCAGGCGCCGGCGCGCGCATTGTCGGCGCATCGGACTATAGCGACTACCCCGAGGCGGCGCGGCGCATTCCGCGCGTCGGCGGCGCGCTGTTGGATTTGGAAACGATAGCCGCCTTGCATCCCGACGTGATTGTCGCTTGGGCCGATGGCAATGCGCCGGCGCAATTGCAGCGCCTGAAGCAGCTCGGCATACCGGTGTACTTGAGCCTGCAAAAACGCTTGGACGACATTCCCGCCACGCTGCAGCGCTTGGGTCAATTGGCCGGCACTGGCGACGTGGCGCAGGCCGCCGCCGCACAGTTTCGCGCTGACTTGGCGCGCTTGCGCAATACCTATTCCGCGCGAAAAACAGTTCGGGTGTTTTACCAGGTATGGGACGAGCCGCTGCTGACCATCAACGGCACGCACATCATCAGCGATGCGCTGACCACCTGCGGCGGCGAAAATATTTTCGCAAAACTACCGGCGCTGACGCCCACGGTCAGCATCGAAAACGTATTGCAAGCCGATCCCGACGCGATCGTCACCAGCAGCCAGGACGCGCAGCCCCCGGCGCGCCTCGATGCTTGGCGGCGCTGGCCGCGGCTCTCCGCCGTGCGCAATCATCATTTGTTTTTCGTGCATGCCGATTGGATCGATCGCGCCACGCCGCGTATCTTAAAAGGCGTGGCCGAGTTGTGCGGGTTGCTGGATCAGGCTCGTTCAAACCATTGAATTAAATTTACTAAGGAAATAGCCTGAACCGCGGAGACGCGGAGGCGCAGAGAAAAGCCTTATTTAAATTACCGCCCCTAGAAAATGAATTGTGGCGCGAACAAAAGCTCTCGAATTTCTCTGCGTTTCAGCGCCTCTGCGGTTCAAGTTTTTCGTATTTCAGGGTAATACAACACCCCTTCCGGCGTTTCCACGCTACGTACCGGATGGCCATACAGGCGCGAGAGATTTTCCAGAGTCAATACCTCGCGCACCGCGCCTTGCAACACTTCGCCATCGCCGAACAACAACAACAGCGCATCGCAATAACGCGCGGCGAGATTCACGTCGTGCAGCACCATCACCGAAGTCTTGCCGTGCTGCGTGACTTGCTGTGTCAATAATTCCAGGGCGTCGATTTGATGGTGCAAGTCCAAGTGATTGACGGGTTCATCCAACAGCATCAAGGGCGGATCTTGCGCCAGCAAGGTCGCCAGCGCGAGCCGCCGCCGCTCGCCTCCCGATAGCGTATTGGTGGTGCGTTGCGTAAGCTCAGCCAAGCCCACGGCTTGCAAGGCCGCGCGCGCAATCGCTTCATCCGCGGCGCTCTCCCACTCCCAGGCGCGCAAGTGCGGGTGGCGCCCGATCAAGGCGGTTTCCAGCACGCTGGCCGGAAATGCGTCGTCGCTGTCTTGAAACATCACGCCGCACAGTTGCGCCAGCTGCCGGCCCGTGAATTCAGACAGCGCTTTGCCCTGCATGTGCACGCTGCCGGCCTGCGCTGTTTTCAAACCGGCCAGCGCCAGCAGCAGCGAAGTTTTGCCGACGCCGTTCACACCCAGCACGCCCCAGCGTTCGCCCTGCTGCACGCTGAAATTCAGATCGCGACAAATCTGCTTGCCGCCGATGCTTAAATGCAAGCCGCGCGTTTCGAGGAGTGGCTGCGCGGCACTCATCGACGCTCCGCGCGCGATAAGAGGTATAAGAACAGCGGCACGCCAAGCAGGGCCGTCACCACGCCCACCGGCAGTTGCTGCGGCGCCAACGCGGTGCGCGCCACGGTATCCGCCAGCAGCAATAAACTGCCGCCGAACAAAGCCGCGCCCGGCAGCAAAATGCGATGATCGTTGCCGACGGCTAGACGCAAGATATGCGGCGCCACCAGGCCGATGAAGCCGATGCTGCCGGCCGTCATCACCGCCACCGCCGTGAGCAATGAGGCCAACCCATACAGCCCCAAACGCAAACGCGCCACCGGTACGCCGAGCGCCCGCGCGCTTAATTCGCCGCGCGCCATCACATTCAGGTTGCGCGCCAACGGCAGGCTCAACGCAAGCCCCAACACCAAAGTGAATACACCCAGGCCATAGCTCTCTGCGCCACCAAGATCACCCATCAGCCAAAACAACATGCCGCGCAATTGCGCATCGGGTGACACCGTCAGTAAAAATCCGATCAGCGCACCCCAACCCGCAGCGACGATCACGCCCGTCAGCAGCAAGCGCGGCGAAGACCAGGCGCCGGCACCGCGCGCCAAGCCAAACACCAAGAACATGGAAATCAGCGCGCCGGCAAATGCGGCCGCGTTCAACCACAGGCCGCCGATACCGAGCAAGATGGCGCACAAAGCCGCCACGGCCGCGCCGCCGGAAATTCCCAGCACATAGGGGTCGGCCAAGGGGTTGCGCAGCAGCACTTGCATCAGCGCGCCGGCCAAAGCCAGCAGCGCGCCGGTGGTAAACGCATTGATGGCGCGCGGCAAGCGCAACTGCAATACCAGATCGGAAGATAAGCCGTGGTCGTTGCCCAGCAGCACCTGCCACACCGATTGCCAGGATGTGGCGACGCTGCCAAAAGACAAGGCGAGCAAGCCGCTGGCCAGCGCCAGGGCGGCGAGACTGAAGAGGGGTATGAGGGCGCGTTTCAATGAATGAAAGCGCTCAAGCGCGGAGGACGCGGAGCTGTTGCGTTCGCTGAGGCGGGTAATGCAGCGTTGAAAATTTTAATTCCTCTGCGTCCTCCGCGTCCTCCGCGGTTCCATCGTTTTCAAGGTAAAGCCCGGGTGAGCGCCATGCTCACGCCAATCCCAAGCTCACTCGCCCCACTGCACCGGCACAAACAAAATCTGGTCGCCGCGCCGTATCAGCAGCGCAATATTCTTATCTTGTTTACGCTGCTCCAGCAACTTGTTGAACTGTTCGACACTGGCGATTTTTTCGCCGCCCAAGGACAACACGATATCGCCACGGCGCAAACCGGCTTTCTCGGCGGCGCCGCTGACATTTTGCACCAGCACGCCATTTTCCAAGTTCAATTTGCGCTTATTGTCGGCGCTAATGTCGGCCAAGGAAAGACCCAGCTTGTTGGCTTTCTCGGCCTTTGGCGCAGCCTTGGCCTCCGCCACTTTCTCGTCGTCCCACTCGGCCAAGGTGATCGTCAATTCCTTGGTCGCGCGATTGCGCCAGATTTCCAGCTTGGTCTTGCTGCCCGGCTTGGTCGCGCCGACCATGCGCGGCAATTCGCTGGAACTGGGCACGTCTTTGCCTTCAAACTTCAGGATCACATCGCCGGGCTGCATGCCGGCTTTTTCCGCCGGGCTGCCTTTTTCGATGGCCGCGACCAGCGCGCCCTTGGGTTCTTTGAGCCCGAAGGAAGCGGCCAACTCCGGCGTCACTTCCTGAATTTGCACGCCCATGCGGCCCCGGCTGACTTTGCCGCTGCCTTTGAGCTGGCCCACGACATCCATCGCGACATCGATTGGAATCGAAAACGACAAGCCCATGTAACCGCCGGTGCGGCTGTAGATTTGCGAGTTCACGCCCACCACTTCGCCGCGCAGATTGAACAAAGGCCCGCCCGAATTGCCCGGATTCACCGCCACGTCGGTCTGGATGAACGACACGAAATTATCACCCGGCAAGGCGCGCCCCTTGGCGCTAACGATGCCCGCAGTCACGGAATTTTCAAAGCCATATGGCGAGCCGATCGCCACCACCCATTCGCCCACCTTGGTTTTGTTGGGGTCGCCCAAATTCGCCACCGGCAGGTTCTTGGCGTCGATTTTGAGCAAGGCCACATCGGTGCGGCGATCCGCCCCAATCACCTTGGCTTTGAATTCGCGCTTGTCGGTGAGCTTCACCACCACCTCGTCGGCGTCATCGACGACATGCGCATTGGTCAGAATATAGCCATCCGGGCTAATGATGAATCCGGAACCCAGGGAGTGCGTCTGATATTCGCGCGGGGCGCCGCCACCGCCACCACCATTAGGCTGCTGCGGCATGAAGCGCTTGAAAAACTCGAAAAAAGGATCGTCTTCCGGCAGGTCGCGAAATTGCGGGAACGGTATGCCGCGCTCGTGCACTTTTTGCGTCGTGCTGATATTCACCACGGCCGGGCCTTCCTTTTCCACCAAACCGGTGAAATCGGGCAGCGCACCATTCAAGCGCACTGCCGGCAAGGCGGCTTCCGCCTTGGGCTGAGCCGGAGTAGTCGCGGTAGGCTGAGAACAGGCCGCCAAAGGCAGGCTCAATAAACTGGCTAGCAATAATTTCCGCAGAAAATCCATGATTTCTCCTGTTTAAAATTCGACCTTTATGCGTTGACCGAGAATCGGCACGAACTCTCTACTGACCAGCCATTCCCGCAAAAAGTTTCCAGCGCATTAGCTTATCCGGCGCACAACAAGCTGCAAGATGGTACAGCGTAACGCGTTTTTACTTGATTTTATCTTATGCCCGGTGACGGGCGCAGCGCCGCACAGGCGAAAGTTTTGCGTTATGACAAAAAAACAGGACCCCAGGCGCCAGCATTGCCGGACGACTGGGGCCGCAGGGTGAATGCAAAATTAGCGCACGCTATACCCGCGCCCTTCAAGACAGGCCTTGGTGGCGCGCTGGTATTCGTCACGCTTCTGCGTCACGTCCGGTTGCGCCGTATTGTCATTCGGCTGCGTTGGATCATAGGCGGTTTGATCCACCGCCCAACGATGACACTCATATTTATCTTTCGCCTGCTGCTGCTCGCTCTGACCGCTCTTCGGATAGACGAATTGCTGCGCGACCTCGGGCGGCAAAGCCAGCACTTCCGATTCGCGCGGCGGCTCGACCACGACATAGTTGCGCTGCGCCGGTTGCCATGCGTAATACACGCCATCCGCATAGTAGTAGGGCGCGCCGCCGACCCACACGGTCGAATAGAACGGCGGCAGCAGGGAAATTGCCAGCCCGATGGGCGGCGTCACCACCACGAAGCGCGGTCCGTAGGGACGATACCAGACCCCGCCATAAAAGTAGTAGCGCTCATTCCTGAACGGCACTACATGATGCCCCAGTGGAATTCTGTCAATCACCACGCCGCGCGAAGGATAGTAACGATTGTGGCTATAGCGCGAGTCGTACTCGCGGTGCTGCTCGCCGCCGCGATCGCCATGACGCTCAGCCAACGCAGGGGCAATGCTCGCGCCCAACAGCAGCGCCAACAGCGCTGGCGCACCCCAGTTACGATGATTTTTCATGCCGACCTCCTGTTCATTAATCCCTGCGACCAAAACGGCAACGATTCAACGCACGCTGTAGCCTCGCCCTTCCAGGCATGCGCCCATGGCGTTGCGAAAATCCCGCGCTTGCTGCTCGGCGCGCGCTGCGTTTTGCACTTCCAGCTTGCGGTCGTAACGCTCTTGAATCTGCGCCGCCTGCTCTTGCCTTGCCGAGTCCGATGCGGCGCCGATGACGGCACCGGCCACGGCGCCCACCACGGCGCCTTCAAGCGTATCGTGCCGCGGCACCACGGCCGCCCCAATCACCGCACCGGTAGCCGCGCCGACCGCGGTATGCGTACCGGGTGGTGGCACGGGCACAATCTCCACCCGCTCGCGCGGCACGCTGCGCGACTGACTGGGATCGAAGCCGGTTTGTTTCACCGCCCAGTTATAGCATTCGAAACGGTCCCGATCCTGCTGTTCCGCGCTCTGGCCGGCCATTGGATAAAAATATACCCGGCTCGAAACGGCCGCTGTCGGCGGCGGCAAGGTGGTGCGTGCTATCGCATGCCTGGGCTGAGATGCGGCGCACCCCCCCAACAACGCCAAGCCGAGTACGACGGCCAGGCTTAGCGCCGCGCGCGCAGCAAATCGACCTGTCTGCCCCATGATCAAAACCTTCCGCTGATTGCAGTGGCGAGCGCCCAGCGCGGACGCTCGCCTACTGCAATGCATCTTGGTAAAAACTATTTGCCGCGTGCCCGCGCGCCCTTGTGGCCCGCCATGAAATTATCGTCGAACACTTTCTGCTGCGCCGGCGTGAGCACGGCGTAAAACTCTTTCACCGCCGCAACGCGCTCAGTCATGCGCGCCTCGTGCTGCTTCATCATTTCCGCCATGCGCTCCATGCGTTCCGGCGTCTTCAGTCCGGCGAGCTCTTCGTGCTTAGGCCCTTCGCCCGGGCTTGGCCGCATCTTTTCGGTGAAAGACGTCCACGCCGTTTCCTGATCCGCGCTCAGCTTGAGTTGCGCGTGCAGACGCGCCTCGCGCTGTTGCATGTGCTGCGCGAATTTTTCCTTATCAAAACCGCCGTGCTGGCAATGGCCCATGTTCGCGCTGGCCGCAGCCGCGCCCAGACCCAAACCAGCCGTGGTCAACCCAACAACAATCCATTTTTGTAGCTTAGTCATGATGCAATCTCCAATTGTTTCGAGTGCAATGCGCACAGTGCCATTACAGCAAAAATTTGTATCGGAACTGTGAGTCCTTTGTATCGATTTGTATCGCGCGCCTAGGTTTAAATAGGTCACTGCAATTCAGGCTATGCATATCAAAAATAGTTCCACGTCAGAGAATGCGGTGCGGCTCAGAGCACCTGCAAGCCAGCTTCGATTGCCGCCCAATCCGGCACCGGCTGCGCGCGCACGATCAACTCCACGCGGCTATCGCGACGGTAGGCGATGGGCTGCATATCCACTTGCCCGCCGACCAGATTCAGCAAGCGCCAATCGCGGCCGATGCGCAACACGCCTTTGGCGCGCACGATATTTGGGTCACGCGCCCAAGACTCGAACAGTGCCTTGAGGCGCGCCGCATCGAACACGCGCTGCGCCGGGAACACCCAACCGCGCGTGACGAATGCGCTGCTGTCGTGCGCCGGCACTGTGGTATGCATGCCGGTGGACTCCAACTCCATCCAAGCGGCATCGAGTGCGCCATGCGTGACTTGCGCCGCCAAGCGCTTGGGCGGGTAGCACTGCGCTGCGAAATCTTCGAACGCCTGCAATTGCTCGGGGTTAGCCAGATCGCATTTATTCGCCACCAGCACATCGGCCAGCGCGAGCTGGTCTTGGTAGGTTTCCAGGCTGCGATATTTGTCATCGCTCAACTGGCGCGGGTCGACCAGGCAAATCACGTTGCGCAATTCCACCGCGCTCGCCAAGTCCTCGCTGCGCAACACATCGATCACGCCCGCCGGATGCCCCAAGCCGGTCGGCTCGATCAATAAGCGCTCCGGTTTCACCTCACGCAGCAAGCGCGTCAAGCTCACGCGCAGCGGCAATTGCGCGCTGCAGCAAATGCAGCCGCCCGGCACTTCGCGCACCGCCACGCCGGATTGCGTCAGCGTCGCGCCGTCGATGCCGACTTGGCCGAACTCGTTCACCAGCACCGCCCAGCGCGCGGCCGATGTGTGCTGGGGTGGGCGCTGAGCGAGCAGGTGCAACAGCGCGGTGGTCTTGCCGACGCCTAAAAATCCGGTAATGAGATTGACAGAAGTTTTCACGGGTTGATAGAGAACAGGCGTTTAACCTTCGGTTAATCGCGCCAAAGTAATTCACCATACCCCTTCCAAGGAAGTGCGCTGTTATTAGACGCACACTTGCTACTACAACTCAACTTCTGCCTATAAATTGCCATGCATGAAGGTAGCCGCTAGTGAGAATATATGGCCTTCAGGTGCACGATCTACAGGGGGGCCGAATTGTTCCCCACTAACTCTCCAAACCGTTATTTTTGGATAGTGCGATAGCGCAGCAAGAATTGAAATTAGTGTAAACAACTTTGGACCAAAAGGAATAATAATAGGGCGAGTATCTTGTGTTGCACCAAATACCAGACTTTCTAAGCGACAGAAGCAATCAAATGGGTCTTCAAGTAAATACTTCGTTGCTTCGCCTTCGGACACAAGTTCAAATATCGTCTGATTGTTTCCAAGCAGCGCATCTTCGTAGCGCTTGTCTTTTCCTTCCGGGTAAAACAGCCATGTTTTTGCCGGCTCTAAGGTGTCAATTGTCGCTAATGCCTGATCACGTTCATAACCCAAGCCAACAATAGCTGATGCCGGCAAATCAGGGCGATCTGACCAACCAGCTAGTTCTGGAATTACAGGGCTGGAAATTGTTACTGGAGTTTCTTCTGGAGGGGGGCTGAATGCGGCTAAAGAGTAAACAAACCGGATATCAATGCCATTTGGGCCTCGATTAGTCCATATAGAATATATGGTTTGGGCAATCATTGGGCGCGACATTGACGAGACATCCACAACAAGGCGAACTACCTGCTTGACATCTTGCTTTGCTGAAATAATTTCATCAAGCAATTTGCCGAATATCTCAGCAAATACCCCCTCATCGTAATCAATAACTTCGAAATCGTTATCCTTACACCAATTCAAGTTCTCATTAAAACTTAGTACCCTCCGATCCTTAAACGCTATTCCCAAACGCCGACCGCTCTTACTCGCGTACTCTTTTGCAGCGAAAACAGCTCGCTCCTCATAACCAATTGATGTCACGTATAAGTCACCCACCCAGCCCTGTAAGTCACTATCGCTGGCATTTACGTCAACTGGAAAAACTCGAATGAGGCGGCCCATGCTATCCATCCTAGGTAGAAAAAAAGTCGGGCTGACTTGCACCACTCAGAATTTTTTTCAGGGACATTTCCTTCCCAATGAGAAGAGGAATCTTGTAGTGCGGTGCAAGCATATAAGACAGCCTGAACCTTTTACCCTTCAGCGACGTTAAGATCGGGTCATCTTCAGCGCGAGGTATGTAGATAATCGCACCCCAATTTAGCGCCCGACCAAGCGCCTCAATAACTTCTTCTTGCGTAGACGCATCCACAACAAAAGACAACGCCGGCTCCGGGTCGAAAGGATCATCAACAACCATACGATGAAATGCCTCTCCGACTGGATCTAGAAGGCCTAATAAACCCTTGGGGTGAGTAACACCCCCAGTCTTATAGGGAATTGTCTTGAGTTGCGCACGAAATCTATTTGAAGCAGATGAAATGGCGCGAGACTGTATTGCGCGATCTACCACTTTCCCGGTGTTCCTAAATTCTCTAATAAGTGGAGTGGTCAAGCCGATAAACCATCTCGGGTTACCTTCTACGATAGCGAAAATAGATCGAGCTCCAGCATAGATATCAGGATTTTTTCGACTCTTACCTTTAAATGCTTCACGTATTGCGACAATGGAGGTGACTTTTCGGATAGCGCTTGCACGTTTGTTGTCACTGAGATTGTGCATATTGTTTACATCTACATTTTGTTTGTCGAGGTACGCACGAAAGCTCCCATCCCTCTCACAAAGGCTTAAAAATCTATTGCTACTCTTTCCGTGCGGCGCATAGTCAGAATCATCCGGGTCAAATTCAGACAACCCTAAAACGTCAGTAGCGGTTGAGTTCGAAAGGTGTTCCTCCTGAAGCATCGAAGAAAGTAGCTCGTTACAGAAATCGATAGCTTCTTCTTTCCGCGGGTACCATAGCTCAATCTTCTGGTAGTCGTGCATAGACATTGCTGATGCACTTCCTTCAAGAAGTTCTATGTCTTCACTGTAGGGGCTGATTGAGAGTTTATAAAGCAACCGCTGATCGGTAGACCTAAGACCCCGAAATAGCGTACGTCGGATATACCGAGGAGCGATTTCCAATTCATCAAAAAGAAAAGCCCATTTTCTATGTTCATCATTGGTTATGGCACCGAATGCTTCTATGCCGAACACCAAGCTCTCATTCAGAGCCAAGTGCAGAAATGACGTGTTACGAACAAGATTCAAAACGGTATCTGTATCGCTATTTGCTTCTCGCTGTGCGATTTTTGCGATATCCGATAATCTGCCACGCAACGCCAGAATAATGCCCAGAAGGCTCGGTATTTCCGGTTGCAGTTCCCAATTACCCGCAATCATCTCAACGAATTGAGCTTCCTGCTCCTTCGAGAGTTCAACCGCAATTCGCGATAATGAGGAAGGCCCTGCCCCCCCTATTTGCACACAGTGTCTAATCGTATCGATAAACGAAATCAACACATGCGTACAAAACGCGGCCCGGCCAAGTTGCTCCCGCACATCCTTGGGCAGTTTATTCGTACCCATAGCATCCAGCTGTGCCCCCCAACTAACATCGGTTGCAACAAAAACGCCAGTGAAGTCAATTCGCTGGCATAAGCGTTCAGCGTCTGTGTGCTTCCATGCCGCAAGCGCGAGTGGCTGGAGCATCTTTAACAGCGTGGTTTTACCGCTACCTCTCGGACCGATAACAATAGAGTGTCGCCTAAGAATCAAATCTTCGAACTGTTTCGGCGGGATAAATGTTTTCGCCACCTGAAGAGGTGATAAATTCCGAGCGTTAAATGACTCGAAAGTTGTTGGCGTTACGCTTTGCTCAGGATTCATTTCTTGACCTTTACCTGGACAGGTACTCCATCATCATCGAATAGAACCTGCACCCCTTTTTCCTGAAGGTTTTTAATGAGCACTTCTTTATCATCAGGGGTCAAGAAGTCGATTTCAGCTTTCCACTCCACTAGTTGTGACCAATCCGAGTACGGCTCTTGTAGCCCTGTAAGGTATTTGACTATGCTATTCACTAGATGCTGATGGGCACACCTATAGCCGAAACCCGCCTCTGCCGGAATGCCTGATTCACGAGAGGCTTTCTGCCACCCTCGCATGGATATCCAGTCCCAACTATTTACCTTTCCCGCAACGGAGCATTCCAACCTACCGAACTGATCAATTGGGAAGTCAATCAAATAAAACTGGTTACGTGCTTTGGGTCCCAACTCTGGATAGAGTTGCGCACAAAAACTACCCGCAGAGAAAATTATTGGTGATGTCGATCCACCTGTTGCATAGGTAATCCGCGGATAATGTTTATGCCCATGAATGATGATCCACTGTCCCAATTCACCAGAGCCAAGCTCATTGACCAGACCGTCCCCACCCGCCATCTCGCTGTAATCGCGTTCTTCGATTCGGTTGTTCCGTATTGGATGGTGGTGGCACAGAAGAATATTCAGAGGCTTTGCAACTGTTTTTTCTTCTAATTCCTTCTTCAAGTGAGCAACAGTATGGTTGCTTACGCGGCCATGAAGATACTCCGACGCTTGCTCACCCCCCGCCCCATGATAAGCAGCGGAATTCAAGGTTACGATTCGCCAATATTCGCCCTCTAAAATGGCAAAATTCCTGGACCAAAAACGATCGCATTGGTCAGTAGTGAGCCCTGGGAAAGCGGGGGTTAGCGATTGCAGCATTCCTTTTGCATCATAATCGTTATATTTGTAACGCGAATCGACGTCATGGTTTCCCGCCGTTGCTATGATATCTGAAGCTCCCAACCAACCCTTTATCTCATTAACTTTGTCCCAACCAAAAGAGGTTGCAGCAGGAATCGCTTTATCTCCAATGTCTCCCGCACATAGCAAAATATCTGCGCTGATCTGGTTCCGGTCAATTAGACTTTTGAGTCCTAACATAGGGTCGTTGTACTGATTTTTGTCCGTTTGGGACATGTCCAGATAAGAGGGCGTTTGATAGGAAACTGGCGATGCAAATGCATGGAGATCACTAATTACCGCAACTCTGAGACGCGGGATCATTTCCATTACGGCGCACTCATTTCTTGGTTGGACACTGCGTTGGTAACTATCAATTCAGTATCCAACCGCCTCTGATCGGCAAATCCAGCGATGTTTCTTCTTATCTGCACTTTAGACGGCGTCCATTTGTCGGCAACCATGGCGATCTCTTCGCAATCAGCATAAGAGAGAACAAACGTAGCACCTCTTCGATCAACTTCTTCAAGAAGCTTATCCAGCCGATCTATATCTTCTACACCAAAAGTTTGAGCATTATATTGCCGAAATACACGCTTATTTGACAATGCATATGGAGGGTCAAGATAGACGAAGTCCCCTTTCTTCACATTACGTAGCACGAAACTTTCAAAATCCTCGGTGCACAAGCTAGCCCCCTTTAGTGAATTGGAACACAAGCGCAGCGCTTCAAGCGAAGGTATTGATCCAGATTTGTGCGGACCATAAGGCACATTGAAATCTCCATCTTTGTTTGTCCGATACAACCCATTAAAGCAAAATCGATTTAGATAAATAAAGCGTGCTGCCCGAGCTATGGATTTCATCTGTAGAGGGTCTAGTGACCGAATAAAATAATAATCCTCCGATGTCTGAGGGAGTTGAGTGACTAAGTTATATACCGCTTTAGGGTATCTTCGTATTGCAGAAAAAGCATTTACCAACTCCACATTTACGTCATTGAGAAGCGCGGAGTTCGGTTCCAGGAAAAAAAACAAGCATGCAGACCCCATGAAAGGCTCGACATATCTTTTATGATCGGCGCCCCAGTACTGGGCTAACTGAGGCAGTAGCTTCCGCTTGCTACCTGCCCATCTTAAGAATGGAGAAGGCATCGCTCTTTCTCTTTAGCCGAATCGGGGTTATTTATCTGAAAAAATAATAGCATGAACATATTCACAACCAATTAGCTCAAACATTTTCAGCTCATCAAGACGCTGTCCTAGATATATAGGATTGACTAAAGTAAGCCTTTAAAAATGAGGCCTCTACTAAACTTGAAGTAAAAGTAAAACCAGAATTAAAAATCGGCTGGTACCCACACCAACCACTCCCAATCGCAAATAGCTGACCCGCTATTGGCTAACTGCTCCGCCCAGCCTACCATCTTCGGCATCGTTTTCGGGCAAAACCTCTCACATAATCCAGACAGAGAATCATTAGGTTCAACCAATATTGTATGTATTTATCACAGCAACAATCGCCGCCCAGTGCGCATTTGGCTGATGGTGCGCGAGCACATGCAGCAGCGCGGTGGTCTTGCCGACGCCTAAAAATCCGGTAATGAGATTGATGGGGGTTTTCATATTTAGGGGGAAATTCGCTATAGTGCGGTCTTTGTGAACCGCCAAGACACCAAGAGCGCCAAGAACGGCACCACCTATTTTTACATATAACGAATCGGGCAACAGGCGACAATTGCAGCACCCCCTGGAAAAATCCAATACGCTTGGCGCTCTTGGCGTCTTGGCGGTTCATCCGTTATAGCCAGAGAGCATCCATTATGCACATTCATATCCTAGGTATCTGCGGCACTTTCATGGGCGGCATCGCGGTGTTGGCGCAGCAGGCCGGGCATACCGTCACCGGTTGCGACGCCAATGTCTATCCGCCGATGAGCACGCAATTGGAGGCGCAGGGCATCCGCTTGTCCGAGGGCTTCGACCCGAACCAAATTGCGCTCAACCCCGATTTGTTCGTGATCGGCAATGTGGTGGCGCGCGGCAATCCGCTGATGGAGGAAATCCTCAATCGCGGCCTGCCCTACATCTCCGGCCCGCAATGGCTGCTGGAAAACATCCTGCACGACAAGTGGACCCTGGCGGTGGCCGGCACGCACGGCAAGACCACCACCTCGTCCATGCTGGCGTGGATATTGGAATACGGCCAGCTCAATCCGGGCTTTCTCATCGGCGGCGTGCCGGAGAATTTCGGCCTGTCGGCGCGGCTCACCGACACGCCGTTCTTCGTGGTCGAGGCCGACGAATACGACACGGCGTTTTTCGACAAGCGTTCGAAGTTCGTGCACTACCGGCCGCGCACGCTGGTGATCAACAACATCGAATTCGATCATGCGGATATTTTTCCCGATCTCAACGCCATCGAAACCCAATTCCATCATGTGGTGCGCACCGTGCCCGGCAATGGCCTGGTGCTGGCCAACGGCACCGAGGACAGCGTGGCCAGCACGCTGTCGCGCGGCTGCTGGACGCCGGTGGAATGGCTCAGCCACTTGGACGGCTGGCAAGCAGGCGAAGCGGACGGCAACGGCCATTTCGACGTGTTTCTCAAAGGCGAGCGCCAAGGCCGCGTGCAGTGGGATTTGATGGGCCAGCACAATCGCCACAACGCGCTCGCCGCCATCGGCGCGGCGCGCCATGCCGGCGTACCGGCGGCGCACGGCATCGAAGCCTTGAGCCAATTCAAGAACGTAAAGCGGCGCATGGAAGTGCGCGGCGTGGTGAACCACATCACGGTGTACGACGATTTCGCCCATCATCCCACCGCCATTGAAACCACCCTCAGCGGCTTGCGCGCCCGCGTCGGCAATGCGCGCATCCTGGCAGTGTTGGAGCCGCGTTCCAACACCATGAAGCTGGGTACACTGAAAGACCAACTGCCGGCCAGCCTGCACAATGCCGACCAAGTGTTCTGCTATGGCGCGAACCTGGGCTGGGACGCCGCCGCCACGCTAGCGCCGCTAGGCGACAAGGCCGAGACATACCTGGACTTGGACAAACTGGTAAACGCCATCGCACGCAACGCCCGGCCCGGCGATCATGTGCTGATCATGAGCAACGGCGGCTTCGGCGGGATACATCAGAAGTTGCTGGATCGGCTGGCGCAGTAGCGCTTGATCAAATGCACCCAATCAAAATCATTTGCCACAGAGATCACAGAGCGCACAGAGGTTCAGGGACTTTGGTTTTCTCTGTGGACTCCGTGATCAATCGTTGGCATCGTTGAGGTAAGCCCTTACGCTTGACACCACACCCCTGATCAACTCGACGCGCATTTTGCTGTTAGGTGCGCTACGATGAGCTGGTTGCCGAAGTGGATAGAATTATTGGTTGGACGCGAGAGGTGGGCAAGCCAATGTCAAATGTAAGGCCTGACCCCGCCTTTTATGACCCCGTCTTTCTTCTCATTCCACCGGACCTGCGCGAAAAACCGCGCAGCGCCTGCTACTTTGAACGTTATGCGCAAAGATAGGAAATCTCGCCAATGAAGCCAAGAATCAGCATGATCACGCTCGGTGTTCGCGATCTTGCCGCGGCCATCGAGTTCTATGAAAAAGGACTGGGGTTTCCTCGAATGGAGTCGCCGCCCGAGGTTGCTTTCTTCACTCTCAACGGTACATGGCTTGGGTTGTATGGCCGGGAAGCACTGGCTGAAGATGCAACGGTTTCTTCTAAAGGTGAAGGTTTCGAAGCATTTACGCTAGCGCACAACGTCACCTCTGAAAAAGAGGTTGATAAGGTGGTATCGCAAGCAGTCGAGGCTGGAGCAACTTTAGTTAAGAAACCACAGAAGGTATTTTGGGGCGGCTACAGCGGTTACTTCAAAGATATTGATGGCCATCTTTGGGAGGTGGCGCATAACCCGTTGTTTTGGGTTGGTCCCACAGATGAAAACGCATAACAACGCGTTCAATGCCTGCTTTCTAAAACACACCTGTCCGAAATGGATTAATTTGAGCCTTTAGGCGCGGGGATAAACAACCACGTAATACAATTTTGGTTATCGTGTAATTGTTCAACCAAAAATCGAAATCAAGCCCGCATTACAGAATGTCTTTACTAAAGCCCCGCGCCTTAATCGGAACAACCCTTGACGCTCCTCTACCTACACGGCTTCAACAGCGCGCATTCCTCGCACAAAGCGCAAGTACTGCAAGCGCATCTGGATCGCCTGGGCCGTGGCGCGCAGTTTGTCGCACCCGATCTACCGCATCGGCCGGCGCAGGCGATGGTGCTGGTGGAATCCTTGCTCGCGCAAATGCCGAGCAAGCCGACCTTGGTGGGCAGTTCGCTCGGCGGGTATTACGCGACGTATCTTGCAGAACGGCATGGCTTGCGCGCGGTGTTGATCAATCCGGCGGTGGCGCCGTATCGCTTGCTGGCGCCGCTGCTGGGGCCGCAACGCAATTACTACACCAGCGAAACTTACGAGCTGACGGCGCAGCATCTGGCGGAATTGCAGGCCTTGGAAGTCGAGACCTTGCATCCGGAGCATTATTTTCTGCTGGTACAGACGGGCGATGAACTGTTGGATTATCGCGCTGCAGTGGCGCGTTATGCCGGGGCGAAGCAGTGCGTGATTCCGGGTGGGGATCACAGCTTTCAGCAGTTTGAAAATTATCTGGATGAAATTTTGGCGTTTGCGGAGATGAGCGGATAACGCTTGAGTCGAGGTGCGCGCAGCATCGCCGCCGACGCCACGGTGGATGCCATGCGGAACTTCCGGTAAACTGGCGCTCCTTTTTCCGGCAGTTTCCCCATGCATGTTTTCTTCGAAGAGGATGGCGGCTTCAAAGTCGGCACCATCCTCGCCGACAATACCACTTCGTTCCAGGTTGAAACCCTGCACGGCAAGCGCGCCAAGATCAAGGCCGGCAATGTCTTGCTGCAATTCAAGGAACCGGCGCTCAGCGGTTTCATGGAAGCGGCGCAGGCGCTCGCGGACGGCATCGATCTAAGCTTTTTGTGGGAAGTCAGCGGCACGGAAGAATTCGAGCATCAAAGCTTGGGCCGCGATTATTTCGGCCACGCGCCCAACGCGGTCGAGACCGCCGGTTTGCTGCTGCGCTTGCACAGCGCGCCGATGTATTTTTACAAGAAGGGCCGTGGCCGCTATAAGGCCGCGCCGGCGGATGCGCTGAAGGCCGCGCTGGCCAGCGAGGAACGCAAGCGCCTACAGGCCGCCCTGCTGGCGCGCTATGTCGAAGAGCTGCGCAGCTTTCACTTGCCAGTCGAATTTCCTGCGCATTTGCCGGCGCTGCTCTACGCACCGGAAAAGAACGCGGTCGAGACCAAAGCGCTGGAACAAGCCGCTACTGCCTGCGGGTTGAGCGCACTGCACTTGCTGGCGAAATGCGGCGCGATTCCTTCGACGCACGATTTTCATCTCAACCGTTTTTTACGCGAGTGGTTTCCTGCCGGGCCGGGCTTTAGCGGCAGCTTGGATTGCTTAGCTCCCGCCGATTTACCCTTGGCCGCCGTTTCCGCGTTCAGCATCGACGATGAAACCACCACCGAAATCGACGATGCTTTTTCCCTGCAAAAACTCGACAACGGCGACTACTGCGTCGGCATTCATATCGCCGCACCCGCCTTGGGCATCGCGCTAGAGTCGCCGTTGGAAGCCATTGCGCGCCGGCGCCTATCCACGGTGTATATGCCGGGGCAAAAAATCACCATGCTGCCGGACAGCGCGGTCGAAGTATTCACGCTCAAGCAGGGTGCAGCCTGCCCGGCGCTGTCGCTGTATCTCACCGTGGCGCCGGACTTCAGCGTGCGCGCCATGGAAAGCCGCGTGGAGCAAGTGACCATCGCCGCCAACTTGCGCCACGAACAACTCGAACCGCTGTTCAATGTCGAGACCATTGGACAAGGCGAGGATTATGCATATCGCACCGAGCTGGAATGGTTGTGGCAATTTGCCAATCACTTGGAAGTGCAGCGCGGCGTCAAAGATACCGGCCGCGGCTTGATCCCGGAATACAGTTTCAAAGTGATCGAAGATCGCGTGCAGATCACGCACCGCATGCGCGGCACACCCATCGATAAGGTGGTCGCGGAGATGATGATCCTGGCGAATAGCCGCTGGGGCGACATGCTGGCGGAGCATAAAGTCGCGGCCATTTACCGCGCCCAGACCAGCGGCAAAACCCGCATGACCACGGAACCCTTGGGCCACCAAGGTTTGGGGGTGGCGCATTACACTTGGTCCAGCTCACCCTTGCGGCGCTACATTGACCTGGTCAATCAACGTCAACTGATTGCCTTGGTACGCGGCGAAACGCCGCCCTATAGGGTCAAAACCGAGGAACTGGAAGGCACCGTATTCGCCTTTGAGCAGGCTTACGAGGCTTATAATGATTTTCAGCGCCAGATGGAAAAATATTGGGTAATGCGCTATTTCCAGCAAGAGGGCATCACCGAGGTCAGCGGCGCGGTCATTCGTGAAAATCTGGTGCGCCTGGAAAATGTGCCGCTGGTGGTGAAAGCCATCGCCATGCCCGAAGCCGCGCCCGGCACGCGCGTCAAACTCACCTTGCGCGACATGGATTTACTTACCCTGGAACTCAGCTGTCCTTTTCTGAGCTTGGTGCCGGTCTAGCATGAGCGAAAGTTAATCTTTACAATGCAGCGATGCAGGATATCCTATTGAAATGAGTGCAGTCTTGGGCCAAGTACGCCCGATCAACATCCCGAATTCGCAGTTGTATGGCGCGCAGCGCAAGCAACCGCACTATCTGCTCTACTTTCTCGTTATATCGCTATTGCTGCACGGCCTTTTGTTGTTGGTGCACTTCAGCCATTCCACACGCAAAAGCAGCGATAACGCGCCGACTTCCTTGCAAGTGGTGCTGGTCAACAGCAAATCCGCACAGCGCCCGGTGAAAGCCGATGCCTTGGCCCAAACCAACTTGGATGGCGGCGGCAACACCGACGCCAAGGCTGTCGCCACCACGCCGTTCCCGCTGCAAAAAGATGCCGAGCCGCAGCTCGAGTTGAAGACCCGCATGCAGCAAGTGCAGGAAATGGAGCAACAGCAAGCGCGCTTGCTGTTGCAAATAAAATCCAAGCCGGATTTGACCCGACCCGCGCCCCCGACCCAGGCGCAACCGCAGCCCGGCCAAGCCCCGGACGCTGTCGACATCATGACGCGCAGCTTGCAAATCGCACGCCTAGAAGCGCAAATCGCCCGCGAGCACAACGCCTACCAAAGCCGGCCGAAACGCAAGGAAATCGGCGCCCGCACCGATGAATATCGCTTCGCGCAATATGTGGAAAGCTGGCGCCTGAAAGTGGAGCGCGTAGGAAATTTAAATTATCCGGAAGAAGCGCGGCAAAAAAAGCTGTATGGCACCTTGCAGATTACCGTGAATATCCGCTCTGACGGCAGCGTGGACAGCGCCGATGTGGTGCGCTCGTCGGGCTCTAAAATCTTGGATCAGGCGGCGATTCGGATTATCAAACTGGCGGCGCCTTATTCGGCTTTTCCCGACGATATTCGCAAAGACTACGACATTCTCGGCATCACGCGCACCTGGAGCTTTACCCGCTCCGATCAGCTCGCCAGCCAATAAAATACTTGTAGGGGCCGGGCATGCCCGGCCCGTTTAACGTAGCGGGCGAGGCATGCCTCGCCCCTACAGATGTCCGTTCAAACAATCACCGCAATATTCCTGCCATCCGCCTTGGCGCGATACATGGCTTGATCCACTTGTTCCAGCAAGACCGCCAGATCCTGGCCGTGGGTGGGCGCTTCGCCGATGCCGATGCTGACGCTGAGGTCGATCTGTTTTTGCTGCGCGAATTGCTCGGTCCTGGCCTGCAAGCGCAGCGCCACCGCGCGCGCTTCGTCGAGCGCGGTATTCGGCAGCAGCAGCACGAACTCGTCACCGCCGAAGCGCGCGGCAATATCCGAACCGCGCATGCAGTCGCGCAGGGTGATCGCGAATTCTTTCAGCACATCGTCGCCGGCAGCATGGCCGTAGGTATCGTTGACCGCTTTGAACTTGTCCAGGTCGGCGAACATCACCACCAGATTCTTGCCCTGCGCCAGGCGCTCGAATAGATAATCCGCCATATCGAACAAGGCGCGCCGGTTCATCAGGCCGGTCAGGGAATCGACGCTGCTTTGCCGCTCCAATTCGATGCGCGAGGCTTCGATGCGGCTCATCAGGATGTAGGCGTAGACCAGGATAATGCCGCCGAACAGATTGAGGAACATCACGCCCGGCGTCAGCCCATCGGCGCTGCCGATATTGCGCAAGCTCAGGGCCAGCATGGCGCCGGCGAAGGAGCCGGTGAGCGCCTCGCCGAACAGGCGCATGCCGTAGCGCATGCCATTGCCCAGCACCACCATGATGAACACCAGCAATGAGGGCGGAATGCTGTAGGGGTCGTTCAGCACGCACAAAGACACCAGGGCGATATCGATCCACATGGCTGCGCGATAGCGCCAGGTGGAATCGGTGTGCATGTGCGCATGCACGAAGGCCAAACTGTTGATGATGAAGTAGATGCCGAACACCGCGTTGAGCTGCGGCAGCGTGAGCCAAGTCGGCTTGAACTCACCGGAGAAATTGAAGAACACCACCCCCAGCACAATGAACAAATAGCGCGTGAGGAATTGCACTTTCTGTTCCGTCCAACCGGGAAAACGTGTGGCGGCGGACCAATGCGCATCGCGTCGGCGATCCGGCAGGGCGCGTCGATCGTTACTATCGCGCTGATCGCTCACCCGTCTGCTTGGTCGCTGCATACCGCCATTCCTTGTGCTGTCCATCCGGCCGATAATTATATAAGGCCCTGGAGCTTGCCATTATATGCTTGCGCCACCCGCGCATTCATTAATACATTAGGCCGCATCGGCCCGTACCGCCTTGAACAAGGCCAAGGTTTTGGCGCGCGCCGCCTCATGATCGACGATCGGCGCCGGATAATCGCGCCCCAGCAGTACACCGCAGGCTTGCTGCTCAATCGGCAATAAATTCCACGGCGCGTGAATATCGCGCGTCTCCAACCCAGCCAGCTCCGGCACGAAGCGTTTAATAAACACCCCATCCGGATCGAAGCGCTCGGACTGGGTCAGCGGATTAAAAATGCGGAAATACGGCTGCGCATCGCAGCCGGTGGAGGCCGCCCACTGCCAGTTGCCGTTATTCGCCGCCAGATCGTAGTCGAGCAGCTTGCGCGCGAAGTAGCGCTCGCCTTTCAGCCAATGGATGTGCAAGTCCTTGACCAGAAATGACGCCGCGATCATGCGCAGCCGATTATGCATGAAGCCGGTCTGGTTCAATTGCCGCATCGCGGCATCGACAATCGGATAGCCGGTGCGCCCATCGCACCAGGCTTGAAACAGATCTTCGCGCTCATCCCAAACAATGGCGTCGAACTCGGTGCGGAAAGCGTTCTGCGTGACCCGCGGATGGTGGTACAAAATCATCTGAAAAAACTCGCGCCAGATCAGCTCCGACAGCCACACTTGCGCGCCCTTGCCGGCGGCGTAATACACATGGCGCGCCAGGCTGCGAATGGACAATGTACCGAAGCGCAAATGCACGCCCAGATGCGAAGTGCCGTCCAGCGCCGGAAAATCACGCGTGTTTTCGTAATTGGCCAAGCGCGGCGCGAATTTCTCCCAAGCATCGCGCGCGCCGGACATGCCGGGCTTGATTTCCAGGCTAGCCAGATCGCTGCTGATAAATCCCAACTCCTGCAGGCTGGGCATCTTGCTTTCCGGCGGCGGCGCCAAGCGGCTCGCCAGCTCTGCAATCGGATGCACTTGCAGATCGTCGTCGGTGAGGCGCTTCAACCAGGCATTTTTGTAGGCGGTGTATACGCTGTACGGCCGATTGCTGCCGCTCATGATCTCGTCGCGCTCGAAGATCACTTGATCCTTGTGCAGGTTAAATTCGATGCCGCTTTGCGCCAGGTCTTCCGCCACCGTTGCGTCGCGTCGAATGGCTTGCGGCTCGTAATCGCGATTGGCAAACACCGCGCGCACCCCCAAATCGCGCGCCAAGCGCGGCAGCTCAGCGCTGGCGCGGCCATGGCGCACGATCAAGCCGCCGCCCATCTGGCGCAGCGTGGTGTCGAGCTCCTTGATCGTCAGCCAAATGAATTCGACGCGCCGATCGTTGCGATCTTCCAGCGCATCCAGGATTTCGCTATCGAACACGAACACGCAATAGACCTGCGTATAGGCCTGCAAGGCGCGCGACAGGGCGGCGTGATCGAAGGCGCGCAAATCGCGACGAAACCAAACCAATGCTGCATCCGCTGTTGCGTTCATGCCTTCTCCATCCATAAACCTTGTAGTAAAACCGTGACCACTTGCTGCGCCAAGCGCTCGATCTCCGCTTGCGGATATTGCCGATGCAGCGTCGGCGTCTCGAATAAAATCAGTGCGGCGCGCAGTGTTTGGGCGATTTGCGCGGCATCGCCCGGCGCAAATTCCCCGTTTTTTATGCCGCTTTGAACCAGGCGCGTCAGCAATTCCTGGCGCGCCTTGCGCTGCGCCACCGCCAGTTCCTTGCGCTCCTCGATCAACTTTTCCAACATTTTGGCCAAGTGCGGCGCGCCGGCCTCCAATTCTCGGTCGAAGCGCAGCGCCGTGAGGATATAAGCCTGCAATTGCAGCGCAGCGGCTTGCTCGCCCTGCAACGCCGCATGCAGCGCCGCTTCGCGCCGCGCCAGCAAGCGCCGCGCCACCGCTGCGGCGATATCCAGCTTATTCTCAAAAAATCGATACAGATTGGCGGCCGACATGCCGGCCTCGGCCGCGATCTCATTCAGCGTGGTCTTGGTATAACCGTATTCCGCAAAGCGCGCTTCGGCGGCATTGACAATGCTGGTCCGAATCGGCTCTTCAGTCGTTTCTAGCACATTATCCAAGGGCTTTTGTATTAAGGCCGCCAATAGCGCGCCCCTTGCAGTTGCAGACGGATCATCTCCGGCGCGCCGGCCGGCACGAACTCCACTTCCA
The DNA here is from genome assembly GCA_021812385.1 of Pseudomonadota bacterium. Lineage (GTDB taxonomy): Bacteria > Pseudomonadota > Gammaproteobacteria > Burkholderiales > Thiobacteraceae > RBG-16-58-11. The sequence goes on along the minus strand of JAKANO010000015.1, from coordinate 45,798 downwards.
GGGGGAAATCGGACTCGGTCAAATCCGAGGCCCGCATACTGATGCGGCAAGCTTTAAATTTCACCCCCTGGCGATGCAAGGATGCCACGAGCGAGGCGGTGCTAGCGTTATTGGCCAGCAAGGACAGGATTCCACCTTCGTAGGCCACGACCTCGATCGCAACCTTATCCGGCCCGATATCTTCCAGCACCTTGGCAATTTGCAATAAAGCGCGCCGTTGTTGCAACTCCTCTGCCACTGTCATCTGCATCACAAAAGTCACCGGCTTGGCTTTTTGGGTCTTGGCCAAGGCCGGACTCACCATACCCATGGCCGAAATCATAGACAGCATTAAGAGCAAATAACGCATGGTTTTCTCCCTTAAAAATCTCATTTTATCTTTTATTTATAAATTTACAATTTATTATTCATTATTTATTTCATATAAAACAATTGATAATAAAAACTATCGCTTGGAAAACTGAAAAAATAAGGATAATCTCGGCCTTTAAAAATTAGCCGGAACAAAATTATGGATCAGCGAAAACTCGCCCTGCACATTGCCCAGCAATGGCAAACCGACATTACATCGCGTCTTGCGGAATACATCGCCATCCCAGCCAAGTCGCCGCTGTTCGATCCGGATTGGCAAGCCAATGGGCACATCGACCGCGCCGTTGATTTGGCCGTGAACTGGGCACAACGACAGGCCATTGCCGGCATGCAAATCGAGGTGGTGCGGCTGCCGGGACTCACGCCGACGGTCTTCATCGACATTCCCGAATTCCAGGGCGAGACGCGCTCGCCGCCACTGCTGGAGCGCGACCGCAAAGAGCATCGGCCCAAAACGGTGTTGCTCTACGGCCATCTGGACAAGCAACCCGAGATGACGGGCTGGCGCGCCGACTTGGGGCCGTGGCAACCGGTGATCGAAGACGGCAAGCTCTATGGGCGCGGCGGCGCCGATGACGGCTATGCGATCTTTTCTTCGCTCGCCGCCATCGCCGCCCTGCAAACCCAAAACGTCTCACACCCGCGCTGCGTGGCACTGATCGAAACCAGCGAGGAATCCGGCAGCCCCGACTTGCCGGCCTATATGCAAACCCTCTCGCCGCGTATCGGCACGCCCAATTTGGTGATCGGATTGGATTCCGGTTGCGGCGATTATGAACGGCTGTGGAGTACCTCATCATTACGCGGGATGGTCGGCGGCACGCTGCGCGTCAGCGTACTCAGTGAGGGCGTACACTCAGGAGACGCCAGTGGCGTCGTGCCATCCAGCTTTCGCATCGCACGCCAATTGCTGTCGCGCATCGAAGATGAAAGTACGGGGAAAATCTTACCTGCGGCGCTCCACGCCGAAATCCCGGAGGAACGCGAGCGCCAGGCGGCGCAAGCGGCGCAGATCTTGGGGCGCGGCATCTTCGAGAAATTCCCGTTCCACGGCGCCACCCAGGCGCTGGCCAAGGACTTGACCCAACTCGTGCTCAACCGCGCCTGGCGTCCCACGCTGTCGGTCACCGGCGCGGACGGCCTGCCGCCCCTGGCCAGCGCCGGCAATGTGCTGCGCCCAAGCACCGCGCTGAAACTCTCGCTGCGCCTGCCGCCATCCATCGATGCAAGCCAAGCGGCGCAAACCTTGAAGCAAATACTGGAAGCCGATCCGCCGCACCAAGCATCAGTCAGCTTCGATATCGAACAAGCCGCCACCGGCTGGAGCGCACCGCCGCTCGCGCCCTGGCTGGAAAAAGCGCTCAATCAATCCTCGCAACATCATTACGAAAAAGCCGCAGGATTTTTAGGCGAAGGTGTGACCATCCCCTTCATGAGCATGCTCGGCCAGCAATACCCGCAGGCGCAATTCGTCATCACCGGCGTGCTCGGCCCGCACTCCAACGCGCATGGGCCGAACGAGTTTTTGCACTTGGATTACGCGATGCGCTTGACGTGCTGTGTGGCGGAAATTCTAGCGGCAGCGGCTTGATGGTGAGCAGGGAATTCTGTACCCATTAGTTTTCTCAACCCGGCCGGTCTGCAAGCCATTGCATAAAGTCCGGCTCGGCAAGCGGTTTCGCGAAGAAATAGCCCTGGAAATTCTCACATCCAAGCTTGACCAAGGTGTCGCGCTGCAACTTGGTTTCCACGCCTTCCGCGATCACCCCCAGCCGCATGTGATGGCCGATGGCGATCATCGTTTCAACCAGCGGATGATCCGAGGCCCCATCGAGTTCCTGCACGAACGCTTTATCGATCTTGATCACATCGAGCGGCAGATCTTTGAGATATGCCAAGGAAGAATAGCCTGTTCCAAAGTCGTCCAGCGCCACGCTAAGCCCGAGCGCGCGCAACGCATGTAACTTCTGGATGGATTCTTCCAACTCATACAGCAGCGCGGATTCCGTGAGTTCAAGCATCAAGCGCTCAGGCGGAAGCTGGTAGGTTTCCAAAACGCGCGTCACCTGCCGCACAAAGTCTTCACGCGCGAATTGCCAAGGGCTGACGTTGATCGATAAATGCCCAGAAAACGCTGCGCCTGCATTCAACCAAGCCGCGAGCCTCTCGCATCCATGCTCCAACACCCAGGTGCCGAGGGGATGAATCAAGCCGCTACGCTCGGCAATGGGTATGAATTCTGTCGGCGTCACGGATCCGCGCTCAGGATGGTTCCAGCGCAACAAGGCTTCAGCGCCAACCACATGCCCTGCGGCATTCACTTGCGGCTGGAAATACAACATCAGCTCCTCGCTCACAATGGCGCTGCGCAAGCCTTCTTCCAGTCGCAGCCGGGTTTCTACAATAGCCTGCAGACTTGGCAGGAAAAACTGAATGTTGCCGCGCCCCATGCGCTTGGCGTGGTAGAGGGCGATCTCCACTTGACGCAGGATATCCAACTCCGTTCCCTCATTTTCCGGAAACAGAACAACCCCGATGCTCGCGCCGACATTGAGGATGCGCTCACCAACGGTCAGCGGGATCGATAGCGCTTGTAGAATTAGCTCTGCGATGTTTCTGGCTTTGCGCGCGGCGTCCTCGCGATTAGTGAAATCCGGTGTGATGAGTGCCGCGAACTCGTCTCCGCCCAAGCGTGCAAGCAGGTTGTGTTCGCCGACGGCATCAGCCAGCCGATGCGCCACCACCCGCAGCACCTCGTCTCCAACATCGTGGCTGAGTGCGTCATTGATGGTCTTGAAATGATCCAGATCGATTAGCAGCATCGCGCCGAAGCGGGAAGACAGTCTGCTGCGCCCCAGTTGTTCAGTGAGACGTTCATGCAGCAAAGCTCTATTGGCCAACCCGGTCAGGTAGTCCTGATAGGCCATGCGGCGGATATTTGTTTCAGCTTGGATGCGCTGGATCTCCGCGCTGGCGCGGGCTGCAAAAATCTCCAGGATGGGTTCAACCTCGCGCGTGCCAAGCATGGGCTTCGTATCGAGTACAACAATAATGCCCAAGGGCCGGCCGCCGGCATCGAAGAGCGGCGTGCCGATATAGCTCTCCGCACCCATCTCCTGCAACAGAACGTCCTTAGGAAATATTTGCTGCACATGCTCGGGATAAGTGCAGGTGCCGCGACCGACGACGTTGGCACAGGGCGTCTCATCAAGGCGGTAGCGCATGTTATCAGCGATGACCCCATCCTGGCTGACTGCAAGGGTGCGCATCCGCATCGGATCAGCCTCGTCGAGCAGAGCGATGAAGGCGTATTTAGCGTGGAATAGCTTGCCGAGTTGTAGCACTAATTGCTGGAAGAATTCCTCACCAGTCTGTATCGAGACACCTGCGGCGATATTGCGGATGGCGTCCTCGATGCGCTTGCGTTCGGTAATGTCACGCACGATGGCTTGAAGGCATCGCTCTTGGTCTAGGTTCAAGGCGCTCAGGCTGACTTCGGCATGAAACGGCGTGCCGTCGAAGTGCGTGTGCTGCCATTCGAAGCGCTGTGGCGTCCCAGCATAAGCGGCGTTGATTTTCTCCATGGCTTTTTCCATCGAATCCCGTCCGTCGGGCTGGCGCGGTGGGGAAAAGGCCATCGGCGTGTTCCCCACGATTTGCTCACGGGTACAGCCAAATATCTCCAGCGTCTTGGAATTGCAATCGATAAAGCGGTTATCTTTCATCAGAAAGATGGCGTCGTTGGCTTGCTCGAATAAGGTTTGATAGAGGGTCTCGCTGCGACGCAAATCATCTTCCGCGCGTTTATGGTCGGTGACGTCGAGAGAGATGCCACAGATAGCGTAAAGCGTGCCGTCATCATGGAACACTGGGAATTTGAGCGAATTGTAGGTGCGCGGTACACCCGCGAGATTCCCTACCTCCATAAACTCCTGAGGGCGACCAGAATCCCGAACAGTTTTATCGTTGAGACGAAAGGCCTTGGCCTGCTCCGCAGGAAATATTTCCTCGTCGGTCTTGCCGAATATCCGGTTGTTATCCACCTGAAACAGCTCTTCATAGCGTTGGTTGATAAACAGATATCGCCCACCCGCATCCTTCATATAGACCACTGCCGGGATATGATCGAGAACCGTCTGCATACGCTTACCTCTCTGGCGCAACTCATAGTTGAGCGCCACGTTCATGACAATGACCATGGCCAAAAAACCAAAAGGGCCCAAATGAATAAACTGAACCACCCCAAGCCGAACCAGAATACCTTCGGTTGATGCGAGCAGACTAAGCCCGATGGCGAGCATCATGATAAGTGATTCGCGTTGTCGCCCGTGACGATAAAGTATACCCAGGGCGTACAGCGCAAAACCATAAGCGAAATAGACTGCCGCTAGTGCGATAGCAAACCAAATACTGGAACTACCCACAGGTAAGCTGACAACCTCGCCCCATTGCAGGTGCAACAATTCAAAATTCTGAATTTCCGCAAACTGGAGGCTGAATGGCAAGACCAAATTGGCAATGAACAGAATGGCCAACAATATACCGTGTCCGATCAGCCATGGTTTTGGACTAACCCCGGTGTACTCGGCGACAAACCAGGGGAAAAGCATGAAAAACAATGCCCCGGAGCCCAGACTCCACTTGAGCACGCGTGTGATTTCGGCAACGCTTGCCGTCTGATAACCCAAACCGACACTAACGCCAAGAAGCGCTATGACGGCGCACATGCCAGAGAACAACAGATGTGTCCGGTTGTAAGGACGCCGTGCTCCTGCGATAAAGTGAGTGACCGCGGCGTAAGCGCAAATGCCAGACAGCAGATATATGCTTGGAACGATGATGTGATTCATGATTCGAACCCCGCAGCTCGTCGTTTGGGAAAACTTTTACCCTGATTCTGCGCCTATTCCAGTTGAAATACATCCGTCATGGAATTGCTGATCGGTAGACTATTACACCAGACCCGGAATAGGTTTCGGTCGGCAATCAAGCATTTTCTGCGCCCAAAAAAATGACGGCAAAAAGCCGTCATCTGGGGTAAAACGAATGGCTACAAGTCGTTGTGCGTGCCGTCGCAAAACGGCAGATTTTCGCTCATGCGGCAGCCGCACAGCCAGACGGTTTCGGTCTTCTCCGCCACAAATGGAATCGGCTCAATGCCGCTGCCTTCATGCGAACCGTCACAAAAGGGTTGGGTTTTGCTCTTGCCGCAAGCGCAATACCAATATTCCTTACCCGCTTCCACTTGTACTTCATACGGCGCGTTTTGCACGATCTACTCTCCTAAAATTAAACAATCTTTTCCCACACTACCTATAGGCGTTTGTGCCCCGGCGGCGAGGCCGGTACAATATGCCACAAATGGCTGCACCATGGAAAACGTAAACCTCACGCACCACTTCTTGATTGCCATGCCCAACATGGCGGACCCCTATTTTTCCAAGTCCCTGACCTATATCTGCGAACACAATGAGCAAGGCGCCCTGGGCATCGTCTTAACGCGCCCGGTCGATCTCACCTTATCCGCCTTGCTGGAGCAAATCGATATTCCCACCACGCAGCGCGAGATCAGCGATGTCCAAGTGCATTTCGGCGGGCCGGTGCAGATGGATCGCGGCTTTGTGCTGCACAAACCAGCGGGGCAATGGCAATCCACCTTGCGCGTCAACGATGAAATTGGCTTGACGACTTCCCGAGATATCCTGGAAGCGGTCGCGCGCGGCGAAGGTCCGGAAAAGTTTTTCATCACGCTGGGCTATGCCGGCTGGGCGCCCGGACAATTGGAGCACGAGATGTCGCTCAACGCCTGGCTGAGCGTTGCCGCCGACACCACCCTGATTTTCGATCTGCCCTTGGAAGCGCGCTTCGACGCCGCCATGCATTTGCTCGGCATCGATACCATCAACTTATCGGAGGATGCGGGCCACGCCTGATATGCCGACTATCCATGGCACACTGCTCGCATTCGATTTCGGGGAAAAACGCATCGGTGTCGCGATGGGGGAAACGAGTTTAAAAATGGCACACCCGCTCACCACCATCCAGGCAACGCGCAACGACTTGCGCTTTCAAGCCATCGGGCAATTGATCGCGGAATGGCAGCCGGTGCAGCTGGTGGTCGGACTGCCGCGGCATCTGGATGGCACCGAACACGCCATGAGCGCGCGCTGCCGCGGCTTTGCCCAGCAACTGGAAGGCCGCTTTCGCTTGCCCACGACGCTGGTCGACGAGCGACTGACTTCGGCGGAAGCGCACAGCATGCTGCGCAGCTTCGGCCGCGGCGCAAGAAAAGATAAGCACTTGATCGACCAACTCGCCGCGCAGCGCATCTTACAAGCCTACTTCGACAGCCATGCAACTCCCTGACCCCGAACAACTGGTGCAGCAACTCGCCGCAGCGCTCAAGCCGCGCTTGCACGCCAACACCGCCCTGGTCGGCATTCATAGCGGCGGCGCTTGGGTGGCGCAAAAATTACGGCAACAGCTGGGTGCGACGCTGGCGCTGGGCACCCTGGATATTTCGTTCTACCGCGACGATTTCAGCAGTATCGGTTTACACCCCCAAGTGCGGCCCTCCGACATCCCGTTCGCGGTAGAAGACGCGCACATCATCCTCATCGACGATGTGCTGCATACCGGGCGCACGGTGCGCGCCGCCATGAACGAGCTGTTCGACTATGGCCGTCCGGCGTCGATCGAATTGGTGGTACTCATCGACCGCGGCGGACGCGAGCTGCCGATTGCCGCAGACCTGGTCGGCGCGCGCCTCGAACTCACGCCAAACCAGAACATCCAGGTTACCCTGGATCCGAACAACCAACTGAAGTTGAGCCTACACGAACGCTGAGATGACCAAGAACCCCCAGCTCTCCGAAGACGGCGCACTGCGCCACTTGTTAACCATCGAAGGCTTGTCCGCCAAGCTGCTCCATTCCATTCTCGACACCGCGGAGTCCTTCGTTTCCGTCGGCGAGCGCGAGGTGAAAAAAGTCCCCTTGTTGCGCGGCAAGTCGATCTTCAATCTGTTCTTCGAGCCTTCCACGCGCACCCGCACCACCTTCGAGATCGCCGCCAAGCGCCTGTCCGCCGATGTGGTGAACCTGAATGTCAGCGCCTCGTCGCAATCCAAGGGCGAGACCCTGCTGGATACCGTGGACAATCTCGCCGCGATGGGCGCCGATATGTTCGTGGTGCGCCACGCGCAATCCGGCGCGGCGCACTTGATCGCGCGCCACGTCGCGCCGCACATTCACGTGATCAACGCCGGCGACGGCCGCCACGCGCACCCGACGCAGGGCCTGCTCGACATGTTCACCATCCGCCGCTACAAGCAGGATTTCACCAAGCTCAAAGTGGCGGTGGTGGGCGATGTGATGCACTCGCGCGTGGCGCGTTCCGAGATTCACGCGCTGACCACGCTGGGCGTGCCCGAAGTGCGCGTGATCGCGCCGCGCACGCTGTTGCCGAAAGGCGTGGAATCCTTGGGCGTGCATGTCTACAACGACATGGCGCAAGGCTTGAAAGACGTGGATGTGGTAATGATGCTGCGCCTGCAAAACGAACGCATGAGCGGCCCGTTCCTGCCGAGCGCGCAGGAATATTTCAAATACTACGGCCTGACGGCGGAAAAACTGCAAATCGCCAAGCCCGACGCGATTGTGATGCATCCCGGCCCGATGAATCGCGGCGTGGAAATCGACTCCTCGGTGGCCGACGGCGGCCAAGCGGTGATCCTGCCGCAAGTGACCTTCGGCATCGCGGTGCGCATGGCGGTGATGAGCCTATTGGCGGGAACGTAATGAAAATACACATCAAAAATGGTCGCTTGATCGACCCGAAAAACAAGTTCGATGGCGTGACCGATCTCTACCTCGCCGCCGGCAAAGTGGCGGGGATCGGGCAAGCGCCAGAGGGCTTTCACGCCAATCGCGAAATCGACGCCAGCAATCTCGTCGTGTGCCCCGGCTTCATCGACCTCGCCGCGCGCCTGCGCGAGCCGGGTTACGAATACCTGGCTACGCTCGAATCCGAAATGCAGGCCGCCGTGGCCGGCGGCGTCACCAGCCTGGTCTGCCCGCCCGACACCGAGCCGGTGTTGGACGAACCGGGCCTGGTGGAAATGCTCAAGCACCGCGCCAAAAGCTTGAACCAAGCGCACGTCTATCCGCTCGGCGCACTGACGCAAGGGCTTGCGGGAAAAGTGCTGACGGAGATGGCGGAATTGCACGATGCCGGCTGCATCGGCTTCGCGCATGCCGATGCGCCGCTGATCGACACCACGCTGTTGATGCGCGCGATGCAATACGCCGCCACCTTCGGCTTCACGGTTTGGCTGCGGCCGCAAGATCCATTTCTGGCGAATGGCGGCATCGCCCACGACGGTGAAGTGGCGACGCGCCTAGGGCTGGCCGGCATTCCGGCGTGCGCCGAAACCATCGCGCTCTCCACCATCATCACCCTGATGCGCGAAACCGGCGCGCGCGTGCACATTTGCCGCCTCTCCAGCCGCGACAGCGTGGAACTGATTCGGCAAGCGAAAGCGCAAGGCCTGCCCATCACCTGCGACATCTCCATCAACCACGCGCATTTGTGCGATCGGGACATCGGCTACTTCGACGCGAACGCCAACTTGATTCCGCCCTTGCGCGATCAACGCGACCGCGATGCCTTGCGCGCCGGCTTAGACAGCGGCATCGTGGACGCGCTGTGCTCCGACCACACGCCGGTGGACGAGAACGCCAAACAAGTGCCGTTTGGCGAGGCCGAAGCTGGCGCCACCGGCCTGGAGCTGCTACTGCCGCTCACCTTGAAATGGGCGAGCGAAAATAAAATATTGCTTATCGAGGCGCTGGCCAAAATCACCAGCGCACCGGCGCGCATCCTGGGTCTCGATGCGGGACACTTAAGCGTCGGTCACAACGCCGATCTTTGCCTGTTCGACCCCAGCGCCGATTGGCGCGTCGTCGCAAATGCGCTGAAGAGCCAGGGCAAGAACACGCCCTTCCTGGGCTATGCAATGCTGGGCAAGGTGCACATGACGCTGGTCAGCGGGCATGTGGTGTACGAGGCATGACCTAAAACACCGCGCTTGAACCGCCAAGAGCGCCAAGAAAACGATGCACAAATTTATCAATGGGATAGTACGGCGCCTTGGTGAACCCTACTCGGATGGCACTCCAAGGTTGGAGTTACATATTCCCATTGAACGTGCAAATGGACTGCCGTTTCAATTCAACGTGCCGGTACCGATTCAACTGAATATCGGTCAAGTTGAATATCGTGCAGAGCTACGATCAACCACCGAAAATAAATATATCTGGGTGAGTTCGAAAATCCACTCATTGAGCGGAGAACGGCAGAAGCTTGGTCGTGTACTTACAGATGCAGCGTTTCGAGCCAATGACCGTGTGCAGTTAATGGTAGATGGCATCAAAATAACAGTATGCCCAGAGGGTGAGTCCGGCCTGACACCCATCCGTATCGACGAAAGTTACTTACAATCGCAACCAAATAATAAGGGGCTATCCGTGGCGAAAATTAAAATACCTGCAGCACAAGTTCGCCAAGGATCTCTCGTGCTCTATACAACTTCAATGAAGGTAAGAGAGTTGGTTTCAGATGGATTTTACAGTGTAGAAACCCTTGATCCTGATGATACAAACGACAAAGGGTATCAGCGCCTGTTAAACAAGGCGCGGGCTAAAAAACTCGCAGATTACATTGTCAAAGGCCAAGATAGTCGTGATGCCTTCCTTCCAACGTCAGTATTTCTTGCCACAGACAAAACTATAAATTTTGATGAGCAAGACAACACCATAGAAATTGATATATCACTTGTTGGTCCATTCAGCGTTGTGGATGGCCAGCATCGGCTTGAAGGTTTAAAGATGGCCGCAGAGAAGGATGATCGGGTTCTTGATTTCGAAGTCCCGGTAAATATAGCCATCAACCTACCAAAAATTCATCAGATGTGCCATTTCCTCATTGTGAATACTACTCAAAAAAGTGTAGACAAGGGAGTTGAGCAAAGAATTGTCGCCCGCTTAAGTGATGCATTAGATGTCGAAGATTTACCAAGCCTTCCAAAATGGATACTTAACTCAGTTGAAAAAGGCGAAGTAGATAAAGCTATCAAGTATGCCGACTACCTGAATGATACGGAGGATTCACCATGGTTTGGAAAAATTCAAATGGCCAATGCAGATTCAAAAGGGACAACAATAAGTCAAAAATCATTCGTGAAAGCCATTGTCAGTTATGTGCTTACTGCGAATAATCCACTGACTATTGTCAAGGATTTCGACAAGGAAAAAAAGATCTTCTTGAACTACTGGAAGGCCATTACATCAATTCTTGATGATGGTGATTCCGCAACATTATATAAATACAATGGTGTTGAATTATTCTGCAAATTCTCCATTCCATTTTTCATGAAGTTACAAGAGGGTAAAAGTTTTTCTGTGCCCACAATGGAGAAGCTTTTAAAATCTTGCCTTGAAAATGTAGAAGGGGACTATGCCGGTGTTGGTCATCCGGATTGGTGGACAACACGCGGGCAGGCTGGCCGTCTTAACCCAGGTGCAATTACAATGGTGTCACATGATTTGACGAAAGCACTTCACAGAGCTTCTATGGGCGATTCTTTTGAGCTATGAATATCAGCGAATTAGCCCCGCTGCCAACGCAGTATGAAACGTTTAAAAGGGCTAGGGAGCGCTATATTCCAGACAAACCAGGCTGCTATGCGTTAGCGACATTTTCTAGAGTAGTACTTTATATTGGCCTGACCAACAATCTCAGGCGGAGAATGAATGAACATCTAGATAATCCAGAAAAAACTTGTGCAACGGAGAACGGGAGGGCAGTTTTTTTCTTTTGGATTGAAAGCCATGAAATTAATAAGATTGAACGCACTTGGATGAATACTCATAACCTCATTGAGGGCGGATTGCCTGAATTTAATAAGGTATATTCACCCACATCTACCTAACTTGGCTTGGTTTGATGGCGCCTATATTTAACTCTCTGCCATGCAAATGTCAAACCGGAACCACGATATCTAGTTACCAGATTTGACCGAACTGGAGAGCCAACAACTCAAATATGTAACCGTCCAGCACAGCGTGGTCAGATGAATTCAAAATTAAAAAGCTTGATCACGCTCAATCAAAAACGGCAATCATCACCGCCAAAGCCCGCGGCGCGCCCTTCGCTCACAACCCCAAATCCTTCCAAATCGCATCGATCCGCGCCACCACCTTCGCATCGCGCGTGATCGGCGTGCCCCATTCGCGCGTGGTTTCGCCTTTCCATTTATTGGTGGCATCGATGCCCATTTTGCTGCCCAGGCCGGATACCGGGCTGGCGAAGTCGAGGTAGTCGATCGGCGTATTTTCCACGATCAGGGTATCGCGCGCGGCGTCGACGCGGGTGGTGAGCGCCCAGATCACTTCTTTCCAATCGCGGATGTTGACGTCGTCGTCGACCACGATGATGTATTTGGTGTACATAAATTGGCGCAGGAAACTCCACACGCCGAACATCACGCGCTTGGCGTGGCCGGGGTATTGTTTTTTCATGCTCACCACCGCCATGCGGTAGGAGCAGCCTTCCGGCGGCAGGTAAAAATCCGAAATCTCGGGAAATTGTTTTTGCAGCAGCGGCACGAACACTTCGTTCAGCGCCACGCCCAGCACCGCCGGCTCGTCCGGCGGCTTGCCGGTATAGGTGCTGTGGTAGATCGGGTTGTGGCGCATGGTGATGTGGGTGATGGTGAACACCGGGAAGGTTTCTTGTTCGTTGTAGTAGCCGGTGTGGTCGCCATAGGGGCCTTCGAGCGCGGTCTCATTGGGGTCGATGTAGCCTTCAAGCACGATCTCGGCGCTCGCCGGCACCTGTAAATCGCAACTCACGCATTTCACCACCTCGGTTTTTGCACCGCGCAACAGGCCTGCGAATTGGTATTCGGAAAGGCTGTCGGGCACCGGCGTTACTGCGCCAAGAATGGTCGCCGGATCGGCGCCCAAGGCCACTGCCAGCGGAAATTTTTCGCCTGGATGTTCTTTGCAGAAATCACGGAAATCCAGCGCGCCGCCGCGATGCGCCAGCCAGCGCATAATGACTTTATTCTTGGCGATGACTTGCTGGCGGTAGATGCCCAAGTTTTGCCGCGGCTTGTGCGGGCCTTGCGTCACCACCAAGCCCCAAGTGATGAGCGGCGCGACATCGCCTGGCCAGCAGGTCTGGATCGGCAAGCGTCCAAGGTCGACCTCATCACCTTGCCACACGATATCTTGGCACGGCGCGCGGCCGACTTCTTTCGGCGCCATGTTGAGTACTTGCTTGTACAGCGGCAGCTTGTCCCAGGCGTCTTTCAGGCCTTTCGGTGGTTCCGGCTCTTTCAAGAAAGCCAGCAGCTTGCCCACTTCGCGCAGGCTCGCGACATCGTCCTCGCCCATGCCCAGGGCCACGCGGCGCGGCGTGCCGAACAGGTTGCCGAGCACCGGCATGCTGTGGCCGGTAGGATTCTCGAACAGGATGGCCGGCCCGCCCGCTTGCAGCACGCGGTCGCAGACTTCGGTCATTTCCAGATGCGGGTCGACCGCGACCGACACGCGTTTCAATTCGCCTTGCGCTTCCAGCTGCGCGATAAAATCGCGCAAATCGGTATATTTCATTTCAGTTTTGCCTCGTTTAGCCGAATGCTATGATACGTGAGATTGAAGGAGCCGTTTTCCCATTGTTGATGCTGAGAATCTACGCGCTCATCGGCCTGCTGTGCACTGCACTGCTATTGCTTTGGCTTCCCGTTCCGGCTTGGTTGGTCGCCGCTTTGTTAGGCATGGCGATTGTATTGTTGCTGTTGGAATCGCGCGCCCGACAACACCAGGATGATCGCTTGGCCGCGACCGTATTCGAGACCAGCAGTAACGGCATCCTGATCTCCGACCGCAACAACACCGTGCTCGCAATCAATCCGGCGTTTACCGCCATCACCGGCTATGCGCCCGAGGACATCGTCGGCAAGAGTCCGAAGCTGCTCAGTTCCGGGTGCCACGACCAACTGTTCTACCAGAAGCTCTGGCAGCAGATCAAAACCGAAGGCATGTGGCAAGGAGAAATCTGGAACCGCAACAAGCGCGGCGAAATTTACGCCGAGTGGCTCACCATCAATGCCGCCAAAAATGCACAAGGCGAAATCACGCACCATATCGCGGTCTTTTCCGATATCACCGCGCGCAAAAAACAAGCAGAGCGCATCGAACATTTGGCCACGCATGACAGCCTGACCGGCCTGCCGAACCGCATCATGTTCGACGAACTCATCGGCAAGGCCTTGGCGGATGCACGCCGCTCGCAAACCAAAATGGCGGTGCTATTCCTCGATCTGGATAAATTCAAGCAAGTGAACGATACGCTGGGCCATGATATTGGCGATCTGCTGCTGCAACATGTCGCCAAGACCCTGCATGCCTTGCTGCGGGCGGGTGACATCGTGGCGCGCCAAGGCGGCGACGAATTCACCATGGCTCTGCCCAATCTGGCCTCACAGCAAGACGCCGTCCAGCTCGCCGGCAAGATCCTGCGCGCGCTGGAGCAGCCCTGTACCTTGAATGGCCACGTATTGCAAATCAGCATCAGCATCGGCATCGCGCTGTTTCCGGACGACGGCGAAGATCTCTTCACCTTGCTCAAGCACGCGGATGTGGCGCTGTATCGCGCCAAGCAGGCGGGGCGCAATAATTTTCAATTGTATGGCGCGGAAAAACGCTAAGCGCCCAGAACGCGCGAGGCCCTTACAAGCGATCCAATAATTTACGCACCGGCGTCGGAATTGCCGCGCCGCGCGCGTCTTCCAGCGATAGCCATACCTGACCAGTTTTTGTTTGGAGCGGCGGCGACGTCTCGACCCATAGCGGATATATGTTTAGGCGGTAGTGGGTAAAGCCGTGCGCCAGCGGGGCGAGCGGCATGACGCGTTGTGCTTGCGCGCAGAAGCGCGCCGCCAACTCCGCCTCCAAAATTGCTGTGCGCGCAATTTCCGGAAAGCTCCACAGCCCGCCCCAAATGCCGGACGGCGGACGTTTTTCCAGCAGCACCTCGCCACCCTGCTGCAAGATCAGCATCACGGTTTCGCGCTGCGGCAAAGCGGCTTTCGGTTTTGCGGTCGGCAGCTCCAGTGTGCGTCCCGACTGATAGGCGACACACCCTGCTTGCTGCGGGCAATCGCCGCAGCGCGGCTTGCTCCGGGTGCAAAGTGTTGCGCCCAAATCCATCAAGGCCTGGGTGTAAATTTCAATACCCGCAACGGGCAACAAAAATTCGGCCAAGGCCCACAAGCGATTTTGCACCGCTGGTGCACCCGGAAAACCGGCGATGCCGAAGCAGCGCGCCAACACGCGCTTTACATTGCCGTCGAGAATGGCGCCGCGCTCGCCAAAGGCAAACGCTGCAACCGCCGCTGCGGTGGATCGCCCAATGCCGGGCAAGGCGGCGATTTCCAGCGCCGCGTGCGGAAATGTGCCGGCATGCCGCGCCACCAGGATCTGCGCCGCCGCATGCAAATTGCGCCCGCGCGCGTAATAACCAAGGCCGCTCCAATGCGCGAGCACTTCATCGACGGACGCCGCCGCTAAGCTGGCGATATCCGGAAAGCGCGCCATGAAACGCTGAAAATACGGGATCACCGCCGTCACTTGGGTTTGCTGCAACATGATTTCGGAGACCCAGATGCGATACGGATCGCGGGTGTTTTGCCAGGGTAAATCGTGACGGCCGTGAGCCTTGTGCCAGGCGATGAGTCGATGCGCGAAGTCGGACATGAAATTGGAATAAGCCGTGTTGCGAATTAAAAAATTAAATCACAGCTTACACCAAGCGCGCGGCAAGCGGTCGCGCCTTGCGCAGCCCAAATGAAAAGCGATGTTAATCAGGCAAAACGCTATTTATCCCAGCCGGGATACAGCCAAGGCCGGCAACTGAACCGGGCGCTGCTGATGTTCCGCGAATACGTCTTCCAAGCGTAAATCGGTAGACAGCAAATCAATCATTCTGCCGCCAGCGCGCGGCAACGATGCAGGCAGCAAGGATCTCAAAGTCTGACTCGGGCCGCGGTAATTTAGGCTAGACGACCTGCTGGTTTGCGTGTCTTGGCTTGTCGTGCTCGCTGAAACAACGTGCGATTCGCATTGCATTGGGCTTACTCCTGAAAAAAAATCGGAAGCCAAAGTGTATGCAGCGCGCGATTTAAATGCTGTGAACCAGATCACAATTAAGGAAGCCACAGGCGCGGTAAAAACAGGGGTTAACGGCCGAACAAGCCTTTGAGCAATTTTTGGGTGGCCTTCTCTTTGAGCACTTCTTTTTTTTCTTCCAGCTTGGCCTTGGCGGTTTCGCTTGCGAGCGCGCCGACATCTAATTTGTATTTGAGCGCCGCGAACGGGCCGGAGATGCGCAGCGGCACCGTGACGCCTTTCAACTGCGTCAATTCTTTGCCGCCCTGTCCTTCGAGCGAACCCACGACGGTGGCCTTGGCCAGATAATCCATCGCGCCGGCGCCGATGTTGATGTCGCCATTGCCGCCCAGGCGCAGCAAGGGCGATTTGGCGGACAGGTCGTCGTTATGCGCCACGCCATTGCGAATGACGAAGCTGGCCTTGAGTTCGGAGAAATCCGTTTGTTCGCTGTTGGACGCCGCTTGCGTTTTGCTGCCGCCTTGCAGGCCCAGTTGCGCTTGCGCGCTGCGCAAGGTGGCGGCGATGTTAATGCCTTTGATGGCGCCATCCCGCAGATTCACATTGGCGTTGCCGCTCAAGCTTTTTTTCATGGCGCTGAGCGTTGCGCCTTGCGTGCTGACATCCAGTGCGACATTGCCGTGTCCTTCGAGCAAGTCTTTGTCGGCCATATCCTTGAGCAGCGGGCCGATGCTGATGCCGGTGAGCTGCTGCTGCAATGTCAGGCGCGGGCTGGCGCTGGCGCTGGCGGAAAGCGCGCCGCGCATCGTGCCTTGATACAAATTGGCGGAGAGTGGGTTCACATGCACGCTCTTGCCATCCGCTTTCACGTCCAAACGCACATTGCTCGATTTCAAGTTGGCGACCTTGAGCGTGCCGATTTTCAAGCTGCCGCTGGCCTGGATGGATTTGAGCGCGGACAGATCGATCGGGCTTTCCGGCTCGGCTTTAGCTTCCTTGGTCTTGGGCGGCAAGTAGCGATCGACATCGAGCTGATCGATGGCGATATCAAACGTGTAGAACGGGTTGGCAAACTGGCTCATGCCCAGCTTCGCTTGGATCGTGCTGTCATCCAGCTTGGTCTGTAGATTTGCCGCAATTTGTTGTTTCACCAGATCGAGTCGCGCATCGCCGGCGAGTGCGACTTTCATCCCGCCTTTTGCCATCTTGGGATTGCTCACGTCAACATTGGCGCTGAGCTTGGACAAGCTGAAGGTTTGCGCATCCAAGCTGCCGAGCAGGGGGCTGCTCAGCTGGCCCTTGATTTGGTTGTCGCCCTGCTTGCCGTCGATGGTGAATTTCATTTGACTGACTTGGAATTGTTTGGCGTTGCCGCTCAAGTCCGGCAGCGTGAGTTGCGCCGTCAACTTGGCCTTGGGCTGCTCGATTTTCGCATCCAGCACCAGCTTGGCGGCCTCGGCTTTATCCGCGGTCAAGATCAGTTTCGGCGCGTCGAGCGCGAAATCAAGCTGGTCGGATGCGCGCTTGCCTTTCAAACTCAGCTGGATGCCCTTGAGCAGAATTTCTTGCGGATCGAGTTTGGCGTCGATATTGCCTTGGGCGCGCAGATCCATCTGCGTGATTCCCGCCGCTTCGCCGGTCATCTTAAAATCCAAGCCATCGAGCACGTAATGCTTGGCTTCCAGCGCAAACAACAAGCCGCTGCTCAAGCTCACCTGCGTTGCCAGTTTCGGGTTGTCGCCACTGAGTTTGAAGTCGAGTGCAATATCGGTATGGGTGTTGTCCTTGATGCGCCCGCTCTGCATCTCCAGATCGCCGATGGCCCATTTGCGCTTGGCCAGGCGGTCGTCGAAGCTCAGCGCGCTTTGCGAAACTTTGACGCTATCGATATCGAATTTGATTTGTTCAGATTTGTCTTCCTGTTTGATCAAGTCGTCGATATTGGTTGTGCCGTCGGCGAAGCGGATCAAGTTCGCGCGCGCGCCCGCCACACTGACTTTGTGCACCACCAACTCCTTGCGCAACAAGGGCAGCCAGGCCACGTACAACTGCACGCTATCTAAGGCGGCGAATTCTTGCGTGCTGTTGTGTTCGGATAAATGCGTCTTGCCCAGGTCCAGGCCGATCTGTGGGAACAGCTTGAGCTTGATATCGCCTTCGATATTCAAGGTGCGCTGTTTCTTTTCCTGCACCAGCTTGACGATCAGCGGCTTGTAATCATTGGGGTTGACGAAGATCGCGACGGCGGTCAGCAACAATGCGAACAAAACCACCACAGCGCCGATGGCGTACAGGGCGTACTTGATGAGCTTAGCGTTCATGGCAAAAGCGATTCGTCCCTCGGCAAACAATGGGCCATTTTACAATGGCCCACAAGCTATCGCGCAAACACCGAAACACCAATGGCGCCATTGGTACCAGTCATATCGCGGATATCGTAGGAAACAATGGCACCCTCGGCGTTGGATCCGACAAGCTGTCCATACGCTTTCAGAACTTCACCGTTGGTACCGCTGCCGGTGATGCCGACATTCGGAGCGACAAAATCGGCCAGTGGCGCGCCCATTGCCGCGGCGCCCAAGGGGATCGAATTCGCGGTGACATTGATACTCAAGTCAACCGTCTGCGCGGAGAAATCCACGCCCAGGGAAATGATGTTGAGCGATGCCGGCATGCCATTCAGGTCGGTGGGGCTGGTGCCGCCGATATTGTTGTAGCTGACCGCCCCCGTGAGGGAAATCGCACCTAAAGGGGTAATGTTGGTGCTTACCGCGTAATGAAAATCGCCGATGCTCGAAACTGGCGTACCATTATCAAACACTAAATACCCGGGAGCCCAGCGCCCCCAGTCGACACGCGAGCCATCGCTGTAGGTAAAACTGCCCTGATTGGACAAGGCGCTCATGAAGCTGTCGAACTCAAAAGTGGGCGAGGACAGGCCGTCAAAAATATAGAGCAATTCATACTGCGGGCCGAGGATAATTTCCTGGGTCGGCGAGGGGGCTGTCACAAGGATGCTGCCGGCGGAATCGGTAGCCATCATCGGACCCAAATTGATGTTTGCCCCGACCGCACCCGAGCCAATCGGCGCCGAGCCAGGCGGTTGAAATACGGTTGTAGTTGTAGTTGGGAGGGTCGTACCTGTAACCGAAGTAATCGTGCTACTCGTGGTAATCGCGGTATTGGTGCTGAGGATTGTACTGGTGCTGGTCGTGCTGGTACTCGTGCTGATCAGCGTGCTTGAAGTCCCGCTATCGGTGCTCGTGGTTGTGGTGGTTCCAGAGCTGCTGTCCGTGGTGCCGCCACTGGTCGTGCTGGTGCCACTTGACGTACTCGATGTGCTCGACCCGCCGGATTGTGTACCACCGCCGGACGAAGCCAATTTCTTGGCCGGCGCAGGCTTCGGCGCGCTGCTGTAAAAGCTTGGCACTTTGGGCAATATCACCGGCGCGCCGCCGCCCGCCGGCGCGAAGCCGACCTGATTTGCGTTGAGCGTAACCAATCCAAAAGGGGTTTGAATGAAAGTTTGGCCGCTGTTGACGCGATCATATGTGCCGGGTTGCGGCGCGTCCGGCGGCAGGGGAGGAAATCCGGGCGGCGGCGGCAGTATCACTGCCGGTTCATGGTCGGTGCCGCGGATGCCCATGGTGGCGGTGGACGTGGTGACTTTATAGGCATCCTTGTTGTTTTTGCCGATGGCGCCGGTGATGGAGCGAAAAGTGCCTTTGAACAGCGAAAAAAAGCTTTTGTTGTTCTTGTCCTTATCCTTGCCGGTAAAAACGTAATCGTCGATGCGCAATTGCGTATTCGGGCGCACCGCCAGCAAGCCGCCGTCCGCCATGACCAGTTGCAGCGAGCCCGTGCCGGTGGTGACGATAGTATCGCCCGAATCGATATTGTCGCCTTTTTTAGGGATGCGCTCGACTTGCTTGTTGTTTTGAACCTTGACGTCACCGGCCACGAACTGCACCCGGCCGGCCGCGGCATAGGCCAGGGAGGTCGCCAGGAAAAATAATCCGAGCGCGGCTGCCAATTGGCGCGCAGAACTGTTCAAGAATGTAAACTTAGGCATCACATTTTTCTCCGGCTTGATTATTGCAACTCGCGGCGCAGGGTGAGGGAAATATCCGTGCGACTGGAGTTGTACAAGGGAATATTCGAGCGGTTATTGGTATAGGTGACTTGCGGCCGGAGCGACCAAGCCTTGTCTACTTTCCAACGCAACCCGAGCGTGAAATCAGTTAATTTATCCCGACCATAAACATTGGGTTTGCGCGCCCCCTGGGTCCTATCGTCACGGAATTGATACCCGAGGACAGCGAAGCCATCCCATTTCGGATCGAGTGCCAACTGGCCGGCCAGGCGAATGCCGAGCACATCGTGGCCGAAATCGGCGCCATTGCCCAACTGCTTGGGCGCGCTTTCCAGGGTGTGAAACACGCTGGCAAACAACACCGGCTGATAAGGCAGGGCAAAGCTGCGCGTCAGCGCCGCACCGAGGGTCACGGCGTCGTTGTTATTCACGGACAAATCGTTATAGCGAATGGCGTTGAACTGCCCGAACAGCGTGACCTGCGTGCGCGGATCCAGCACGCGCTGCCAACTGCCGCCGATGCCATACACGTCGCTATCCAGCGTGGAAGGGGACGTGGTGGCGGCATCGCCTTCCTGAGTGAAATGCTGCATATTCAACCCGACATTGAAAGTATCTTGTTCGACCTTGTAGCTAAAGCCCATTTGACCATTGAGCGTGGTGGAACGGAATTTACGTTCGCTGAAATACTCTTTTTGTTTGCCATCCAGGCCAAAGCGCCAAGTGGTCTGCTGATCGAGCGGCAAGCTATAAAGCATTCCGGCATTGACGCCGACATAAGCATCGTCGCGCGGAATGGAATTGCCTGTCGGCTGCAAGCCGGACAAACTGTAGGATTGAAACACCGCATTGGTGAAATCGCGTGTGACATTGGTGATATTGGAATCGTATCCCAAGACGCCTTCCACATAGGCGGTGAGCGCGGGATTCTTGGCTTTTTGCAACGCCGCAATTCGCTCCAAATAAGCATCCACGGTGCGCTTTGCATTTGCCGGCGGGTTTTGCGTGAGCACGATCTTGAACTGTTCCGAGGCGCGCTCCAAATCATTCAAGGCAAAATACGCACGCGCCATATCCAAGCGCGCCCCCGCATGATTGGGGTTCACCGCAAGCACGCGCTCGAAAGCCAGCGTAGCGGCATTGTATTTGCCGCTGTCGAGCGCCGCGACACCCAGCAAATAATCGTATTCTGGATCGCCGGCCTGATAAAACTCAAACGGCTCCAGTAACGCATACGCCTGCGCTGCCTTGCCGGCGCCAAGCAGGGATTGCGCTTGCGTCAAATCAGCGGATTTCTCGGCAGCCTGGGCCACTCCCGCCAAAGCCAAACAAAGCAAAACCACGCTGCAATTTATAGGAAAGAAACGAAACAAGGCTCCCCCTCTTCAATCGTTATTATTGATTATTAGCCGTACTTGGAGCGGGTGATGGGGATCGAACCCACGTCTAAAGCTTGGGAAGCTCTCGTTCTACCATTGAACTACACCCGCGCAACGCTGGATTTTACGTCATTTTTTACTGAAACATAAATCCATTGCAAAGCCAGTTACTCACGCGACTTTAGCACATCTAACACAAGCTTTTTGCATAGACTCTACCCCCTCATGCCGGCCGATTAGCACGAATAATTAGGGCGCTATAAAACCAGCCCTGCCGCACGCATGGCGCACCGCAGCAAATGGAAAAATTCCTGATTCAAGCTGGGCACATGTTAAAATTGACTTCAAATCGCAACGTAAATCAGCAGGTTAGATTTTGATTCAAGTCACTATCAATGGCGCAACACGCCAAATCCCACCGCACCTCAACCTGGCGCAATTGTTGGCAGAGATGCAGCTCGCCGGCAAGCGTGTGGCCATTGAGCGCAACGGCGAAATCGTGCCGCGCAGTCAATATGCGAACGTGGAACTGCTGGCCGGCGACCAGCTGGAAATCGTAGTCGCGGTAGGCGGCGGCTAGCCCAAATAAGACAATCGAACCACGGAGTACACGGAGGAAAACCAGGGATTTGATTGACGCTATGTCCTCTGTGTACTCCGTGGTAAAACGCCGTTTATCAGTTTTTAGTTAAGGAATGCAATGGATAACTTGATCATCGCCGGCAAAACTTACGCTTCCCGTTTACTGGTCGGCACCGGCAAATATAAGGACTTCGATGAAACGCGGCGCGCGGTGGAAGCCAGCGGCGCGAATATCGTCACGGTAGCGATTCGCCGCACCAATCTCGGCCAAGACGCCAGCCAACCATCCTTGCTGGATGCGCTGCCGCCTTCAAAATATACCTACCTGCCTAACACCGCCGGCTGTTACAGCGCGGACGACGCCATTCGCACCTTGCGCCTGGCGCGCGAGCTGTTGGATGGACATGACTTGGTCAAGCTGGAGGTGCTGGGCGATCCCAATACCTTGTATCCGAACATGGTGGAAACGCTGCGCGCGGCGGAAATCCTGGTGAAGGACGGCTTCAAGGTGATGGTCTATACCTCGGATGATCCGATCATCGCCAAGCAGCTGGAAGAAATCGGCTGCGTCGCGGTGATGCCCTTGGCGTCGCTCATCGGTTCCGGCATGGGCATTCTCAACCCGTGGAACTTGCAAATCATCATCGATCAAGCCAAGGTGCCGGTGGTGGTCGACGCCGGCGTCGGCACCGCATCCGATGCGGCGATTGCGATGGAGCTCGGCTGCGACGCGGTGCTGATGAATACCGCGATTGCCCAAGCCAAAAATCCGGTGCTGATGGCTTCGGCCATGAAAAAAGCCGTCGAGGCCGGGCGCGAAGCGTATCTCGCAGGCCGCATGCCGAAGAAAATTTACACCGCCAGCCCCAGCTCTCCCACTACCGGCATCATCGGCAGCAAATAAAAAAGCGGGGCATGCCCCGCTTTTTCATCATCCCTAAAGCCGCCGCCTGCTATTAAGTTCCAAGCCAACTCAACATATCCACATACTCCTTGGGATCGCCGGCAACCCAGCCCTTGACACTGATCTTGGCCAGTATTTTCTTGCCCTCCTCGCTGTTTTCCATTTCGATCAGCGCTTTCTGCAACCTTGCCACATCGGCCTTGTTGATTTTAGGCGCGGCGATAATCGACCAGAAGGGTAGTTTCCTGCTTTTAAACAGGGTCACTCCGCCAGCTTTTTCCCACGCCTTGGATTGCTGCGGTGCAACAATGCCGACATCGGAAAACTTATTGGCCACCATGAAATTCACGGCTTCTTGATAATGCGTATAACGAATTTTTTTCGGGTCGGGTTTTTCACCCAGATCACGCAACGTGGCCATGCCAACCCGCGCCATTAAGGAGTTGGCGCCCGGCATGGCGAAGGTGTGGCCCAAGATGTCTTCTTTCTTCTTGAACACGCTATCCTTGCGCACAATGAAATCTGCGGTGAAATTGCCTTTGGCCATCCCGACCAGTTGGTAGCCATCATCGCGAATGCCTTTCGCAGCCACATTCGATGGGCGGCAAAACAATAAGTCATAGCGCTTTTTTTTCAGATTGAGAATGGCGCTTTTTATATTTTGCGACGATTCCAGAACGACCTTGTCCTTGAGCACGCGGCCCAAATAATCCGCCAATGGCTGGTACTTGTCCTGCATTTCACCGTAATTGGATTGCTCCGCCACGCCTTCCGCGATGCCCAGCAACACATTGCCCGCGTGCACCGGGCTTGCCAATGCCGCCAGCATAATCAAACTCGTGAGCCGTTTAATTTTCATGATGTTTTCCTAATAGCTTTTCAAATGGGGGCTTATTCACCCTGACCGATCCATGCGCATCTATTTGGTGATTCCCAGGAATTTCACCATCTCATCATAATCCGACAGCTTGGCCGGTTCAAAATTCGTGAAGGATGAAATCTTGAAGTAATCCTGACCATCTTTATCCGTCTGCATCTTCAGCAAGCCTTGCGTCACAGCCTGCTTGGTTGCCGCCGGCAAATCCCCACGCGCTGCAAAGGTCAAATGCGGCGCGCCTTTTCCTTGCAAAATCAAGTTTAAGTTATAACCGCGGTTGCTCCAGTTATTGAACAACGAGCTATTCGCCACGCCGACATCGATCAGCTTGTAGCGCATGGCGTTCAAAACCCCATTCGAGTCGGTGTAATAGGTCACGCTCTTAAAATATTTCGCCGGGTCAATTCCGAGCGCCTGCAAATCTTTCAACGCAAGGTGCGTGATCATTGCGTCCTTTTCATAAAAGCCAATGCGCTTACCTTTCATGTCCTCGGGAAAGGCAATGTTGGTATCCATGGTCATGAACGACGCCGACAACAAGCCGGGAATTTTTACCAGCGGCTCATAACCCGCATTCATATGCGCTTGCATGATCATCGAGGGCGGGGCATACATAAAATGAAAACGCTTGTTTGCGGCTTTCTTCATGTATTCGTCGTAGGTTTTGACGGCTTCGATGCGCACCGGGGTTTTCAAGATTTTCGATAGATAATTGGCCATGCTTTGATAATCGCGCACCACCAATATCGGATTTTTCACATAATCCTGCACGCCCAATATGTAGTAATCGACAGCCTGCGCCGGCAGGCAAACCAGGCCGAGCAACACGATTAATAATTTTGCGAATAGCTTCATTACTATCTCCTATCTTATATTTTTCCATCACAGCCGACGAAAACTCGCCGCGAACAATGGTTGTCGGCCCGCTCCAGGGCTCGTCCAATTAGCTATATCGGCAGGCAAAGGCATTACATGATGGTTACCTTTAGACTGTCAAGCAAATCTCAAGCCAACACGTGGCGCAAGCTCAGACCGGCTCTACACTTTCAAGTACTGCTCGGCACGCGCCAACCAGCGCGCGAGATGCATATCAGCAATCGCTGATTTAGCGCGCAACAACTTTTCCGCGCTTTGCCTCGCCTGATCGAGAACCGCCTGATCACGCTCGATATCGGCAATTTTCAGCATCGCCACGCCGCTCTGGCGCGCGCCGAGGAATTCTCCCGGTCCGCGCAACGCTAAATCTTGACGCGCTATTTCAAACCCATCGGTATGTTCGTAGATAATCTTTAATCGCGCCTTGGCCATTTCCGACAAGGGCGGCGCGTATAACAAGATGCAGGCGCTTTGTGCCGCGCCGCGGCCAACCCGGCCGCGCAACTGATGCAGCTGCGACAAGCCCATGCGCTCGGCGTGCTCGATCACCATCAAGCTGGCGTTCGGCACATCCACGCCGACTTCGATGACGGTGGTTGCGACCAGCAAATTCAAAGCGCCAGCTTTGAATGCGGCCATGGCTTCGGCTTTTTCTTTCGCCTTCATGCGCCCATGCACCAAGCCGACTTGCAAATCGGGAAACGTCGCGCTCAGTCTTGCATGGGTATCGAGCGCGGTTTGCAATTGCAGCTTTTCCGACTCTTCGATCAGCGGGCACACCCAATACGCTTGCCGGCCACCCGCGCACGCGGCGCGCACGCGCGCTTCGACTTCTTCGCGGCGCGCTTCTTCGATCAGCCGGGTCATGATCGGCGTGCGCCCCGGCGGCAACTCGTCGATCACCGAAACATCCAGATCGGCGTAATAGCTCATCGACAAGGTGCGCGGGATCGGCGTCGCGCTCATCATCAATTGATGCGGATTCACGCCCTTGTTATGCAGCGCCAGACGCTGTTCCACGCCGAAACGATGTTGCTCGTCCACCACCGCCAAGCCCAGGCGCGCGAAATTCACTTGCTCTTGGAATAAGGCGTGCGTCCCCACCGCAATCTGCGCAGCGCCGCTGGCGACTTGCTCCAGCATGATTTCGCGGGCGCGCTTGGGCACGCTGGCCGCGATCCACGCTACCGTGATGCCGAGCGGGCTGAGCCATTCCTGCATTTTGCGGTAATGCTGTTCCGCCAGAATTTCGGTCGGCGCCATTACGGCTGCTTGGAAACCATGCTCCAACGCCTGGGCGCATGCCAGCGCCGCAACGATGGTCTTGCCGCTGCCGACATCGCCTTGCAGCAAGCGCTGCATGGGATGCCGCGCGCTCAAGTCGCGGCTGATTTCATCGAAGGCGCGGCGCTGCGCCCCGGTTAACGCAAACGGCAAGGCCGCCAGCAAGGCCGAGGTCAGGGTATTGGTTGGCGGCAAAGACGGCGCCACCAGGCTGCGGCGACGCGCATAGTGGCGGCGCATCGAGAGTTGTTGCGCCAGCAGTTCGTCGAATACCAAACGCTGCCAGGCCCAATGCTGGCGCGACTCCAGTTCCGACAACGGCGCATCCGGCGGCGGCTGGTGCAAATATTGGATGCTCTCGGCAAAGCTCGCCAGCCGATATTCCCGCACCAGCTCCGCTGGCAGCGTGTCTTGCAAATCGCACTGCGTCAGCGCGCGGGCGATCAGTTTGCGCAACTGCTCCTGGCCGAGGCCGGCGGTGGTGGGGTAAACCGGCGTCAAATTTTCCTTCAACGGCACGCCTTCGCGCACCACGCGAATTTGCGGATGCACCATCTCCGGCCCGAGAAATCCCAAGCGCAACTCGCCCAACAAGCGCACGCGCGTGCCTTCGCTCAGCATCTTCTGCTGGCTCGGATAAAAATTCAGCAGCCGCACATACATCTCGCCGCTTCTGTCTTCTACCAAGCAAACCAATTGGCGGCGCGGCCGAAAGCGCACCTCGGTCTTGACCACGGTGGCTTCGACTTGCACCATCTGGCCATACAGCGCGTGCGCAATCGGGAAAATATGCGTCTCGTCCACATAGCGCAGCGGCAAGTGCAGGATTAAATCGAAATCGCTGCTGATGCCGAGCTTGGCCAGCTTGCTGCGCATGGCCGGGGACTGGGCCGCAAGAATGGAATCAGGCGCGAGGGGAGATTTTTCCGCCTCCCGTCTCACACCAGCCGAGGAATTCGCGGGCGTAGACCGCGTCATCGTTCCCTCTCCCGCGCGCGGGAGAGGGTGGCCCGAAGGGTCGGGAGAGGGAGAGACCGCAGATTCCGGGGCATAATCCAACAGCCCCCATAGGCAGCGGTCTCTCTCCTCACCGCGAAAGCACCATCACCGCATCGGCTTCCACCAATGCAGCGCGCGGCAAGGACGCCACACCGACCGCGGCTCGCGCCGGATAGGGCTCCTTGAAATACTGCGCCATGATTTCGTTGACCTTGGCGAAGTGGCCCAAGTCGGTGAGAAAGATGTTGAGCTTCACCACATCCGCCAGACTGCCGCCGGCGGCCGTGGCCACCGCCTGCAAATTTTGGAACACGCGATGAATCTGGTTTTCGATGCCTTCCACCATTTGCATGCTGGCCGGATCCAAGCCGATTTGGCCGGAGAGATACACGGTGTCTCCCACTTTGACAGCTTGCGAATAAGTACCGATGGCGGCCGGTGCGGCGTCGGTTTTGATGATGGTTTTTGTCATGACATTCCTGTTCCAGTTGCTTAAATGGGGGGCGGTAAGCGGTGAGCAGGAAGCGGGGGAGCGTGGTAGTTCGGGTTTCCCCGCTTACTGCTCACCGCTTACCGCTCACGCGCTACCCTTTAACCCTTGTAATTCTAACCACCTCGGGTATCTGGCGTAAGCCGCGCATGACGCGCGCCAGGTGATCGCGATTTTCCACCTGCAAGGTGAAGTTCATCGCCGAGTAGGCGCTGCCGTCCTCTTCATCCATGTGCACGTTTTCAATATTGGCGTTTTCATCGGCAATGATGGCGGCCACCTTGGCCAGGACGCCGCGCTGGTTGGCCACGATCGATTTGATGTTCACCTCGAACAGTTTCTTGGTCTCGGGATCCCATTCCACATCGATCCATTTATCCGGGTCGGCGCGAAATTGCGCAATGGCGGGGCAGTCGTGGGTATGAATCATCAAGCCCTTGCCCTTGTTGATCATGCCGATAATGGGATCGCCGGGAATCGGCCGGCAGCACTGCGCAAACTGCACCGCCAGCCCTTCGGTGCCGCGTATCGTGATCGAACCGAGCGGTTTTTTCTCGGTGGACAGCGCCTCGCCCGCCGTCAGCAAACGCCGCGCAACCACCAGATTCAAGCGCTTGCCCATGCCGATGTCGGCGAGAATATCTTCCTTCGATTTTGCATTCGTCTCGCGCAATAAGTCGTTCCAGCGCTCTGCATCCACCGCGCTTGGCTCCACCTTGAGCGCGCGCAGCGCTTGATTCAGCAGCCGCTCGCCCAGCGCCGCCGCTTCTTGCGAGTGCATGGTCTTCAAGTAATGCCGGATATGCGCGCGCGCCTTGCCCGTCACCACATAGTTCAGCCAAGCGGGATTGGGGTGCGCATGCGGCGCGGTGATGATCTCGACCTGGTCGCCATTGCGCAACTCGGTGCGCAAGGGTTGCAGTTCGCTATTGATCTTGACCGCAATGCAGCGGTTGCCGATGTCGGTGTGCACGTTGTAGGCCAAGTCCACCGCGGTCGCGCCGCGCGGCAAAGCCATGATGGTGCCTTTGGGCGTGAACACATACACTTCATCCGGAAACAGATCGACCTTGATGTGCTCCAAGAATTCGATCGCATCGCCGCTCTCGCTTTGGATTTCCAACAGGCTTTGCAGCCATTGATGGGTTTTTTGCTGCGCATCCTTGGCCGATTCCTCGCCGGTCTTATACAGCCAGTGCGAGGCCACGCCGGCCTCGGCGATTTTATGCATGTCTTGGGTGCGAATTTGCACTTCCAGCGGCGTGGCGTAAGGGCCGAACAAGGTGGTGTGCAGCGATTGGTAGCCATTGGCTTTGGGAATCGCGATGTAGTCCTTGAATTTGCCGGGGATCGGCTTATACAAGCCGTGCAAGGCGCCCAAGGCCAAATAGCAACTCGGCACGTCGCGCACAATCACGCGAAAGCCGTAGATGTCGAACACCTCGGAAAAATTCAGCGACTTGCCGATCATCTTGCGGTAAATGCTGTTGAGGTGCTTCTCGCGGCCGGTGACGCTCGCCTCGACCCCGGCATCCTTGAGTTTCTGCTGAATCGCCTCCAACACTTTTTCCACCAGCGCGCGCCGGTTGCCGCGCGCGGTTTTCACCGCTTTCGCCAACACCCGATAACGCGTCGGATACAGGTAACGGAAACTCAGGTCGGCGAGTTCCTGGTACACGCTGTTCAGACCCAGGCGATTGGCGATGGGCGCGTAAATTTCCAGGGTTTCCTTGGCGATGCGCTTGCGCTTTTCCGGCGCCATCGAATCCAGGGTACGCATATTGTGCAAGCGGTCGGCGAGCTTGATCAGGATGACGCGCACATCGCGCGCCATCGCCAACAGCATTTTGCGGAAATTTTCGGCCTGGGCGTGGGCCTCGGTCTGGAACTCGATGCGATCGAGCTTGGATACGCCGTCCACCAACTCGGCCACCGGCTTGCCGAACAGATCGCCCACCTCTTGCTTGGTGGCGGGCGTGTCTTCGACCACATCATGCAACAACGCCGCCATCAAGGCATTGGCGTCCAAATGCCACTTCGCGAGCAGCTTGGCTACCGCGATGGGGTGCGAGATGTAGGGTTCGCCGCTTTTGCGGAATTGCCCGGCGTGGGCGGACTTGCTGAATTGATAAGCTTTTTCAACCAGCGCGATATCGTCTGGCTTGAGGTAGGTAATGTGTTCGGCGAGTTCGGCTAAGTGCATGACGCCCTAAGTATTAACAAACTCGCCGCAGCGTTAAGCTTGGCCTTTGTTGAGGATTTCCATGCCGACCTTGCCCAATGCGATTTCGCGCAAGGCGATGACGGTGGCTTTATCGCGGTTGATTTCTACCATGGGCGTTGCGCCATTGGCGATTTGACGCGCGCGCGTGGTTGCGACCAGCGCCAATTCAAAACGGTTAGGAATGTGCTGCATGCAATCGTCGACGGTAATACGTGCCATGTTGACCTCTATATAAACGGAAATAGTGAATGAATTATGCCAGCAGGCTTTCGATTAAAGCGCCGTGGCGCTGCATCTGCTTGTCCAGCGACAAGCGGCTGGCCTTCACAATTGCCTGCAAATCGGCTGCGGCAACTGCGAAATCGTCGTTAATAATAACATAATCGAACTCGCCAAAATGGCTCATATCCTCGCGCGCCACGGCCACGCGTTTGGCGATCACCGCTTCCGCGTCCTGGCCGCGCCCGGTCAGGCGCGCCTGCAAGGCCGCAATCGACGGCGGCAGGACGAAGATCGAGATCGCCTGCGGCATGAGTTTTCTGACTTGCGCCGCGCCCTGCCAATCGATTTCCAGCAAAATATCCAGGCCGTGCGCCAGTTGATTTTCGATCCAGCGCTGCGAAGTGCCGTAGTGGTTGCCGTAAACCTCGGCACTTTCCAGAAAATCGCCGCGATTGAGCATCACCATAAACGCGTTCATATCCACGAAATGATAGTGCTCACCGTCCACCTCGCCCGGCCGCGGCGCGCGCGTGGTGTAGGAAATGGATAATTTCACCTGCGCATCGGCGTCCAACAGCGCCCGCACCAAGCTGGTTTTGCCCGCACCCGAGGGGGCGGAGACGATAAAAACATTACCCGACATGCTTGGTCCAATCCCTTAAAAACGGGCAGCGCGCGCACCGCCCAAACGATTATTCGATATTGCACTTGAATATTAACTATCGGTCGCAAAGGCCGCCATAGCGCCATGTGAGCAATTCACGATTTGCAATGGGTACACGGGTGGGTACACACATAATGGTTATGCTCGACCAAACCAAAGAACATTTTACCAGCCCTGCCGCCTTCGATACCCCCATGCGAAATTACCGCACGCAGTTTTCTTACTGCGCTGCCGGTCGTTAGGCTTGCCGCACCAAGGATTTAACCCCCCCTTCCCCATGGGGGCAGGATACCCCACCCTGTGACTTACTTACCATCCATAGCGCCAAAAAACTAGCGTTTTCCCGCGCTCGTTTCGCGCCGTATGTAGAAGGTCTAGGAAGGACCCGCTCACACACAAGACCACCCTGCATAGGCTGTGCATTCAGGTGGCGCAATAATGACGCGCTCGCCACCGTGCCCGGCTTCAAGCTGCCGGTGTCCAAGATCGCAGCGCCAAAAGAACTTTCGCCTTGTGCCAGGCTGCCGCTCCACGGTCATGGTCAGGTGTTGGCATGAGCCGCATTCGTGGCCTGATTGCTGTGCCGGGCGCATGAGCATTCCAGCATCGAACAGCACACGCCCACAGTGAAGGAAGCCCAGCGCATAACCAGCCTGAAAGTTCGGACTATCCGCGCTAAGTATTTCCTGCCCGCCACCTTCCCCCGGCGCGGCTATCTGTCTGATTTCCGATTCCTTCACCTTATTTTCACTTGGGGCAACTTGGGGCACTCGGGGCAGCCTATTTTCATAGGATTTAAGCTGCCCCAAGTTTTTCGGTCGAACTTGGGGCACTTGGGGCAAACTTGTTTCATCCAGTCCCAGGGCGTTCAAAAAGTCTAAATCACTCATGGCCGCCCCCCAGCAAATTGGGCGCGATTCGGTAGCAGCGCACGTTCCCCATGCCGGGCAGCCGTTCCTTACGCGTGAAGCTCTGGCCTTCTGTTACCAGGTGCCCGCGCTCCGCAAGCAGCCGGGCAACGGCCTTATGATCTAAGCCCCGGCATATCTCTTGACGAAAGATTTCCGGCAGCACATAGAATTCAATTTCCTTGGCGCGGTTGCCATCGTCGTAGATCGGCTGTCCCTTTTCATCGCTCGCGTCCCGATACTTGCGAAAGCCCGCCCGGTTCACCGTCTTGGGTGCGTGATCGTCGGTAGCGCGTTCCCAATCGGTAAAGCGCGCATCGCCGTGCGACTCGAAGAACTGGCGCACTTGCGACAGCATGCCCGCCGCTTCCTGATTGCCCGCGCCGCCGCGTTGCGATAGCCAAGCCGTGAAACAGATTTCAGCGGCGCGCATTGCTTCACCCAATTCCCAGCCGGTGATTTTCCAGGCCGTGGCGATTTCACCCACTGCGCCTACCAGTGCGAAGCGCAGGGCGGCGCGGTGCGCTTGGCCGCCCGCATCGTCTTGCAGGTTGCGCGCAATGAATCCGCGTTGCGCTTCCTTCACCATGCCGGGCAGTTTGTCCAAGTGTTCCACCGCTTTGGAAATGAAGGCGAGTGCGGGTGCACCGTAATGCTTCAATGCCGCTTCGGTGATCGCCTTGGAAAATGTCGCGCCGCTGGCGTAATCGTGCAGGGTGTCGAATAGCCCCAGCCCGTTCCCCGCATCGGCGGGAATATCCAGCAGGCGCACTTCCATTCCGGCTTTGGGTTTGCGGTTCGCTATTGCCATGTGTTCGGCCAAGCCTGCTTCGCCGCTGGATAGAAACAGCAGCCGCCAGTTCGCGGTATCGCGCATAGTGCCCGTGCGATTGGCGCGCGCCTTGCCGCTGCCGTTGGCTAGCATGTAGGCCACTTCGCCCGCCGCCTTGGGGTCAACCTGGCTGATTTCATCAAGCACCAGCAGGCAGTCCGAATGCTGGGCGGCCAGGGCTTCAAGCCCGTTGTCAGTCGCGCGCCAGCGTTGCAGGTATTCCGCGCCGCCCCATACCGAAGCCGCCACGCGCAGCGCCGTGGTTTTGCCGGTGCTCGAATCGCCACGATAATGAAAGCCGCCCGATTCCATGCCGGTGCTATCCAGAAGGATGGGCGCGAAGGCGGTACAAATCGCAAACACCAGGCGCGAGTTACCGGCACACGGCGCGGCAATGCGCTTTTGCCAGTCCGCCAGCTTGCCGCGTTGCTTGAAAGTGCCCGGCGCGGCGGTCGCGGCTTGGTACAGTATGCGTTCATCGGCTTCGCCCATGGTGCGGTCAGGCATCACGAAAACGCCGCCATGCCAGCCGCAACGATCAACACAACGGGCGCGCATTTCTACCGGCGCGGTTTGAATGTATTGCGTGAGCAGGTTACGCGCCTTGGTCATGGTGGAAACTTGCAAGCCCATCGACAGCAGTACGCCCCGGTATTCCGCGCCATCGCCCTTAAGCATTTCCATGGGCAGCGCCCAGGCATGATGCGTGCCGTCTAGATCGTCGAATTCCAGTAGTCGCCCCCACGCTTCGTTTTTCGCGTCCCGCGTCACGGCGGTAATTTCCAGCTTCGAGCAAATCCACAGCGCGGGCGCTTCGGTGCCGGTGTCGGTTTTACCGAAATACCAAATGCCTTGCTCATTGGAATGGAAGCGTGAAAGCGGCGTTTCGGCTTCATCCGGCGCGGGTACGCTCAGCTTGGCCGGCGCACTCTTTTTGCTTGACTTAACATCCTGCAAAAAATCCGCGCGCGCTCGCAACAGGTGAACGTGTTCCGCTTTCCAGCCGCCTACTATCGCGTCTGCCGCGTCCCATTTTTCTGGTAATGGCGGGGCATCGCTTAGCATTGCTTCGCCATCGGGCGCGGTGCCGGGTGTGCAGACGTATGCTTCCAAGTTGATAAGGCGCAAATCCGCCGCGCCGGCATCGGCCAGCAGTTCGGCAATGCGCGCCATGCACGCGCGCCCGGCTTGGTCGTTGTCAGGCCAAAGCCATACGGTGCGCCCCTTGAGCAGTTGCCAGTCGGTCTTATGCGGCGATTGCGCGCCATTCAACATCGTGACGGTGACAGCATCGGGAAAGAGCAAGGCGGCGGCATCGGCGGCTTTCTCGCCCTCGCACACGATAACCGGCGCATCCGGTGCGGCTGCCAGCTTGTCAAGGCGGTAGAGCGGGCGCGGATCGGGCAGCCCATGCCATCGCCATTCACGCTTACCTTTCGCATCCTCGCAGAATGTCAGCGGGCAAAACTGCTTGCGTTCGGTTTTGCTCTTTGGCTCGAAGCGATACACCAGGCACAGCAGCCCGCCCGATTCGTTGCGGTACTCCCAGCGCATGGAAAACTTACCGTGCTTGGGGTGGGTCTTCGGTGGTTGCGGCGCATCCGCCGGCACGGGCAACAGGGCACGCCACGGCACGCTTTTTGGTTTGGCCGGTGCATCGGCATCACCCGCCGCCTGTTGTGCGCTTGTGGCGCGCTCTGGCGTGCCGGATTCGCTCGGCTTGATTCCCAGGAATACGGCCAAGCGTTCGGCGGCTTCGCTTTGCTTCACAGCATCCAGGTAGGCCACCAGGGAAATTAAATCGCCGCCCTTCGCATCCGCATCGTCGGCAAAATCCGCCCATGCGCCGCTGTCCAAGTTGATGCTAAAACTTCCGGGCTTTTGATCGCCGCGCCGGGGGTTAAGCGGCAGGTATTCGCGTCCTTGTTTCTTGCCGCCCGGTGCCCAATTGCTCAGCACGCTTTCGATGCTGGCGAGTGCAGCGGTTTTAATCGCATCAAAGTTCGCCATATTTACAACCCCGCCAGCCGTTGAATGCGGGCTTGCACTTCTTGGTATTCGGCATCGCTTGGGTTTGGCATCGCAACGCTTACCAGCCATTTCAGCCAGTCGTAATCAAGAGCGGCTTGCCGGTGCCGCTCTGATTCGTTGCCATCATCGGCAGCGGGCGCGGTAGGTGCGCGCATTTCCTCATAGTGCAAATCACGCTGGGTGAGTAGCGCAAAGGCCAGCATTAGAATTGCTTCGGGTGTAGATAGCTTTTCGTGTAGCTCAAGGAATCCTTGCAAGAACTCGTAAGCATCACACAAAAGGTAGTTCGCGGATTCGCCAGCATTGGCGGCCAATTCGTTGCGGTCGCGTAAAGTCATTGTGGCCGCCCTTCAAGCCGCTTTGGGCTTGCTGGTTACGCGGGGGCGGTTCGCTAACCATTCGTCGATTTCATGCTCATACCATCCGACTGAGTTTTCGCCCAAGCGCACCCGTTTTGGGAAACCTGAACTTGGGTCTAATTCCCAGCGATGAATAGTGCTACGGGAAGCGTTGACTTTGGTTTGAACGGCAGGAAGCCTGATTACTTTTCTTGACATGTTGCACCTCTTGAAAAAGCTGCATGGGCAGCGAAGGCGCAACGATATGGGGCGGGGAATTTGCACGCCCAGGCTACGTGCAAACTATTTCTTAAGCGTCCTTTTGCTGGGCGCTAGTGGTTCAAGCTGCTTAGCTATGGTTTCCTGCTTGTCAGTAATTGCATGCTTGTTTTTAAGAAATAATGCTTTTGCCTGTTTGCTGGGAAGTGATCGGAATTTGGAGTTTTCGGATTCCTCAACTGCTTGCCATTTACGCCATTGCATGTGCTTCTCTTGATTAGCTTCCCACCGCCGAAAGCCAGCATCTTTTTGACGTTGCAAATGCGCCTTGCCGTCGGCGACAAGTGGCTCAATCACGTCATAGTCAACCTCAGTTTGAATTACCCATGCTAGTAGCAGAGCTTCCCTGATTGCCGGTAGTTCCTCTCGAAGTTCGCCAGCGTTCGTGCAGTCTTCAAGCGCCCATATTAGATTTCGCACGATTGCAGACTGATACGATGCCCCAAGTGTTACCCCGTGTTTTTTTTCGGCTTCCTGAAGTTGCATCATGAGCAAGTGCAGCCTCCGCATAAGAATATAGCTTGGGTTGCGAAAGTCTGTAATTGCCTGCTGGTTTGGCTGTTTCGCCAATTCATCCAGCAAGTCGAATACAGTCGCTTGCTCGAAAAGGTCTTCAAACGGCATACCGCACCCCTTCAAAGTGCAGCCTTCAAAAAGGGTGCCACCCCAGGCGGTGAAGGTTTCCGCCGTTCGCCTGGCCGGGCTAGGGGTGGCGTAACAGTTACTTTTTTACTTGCTTTGTCGTTTTCTTCCGCGTTCGCTTGGCGGGCTTTGACGATTCTTCTGTCTTGGGTGGCGGAAAATCCGACAGCCCAAGCAAGCCAAGTTCAGCGAGTGACGCGGCTTTGCATCCGGCCACGATGAAATGGTCAAGCGTTCGGATATCCACCAAATCGAGCAATTGCATCAGCCGGGCGGTAAGCGCCAGATCGTGGCGGCTGGGTTCCGCGTTCCCGCTTGGGTGATTGTGGGCGAATATCACGCTTGCCGCGTTAAGCCCCAAACCACGCCGCACCACTTCGCGCGGGTGTACGTAGGTTTTCCGGATACTACCGAAGAACAGATTTTCAGCCGCAAGCAGCCGGTTCTGTGCATCCAGCCAAAGGGCGGTGAATACTTCGCGTTCTTCGCGCGCCAGGCGAAGGGTGAGGAATTCCCGCACGCCGTTGGTGCTGCCCATGTGTTCGCCCGGCTTCTTCAAGCGGTCTTCAAGCATCTTTATTGCCCGGTAGATCGCGCGGTCTTCGCGGACTTTCTGAGCGGTGTCGAGTGCAGACGTATGCAGGGCAGCGGCGGGCATCATTTCCCCTTTAACATTTCATCGAACAGCGGCGCGCGGGAAGGTGGCGGCAGGACAAGAACAAGCGCGGCATTTTCTCCACTTGGGACGGCTTGGGAATCGCTGAAACAAGTTTGCCCCAAGTGCCCCAAGTACTCCCGGAAAACTTGGGGCAGCTTAAACCCTATAAAAATAGGCTGCCCCGAGTGCCCCAAGTTGCCCCAAGTGAAAATAAGGTGAAGGAATTGGAAAACAGGCATTCACGCCGCCGAATTCTTGGATTGGATGCCTCGCTTGATCGGCACCACTTTATCGGCATCCCCTTTTTCCAACTGCGCCAGCAGTGAAGCCCAGGCATTCAACGCCGCCTTGCGTTCCTCGAAATAATCATGACGATTGTAAACGCCCTCCACGCCCTTGATTTTGTGATTCAAGCAACGCTCGGCGATGTAGGGAGTAATGCCCAGGGCTTCAAAGTGGGTGCGAGCCGTTCGCCGCAAATCATGCACGGTAAAATGTTCCAGCCCATGCTTCACCTTTGCGAGTGCCACGCTCAAGGTGCTCTCGGCGATGTGCGGAATCATGCGCTCTTGCATCTTGCGCGCAGGCAACACCCATTTGCTTCCACAAGCCAGGCGTTCCAATTCTCGCAAACACTCCACGGCAGCTTCGGACAATGGGATATCAATACCGGTATTGGTCTTAGTGCGCTCATCGGGTAGCTTCCAGATACCCTTATCCAAATCGAATTCATGCCATGGTGCCGCGATGAGTTCGCTCTTGCGCACAGCCAGCAGCAACAGCAGCTTGATCGTCAGATAATTTTCAACGCTAAAGCCCTTGGCCTCACGCATGGCGGCAAACAGTTTCACCAGTTCATCGCGCTTCAACCAACGCTCTCGGCCTTTCTCTTGTCCGCCAGCATCGGAAAGGTCAAATGCAGCAGCAGGGTTGTATTCAATCATGTGGCGTTTGATCGCGTAATTGAAGATGCGCTTGAGCCAGCGCAACACATCGTTTGCAATTGTGGGTGCGCCACGCTTCACGATTGGTTTGAGCAGATCGTCGATGTGTCTTGGTTTTACATCCTCAACCTTGAGATTGCCAATGGCCGGGCGGATATCCTTTTCGATTCTGGCGCGCACGATGTTTGGGTGCTTCAAGCGGCCAAGTATCATGCGCTCGAAGTATTCATCACATAGCTGCGACATGGTAACAGCCAGCTTTTCAGCCTCAATCTTGGCCTTAGCATCGCGCTTGCGCTCTTGCTTTTCGCCTGCCACGTCATGCCCAAGCGCAACCTTGGCGGCCTGTAGCTTGGCTTCATCCCGAGCCTTCGCAAGCGACAGCGTTGAGTAACTGCCAAGACGCACCGCGCGCTGTGCACCCTGGAAGCGATAACGGAACTTCCAAAAGGGAATGGAATACCGCTCAGGCCAGCAAAGGAACAATCCGCCGCCATCGCTGCGACCCTCGAAATGCTCACCGGCCTTGATCCAAGCGCGAATTTCCATGTCTTTCAGTTTGTTCATAGCAGCTCCCAAAAAATCAGATTACGCATTTGTACGTGTGTACCCACAAGTCGAGACCAAAATAGCCATGGGTACACAAGTGGGTACACACGAATAATGCGCTTCTCTGGAACACAGTGCAACGGTATGAAGCAATAAAGCCGCTGAAATAGCGGCTTTATTGTTTTTGGTGGAATTTCCTGGGATGCCGTGAAACGCTATTCAATATTCTGCACTTGCTCGCGCATTTGGTCGATCAACACCTTCATTTCCATCGAGGCTTGCGACATTTCCGCATCCACCGACTTCGAGCCCAGGGTGTTGGCCTCACGGTTGAGTTCTTGCATCAGAAAATCCAGGCGTTTACCGACGCCGCCGCCTTTTTTCAGGACGCGCTGCACTTCGCTTAAATGCGTGCCCAGGCGCGCCAACTCTTCGTCGACATCGATTTTTTGCGCGAACAGCACGATTTCTTGGCGCACGCGCTCGTCGTCGCTGCCGACTTGCGCCTCTTGCAGGCGTTGCCGCAGTTTTTCCTGCATATTGGCCACGATCAGCGCCGATTTGGGCTGGATGCGCGCCACCAGGGCTGTTATTTGCGCGGCGCGGTCGAGGATGATGTCCTTGAGTTTTGCGCCTTCGCGCTCGCGGCTTGCGGCCAGTTCGTCGAGCGCGCGGGTGGCAAGCGCCAGCGCGGCTTCCTTCAGCGCTTCCTTGGAAACTTCTTCGCTGGCGATGATGCCGGGCCAGCGCAGGATTTCCGCCACGCTGAGCGGCGCGGCATTTGGCGCGTGCAGCAGCACGGTTTGCTCCAGCGCCAGCAATTGCTGCATCATGCCGGTCTGCAAGTGCGCCAGGCTTTCGGCCGTCACCGCCGCAGAAAACCCCAAGCGGAAATCCACTTTGCCGCGCGCCAAGCGGCTGCCGATCAATTCGCGCAGCAGCGGCTCCAAGCCGCGCAAATCGTCCGCGATGCGGAATTGCAGATCGAGATAGCGGCTGTTGACGGTCTTCAATTCCAGGTTCAGGGTGCCCTGGGGCAACTCCTGGCTGAGTGCGGCATAGCCGGTCATGCTATAGATCATGGTTTTCCTGCCGTTAATATTGATAGAGCGCGAATGGCGCAAGATCAAGTAGCCATTGAGGATTCTGCTGTAAAGCTTTACTTTATCGCAATAAATGCCGAAAATGAAAACATAATTTAGTCAGCAGACCAGATGCCAAGCCAAGCTAATCGCGCGCTCCCCAAGGGCTACCAACTCCAAAACTACAAAATCGCCAAGCAGTTGTCGGGCGGTGGCTTCAGCATTGTTTATCTCGCGCACGACGAAAACGGCGCCGCAGTCGCCATCAAAGAGTATTTGCCGAGCCAATTGGCGTTGCGCGAAGAAGGCGCCTTGGTACAAGCCACCACCGCTGAAAACCTGGCGACTTTCCGCTACGGCATGAAGTGCTTCTTCGAGGAAGGCCGCGCGCTGGCCAAGATCAGCCATCCCAACGTGGTGCGCGTCATCAACTTCTTCCGCGCCAACGAAACGGTTTACATGGTGATGCGCTACGAACGCGGCAAGACCATGCAAGAGGAAATCACCTCGCGCAAGCGCGTGGTCAAGGAAAGCTTCATTCGTCGCGTGTTCGCCGAGCTCTTGAACGGCTTGCGCGAGGTGCATACGCACAAAATCCTGCATCTCGACATCAAGCCCGCCAATGTCTATATCCGCTTGGACGGATCGCCGGTGCTACTGGATTTCGGCGCTGCGCGGCAAACGCTCACCAGCGAGAAGAGCAAGCTTTCGCCCATGTACACGCCCGGTTTCGCCGCGCCCGAACAATACAAAAACCGCGACATTCTCGGCCCCTGGTCGGATATTTATAGCGTGGGCGCGAGCATGTTTTCTTGCCTCGCCGGTTTGCGCCGCAGGCCGCCGACCAGCGTTTGACCAACGATAAGCTGGCTTCCGCCAAAAAACTGTGGGCCGGGCAATATTCGGAGCAACTGCTGGAAATCATCGACTGGTGCCTACAGTTAAATTATATGGATCGTCCGCAAAGCGTGTTCCA
This sequence comes from Pseudomonadota bacterium, assembly GCA_021812385.1. Classification (GTDB taxonomy): domain Bacteria; phylum Pseudomonadota; class Gammaproteobacteria; order Burkholderiales; family Thiobacteraceae; genus RBG-16-58-11. The sequence goes on along the minus strand of JAKANO010000015.1, from coordinate 6,399 downwards.
TCTGCAAAAAAACCTCTTGGAAATCGTACCGCTGCCGCCGCAGAAGAAACCCAAGCTGCTCGATTCCATCCGCCAAACATTAACCAAAGAAATTTTTTAAGACTGCCCCATGAAATTCGCCATTTTTCAGCAAAGCCGCCAAGGCGGCCGCAAATACAACCAAGACCGCGTCGCCTATTCTTATAGCAAGGATGCGGTCCTGATGGTGGTGGCCGACGGCATGGGCGGGCATTTTCACGGTGAAGTGGCGGCGCAGATCACGGTGCAAATGATCGCCGACATGTTCCAAAAGCATGCCCAACCGCTGCTCAAAGACCCGCACCGCTTTTTAGCGGCGGCCATGAATAGCGGGCACGAAGCCATCATGGACTACACCAATAAGCACAAGCTCATGGAATCGCCGCGCACCACCTGTGTCGCGGCCATTGTCCAACAAGGGCATGCTTATTGGGCGCATGTCGGCGATTCGCGCTTATACATGTTCCGCGGCATGCGCCTGATCACGCGCACCAGAGACCATTCCAAGGTGCAGCAGTTGCATGACGACGGCAAGATCACCGCGCAGGAGATGTACACCCATCCCGAGCGCAACAAAATTTACAACTGCCTGGGCGGTTTTCTGCCGCCCGAAGTGGAATTGGGCAAACGCATGCCGATTCGCGACGGCGATACCCTGATGCTGTGTTCCGACGGCGTATGGAGCGTGCTGTCCGAGACGGAAATCGCCTCCATCATCGACACGTACAATATCACCCGCGCCATACCGGAACTGCTGGATCACGCCGAGTTTCGCGGTGGCGAAGAGGGCGACAACCTCTCCGCGGTGGGCATGACCTGGGGCGAACCGCAGAAGCGCGGCTTGCACCACGACACCGTATCGACGGCCGCCATGCCGCTGGAAGATGTCACGACGCGGCTCGATCCTTTCAGCGTCGCACGCGACCCGAATGCGCGCCAACCGGTGTCGGAAGACGACATCGAACGCGCCATCGCGGAAATTCAAACGGCGATTAAGAAATACTCGAAATAGGCGTCAGGCGTCAGGCGTCAGGCGTCAGGCGTCAGGCGTCAGGCGTCAGGCGTCAGGCGTCAGGCGTCAGGCGTCAGGCGTCAGGCGTCAGGCGTCAGGCGTCAGGCGTCAGGCGTCAGGCGTCAGGAAATAGCAAAGTCGACCTGGGTTATAATGGCAACCCCCGAATCAACCCTGACGCCTGTCGCCCGACGCCTGACGCCTAATATGAGACCCAGCCAACGAAATCCCGACCAATTGCGCCAAGTGCGCATTACCCGCAACTACACCAAGCACGCCGAAGGTTCGGTGTTGATGGAGTGCGGCGATACCAAAGTCATCTGCACCGCCAGCATCGTCGAAAAAGTGCCGGGCTTTCTCAAAGGCAAGAACCAGGGCTGGCTCACTGCCGAATACGGCATGTTGCCGCGCTCCACCAACACCCGCATCGACCGCGAAGCGGCGCGCGGCAAGCAATCCGGGCGCACGCAGGAAATTCAACGCTTGATCGGGCGCTCCCTGCGCGCCGTGGTGGATCTGTCCAAGCTGGGCGAGCGCACCATTCATATCGATTGCGATGTGATCCAGGCCGATGGCGGCACGCGCACTGCTAGCATTACCGGCGCTTATGTTGCCGTGAGCGATGCGATTGCTTATTTAATGGCGCAGGGCCTGCTCAGCGAATCGCCGCTGCGCGACTCGGTGGCGGCGATCTCGGTCGGCATCTACCAAGGCACGCCGGTACTGGATTTGGATTACGCCGAAGACTCCGACTGCGATACAGACATGAATGTGGTGATGACCGGCCAAGGCGGCTTCGTCGAAATTCAGGGCACAGCCGAAGGTGCGCCGTTCTCGCATTCCGAAATGGCGAGCCTGATGGCCTTGGCGGAGAAAGGCATCCGCGAATTGGTGGCGGCGCAGCAAGCGGCTTTGAAAATTTAAAAGCACTCACCACGGAGTACACAGAGGGCACGGAGTAAAAAAACCGGGATCGTTTCTTGTTGGTTTACTCCGTGTCCTCTGTGTACTCCGTGGTTAAAGATTTTTTTGGAACCCCCCATGAAAAAACTCGTTATCGCCTCCAACAACCCCGGCAAGCTGCGCGAGATCGACCGCATCTTGCAGCCCTTGGGTATGGAAATCCTGCCCCAATCCGCGTTCAACATTCCGGAAGCGGAAGAGCCCTACTGCACCTTCATCGAAAATTGCCTGACCAAGGCGCGCCACGCTTCCGAGCTGTCCGGCCTGCCGGCGCTGGCGGATGATTCCGGGATTTGCGTCGACGCCTTGAACGGCGCGCCGGGCGTGTATTCCGCGCGCTTTGCCGGCGAACCGAAATCGGACCAGCGCAACAACGAAAAGCTGATCGAGTTGCTGCAGCACGAAAGCAATCGCAAGGCCCATTATTATTGCGTGATGGTGCTGGTGCGTTACCCGCACGACCCGCAACCAATCATCGCCGAGGGCGCCTGGCATGGCGAGATTATCGACACCCCGCGCGGCAGCGGCGGCTTTGGCTATGACCCGTATTTTCTGGTACCGAGCTTTGGACAAACCGGCGCGGAACTGCCGCTGGATGTGAAAAACGGCATCAGCCACCGCGGTCAAGCCCTGGCCCAACTAGTCGCAAAACTCAAACTCGTGAGCGCCGAGGAGTGAGGCCTCAGGGGTGAGCAGTCTTACATCTCCGATTGGTTTTCCCAGCAAGACACCGCACTTCGACGCCCCGCCGCCGCTGACGCTGTACGTGCATATTCCCTGGTGCGTGCGCAAATGCCCTTACTGCGATTTCAACTCGCATGAAGCGAAGAACGGCTTTCCCGAGGACGCCTACCTGGCTGCCTTGGAGCGTGATTTAGAGGCCGCGCTGCCGCAAGTTTGGGGCCGCCGCGTGCACAGCGTATTTTTCGGCGGCGGCACGCCCAGCCTGCTTTCGGCGCAGGGCCTGGATAAATTGCTGACCATGCTGCGCACGCTTTTGCCCATCGAACCCATGGCCGAAATTACGCTGGAAGCGAATCCCGGCACCTTCGAGGCGGTAAAATTCCGCGCCTTTCGCGCTGCCGGGATCAATCGCCTGTCGATCGGCATTCAGAGTTTCAACCCGCTGCATTTGCAAAGCCTGGGGCGCATCCACGATGACCAGGAAGCGCGGCGCGCCGTGGAAATCGCGCGCGCCAACTTCGATAACGTCAATCTGGATTTGATGTACGGACTGCCGCAACAGACCTTAGATCAGGCTTTGGCGGATATCGACTGCGCCATCGGCTTCGGCGCGCAGCATATTTCCGCGTATCACCTGACCTTGGAACCGAACACGCTGTTCCATGCGCAACCGCCGCAATTGCCGGATGATGACGCCAGCGCTGCGATGCAGTGCGCCATCGAAGAACGGCTTGGCGCCGCCGGCTACGCGCACTATGAAACCTCGGCGTTCGCGCAACAGCACCGTGCCTGCCAGCACAATTTGAACTATTGGCAGTTCGGCGATTACCTCGGCATCGGCGCCGGCGCGCATAGCAAGCTCACCACGCAACACGGCGTGCTGCGCCAAATGCGCCACAAGCAACCCAAGGCCTATATGGAGCAGGCACAAGCAGGGCAGGCGATCCAAGAACAACACAGCGTGCCCGCTGACGAACTGGGTTTTGAGTTCATGATGAATGCGCTGCGCTTGAATGCGGGATTTGCTCCGGCGCTGTTTCCAGCGCACACCGGCTTACCCTTGCACACGCTTGAACAGCCGCTGCAAATCGCCGAGGCGCGCGGCTTGCTTCAGCGCGACTTGGCGCGCATTCAGCCGACGCTGCTCGGACAACGCTTCCTCAATGATTTATTGCAGCTGTTCCTGGCAGAACCGAAATAAGCTAGCGTATCCGGACGCTAGATATTCAAGACCGCTTGCTGCGCCATCTGCTGGTTTAATTTTGCGGCGATCTCGGCGGCGACCGTAAAAATCTCCTCCGCTCGGGCCGGGTGGTTATAGTAAGCCTGCGCCAAGTGTTGCAGCGCATCGGGCTGGCCATAGTGTTGGGCAATGATGTGCACCAGTTCGCTGGCCTCGGGGCCGACCGCTTCACCGCTCAACAGCACGCCGCTTTGGGCATCGGCCACCAGGCGCACGAAGCCGTCAATGGCGTCCTGCCCAATCGCCCGTGGGTTGTTTTCAAAAGTCGCGAGGCCGATGGCGGGGTCTTTATTTTCGGCGGCGCCGTTCAAACCGATGCGCCCCATTTCCAGGGCTGAGTACACCAACTCCGGAACCGCGCTGCGGTCTTGTTTACGCGCATGCGGATGCAAGATATTGGCCACGGCAATTTGCGCATCGGCCAGCGCTTGATTGGCGCTCATGCGCTGATTCGCGACATCGCCGATTGCGAAAATATTGGGCTGTGCCGTTTGCAAGTACTCATTCACCTTAATGAAGCCCTTGCTATCGGTATTCACGCCGGCGGCATCGAGGTTCAGGCCGGTGGTATGCGGGCGGCGGCCGGTGCCGAGCAACACCCAATCTACCAACGCTTGCTCCGCGCCGCCTTGCAAAATGAGCTTCACGCCTTCCGGCATGATCTCCACCGCTTCGGGCCGGTGGCCGATTTTTGGTTCAATGCCGTATTGCTGGAATTTCTCCATCAGCAATTTCAGGGCTGTGGCGCTGAAACTGGAATTGGCGAGCGGCGGATTTTGGCTAATCCAGGTCACTTCCTTGCCGAGCATCGCCAGGATGAATGCGAATTCGGTGGCCACAGTGCCGGAACCGACAATCGCCACGCGCTTGCCTTCCGGCGGCGCTTGATTGAACAACTCATCGCTGGTGAGCACTTTATTTTCGATGAGGTGAAACGGCTTGGGTACGAAGGCGCTGGCGCCGGTGGCGACGATAAAATGTTGCGAACTCAGGTTATCGCGGCCATCCAAGCTAATCGTGTGGGCATCGACAAAGGCGGCTTGCGCGGCAAATCCGGCAATGCGGAGTTGCTTCATATTGCCCATGTAGTTATCGCGCACCGCCTTGACCATTTTTTTCTGGTGGTCCCAAGCTTGTGCGAGGTCGCCGATGAGCGTGCCCTGCACTCCGCGCTTGACGTTGCTGCGGCTCGCGGCGATGAGTTTGGCGGAATGATGCCATGCGTTCTTGGGAATGCAGCCGCGATTCAGGCCGCATCCGCCCCAATCTGCCTTTTCCACAATGCCCACTTTCAAGCCGCGTTGCGCGGCTAGCACGGCTGCCCGGTATCCGCCTGGACCCGAACCGATGACGATGAGATCGTACTGCATTTAGTTATTGTAGCGGCAAGCTGCTGGTTGTTGTCGATTAGCTATTGATTGTTATTTTTTTGATACAAACAATAGCTAATCGCACCGAGTTAGACTACAGCAAAAACAGTGTCGCCAACCCTAAAAAAATAAAAAATCCTCCGCTATCGGTAATGGCGGTAATCATCACGCTGGAGCCTACCGCCGGGTCGCGCCCCATCTTCGCCATGAACAAGGGAATCAATACGCCCATCACCGCCGCGAGCATCAAGTTTAAAGTCATCGCACCGGTAATGACCAAGCCTAAGTAAATATTTTTGTATAACAGATAAGCGATCACGCCCATCACCGAGCCCCACAGCAAGCCGTTCAAACCCGCCACCCCCAACTCCTTGCGCAATAGCTTGCGCATGCCGGAAGCGCGCAATTGGCCCAGCGCCAGGGCACGCACGATCATGGTGGTGGTTTGATTGCCGGAGTTGCCGCCGATGCCGGCGACAATCGGCATCAGCGCGGCCAAGGCGACCAGCTTTTGGATCGAGCCTTCAAACAAACCAATGACACGCGAAGCCACTAAGGCGGTGACTAAATTCACGGCCAGCCAGGCCCAGCGGTTCTGCACGCTTTTCCACACCGAGGCAAATAAATCCTCCTCCTCGCGCAAGCCGGCCAGGCTCAATTTTTCGGCTTCCGATTCGTCGCGGATATAGTCCATCACCACATCCACCGCCAGGCGCCCGATAAGTCGATTACTGTCGTCAACCACCGGCGCCGTCACCAAGTCATAGCGCTCGAATGCCTGGGCAGCGGTACGCCCTTCGTCTTGCGGGTGGAACACCACCACGTCTTCCACCATGACGTCGCGGATGATGGTGCCGGGATTCATCGTCAACATGCGCTTGAGCGGCAACACGCCCTTGAGATGGTCATTGCTATCGACCACGAACAGCTTATCGGTCTGATTCGGCAGCTCGCCCAAATGGCGCAAATAGCGCAAGGCCACCTCGAGGGTCACCTCTTCGCGCACCGACACCATGTCATAATCCATCAGACCGCCCACCGTGTCTTCTTCGAACGACATCGCGGATTGCAGCCGCGCGCGATTTTGCGCATCGAGGTTTATCAGCAAT
>JAKANO010000014.1 GCA_021812385.1 Pseudomonadota bacterium | reverse complement strand
AACGTAAGTTAGCCAATTCAGATATATCCATAGAAATGTAGTCAGTAAGCCAATTGCCATAAACACCCAAGGAGGAAAAAATAGTTTGTCCTGTCTAGCAGATGCTTCCATGGCAACAAAGAGAATGGATTGAAAGACGAGCATGACCTGATTTCGTTGCGCAATCGCTTGCACCTCAAATTTAGCAAGATCGAAATAGAACAGTCGGTCATCTTTTGTTTTCTGTTCTTGTTTCTCTTGGTCAGTCATCTTTAACCCCCCTGTGCAAATACAGAACTCTTTTTGTGCTTACAGTTAATCAAGTGACCTATGGACTCGGACAATTATTAGTATAGAAACCATTGCCATGGGATTTTTCTTGATTATTTTTGTTGGTCTTTTCGAACATCTTTTCAGTTATTACGTTATGCAAAAGGAGGCCGACAACAAATGCATTATGCCCATCTTTTAAAGTGTCAGCTATGGCTGTGAAATGCGGATGGGCGCTGCATGGCCGGTACGGTGAAACTGCTCAAGCTTCCGCTTATGGCACGTATGCGACGACTGAAGCACTAATCAGAAGCCGCACAGCTAACAGCGGCTCCTTCACAGATGTTCAACTTGGAGAGTTCTAGAACAACGGGCAAATTACGCTGTGCATTAAAAAATGCTAGCGCCTCTTTTATAAATCGCCTTTTGCCCCGGCATCCATGATGCTCAACAGCGTATCGCGCACGCCGTGCGCCTTCTCCAGCATTTCTGGCGATAATTTGTATCCAGCCATGACTTCGTCCAGGTTGACCATCACCAGCCAACCCTTGCCGTTCGCATCTTCGATCAGCGCAATGCGGCACGGCAAATAGGCGGCAAAATCGATATTGGCATCCACCATGGCTTTTGCCGTGACGGCGTCGCAGAACTGGAATATCTCCATGCGCCGCTGCGGTTTGCCGGTGGTGGCTTCCACTTGCTTGGATAGCGGCAACTCTGCAACCAGTTTGATGTTGAGGGCGTTCGCGCGCAGCTTCATCGATTCGACGGCTTCATCAAGGCTCACGCCGGGCACCAAAGCGCGTTTGATGACTGGGTCTGCATGCGCGCTGGAAATAAATCCGGCGAACAAAATGGTGATGGCAAACAAAAATAGTTTCATTGGGGTCACTCCATAAAACGCTCGTGCTGGAGCGCGGATCTCAGAATCGGACGCGGGGTCTTAGCGAGCCGCACGCGCTCACTACCGGGGGGGTGCGATCGACTGCTCCGCAGCACGACTGGGCCTAACCGTGCTGCGAATCGGCTAATTATAGCATTTACCACAATGCCGCCGGCATTCAGGAGCGTGCAAACAAGGCAAACTGTGAGCTGCTCAAGGCGATTCGTTTTCCTGATTAACCACGAAACCCAACCCGTCATTCCGGGTTCTGCCCTGACGGGCAGCCCCGGAATGACGGGTTGGGTGATGGCTGAATATTGTGGCTAACCAGGTTCGATTTGCACTTCTCCCCGTGCCAGGGGGAGGGAATGTTGGCGCTACTGTTTACTTTCCACACGAGCGCCACTAGCCCGTATTGCGCATCCCCGCCGCGATGGCGTTGATCGAGCGCAGCAGCGGCTCCAGCCACGGACTTTCTTCGCGCTCGTCCTCGCGCAGTTTGCGCAGCACCACCACTTGGATATGGTTGAGCGGGTCGAGATAGCGCTTGCGATGATCGAGCGAGACCGCGAGCGTCGGGTTTTCATCCAGCAAACTGGTGGTGTCGGCGACGTTCAACAGTTGCCGGATCGAGCGCTCGTATTCGGCGCGGATGATTTGATAGACATTGCGTCCCACCGCCGGGTCGACGCACAGCGCGGCGTATTGCTCGGCGATGTGAAAGTCGGCCTTGGCCAAGGACATTTGCGCATTGCTGAGCAAGGCGCGGAAGAACGGCCAATCGCGATACATTTTTTGCAGCTTGGCCAGCCGCGACGGATCGTTGTTGCGCCAAGTTTCGAGCGCGCTGCCGATGCCGTACCAGGCCGGCAGGGTATGCCGCGATTGCGCCCAGGCAAATACCCAGGAGATCGCGCGCACCGAGCCTTTGGAACGGTCGCCTTGCTTGCGGTGCGAGGGACGCGAGCCGATGTTGAGCAGGCCGATTTCGCGCACCGGCGTGGCTTCGTAAAAGTAGTCGAGGAAATTCGGCGTGTGCTCGGTCAGCGCGCGGTAGGCGCGCTCGCCGGCCTGGGCGATCTCGTCCATGATACCGAGGTGATCCTTGCGATCTTCATTCGCCGCTTGGATCAGGTGCGTGCTGGCCTTGATCAGGCCGGTCAGGCCCAAGGTCAGCTCGTACACCGCGGTTTCCATATTGTTGTATTTGTAGAACAGCACCTCGCCCTGCTCGGTGAGCTTGAGCGTGCCGCGCACGGTATGCGGCGGTTGCGCCAGGATGGCATCGTGCGTCGGTCCGCCGCCACGCCCCAAGGTGCCGCCACGGCCGTGGAACAGGCGGCAGCGCACGCCTTGCGCATCCGACAGCGCGACGATTTTTTTCTGCGCATCGTACAGCGACCAGGCCGAGGCCAGGATGCCGCCATCCTTGCAGCTATCGGAGTAGCCGAGCATCACTTCCTGTTCGCCGCCGGAGGCCTCCAACAATTGCCGATACACCGGCAGCTCGTACAGTTGGCGCAAAACCTGTTCGACATGCGAAAGATCTTCGATGGTTTCGAACAACGGGCTGACGCCGATTTCGCAATGCCAAGCTTCACCCTGCCGCCCCACCAGGCCGGCGTGCGCGGCCAGCAGCAGCACTTCCAGCACGTGGCTCGCGCTGTGCGTCATCGAGATCACATATTTGCCGAAACAGGCCGCACCCAACTCCCGGCGCATGCGCGCGATGACGTCGAACACGCGCAGCACTTCCTGGGTGGCCGCGGATGCCGTGGCCGGCAGCACCGGCAATTGCGCCGGATCGGACAGCAAGCGCGACAGCAATTCCAGGCGCGCATTTTCGTTCAACGCTTCATAGTCGATCGCCAGGCCGACATTCAACCAGTCGGCCACGGCGCGGCTGTGGATGGTCGATTCCTGGCGCACGTCGAGCTCCATCAAATGGAAGCCGAAGGTTTCCACCAGGCGAATCAGATCCGTGACTTCGCCGGCGGCGACTGCTTCATCGCCCTGACCGATCAGGGAATCGTGGATCAGGCGCAGATCGCGCAGCAGCGCATCCGCATTGTCATAGCCAATTTCATCCGCACCGGGCGTGATACCGTCGATGAGGTTTTGCGCCACGGCCAGATTGCGCCGCAGGCGATAGCGCATGATTTGCAATTTGCGGCGATAGGGTTCCTGCTGGTAGCGATCCGGCTGGTCGCCGAAACAGCGCGCGGCGTATTGCGCATCCTGTTCCAGGCTGGCGCTGAAGGCCGCCGAGGGCTGGCACATGCGCTGCGAGAACGACAGCAGGCCGCTCAGCGCTTCGACGCGGCGCAGATATTCTTCCAGCGCGGTGCGCGCTTGCATGCGCCAGGCCAGCGCCGTCACTTCGGCCGTGACCAGCGGATGGCCGTCGCGGTCGCCGCCGATCCAGGAGCCGAAGCGCAACAGGTTGGACACGCGCAAGCTAGCGGCAGCATCCACGCCATACACGTCGCGCACGGCGCGCGTGAGGTTGCGGTAGGACTGCGCCACCGCTTCGAACAGAGATAGCGGAAAGTACGACAGCCCGGCGCGGATCTCGTCGCGCACATCCGGCTTGGTGGTGCGCACTTCGTCGGTCTTCCACAAAATCTGGATCTGGTTGGCGAGCTGCAGCTTCGCGTCCTCGCGCGGGCCGCCGCGCAAGCGCGGATCGTCCAGCGCTTCCATGCTGACGAAGATGTTGCGCAGCGCGCCCTTGATGGTGCGACGCTTGGCTTCGGACGGATGCGCCGTGAGCACCGGCAGGAAGCACAGTTGGCCGATCAAGCCGGCCAGTTCCTGGAACGGGATGCCGCGCAATTTCATGCTGAGCAAAGTGTCGTGGAAAGAACCGCGCCACATGCGCGGATCACTGTCGATGGTCTGGCGCCGTTCGTGCAGGGCCAGCGATTCCTCGACGATATTCAGCAGGCTGAAGTAGATGTTGACCGCGCGCACGATCTGGCTCAGCGCCTCCGGCTCCTGCGCATCGATCAGCGCGAGCAGCGCTTTGCGCTGGGTGGAATTTTCATGTTTGCGCAGTTGATTGAAACCGACGCGCAACTCGCCCAGCGCATCGAACACCGCAGGCGCAAGCTGGCGCCTGAGTATCTTGGAGAGCAATGCGCTGAGCAGCCGCTCGCGGCGGGAGAACTGGCGTTCGCGGGAAGAAATGTCCATAAATTGGGCCGTCAAATTCGCAAACCCTCAATGCTGCCATGAACTGGAATTTAATGCAGCAATTGCTTTGAAAAAACTCGGGGTTCAGGCATACGTGGGCGTTTAGCATCACCCCACTCATGTAGGGGCGAGGCATGCCTCGCCCGGTATCAAAAGCGGGTCGGGCATGCCCGACCCCTACACTATCAAGGCTTTTGGCGTGGGTTTTAACGATAGGTCAATCGCCACCGGCTTGATGCGCCAAATGTCATCGCAGTATTCGCGGATGGTGCGGTCCGATGAGAACAGCCCGCTACGCGCGGTATTCAGGATCGACATGCGCGACCAATGTTCTTTGTCGCGATAGGCCAAGCCTACTTGGGTCTGGCAATCCACATAGGACTGATAATCGGCCAGCAGGAAATAGGGATCGTGATGCAACAGCGCATCGACAATGGGCCGGAACAGATCGCGGTCGCCGCGCGAGAAGTAGCCTTCGCGGATCAGGTCGATCACCGCGCGCAGTTCGTGATTGGCTTCATAGATGTGTCGCGGCTGATAGCCCGCCGCGCGCCAGGCTTGCACTTCCTCGGTTTTCAAGCCGAACAAAAAGAAATTTTCCGCGCCCACGGCATCGCGGATTTCGACATTGGCGCCATCCAGCGTGCCGATGGTGAGCGCGCCGTTCATACAGAATTTCATGTTGCCGGTGCCAGAGGCTTCCTTGCCGGCGGTGGAGATTTGTTCCGACAGCTCGGCTGCCGGGTAGATATGTTGGCCGTTGCCGACGTTGAAGTTGGGCAGGAACACCACTTTGATGCGGCCGTCGACGGCCGGATCCTGGTTCACCACTTCGCCCACGGCGTTGATCAACTTGATGATCAGCTTGGCCATGTGGTAGCCGGGCGCGGCCTTGCCGCCGAAGATGAAGGTGCGCGGCGTCACTTCGATCGTCGGATCGCATTTGATGCGGTGATACAGCGCGATGATGTGCAGCACGTTCAAGTGCTGGCGCTTGTATTCGTGGATGCGTTTGACTTGCACGTCGAATATGGACGCGGGGTCCACCGATATCCCGGTACGGCGGCGCAGGAAGGCGGCGAAATCTTCCTTGGTGGCGCGCTTGATGAAGCGCCACTGCGCACGGAACGCGCTATCCCCGACATGCGCTTCCAGCGCGCGCAGCTGATCCAGGTTCTTGATCCATTGTTCGCCGATGACCTCGCTCACCAGCTTGCTCAAGCGCGGATTGCTCAGCGCCATCCAGCGCCGCGGCGTAACGCCGTTGGTCTTGTTGCTGAAGCGCTCCGGCGCCAACGCGTAAAAATCCGCCAGCACATCTTGCTTCAGCAAGGTGGTGTGCAAGGCCGCCACGCCATTGATCGCATGGCTGCCGACACAGGCCAAGTGCGCCATGCGCACAGTGCGCCCGCCGGCTTCGTTGATCAGGGACAAGCGGCTTAACCTTTCGCCGTCCCCCAGATAACGGATGCGCATCTCGTCCATGAAGTGCGCGTTGATTTCGTAAATGATTTCCAGGTGGCGCGGCAGCACTTGCGCGAACAGCGCGACCGACCACTGCTCCAAAGCCTCGGGCAATAGCGTGTGATTGGTGTAGCTGAAGGTCTGACGCGTGATGGTCCAAGCCTTGAGCCACGGCACTTGATGGATATCGATCAGCAGACGCATCAGTTCGGCGATGGCGATGGCCGGATGCGTATCGTTCAATTGCACCGCGAATTTCTCATGGAATTTTTCCAGCGGAATGCCCTGCACGCGCATGATGCGCAGCATGTCTTGCAAGGAGCAGGAGACGAAAAAGTATTGCTGCTCCAGGCGCAGCGCCTTGCCCTCGATCTGCTCGTCGTTGGGATAAAGAATTTTGGTGATGTTTTCCGAAATGACTTTTTGCTGCACCGCGCCGTAGTAATCGCCGCGATTGAAGGTGCCGAGGTCGAATGCTTCCGGCGCTTCGGCGCACCACAGGCGCAGCGTATTGGCGGTGTTGTTGCGGTAGCCCAGGGTCGGCGTGTCGTAGGGCATGCCCATCACGGTGCGGCCGGCCACCCAGCGCACTTGCGGATGCCCGTCCAGGTCGGTGAAATGCTCGGTATGCCCGCCCAGCCGCACTTCCACCGCCCACTCCGGGCGCACCAACTCCCAGGGGTTGCCGAAGCGCAGCCACTTGTCGGTGCGCTCGACCTGCCAGCCATCGACGATGTCCTGGGCGAAGATGCCGTACTCGTAGCGAATGCCGTAGCCGATGGCCGGGATTTCCAGCGTCGCCAGCGAATCCAGAAAACACGCGGCGAGCCGCCCCAGACCGCCATTGCCCAGACCCGGCTCTTCTTCTTGCCCCAGCAATTCTTCGTAGCTTAAGCCCAGCTCGCGAATCGCTTGGCGCACCAGGTCATCGATGCCGAGGTTGAGCAAATTATTGCCGAGATGCGGACCCAGCAAAAACTCCGCCGACAGATATGCCACGGTGCGCGAGCCATTGCGCGTATACGTTTCAGCGGTGTTGATCCAGCGCTCCAACATGCGGTCGCGCACGGTGTAGGCCAAGGCCAGGTAGTAATCCTGCTTGGTGGCCAGCGCGGGAAACTTGCCCTGCAAATAAAACAAATTATCCAGAAATGAGCGCTTCAGCGCTTCCTTGCTCAAGCCGGTGCGTTGATCATCTTGCGGGTCGCGCGGGGATGGATGTGCGAGCATGTTCATGGTTCACCGATGAGCGAAGGATTGTTGTCCTTAATAACCATGCAATATCAGTGCCCGACAGCCAAGGCCATTGAATTTCCCTTCCACGCCGCTGCAGCAGCCCGCGCCTTCAAAATATTTATTTTAAAAATCAATTCGGTATGCGAGGTTGCGCGCGTCGGCCAATGGCCCATAAAAGACCGCGCACAGCAAAATATTTTTGCGTATGCACGGTTTTAGGCACTTCTATAAAACGTTCACCAAAACGGGGCGCAAGCAAAAATCCGTGCTGATTCATCCTGGATGGCCTCGGCTCTATCATCCTAGCCGCTTGGCATACCTTGTACTACACTAGCGCCAGCACCGATTCAGAGCAGCCTCATGGTGCTTAGCCTTGGCACCGATAAAAACATTTTCCAAAGCCATTGTTTGCCCACCACACAGCGCATTGTCAGAAATCTATGAAAATAACTTCCTTGATTGCCGGCCTGGTCGTCGCGACTGCGGGTTCAAACTTTTCCAATAGCAACGCTGCGGAACTCGAAGGCGCCTGGCGCATCACGCAGGTTAAAGCCGCGCCATGGGCGTCAGCGCGCCCGCCCGCAACCGACTTGCGCGGCCGCAGCCTGCAGTTTTATGCGGATCATGTCGTAGGGCCTGGCGCATTGAACTGCACTGGATTGAAAAGCGAACCCACCGCTTATCTGGCCGAAGGCCTGTTCCAAGGCAATCTTCCCGCGCCAGCGCTGGCCGCGGCCCAAGCCTTTGGACTGGCGCACTTTCCGGTGCGCGGAGTGCGCTTGCAATGCGCTTCCGGCGTGTTCGAATTGCACCGAGCGGACGCCGATACTTTTTTGCTGGGGCTGGATAATCGCGTCTTGACGCTCAGCCATACGCCGGGAACGCTAGCCGCGCCGACTGCGCCGGAAGCCTGCGTGCAAGCTTTCTTGGAGGCGCATTTCAGCGGCGACATGGGCTTCAATCAGGCGAGCGTGAATGCCAAGCGCCGTTGGATGTCAGCGCGCCTCCTGCAGCGCATCGCCGCTTATTTCGCCAAGCCGCAATCCGCCGATACGGTACCCGCCATCGATGGCGACCCTTTCACCGACAGCCAAGAATATCCGGCGCGCTTTGCAGTTGCTAAAGCGCTGGTCACACGGCGCACGGCCCAAGTGCCGGTAAGCTTCTCCGACGGGATACGCGATCGGGTATTTATGTTTTTGCTGGTGCGCAAAGGCGCGCATTGGCTAGTGGATGATTTGCGCTATGAGCGCAGCGAAACCTTGCAAGATTTGTTGCGCTGAACGCGGCGCTGCAATGGAATACTCCAAAAGAATATTGAAAGCGGCATAGATGCGCACAGCACAAGAAAAACACTTCTACACCCACGATGGCACCACCTTGTTTTATCGCCACTGGCCGCGCGTTTCCGACGCCACGGCCGAGCGTGCGCTGGTGCTGTTTCATCGCGGCCACGAGCATTCGGGGCGCTTGCAGCATGTGGTGGATGAACTGGGCTTCGAGGATTGCGCCTACTTTGCCTGGGATGCGCGCGGTCATGGCCACTCGCCCGGCGCGCGCGGCGACAGCCCGAGCTTCGCCGCTTCGGTCAAGGATGTGGACAGCTTCATTCGCCACATCAGCAACAACTATGGCATCAAAATGGAAAACATCGTGGTCATCGCGCAAAGCGTGGGCGCGGTGCTGACGGCCACTTGGGCGCACGACTACGCACCCAAGATTCGCGGCATGGTGGTGACCGCGCCGGCCTTCGACGTGAAACTCTACGTGCCCTTGGCGCGACCGGCGCTGGCCTTGCGCTATCGGCTCAGCGGCAATTTTTTCATCAGTTCTTACGTCAAGGCAAAGTTCCTCACCCACGACCCGGAGCGCATCCGCACGTATGAATCCGATCCGCTGATCACGCGCGATATTTCCGCGCGCGTCTTGCTCGGCTTGTACGAGGCGGGGGAACGCGTGGTGGCGGACGCGCAGGCAATTCACCTGCCGATGCAGGTGCTGGTGTCGGACAGCGATTGGGTGGTGCATCGCGGGCCGCAGGAAACATTTTTCCAAAATCTCGGTTCCACGCTCAAGGAGCGCCACGTGCTGCCGGGATTTTTTCACGACACGCTGGGCGAGCTGGATCGCAAATTGGCCTTCGACAAAATCCACAATTTTATTCAGCGCTTATTCGCAGCCGAGCCGGCGACGTTGCTGCCGCAGCAAGCTTTGCTGCAAGCGCATCAAGCCGGTTACACGCGCGACGAGGAACTGCGTTTGAGCGCGCCGTTGTCTCTGCTGTCGCCGAAGAATTTGCAATTCGCCCTGACGCGCTTGTCGATGCGCACGCTGGGGCGCTTGTCCGACGGCATTCGGCTGGGCTTAGCCACCGGCTTCGATTCCGGCAGCACGCTCGATTATGTGTACCGCAATCAGATACGCGGCACATCGATACTGGGCCGGCTGATCGATCGCGGTTATCTGGATGCAATCGGCTGGCGCGGCATCCGTGTGCGCAAGCAGCATTTGCAACTGGCCATCGCCACGGCGGCCAAAGCGCTGGCCGATGCCGGTCAGCCGCTGCGCATCCTCGACATCGCCGCTGGCCACGGGCGCTATGTGCTGGACGCGGTGGCGACGCTGCCGACCCGCCCTGCGTCTATTGTGCTGCGCGATTACAGCGAGGCCAATGTGCAAGCCGGGCGCGCCTTGATTGCCGCGCGCGGCCTGGGCGATATCGCGCGCTTCGAAGCCGGCGATGCCTTCGATGCCGAGGCGCTGGCGGCGCTCACACCTGCGCCGAATCTGGCGCCAACCCTGTCGATAGTATCCGGCCTGTACGAATTGTTTTCGGATAATGCTGCCGTGCAGCGTTCGCTGTCCGGCTTGGCGCGATTGATGTCGAGCGGCAGCTATCTGATTTACACCGGCCAGCCGTGGCATCCGCAATTGGAAATGATCGCGCGCACCCTCACCAGCCATCGCGGCCACAAGGCTTGGGTGATGCGCCGTCGGTCGCAAGCGGAATTGGATGCACTGGTGAGCGATGCCGGCTTCGACAAGCTGGAGCAATGGACCGACGACTGGGGCATTTTTACGGTGACCTTGGCGCGCCGGAAATAAACCGTGGGATCGCTTACCTTATCCCCATACTTTTCCCCCTCTCCCTTGATGGGAGAGGGCTGGGGAGAGGGTGAAAGCCGAGCGTTCGCGTTCACACTCGCGCCCCTCTCCCCCACCCCTCTCCCACAAGGGGCGAGGGGCTTTATGGCGCGATTGCGGCATGGCCATGCAAGCTGAAGCACGGCCGTGGAAACGCAGCATAGGATGGCTGCTATTGCTCGGGCCGTTTTTCTTCGCCAGCTACGGCTTCGCCACTTGGGTCACCAGTCAGCGCGCCCATGTCGGCGTGCTGGTGTTTGGCTGGGAGCGCACGCTCATCCCCTTTTGGCCCTGGACCATCGTGCCCTACTGGCTGATCGATCTGCTCTACGGCTTGTCTTTGCTGCTGTGCGCCACCCGCATCCATCTCGACAACCACGCTAAGCGCCTGCTCACCGCGCAAGTCGTCGCGGTCAGCAGCTTTCTATTTTTTCCGCTGCGCTTCAGTTTTGAGCGCGCGCATGTCGACGGTGCTTTCGGCTGGATGTTCGACACCCTCGCGGTATTCGATAAGCCGTTCAACCAAGCGCCGTCGCTACATATCGCGCTGCTGGTATTGCTGTGGGTGGTGTATCTGCGCGCACTGCCGCTGGCCTGGCATTGGCTGGTGCATGGCATATTCGCACTGATCGGCGTGTCGGTGCTCACCACGTGGCAGCATCATTTTTTCGACGTACCGACCGGGCTGTGGCTGGGGTGGTTTTGTTTGTGGCTGTTTCCGGATGCAGTGCAAGCACCGCTATCACACGCGACTTGGTCACGCGATCCCGCACGGCGCCGCTTAGGATTTCTGTATGCGCTGGCCGCGCTGCTTTTAACGACGATAGCGCTATTGGTCGGTGGCGCGGCATTGTGGCTGCTGTGGGTCGGCGCTGCGCTGGGCTTGGTGGCGCTGGCTTATCTGATGTTTGGTGCAGCCGCATTTCAGAAGCGCGCGGACGGCTCCCTGAGCCCTGCATCACGCTGGCTGCTGGCACCGTATGTATGGGGCGCATGGATCAATTCCCGCCTCTGGACGCGTGGCTTAAACCGCGCTGACGCGGTGGTGCCGGGCCTGCTGCTGGGGCGAATACCGAGGCGCGCAGAATTGGATAGCTTAGATATCGCCGCCATCGTCGATGTCAGCGCCGAGTTGCCCTGCACGCCGGGTGCGCGCGCTTACGCCAATGTGCCGATGCTGGATTTGCTGCCGCCGGGCGCAGATCAAATTGCACGCGCCGTAACGGCCATAACAGCCGCAAGCCAATCCGGCACTGTGCTGGTGTGCTGTGCGCTGGGCTTCTCCCGCAGCGCCTTAGCCGTCGCCGCTTGGCTGCTGGCGACGCAGCGCGCCAACTCCCCGGACGATGCACTGGCGCAAGTGCGCCAAGCACGCCCGGCGATAGTGCTAGGGCCGGCGCAAACAGCCGCATTAGACGTTTGGTGGAATCAACATTCCTGCGGCACAATACGCGCATGAATACACACGCATGGCAATCCGAACTCGCAGTTGGCGCAAGCCGCGCAGGCCGTTTGTTAGCGCTCGCCGCTTTGGCGTTTGCGCTGCTGGCGCTGGCGGTGTTGGCTTTCGCAAGCACGCCGTTATGGGTTGGGCTGTTCTGGTCCGGGGTCGTGCTCATGGCGCTACCGGCGCTGTATCTCGGCACCCGCATCGAGATTGATCACGCCTTGTTCCTGCGCCTGGCGCGCATCCCCGACGTCAGTCCGGAGCCGCTGGCCGAGCTCGATGCCGCCTTGGCCGAATTGAATCTCAGCGCGTCTTCACACGCCGGCCGCCCGCTGGTGGCGCGCATCTCCAAACTGCTCAAGCTGGTGCGCAGACTCGGCTGGTGCGTGGCTTTACAGACCGGGCTTGCGCTGCTGGCGGTATGGCTGCGTTAATGATCTAAGCGCTATCACGCTAGAAAAAGCAGTTCGAACCGCCAAGGCGCCAAGGACACCAAGAAAAGTTAAAGCATTGAGTTGGCGGTGCACCAAAACCGATGGCGACGTGCAAAATTCAAGAGGCTTTTCTTGGCGCTCTTGGCGCCTTGGCGGTTCAACAGTTATTTGATTACTTGCGCAGCCGCCACCAACAAATCAAACCCGCCAACACCAAGCCGCCCAGCGCCCCGCCGGCTGCCGCGAGTTTCGCCGCGGACTTGGCCTCGTCCAGCAAGTTATTGTTGAACACATTCGCCGACAAATGCAGCGACACGACTTTCCACTCGCCATTGATTTTGGCCGAGGTGGAAGTCCAGTTCGAACTCAGCGTGAACGGCTTGCGCGCCACCGGGAAAAAGGCATCCTGCATCGTGCCGTCCGCTACCGCGACATCGCCAAAAAAGCGCGCATGCGCACCCAGCTTGGCGGCCGTGGTGTATTTGTTCAGAATGCGATCCGGGCCTTTGACCATGCGCTGGTAATACGCCCGAATCTCGTCGTGCCCGCGCGACACATCGCCATTCAGCCACGTCACCGTGGCATCCGGCGTCATCTGCGCCACCATGCGATCAATGTTCTGATCGTTAATCCCCGCCTCGATTTCCTGAAACACCTTGATCAACGCCTGCCGATCTGCCGCGCGCGGATCAGCGGGGTCGGCGATGGCACTGGCTTGCAGCAAAGTTGACGCAGCCAGGACGAACAGCATGGGCAACAGTATTTTCATGGCAAACTCCCGAGACAGAATTTTGCATGGTAGTGAGAGTAGGCGATGAATGCAATCTGCATATCAGACTTAATCGGGCGCCTAAATTAAATAGCTTTAGCAAATATCGGAATTGCGAAGCGCAACTGCATCACCCGCGACGTTTCAGTTTTCGGGGCCCATTCTGCAACGCAGGGAACCCGCACAGCGAGCGGTGCAGGGGGTGACCTTCTTTTTGGTTAGCTTTTTCTTGGGCAAGCAAGACAACGAAGTTTCGGCGAAGGGTAACCTTTAGCTTAGCCATAACCAAAAAGTAAAGCCCTGCCGGGGCATGACCGGACCCAAATAAAATACGCGTAGCGCACAAGCACTAACTTCTTGTCTTAATTTATCGAGGGATCAATTAAACGATTTGCGATAAGCTGTATATAGTTGAAAGAACGCGAGGCGAAATGCAATGCGGCATCACAAGAAGCACCTTTATTTTAATTCGCTTATTTTTTAAAAAATCTTGTTAGGTAGCTTACGCATGGAACAAATTGGCCCGTATATTTTTGGCGCGATATTCATCTTTGTTTTAGGTACGTTCGCTTACCGCATATTCCGCTATAAGAGCATTCGCGGTATGTTCTTCGGCGCACCTGTTCTGTCCATGGTTGGCGAAGTCGAGTGCGCAAAACAAGGGCCGGTTCGCTTAGTTATCCGCGTACATGAGTTAGGCGCAAATGAAATGCACAAACCAGGCGTTGGCTTAGAACTCGTGGGAAAGAGTATAGCGAGTTATGACATGATGACAGCCACTTTATCCGCACACCAGGCTAAAGCCTTGGCTGCGCTTCTGGAGCGTGCGGCGAGAGGACATAACCCAAGCTAACTCCAACTTCGCGCCGTTCGCTTCGCTCACAAAGTTCATTCCATCGCACACACCCAAGCACTCGCTACAGCACGCGCCAATGTCTCTGCCACGAGCTGAGGAATTTCTTGCGGCGTCGCATAGCCAATCAATCCCGCGCAAACCGTCGCTACCGTTTCACCTCGCTGCAAGCACGCGAGCACGGCATGCTGAATTTCAGTAATGTTGATCAACACCGGCCCTTGTCCACTACGCACAAGCACTAAGCAATTTATTGCGCTTGGTACGAGCGCTGGTTGCGATGACCCAGCCTGTCTCGCCCGCCAAAAATCAGCCGCATTACTATTGAGCGCAAGCAAGGTCAGGCTCGGATGCAAACGCACGCTTAACTTCGCCCAATTTTCAGGCGCCAACTGCGCCAACACTGCTTGATCGAGCAGAGGCGCATCTGCCGCGTCGAAGGCATTCAGCAGCGCCCATTCGAGCGCGGCTAAATCCGCGTGTTCCGCTTTGCCTTGCGCACGTAGCCATAGGGGCAGCGCATGTCCCAAGTCGCGCAAAGTCGGTGAGGTAGAGGGATGCGCACGCAGATACCCGGCCATCAAGCGGCCGAAGTCGTGATCGCCGAGCGCTGCCAACAGCGCGGAAAAATCGTGCGCCAGGACGTGTTCCAGCCGCGTGTAGTAGGCGTTGCGATAGACGTCGAGGCGCACTTCGGCTGCGATGTGCTGCGCTGTTATTTGCGCGCTGAGCGCGGCTTCGCCGCTGCCATGTTGCAGGTAGGCGGTGAAAGCCTCTTGCCATGCGGCGAGGGTCGGCGCGCTCATGCCGCGAGTTCCTGCGCGCCGATGCGGCGTGCTTGATCCAACTCGGCCAGCAACTCTTCCAGGGGCGGGATGCGCTCATCGCGCTCGATCATGCTGGGGACTGGGCCGAAGCGGCGCAGTGCGCTGGCGTATAAATTCCATACCGGATCGGATACGGGATGGTCGTGGGTGTCGATGCGCAATGGGCCGCTGATGCTATGCCCGGCGAGATGAATTTGGCGTACGCGTTGCGCCGGTACGGCTGCAAGGTAGTGCAGCGGATCGAAACCGTGGTTGTGCGCGCTGACCAAAATATTGTTCAGGTCGAGCAAGATATGACAGTCGGCGGCCTCGCTCACCGCCGCGAGAAATTCCCACTCGCGCATGGTGCTGTGCGCGAACTCGGCATAGCTGGAGACGTTTTCGATCAGGATGCGTTGCCCGAGCCGGTCTTGTACTTTGCGGATGCGTTGCGCTACATGCCGCACGACTTCATCGGTATAGGGCAAGGGCAACAGATCGTGCAGATGATGGCCGCCATGGCGCGTCCAGCACAGGTGATCGGAGATGTGCATGGGCGCAACGCGCCGCGCGAGTTGATCGAGGCGGTCGAGATAGTCCGCATCCAAGGCATCGCTGCCGCCGAGATTGAGCGAGACGCCGTGCAGCGCGACCGGGTAGCGCTCGGCCACGGCATCCAACACGCGCAGTGGATTGCCGCCGTCGACCATGAAGTTTTCGCTGATGAGTTCGAACCAATCGACCGCGAGGCGGCCCTGCGCCGCATCGGCGTAAAACGCGGGCCGCAGACCGAGGCCGAGGGCGACGGCTTGAGACATTTGGGCTTAGCCTTTTGCCGGGTCGCCCGGCGAGCCTTCCAGCGGCTGGCCGCCGCGCTCGGCGCAGACTTTGGCGGGCACATAGATGTAGCCTTTGCCCTTGCATTCGTTTTGGCCGGTGCAGCCGTTGAATGCGGTGGTGCAAGCAGTAGTGCCCTTGCATGCATTAATGCCCCAGCAAGCGATATCGCCGGCAACGACCTCGGGCGTAAACGCCTGCACGGATTTATACATGCCGTAAAACGCGGCGGCCGCACCGGCGCTCATGGCGGCGCCGGTGGCGATGCGCCGCGCTGGATTCGCGGGCGCTGTCACAACCGTGGATGCGCAAGCAGGCTTAGCGCAAGACTGTGCCCGCCGGCCATTGATGAAATCCCACACACTGCCTACGACCAATACAGCCAAGCCGAGATATACCAACCAAGGCATGGGGCGAATGCCGGTGACCATGAACCATAATGCTGCGGCGCTGACGATGCCGCCCACAAGCGCGACCCAGAATGGCGCACGTGATCCATGCGCACGCGTCGAGCGCTGCAACAACCACAAATTGAATCCGATGAAGCCGACGAACAGCGGGAATAGATACGCATCATGCACGATGAAACCCAAGCCCGCCGCGCCGAGCGCCGCGAGTATGGCGGGAAACCCCAGGCAACATGCGGCGGCTAAAGCAGCGCCGATGAGGCCGGAAAATTGTTTGAGGAAGTCTTTCATGGCAACTCCTTATCGCAGGTTTAAGCACAGCTTAACAGCCGTACCATAGTACCCAGTCAAATGCTTTTTTCGGTAATGCTATCCGAGACAACAGAAGAAAATTCCACGCGATGGATTTCCGCTGTCCAGCGAACCCAAATAATTTATTTAACGACTTTGAGATGCCCGCCACGGGGTGGCTTGGCGGGCGGCGGTGACGGTGGCTCTTCTTCGTCCTGCGGCGCAGACGGGCCGTTTGGATTGACGGCGCTGGCGGTGATTTCTTCCGTGGCCTGGAAAAACAAGCCCTGGCCGTTTTCCTTGGCGAATACGCCGATGACCGCCTGGATCGGCACTTCCAGCTCGCGCGAGGAGCCGTTAAAGCGCGCCGAGAAGTTGATGAAGTCGTTGCCGATCTTGAGATGGCGGGTGGCGGTGTAGCTGATATTGAGGACGATCTGGCCGTCCTTGATGAACTCGGTCGGCACCTTGGTTTGGCCATCCACCTGCACCGCCACATACGGGGTGAAGCCTTGATCCACGCACCATTCGTAAATGGCGCGGATCAAGTACGGCTTGGTGGAGGCGTCGTACATCTCCGGCCTAGCGGCGCATGGCCTTTTCCGACGCGGTAATCGCATCGATGAAGGCGGGACGCGAGAACAAGCGCTCGGCGTATTTCAGCACCGGAGCAGCCTGTTTCGGCAAGACGATGCCGTAATGCTCCAAGCGCCACAGCAAGGGGGCGATGGCAACGTCGAGCATGGAATACTCTTCACCCAACATGTATTTTTGTTTTTGGAATACCGGTGCGATCAAGGTCAGATGGTCGCGAATCACGGCGCGCGCTTTATCCGCATCGCGCTTGCCGGCGGTTTCCAGGGTATCGATATGGCAGAACAACTCTTTCTCGAAACGGTGCAGGAACAAGCGCGCACGGCCGCGCATCACGGGGTCGACCGGCATCAATTGCGGATGCGGGAAACGCTCGTCGATGTATTCGTTGATGATGTTGGCTTCGTGCAAGATCAAGTCGCGCTCGACCAGGACGGGCACGCGGTTGTAAGGATTCATGACCGCGATATCTTCCGGCATGTTTTCCACATCCACGTCGATAATTTGAAAATCCATGCCTTTTTCGTACAGCACAATACGGCAGCGCTGGCTGAAAGGGTCTTTCGTGCCGGAGTACAAATTCATCATAACGGTATCTCGATTCGATTTAGCAGAAAAATGAGCCACGTCTAAACGTGGCTCTAATAACAACTTGGGTCGGTTTACCCGACCCCCATGTATTTAATTGGGGGCCTAGGGCAAAAATTCAACCAACAAAATCAATGGATGTCTTTCCAGAACTCTTTCTTCAGGAAATACGCCAGAATCGTCAAGAAAAACAAGAAAAACAGCACGTAAATGCCGGTGATCTTGCGTTGCGTCTGCGCCGGCTCGCCCATGTAAACCGTGAAGTTCACCAAATCTTTGACCATGGCGTCGTATTCCGCCGGGCTGAGTTTGCCGGGCTTGCCCATCACCAAGTGCTTTTCAGCGTGGCCTTCGGCATGTTCCTTGCCGGCTTCTGCCTTGACTTCTTGCAGCACCTGCTCGCCTTGCTGCTCCCATAAGGCATGGGGCATGGCGACGCTGGGGAACGTGGTGTTGTTCCAACCCGTCGGACGTGAAGGATCACGATAGAACGTGCGCAGATAGGTATACAGCCAGTCCGCGCCGCGGGAACGCGCGATCAGGCTCAGATCGGGAGGCGCTACGCCAAACGCATTCTTGGCATCCTCGCGACGCATGGTGGCGGTCATGGTTTCCACCGGTTTTTCGCCAGTGACCATCAGGTTCGCCACGATCTGCTTATCCGTCAGGCCCAAGTCTTCCAGGCGCGAATAGCGCATGAAGCTCGCGCTATGACAGCCCACGCAGTAGTTGACGAAGGTGCGTGCGCCGCGCTGCAAGGACAGCTTGTCCTCGACGTTGGTTTGCACGTGATCCAGGGTTACTTCTTCGCTTGCCTGGGCCCACAAGGGCGCGCACAACAGCGCGGCCAGGATTATTTTTTTCAACATGCTGTCACCCTCTCTGGTTCCGGCTTGGTTTTATCGGCGCGGGAATACCACGGCATTAAAATGAAGAATAAGAAGTAAATGATGCTGAAAATGCGCGCCAGCCAGGTCTTGGTTTCGGATACCGATTGCGTGCCCAGATAGCTCAGCACGAAGAACGCGATCACGAACAAGGCCAAGGCCCATTTGTACAGCGCGCCGCGATAGCGGATCGATTTCACTGGGGAACGATCCAACCACGGCAACAAGAACATCACGACAATCGCCAAGCCCATCGCGATCACGCCCGGGAACTGCGAATTGAACAGCGGCGGTACCGCGCGCAAGATCGAGTAGAACGCGGTGAAGTACCACAATGGCGCGATGTGCTCAGGGGTTTTAAACGGATCGGCGGGAATGAAGTTATTCGCTTCGAGGAAATAACCGCCACCTTCCGGCGTGAAGAACAAGATCACCGCAAACACGATCAAGAACACGCACACACCCAGAATGTCTTTCACCGTGTAATACGGGTGGAAGGGAATGCCATCCAAGGGGATGCCGGTGTTGGGATCTTTATGCTTCTTGATCTCGATGCCGTCTGGGTTGTTCGAGCCCACTTCGTGCAAGGCCACCAAGTGCATCACCACCAAGCCCAGCAGCACCAAGGGCACCGCGATCACGTGGAACGCGAAGAAGCGGTTCAGCGTCGCCCCGGAAATCACGAAGTCGCCGCGAATCCAAGTCGATACATCGGGGCCGATAAAGGGAATCGCATCGAACAAGTTGATGATCACCTGCGCGCCCCAGAACGACATTTGGCCCCAAGGCAGCAGGTAGCCCATGAAGGCTTCCGCCATTAGCGCAACATAAATGAAGCAGCCGAAGATCCAGATCAGTTCGCGCGGTTTACGATAAGAACCGTAAATCAAGCCGCGATACATATGCAGATACACCACCACGAAGAACATGGACGCGCCGGTGGAGTGCAGGTAGCGAATCAGCCAGCCCCAATCCACGTCGCGCATGATGTATTCGACCGAAGCGAAGGCCACCGACACGCCCGCCGCATTCAAGCTTGCATCGGGTTTGTAGTGCATGGTCAAGAAAATGCCGGTGACGATTTGCATCACCAGCACCAACAAGGCCAAGGAACCGAAGAAATACCAGAAATTGAAATTTTTCGGCGCGTAGTACTCGGACAAATGTTGCTTCCAGGTCGCGGTGAGCGGGAAGCGATCGTCGATCCAACCTAAGAATTGTTGTACTTTCGAACTCATGGCTTACGCTCCCTTGCCGTCGTCGCCGATACGAATCATCGTGTCGGTCAGATATTTGTGCGGCGGAACCACTAAATTGGTTGGCGCCGGGGATCCCTTGTAAACGCGGGTCGCCAAATCAAAGCGCGAACCATGGCAAGGACAATAAAAGCCGCCGTCCCAATTCGGGCCGGTTTCGT
This sequence comes from Pseudomonadota bacterium, assembly GCA_021812385.1. Taxonomy (GTDB): domain Bacteria; phylum Pseudomonadota; class Gammaproteobacteria; order Burkholderiales; family Thiobacteraceae; genus RBG-16-58-11. The sequence goes on along the minus strand of JAKANO010000014.1, from coordinate 73,252 downwards.
TATCCGATTCAGGTTTGAGCTTGTCGCTGGGGGAGCAACCCAAGTGGGTGCAGATGCCAACCGCGATCATATATTCCGGCTTGATCGAGCGCGTGGGGTTCTTGCAATAATCTGGCTGTTGCGACGTCACTTCCGATTTTGGATCGGTGAGCCGGTCGTCATGCTTATCAAGACGCTGCAACATGTCTTTGGTGCGTGAAATAATCCAAACCGGCTTACCACGCCATGCCACCGTCAGTTTGGCGCCCGACTCCAGCTTACCGATATCCACCTCGATTGGCGCACCCAAGCCCTTGGCCAAGGCGCTTGGCATCATGCTGGCCACGAAGGGCACAGCAGCCGCCACGACACCTGCACCGCCGACCGTTGCTGTCGCGATGATCAGATTGCGCCGGGTGCGGTTGATTTCATTATTGCTCATAACCCCATCCACATAATGTTAAGTTGTTAAAGGTTGCGTCACGGACAAAAGCCGGCATTTTAGCAAAAAAACCCGGCAAAGTTAAAGCCCGGCGTAGTTCTGTTTATTTAAACCCTAGATTGGATTGGGAATTTCGATAAATTCGTGGTGTAAACCGAAGTGTTCGGCCAAATGCTCGCCCAGCGCCTGAATGCCATAGCGTTCGGTGGCATGATGGCCTGCGGCGATAAACGCAATGCCGCTTTCCTGGGCGAAGTGAAGATTCTGCTCAGAAGCCTCTCCAGTTAAGTAAGCGTCCACTCCCAAAGCCGCTGCCTGCTCAAAATAGCCCTGCGCGCCGCCGCTGCACCAGGCAATACGGCGGATCGGGCGATCTTTTTCTCCAATCACCAAGGGCGCTCGATCCAGGCGTTCGCCGATGCGCGCGCTCAGCGCCTCCAGGGTCAAGGCCTCAGGTAAAACGCCATGCGCGATCAGGTTTTGTTCGCCGGCCCAGCCTTCGATCTGAAACCCCAGGCGTTGACCGAGTTGCGCGTTATTGCCCAAGCTAGGGTGGGCGTCGAGCGGCAGATGAAATCCGAATAATGAGATGTCGTGCGCGAGCAATAATTTAATGCGCGCGTGTTTGACGCCGACGATGCGCGCATCTTCGCTTTTCCAAAAATAACCGTGATGCACCAACAGCGCATCCGCGCCGCGCGCAATGGCTTGTTCGATAAGCGCCAAACTGGCACTCACGCCGGTGACAATGGTATGCACCTCGTCCCGACCCTGAATTTGCAAACCATTCGGGCTATAGTCGCGGAAGCGCTCGGTGTCGAGTAGCGCGCAGGTATAATGCTCCAATTCGGTTCGCTGCATGAGGTTGCTCAGTTCGCCATGAAAAAACTTTGGTTATTGTTCGCGCAATTCACCACGCTGTTGGTGGCGCTGCTGTTGGTGGTTTCGGTATTCGAGCCGGAGTGGCTGCGTTTTCGCGCCACGCCAAGCCCCGCTGCCAGCCCTGCGCGCGATGTCGCAAACCAGGCGATCAAGCTCAGCGTCGCGCCCGAACCGCCGGTTTCAACACCCATCGCATCGTACCGCGCAGCCGCTAAAAAGGCCATGCCCGCGGTGGTCAACATCTACACCAGCAAGCAAGTGCGCACGCAGCGCAGCCCGCTGGAGGACGACCCGGTGTTCCGGCGATTTTTCGGCGAGCAAATTCCGCAGCAAACGCAGCGCGTCGCGAGCCTGGGCTCCGGCGTGATCGTCAGCAGCGAAGGCTACATACTCACCAACCATCATGTGGTGGTGGCGGCGGATGAAATCGAAGTGCTGCTCGCGGATGGCCGCTCCGCACCGGCCAAGATTGTCGGCTCCGATCCGGATACCGATCTAGCGGTGATCCGCCTGAATCTAAAAGATCTGCCTACCATCACCTTCGGCAATGCGGATAAAGCCGAAGTGGGCGATGTCGTGCTCGCCATCGGCAATCCGTTCGGGGTGGGGCAAACCGTGACCATGGGCATCATCAGCGCCCTGGGACGCTCGCACCTGGGCATCAACACTTTTGAAGACTTCATCCAGACCGATGCGCCGATCAATCCCGGTAACTCCGGCGGCGCCTTGGTGGACATCCAGGGCAATCTGATCGGCGTGAATAGCGCGATCTTTTCCAAGAGCGGCGGCTCGCAAGGCATCGGCTTCGCGATCCCCGAGAGCCTGGCCAAGAAAGTGATGCAGCAAATCATCGAACACGGCGAGGTCGTGCGCGGCTGGCTGGGCATCTCGATGCGCGATATGAACCCGGAAACGGCGCAAGCCTTCAATCTTCCCAATGTGAACGGCACCCTGGTCGTGGGCGTATTGCGCAATGGCCCCGCCGACCGTGCCGGCATTCAGCCCGGCGATATCTTGCTCGGCGTGAACGGCAAAACCTTGCGCGACTCCGCCGCCCTGCTCGCTTATGTTGCGCAACTATCTCCGGGCGCCCAAGCGCAGGTTTCCGTGCAACGCAAAACCAAGACTTACACCGTCAATGCCACCATCGCCAAGCGCCCGCCGGCGCCCAAGGAAGAACAGTGAAGCATGGCCGCGGTTTTTCGCTGATCGAAATGGCGTTTGTGCTGGTGATCATCACGCTGTTGCTGGGCGGGTTGTTGGTGCCGTTTGCAACGCAGGTGGAACAGCGCAGGATTGCGGAAACACAGAAGGCGATGGATGAAATTAAAGAGGCTTTGCTCGGCTACGCCGTGGCGAATGGGCGCTTGCCTTGCCCGGATACACTCGACTCAAACGATGGGGTGGAAGATCCTCCTGGCGGCCCCTGCCCGGCCAATACAGTGGGCAACTTACCTTGGGCAACGCTAGGGGTCGGGGTGGCGGACGCGTGGGGCAATCACTTCACCTATCAAGTAACGCCGGAATTTTCGGACCCAGCTACGCCATTTAATTTTGCCACCTCAGGAACCTTGAGAGTTTGTGCCACCAATGCTTGCCCATCCTTCTTGGCGAGCAAGATACCTGCAGTCATTGTGTCCCATGGGAAAAATGGTTATGGCGCAGTTAGCGCCAACACGCCTGTTGGAGCGGCTATCACTAACGCTGCTCCCGGCGGCAAGGATGAACTTCAAAACATCCACAAAACGCTCCCTCCAAGCACGGACTTTGTTAGCCGCATCCAGACAGGGCCGCGCCCAGCTTGTAATGATGGGACTGCCACTCCTTGTGAATTTGACGACCTAGTCACCTGGCTCTCGCCCAACATCCTATTCAACCGCATGGTCGCGGCGGGCAAACTGCCTTAAGCCGCAGCCTGCACCAAACGCAGCTCGAATCCGACTCGCCCCGCTTCGTTTTGCGCCACGCGCAATTGATAGCCCAATTGTTCCGCTTGGCGCGCGGATTGATATAAGCCGATGCCGAGGCCGGTATGCGATGCCACCGGCGCATCGAACAGTTTCGCCGCCACCTCCAGCGGCATCGCACTGCCGCTGTCGAGCACTTGCAAGGCGCCGCCCTGCGCCGGCGCGAAGTGCGCGCGAATCACAACGCCGCTTTCCATGCCGCGTTTTTTAATCGCGTTTTGCAACAAATTATCGGCCACGCTATCGAACAGCTCGGCCGGCACGACGCAATTCTCCAGCGCGCCATCCAACTCGAATTGCACGCCATGCGACTCGTAGCGCGTGCGCAAGTTTTGCCACCATTGCGCGGCGGCGATTTCCTCGCGCCCCACCATGTGCGGCGCCTTGAGTTTTTTCAGCGTGAAGTCCAGGCGCCGCGTAATCAAGGGCAATTGGCGCTGTATCAACATTTGCAAGGCTTGCGCCTGATCCGCCTCGGTGTGCTCGGCGGCGGAACACAGGGCGGTCAGCGATTGCAACAGGTTTTTTACATCGTGGGTCAAGCGTGCGCCGGTCTCGTGAATAGCTTGCACATAAGCGTTCTGGCGCTGTAATTTTTCGCGCAATTTTGCTTCGTAGAAAAAATCCAGCAGGCCAGTCAGCAGTCGCGCATGCACCGCCAAAGAAGGCGAAACCCGACCGCGCGTATACAAGTCCAAGTGCAGACGATGCACTTCGATTTCGATTTTATGCGCAGTTTTCTGGCCGAATGCGTCACTGTTATCCAGGTTGCGCCAAACACCGCCCGCGACCCAGGGCAAGCGCTGAATTTCCAGCATGGCGAGTTGCAAAAAAACTTCCGGCTCGCGCTCCACGTTGGCCAAATGCGCCAAGTTTTGTATCCATTGCTCGAACGGCAAGCCGACGCTCAAAAAATAGCGCGACAGCAGTTGCCCAAACCCGGCGAAACCCGCGCGCGGTTTCCACAGCCAAGCCAATAGCAGCAACATCACCGCCAAACCGAGCAGGGTTTGCGCCAGAGCGATCAGGTAATCGCCCTTAGTCACCAGCTTTAACGCGAAACTGCCCAGCACCAGCACCAGCACCATCAAAAACAGCATCACGCTGTAGATAAAATCGACGGCGTGCGCGGCGTTGGTGCTGCGTTCCTGCGGGATGAACAACAGCGCGATCGGCAGCGCCATCCAGCCATAGCGCATCAACCACACCTGCGCCTCGGTTTCACGATAATCGGCGAATAAATGCGGCACCACCCAACCGAGCAAGATGCCCAACAAATACAGCAACGCAATCAAGCTTGCGACATGCTGTCGCGCGATTTCCGCGCTAAAGGCTTTGCCGCCGACCAAGCCGGCCAGCACACCCAACCACAGCGCCGCCAGCCACCAACTTGCGACAAAGCCCAGCACCAAGCCGGCGCCGATAATCAACAGCGCGGAAGTCACGGAAATTTCGCGATCGGCGCGCCACACCGGCTGCCACATCAGGAAAAAGCCGAAATGCGCCAACATCAAGCCGCGCGCCCACCACGATTCGATACCCCAAGCCAAGGCCAAATGCAGCGTCAGCAGCATCGATCCCATCCACCAATGCGGATGGCGATTGGCCCAGTCGTTGACGGTGGTGCGTTGCGTTTCTGTCATCGGTGCGAGTTTTCCGGTTTTTTATATTTATAAATCTTGCACCACGGAGTACACAGAGGACACGGAGTAATGCAAAACCTTATTTACCGCGAAGGACGCAAAGGTACGCGAAGGTAATTCAAGAAGGCCTTTCCTTTGCGTACCTTCGCGTCCTTGGCGGTTCAAGCTTTTAAAACTCCGTGTCCTCAGTGTACTCCGTGATGCAAAAGGGGTTTCCCCCTAATTCAAAAAATCGCATTTAACCACGGGCGCGCCGAACGCACCCGGATTTTCATTAATTTGATACCATCGACTTCCTATGCGCAAAATCCTTGCCATCGCCCGCTTTACCTTGCTCGAAGCCGCGCGCAGCCGCTTGTCCTGGCTAGTGCTCGGCACAGTATTGGTACTCAGCCTCGCCAGCTTGTTGGTGCGCGAATTGGCGATCACCGATAGTCAGCGCTTGCAATTAGCGTTCCTGGCCACTGCGCTGCGCGCCACCAGCGCGCTGTTGACGGCGTCTTTCATTATCAGCAGCCTGCAACGCGAGTTCAACGACAAAGTCCCGGCGCTAGTGCTGGCGCTGGATGTGCCGCGCAGTCATTTTGTACTGGGCAAGGCGGCGGGGCTGAGCCTTACAGCGCTGCTCATCGCCGTAGCCTGCGCGCTGCCCTTGGCTCTGCTCGCACCCGCCATGGCTTGGTGGCCTTGGACCGTTTCGCTCATGTTGGAATCTTGGATCATTGCCGCGATCAGCCTGTTTTGCGGCTTTAGCCTGCGCAGCGTCAGCGCCGGACTTTTATTCACCGCCGGCTTTTATGTCTTGGCCAAAAGCTTGGCGACGATTCAATTGATCAGTCATGCCAGCCTAAGCGCCGCCACGATTTCACATCGCTATATGACCGGCTTATTGGATACGCTGGCGCTGCTGCTGCCGCGCCTGGATCAATTCGCACAAACAAGCTGGCTGGTGGATGGCGTGGAACGTGCGGCGCTGGGCGGGTTGTCCTTGCAAGCGCTGATTTTTGTAGCGCTGGTGACGAGCGCGACGATGTTCGATTTGTATCGCAAGAATCTCTGAAAGGGCAATGCATTTACCCCGGAGTGCACGGAGTTTTAAAAGCTTGAACCGCCAAGGACGCGAAGGTACGCAAAGGAAAGGCACTCTTGAATTACCTTCGCGTACCTTTGCGTCCTTCGCGGTAAATAAGGTTTTGCATTACTCCGTGTCCTCTGTGTACTCCGTGGTGAAACGATTGTAGAAAATGCACGAACGCTCACTACAAGCAGTCCCACGCGCCCTGATGCTGATCGGCGCCTTACTGCTCGCGCTGCAAATCGGCTGGCGCGCGCAGCAAGCCGCGCCGAGCGCGCGCGCCGAAGCTTTAACACCGCCACCGAGCGCAAGCAGCATCCGCCTGGCCACGCTCGGCGAACCGATTACCGCCAGCGGCCTGCTGGCGCTGCGCTTGCAGGCGTTCGACAATCAGCCCGGCATCAGCATCCCATTCGCCGCCCTGGATTACCCGCGGCTCGTTGCTTGGCTCGACACCTTGCTGCAACTCGATCCGCACGCGAATTATCCCTTGCTGATGGCGAGCAACTTGTACGCGCAAGTGCCCGACCCGGCGCGGCAACGCCTGATGCTGGATTTCACCTACCGCCAATTTTTGGCTGATCCTGCGCGACGCTGGCGTTTTTTGGCGCACGCCGCGCTCATCGCCAAGCACCGCCTGCACGACCTGCCTTTGGCCTTGCAGTATGCCCGCGCCATCCAAATGCATGCCGGCGGCACCAACATTCCGCACTGGGCCAACCAAATGCCGATCTTCATCTTGGAAGACATGGGCGAAGTTGCAGCAGCCAAAATCGAACTCGGCGCCCTGCTCGCCAGCGGCAGCATCACCGACCCGCAAGAAAAGCATTTTCTGACCGAGCGTTATCAGGAACTGGCGGCCGCATCGTCAAAACCTCGGCAGGCGCGTTGACATCTCATCATCGACTCCTTAGCCGCATTTTTTATCTCGCAAATAAAACCACTTAGTTATTGATATATATACGAATAATTGTCTACCTGTTTGCAGGTATTAATGGCATCAGTTTTGCTTAAATTTACTCGACTATAACCCCATAAAACAAAAGGGCAGAGAAATGCGCAAACAGCAACAAGGTTTTACCCTGATCGAAATCGCGATTGTGCTGGTGATTATTGGCCTGTTGCTGGGCGGCGTGCTGAAGGGACAAGAACTGATTCAGAATGCGCGGGTGCGCAATGTCATCGCGCAACAGGATGGCATTAAGGCGGCGTTTTTCGGGTTCCAGGATCGCTATCGCGGGATTCCCGGCGACTATTCTCCCACCCTTGCCAACCAGAATATCCCTGGAGCAGGCACCACTTGTGGTGGCAATGGCGATAGCCTGATTAAAAACACCACTTTCACTGGTTCGGCTTCGTCGGAAAATATCTGCGCGTGGTACCACCTATCCAAAGCAAACTTCATCACTGGCAGCTACAGCGGTAGCGGCACAACGGAAAATGCTAACAATTCTCCCGTCAATCCATTTGGCGGACCGATGCAGATTATCTATGACAGCACTTACTCCGATCCTTCAGGATCGCCAAGTAGTGTTCATAATATCAAGACCGGCATAAATATCCCTGCAAGCATATTGGCGGAAGTCGACCGCAAACTTGATGATGGCTACCCGAGTTCAGGGGCGTTTCGTTTTTCTACTTATGGCTCTGTAACAGCCGCAAGCTGTATTGTGGCTGGAACCGCACCAGCACCAGACACTTGGTCCATCGCCAGCGGCGCTACCGTGTGCGGCGGCGCCTCGCTGTTCTAATCCCCTCGTAACCGCAGCTCGGCCGCGGCTAAAGCCGCCGGCCGGCCGAGCAGCACCACAGCATCCCCTTGTTCCAAGCGCGTATCCGGCTGCGGATCGACACCGCGAATATTGTGCCGGCGCACCGCCGAAACCGATACGCCCAAATCCGCCAAGCTCAAATCAGCCAAGGTTTTCCCCAGCGCAGCAGCGCCTTGGCTAAGCGTGACGGTATATAAGCGCGGCTCGACGTGATCGGACAAGGCTTCTTCCGGTTCGTCGGTTGCGCCGTGGAAAAAACCTTTCAGCAAGCGATAGCGATTCTCCCGCACTTCGCGCACCGAACGCAGCACGCGCGCCAAGGGCACGCCGAGCAGGATCAAGGCATGCGAGGCGAGCATGAGGCTGCCTTCCAATACTTCCGGCACCACTTCGGTTGCGCCGGCTTTGAGCAGCTTGTCCAGTTCGGCATCGTCCACCGTGCGCACGATCACCGGCAGTTGCGGATTGATTTCCTGTACCGCGCCGATGACGCGCATCGCCGAGGGCACATCGGCATAGGTCACCACCACGGCGCGGGCGCGTGAAATGCCCGCTGCTTGCAGCACTTCGCTGCGCGCGGCATCGCCATACACCACGCTCTCGCCCGCCGCCGCCGCGAGTTTGACGCGCGCCGGATCGAGATCGAGCGCGATCATGGGGATGTGTTCGAGTTCCAGGAAGCGCGCCAAGTTCTGCCCGCTGCGGCCATAGCCGCACACGATCACATGCCCCTGCACGCTGAAGGTTTTGACGGCGATTTCATGCAGCTTGGCGGCCTGGCTCAGCCATTCGCCGGCAATCAATTTTTTGACGAGAGCTTCGCGGAAGTGGATGAGCAGCGGCGCCAGCACCATGGACAGCAGCATGGCGCCGAGCACAATTTGCATCGCCGAGGATTGCAAGGTGGGGATTTTGCCCGCTTCGGCCAGCAGCACAAAGCCGAACTCGCCGGCTTGCGCCAGCGTCAAGCCGGTGCGCAAGGCATCGCCGGCACTGCTGCCGAAGGCGCGCGCCAATAAAAAAATCGCCGCCAGCTTGCCCAACAATAAGCCCAGCAACACCAGCGCCACCCAGCCGGGATACAGCACCAACATGCCGAGATCGAGCTGCATGCCGATGGTGATGAAAAACAATCCCAGCAGCACGTCGCGGAATGGCTTCATGTCCGCTTCGACTTGATAGCGGTATTCGGTCTCGGAAATCAGCACACCCGCCAAAAACGCGCCCAGCGCCAGCGAGAGATCCGCCAACTGCGTGAGATAAGCCAAGCCGAGCGTAATCAGCAATACATTGAGCATGAATAGCTCGCTGAGTTTGTGGCGAGCGATGGCGTGAAACCAAGGCCGCATCAGCTTTTGTCCGAAAAACAGGATCAACGCCAAGGCGACCGTGGCCTTGAGCGCGGCCAAGCCCAGTTCGGTCAATAAGCCATCGCCGCCTTTGGCCAAGGCCGGGATCAGCACCAAAAACGGCACCACGGCCAAGTCTTGAAACAGCAAGATGCCCATGGTTTGACGGCCATGCGCCGAGTGCAACTCCACGCGCTCGGCCAACAGCTTGCTCACGATGGCGGTGGAAGACATGCTGATCACGCCGCCCAGCGCCAGCCCGACGCGCCAATCCATACCCCAAGACAAGCACATCCCCAAAATCACCAGCGTGGTCAACACCACTTGCGCGCCGCCCAGGCCGAGCACCAAGCGCTGCATAGCCTTCAATTGCCCCAGGCTAAATTCGAGGCCGATGGTGAACATCAAAAACACCACGCCGAATTCCGCCAAGGCGTGGGCTTGCGTGCTGGCCGGTATCCAGCCTTGGCCATGCGGTCCGATGCTCACGCCGACGAAGATATAGGCGAGCAAGGGCGGCAGGCGCAGCACGCGAAACAGCGCCACCACCACCACCGCACTACCGAGCAAAACCAACACGGACGCCAAAGCATTCATAGCCACGAGTATGCGGGATTGATCTCAAGCTGCCAATGCGTGCGCCACGCAACGCTGCGCCAGGGGAGGCCTGGAACAGCGCTTCTTGCTATACTGCACGGCTATGACTGCTCAAGCTTCCCCCTTATCCCCGTCCCTCACCGGCAAGGCGCTCGACTTGGCGCGCGAGGTGCTGCGCATCGAGGCCGCCGCCGTGCAGGCACTGGTGGCGCGCATCGATCGCGATTTTCTCGCGGCGGTGCAAGTGATCCTGGATTGCAAAGGCCGCATCGTCGTCAGCGGCATGGGCAAGTCCGGCCACATCGCGCGCAAAATCGCTTCCACCATGGCCAGCACCGGCACGCCGGCATTTTTCGTGCATCCGGCCGAGGCCAGCCACGGCGACCTGGGCATGATTACTGCTGATGATGTCGTAATTGCGCTGTCCTACTCCGGCGAAAGCGCGGAGTTGTTGACCATCGTGCCGATCCTGAAACGCACCGGCGCAAAGTTGATCTCGCTCACCGGCAACCCGAGCTCCAGCCTGGCGCGCGAAGCCGATGTGCATCTCGATGTCAGCGTGGAAAAAGAAGCCTGCCCGCACAATCTCGCGCCCACCGCCAGCACCACGGCGACCCTGGCTTTAGGCGACGCGCTGGCCATCGCCTTGCTCGATTCGCGCGGCTTCGGCGCCGACGATTTCGCCCGCTCGCATCCCGGCGGCGCGCTCGGCAAGCGCCTCTTGGTGCATGTCGCCGACGTGATGCGTCAAGGCGAAGCGCTGCCGCACGTCACGGAGGGCGCGCTGGTGAGCGAAGCGATTTTAGAAATCTCGCGCAAAGGCATGGGCATGACGGCGGTGCTGGATGCGCAAGGCCAAGTCACGGGCGTGTATACCGACGGCGATTTGCGGCGCGGTTTGGACCAAGGCCTGGATATTCGCGCCACCCCGGTGCATCAAGTCATGACGCGCAATCCGCGCTATATCACGGCCAATAAGCTGGCGGTGGAAGCGGTTAAGCTCATGCAAGAAACCAAGGTTTACGCGCTGCTCGTGCTGGATGACGACAACCATTTACTGGGCGCGATCAGCATGCACGATTTAATGCGCGCCGGTATCGTTTAACGTTCTTAAGAAAGTCTCTCGTGATCCCTTTTCCTCCGCTGACCACCCCACTCACCGACCAAGAAATCACCGCACGCGCGTCCAAAATCAAACTCGTCGTGTTCGATGTGGACGGCGTACTGACCGATGGCTCTTTGTATTTGAGCGACGATGGCCAGGAAATCAAAGCGTTTTTTGCGCTCGATGGCCACGGCATCAAGATGCTGAAGCGCAGCGGCGTCGAGCTTGCCATCATCACCGGCCGCCACTCGCAACTGATGCACCACCGCGTCAAAAACCTCAACATCGAGCATCTATATCAGGGCGTGGAAGACAAGCTGGATGCTTTCTTGGAATTAACCAAGCGCCTCGGCTACAGCACCGAACAAGTGGCTGCGATGGGGGACGACGTAGTCGATTTGCCGATGATGCGCCGTAGCGGATTATCCATTACCGTGCCCGGCGCGCTGGAGCGCGTCAAACAATACGCCCACTATGTCACCCGCCTGCCCGGCGGCAAGGGCGCGGCGCGTGAAGTGAGCGAACTCATCATGCGCGCGCAAGGCACGCTGGATACCCAGCTTGCGCCCTACCTGAAATGAGCAAAAATTTGCCCGCCTGGGCAACGTTGGCTTTTTTGGTGTTATTCGCCGGACTCACCCTGTGGCTGGATCGTGTCGTACAACCCGCTGGGCCGAAACTGGATGGCAGCACGCGGCATGAGCCCGATTACATCGTGGAAAACTTCAACGCCATCAAGCTCGATTTAAGCGGCCAACCGCATTTCACTCTGGCCGCGGTTAAAATGACGCATTTCCCCGATGACCTCACGACCGTGCTGGTACGCCCGCATTTCATCGGTTTCAACCCGAATGCCGCGCCCTATCATATGTACGCACAGCGCGGCACCGTCACCGAGGATGGCGAGCATGCTTATTTTTACGACAATGTGCGGATCGTGCGCGAGGCGCATGGCAAGGACTCGGAATTAACCTTAAACACCAGTTATTTACACATCATTCCCGAGAAAGATTTCGCCGAAACCGATAAACCGCTGGTTATTCAAGATGCGCATACCCATATCACCGCAGTTGGCTTAAAATTGGACAAAGATAAACATGAATTTAAATTACTTTCGCGCGTAAAGGCCCGCTATGCCCCTCCCCCACGTTAACCGTCTTGCTCTGTTTTGCGGCGCATTCCTGCTCGCCATTACCTTACCTGCGCTGGCAGAACGCGCCGACCGCGACAAACCGGTGAACTTGGAATCCGATACCGTGGATATCAACGATCTCAGCAAAGTCAGCGTGTATCAGGGCAATGTGCGGCTAACCCAAGGCACGCTCATGATCACGGCCGACAAACTGGTGGTGGAGCAAGACGACAACGGTTTATCCAAAAGCACCGCCAGCGGCAATCCCGCCTATTTCAAGCAAAAAGCCGATGGAACGGATGAACTCATCGAGGGCTGGGCGCAGCGCATCGTCTATGACGCCAAGCGCGACAAAGTAGAAATGCATACCCAGGCGCGCATCAAGCGCGGCCAAGACGAGGTGCACGGCAACACCATCACCTATGATGGTCAAACCGAGTCCTATCGCGTTCTCGGCGGCAAAGAGGCCGCCAGCGAATACAACCCGAAAGGTCGCGTGCGTGCGGTGATTCAACCCAAGCGCACACCCGCGCCAAAATCCGACGACGGCTTGCCGTTAAAGCCCAGCGCGGGCGTGAACGCCCCGAATTAAGCCCACCACTGCAAACGCCAAGCCATTTATGAGCACATTAGAAGTTCACAACCTGCGCAAGCATTACAAGTCGCGGGTTGTCGTCAAAGACGTTTCCCTCGCGGTGAGCAGCGGCGACGTGGTCGGCCTGCTGGGCCCCAACGGGGCGGGCAAAACCACCAGCTTTTATATGATGGTCGGGCTGACCTCCATGGACAGCGGAAGAATCTTGTTGGACGGCGAGGATCTGAGCGTGCTCCCGATTCACCGCCGCGCGCTGATGGGCTTGAGTTATCTGCCGCAAGAAGCCTCGATCTTCCGTAAATTGACCGTCACCGAGAATATTCAGGCCATTCTTGAACTACAGCCCATCCCGCAGGATGAAATTGCACAGCGCCTGGATGAGTTGCTGCACGACCTGAATATCGAGCATTTGCGCGATGCCCAAGCCTTGAGCCTGTCCGGCGGAGAACGGCGGCGCGTCGAAATCGCGCGCGCCTTGGCCACCAAGCCGCGCTTCATTCTGCTGGACGAGCCGTTTGCCGGCGTGGACCCGATTGCCGTGCTGGATATTCAGAAAATCATTCGTTTCCTCTCCGCACGCGGTATTGGAATTTTGATCACCGACCACAACGTAAGGGAAACGCTGGGGATTTGCGACCGGGCCTACATTATCAACGAGGGCTTGGTACTGGCCAGCGGCAAACCGGATGAAATTGTTTATAATGAAAATGTCAGGAAAGTTTATTTAGGCGAGCATTTTCGCCTGTAGCCCATTGCGCCGTTGCGCTTCCGGCCAGAACACCATAACGAATGAAGCATAGCTTACAGCTCAGAGTTTCCCAGCAACTGACCCTCACGCCGCAGTTGCAGCAATCGATTCGCCTGTTGCAACTCTCCACGCTTGAACTGAATCAAGAACTCGAAACCCTGCTGCAAGACAATCCGCTGCTGGAGCGCGTCGAGCCGGGTAGCGAAGAAGCCAATACCGACCCTTATTTTGACAGCGAAACCCCTGCCGCCGAAACTGCGGAAGCCCCTGTCGCCGCCCCCGAACCCGAAACCACGCCGCCCGAGAGCGCGGAACAAAGCGACAGCCTGTGGGACGAAGCCCCCGGTTCCTACGCGCAGGGCGATGACGAGGAGGACGATGGGCAGCAAGGCGCGGCTTGCACGGAAACCTTGCGCGAACACTTGCAGTGGCAACTCAACCTGCTCCCGCTCAGCGAGCGCGACAAAACCATGACCATGCTGTTGATCGATGCGCTGGACGACTTCGGCTACCTGCAACAAGATTTGGGCGAACTGGCGGGGATGCTGCCGTTGGAACTGGAAGTCGATCCGGTGGAACTGGATACCGCGCTCAAGCACATCCAGCACATGGACCCGATCGGCGTCGGCGCGCGCTCGCTCGCGGAATGCCTCACCCTGCAATTACAAGCATTGCCGGCAGACACGCCCGGCCGCGCCGCCGCGCTGGAAACGGCGCAGCATCACCTGGAAATATTGGGCGCGCGCGATTTCGCCAAACTCAAAAAACTGCTGCACTGCAGCGATGAGCAAATGCGCGTAGTGCGCGACTTGATCACCGGACTGAATCCGCGCCCCGGCGCCGAATATGCGACCAACGATACGCGCTACATCGTGCACGATGTTGAAGTGCGCAAAGTCAAAGGGCAGTGGGTCGTGCAGCTCAACACGGATGCCATGCCGCGGCTGCGCATCAATCGCGTCTATGCCGATATTTTGCGCCGCAACCGCGACGCCTCGAACAAAGACCTTTCCGCGCAATTGCAAGAAGCGCGCTGGCTCATCAAGAATGTCCAGCAACGCTTCGACACCATCTTGCGCGTATCGCAGGCCATCGTCGAGCGCCAACGGCACTTCTTCGAGCATGGCGAAGTCGCGATGCGGCCCTTGGTCTTGCGCGAAATCGCCGACGAGGTCAACCTGCACGAATCCACCGTTTCGCGCGTGACGACGCACAAATACATGCTCACCCCGCGCGGCATTTTCGAATTGAAATATTTTTTCGGCAGCCACGTAGCCACCGATACCGGCGGCGCCTGCTCCGCCACCGCGATTCGCGCGCTCATCAAACAGCTCGTCGCAGCGGAAAGCACCAAGCGTCCGCTGTCGGACAGCCAGATCGCGGACATTTTGTCGCAACAAGGCATCATTGTCGCGCGCCGCACCATTGCCAAATACCGGGAAGCCTTACAAATTCCCCCGGCTAATCTTCGTAAGTCCCTCTGACAAGGAGTCCCAGCATGAACCTCAATATTACCGGCCACCACTTAGAAGTCACCCCCGCGATTCGCGACTACGTCAGCGCCAAGCTGGAACGCGTCACGCGCCATTTCGATCACGTGATCGATGTCAACGTGATCCTGGCGGTGGAAAAATTGGTGCAGAAAGTCGAGGCCAATATTCATGTCAGCGGCAAGGATATTTTTGCCGAAGCCAGCGATAACGACATGTATGCCGCCATCGATTCCCTGGCCGACAAGCTCGACCGGCTGGTGCTGAAACACAAGGAAAAAAACGGCGCCCACGGCCGCGATGCCTTGAAACATCAAGAAGCCGCTGATTGATTTGCCCCAGGAGCGCCGCGTCAGGCGCTCCGGAGTGGCGGCTCCCTACTTCCATGCGCTTGATTCCTTCCCTCCTGAAACCAGAATATGTCCTGCTCGACCTCGGCGCGAGCAGCAAGGACATGCTGTTTGAAGAAATCGCCGAGCGCCTTGCTTCATCGATCGATCTAAGCCCGAAAGTCATCGCGAAAAGCTTGATCGACCGCGAAAAACTCGGCTCCACCGGATTGGGCCAAGGCGTGGCGATTCCGCATGGGCGCATCAAGCAACTCAAGCAAGCCGCGGGCGTTTTCGTGCGCACGCGCGACGCCGTACCCTTCGGCGCGCCGGACAATGAACCGGTGCGCTTGTTGTTTGTATTGCTGGTGCCGGTGCAGGCAACCGACTTGCATTTACAAATCCTCTCCGAGCTGGCGCAACTATTCAGCGACCGCACGCTGCGCGAACGTTTGCTGCAAGCCAGCGATGCGCAACAAATTCTTCAACTCTTAAGCGGCCAACATGACGCAGACCACCGTACAACGCCTGTTTGAGGACACGCGCCAAAAGCTCAACCTGTCCTGGATCGCCGGCGCCACGGGCGGTTCAAGACTGCTCACGAGCGAGACGGTGCAAAAGCCCTCGCTCGCCTTGATCGGCCATCTTAATTTTGTCCACCCCAACCGCGTGCAAGTGCTGGGCGCCGCGGAAATGGATTATTTGCGCGGCCTGAGCCCGGAAAATTTGCAGCAGTCCATTGACCACCTCTACTCCACCGAACTCGCCGCAGTCATCGTCGCCAATGGAGAAGTCGTGCCGCAAGCCTTGATCGACGTTGCCAACCGCAGCGAAACTGCGTTGTTCACCTCGCCCCAACCCAGCCCGCGGCTGATGCAAATTCTCACCCACTATCTGGCCAAGACCCTGGCGGAATTCACCACCTTGCACGGGGTGTTCATGGAAGTCATGGGGATCGGCGTCTTGATCACCGGCGATTCCGCCATTGGTAAAAGCGAGCTGGCCTTGGAACTCATTACGCGCGGCCATCGCCTGATCGCGGACGACATTGTGGAGATTTACGAAATCTCGCCGGAAACGCTGGAAGGGCGCTGCCCCTCGCTGTTGCAGGATTTTATCGAAGTGCGCGGCCTCGGCATCCTCAACATCCGCGCCTTGTACGGCGAAGTGGCCGTGAAACCGAAAAAGACGCTGCGCTTCATCATTCACCTGGAAAAGCCCGCCGACATCACCAAGGTCGAATATGACCGGCTGCAAATGCAGCGCGATACGCAAGAAATCCTGGACATCAACATTCCCAAGGTGCGCATCCCGGTCGCGGCCGGGCGCAACCTCGCGGTCATGGTGGAAGTGGCGGTGCGCAGCCATATTCTGCATTTGCGCGGCATCAGCAGCAGCCAGCAATTCATCGAACGCCACACCGAATATTTAAACGCGGATCAGGAAAAAAAATCGTAGCGCTGCGCCGGCCGGCGGGCGCCGATCCAGACGCAAACAGCGCGCATCATGTAAACTAAGCATCATCCCTTTTCCGCCAGCGACCGATATGCAGGTTATTCTCATCACCGGGCTTTCCGGCTCAGGCAAGAGCATCGTGCTCAATGTCCTCGAGGACAACGGCTATTACTGCGTCGACAATTTGCCGGCGGAAATGCTGACGCAACTGATCGAGCTATTGCAAGAGGAAGGCCAAACGCAAGTCGCCGTCAGCATCGATGCGCGCAGCGGCGAGACCCTCAACGACCTGCCGCAACACATCAACACGCTCAAGCACCAAGGCGTCGACGTGCGCGCCATGTACCTGGAAGCCAACACCGAAACCCTGGTGAAGCGCTATAGCGAAACGCGGCGCCGCCACCCCATTTCGGATGGCGTGCGCACCTTGTCCGAATGCATCGACATGGAACGCGAAATCCTTGCCAGGATTTCTGAAATCGGTCATCGGGTGGACACCAGCGATCTCTCGCCCAATAATTTGCGTGGCTGGGTGAAAGACTTTTTAAGCCTGGATCGCTCGCGCATCACGCTGCTGTTCGAATCATTCGGTTTTAAACATGGGCTGCCGCTCGACGCCGATTATGTGTTTGACGTGCGTTGCCTGCCCAACCCCTTCTATGATCCGAAGCTGCGCCCCTTTACCGGCAAAGATCAAACGGTGATCGATTTCATCGAAGGCCAGCCCGAAGCCATCAGCATGCTGGCGGATATCCGCTACTTCATCGAAAAATGGCTACCCTGCTTCATCCGCGACAACCGCTCTTACCTCACCGTCGCGATCGGCTGCACCGGCGGCCAGCATCGTTCCGTGTATTTCGTTGAGAAATTGGCGGAGCGCTTTCGCGCGGATTACCAAGTGCTGGTGCGGCACCGCGGACTCTCCGAGTGAAATACCTAGCCTATTTTCGCCCCGGCGATTGGCTCACGCTCGCGCTCGGCGCCGTGCTGACCGGCTGGCTCGCGGCTAATTTTTGGTCCGGCGCTGCGCCGCAAAAAGTCGTGATCCGCGCCGGCGGCCAGCTGTTCGCCGAAGCGCGCCTGGACAAGCCGCAACGCATTCGCGTGCCGGGCCCGCTCGGCGTGAGCATTGTCGAAATTCAAGCGGGCCGCGCGCGTGTCGCTGCCGATCCCAGTCCGCGGCAATTATGCGTCAAGCACGGCTGGCTGTCGCACGCCGGGGATGCCGCACTTTGCCTGCCGAATCAACTGAGCGTGGAATTGGCCGGTGCGGTGCGCCGCTTCGATTCGCTCAATTATTAAAAGCAGCGCCGCGCTTATCGAAACAAGACGATGCAAATCGAACTCAACACCACGGCTGACGACCACCGCATTGCCAAGCTGGCGGCGGCGGCGCTCGGCCTGACGCTGCTGGAAGCGGCGATCCCTTCTCCGCTGCCCGGCGTGAAGCCCGGCTTGGCGAACATTATTACGCTGGTGGTGCTCGCGCATTTCGGCTGGCGCAGCGCGGCTTGGGTGACGCTGCTGCGCGTGATCGCCGGGAGCTTATTGCTCGGCACATTTCTCTCGCCAACCTTCCTGTTGAGCATCAGCGGCGCCCTCGCCAGCTTGGCCATGCTCGCATTCGCGCAAACCCTTCCCACGCGCTTTTTTGGCACGGTGACGCAAAGCATTCTGGCGGCGCAGGCGCATTTTGCCGGGCAATTGGCGGTGGTCTATTTCTGGCTGATCCCGCATGCCGGCGTGGCCTATTTGATCCCGATATTCGCCGCTGCCGCCCTGTTGTTCGGCACCATCAACGGCATCGCGGCCGCGACCTTGCTCGCGCGCCTCCCCAGCACACCCCAGCCGACATGCGTTACGCCCTAATACTGCTGCTGCAATTCGCGCTTGTGTCCGCCGCGATCGCGGCCGATTGGACGCGCGTCGATATCCCGAATACCGCCGATGAATATTTCTTTGACCGCAGCAAATTGGTCGTCAATGGCAACGAGGTCACCTATTGGAAAAAAGTCCTGTTCACGCCGCCGCGCCCGGTGAAAAAATTGCTGGCCAGCTCGTCTCTGATGCGCGAGCACATTGATTGCCGCGAACATACCTTGCGCTTGCTGAGTTTTCTCTACTATGACGCGCAAGGCGCGGTGATCGAATACGTCGCGGAGGCCGAGAAGGAAGGCTCGCCCATCATTCCGGATACGGTGGGCGATAAATTCGAACGTGTCATGTGTGCCTTGGCACGCGAATCTGGCCCCTTCCCCCCCATCGCACCTACAATGAAACCCTATGCCCTTTAATCAAACCATCACGGTCGCGCTGACTGGCGCATCCGGCATGCCCTATGCGCTGCGCTTGATCGAGTCTTTGTTGGCTGCACGCTGCCGCGTGTATGTCCTGAGCTCGCAAGTGGCTGCCGTGGTTGCCAAGCAAGAATTGGATTTCACCTTGCCGGCGCGCAGCCAGGAACTGCAAGCTTTCTTGGCCGAACGCTTTCAGGCGCCCGCCGATCAACTCCAGGTATTCGGGCGCGAGGAATGGTTTGCGCCCATCGCTTCCGGCTCCAACCCGCCCGATGCCATGGTGGTGTGCCCTTGCACCATGAGCACGCTGGCGGCCATTGCCGCCGGCTTGGCCGACAACTTGATCGGCCGCGCCGCCGATGTCGTCATTAAGGAGGGGCGCAAGCTCATCTTGGTGCCGCGCGAAACCCCGTTCTCGGCTATTCACCTGGAAAACATGCTCAAGCTGGCGCGCCTTGGTGTCGTTATTCTTCCGGCCAATCCCGGCTTTTATCATCACCCGCAGAGCGTGCAAGACATCGTGGACTTTGTCGTGGCGCGCATACTCGACCAATTGGCCGTACCGCATCAATTGCTCGCCCGCTGGGGTGAAACCGAGCCTTAATATGCTGCCGAAAAAATGGAAAGACCGCATCACCGAATTATTGCCGCACGATGCGGAAATCACACCTTTCACCTTGCCGCTATTTCCGCTCAACACCATTCTGTTTCCGGGCGGCGTGCTTGCGCTCAAGGTATTCGAGCAACGCTATATGGATATGGCCAAGCGCTGCCTGCAAGATCAAAGCTTATTCGGCGTGTGTTTAATCAAGGAAGGCGCAGAAGTCGCGGCGCCGGTCGTGCCCCACCCCGTCGGCACCTTGGCGCGCATCGATACCTGGGATATGCCGCAACTCGGCGTGCTCAATGTGCGCGCCATCGGCGTGCAGCGGTTTCAGATTTTGGACTATCAAACCGAAGCGGATGGGCTGTTAGTGGCGCAAGCCGTGAAAGTCCCGGCGGAAAAGCCGATGCCGCTCCCCCCCGAGCATGCGCCCTGCGCTGCGGTGCTGAAGCACATTCTCGCGCATGTCGGCGCGACCAAATTCGAGCCGCCATTTGGTTTCGAGGATGGCGTATGGGTGAGCTACCGCCTTGCGGAAATTCTTCCGATCAAAGGCAGCGCCAAGCAAAGCATGCTGGAAATGAACGACACCGAGGTACGCCTCAACGTGTTGCACAAGTTCCTGGCCCAGCAAGGCCTGGCTACTTAGGCCGCAGTACCGGCGTTATTCCGTCGGCAGGCCCGCTTCTTTCCATTCCGGAAAGCCGCCGCGAAACCAATACACGTGCGTGTATTTGTTATCCAGCGCCACTTTCGCGCTTTTATAACTCTTCCAGCATTCCGGGCCATTGCAAGAGAAGATCAGCGGGGTGTTTTTATCCTTGGGGAGTTGCGCGACATCCCAACTATCGAGCGTCGCGTCAAAATCCACTTCCTTGGCGCTGTTCTCCTTGTAAGGCAAGCTGATGGCCCCTTTGATGTGCCCTTCCTTGTATTCGTGCTCGACGCGCGTGTCGTACAGCGCCACCCCTTTATCAAACAGCGCCTTGACTTCGGTTGCGTTCACGATCGTCGCGCCAGCCAATAATTTCGGCGTGAAATAGCCGAGCGTGGAAACATACTGATACTCCTCACGTTTGGCCGGCTCGAATTTCGCGATGCGCAATAGGTTCAGCACGGCAGTTTGCGCGCCGGGGTGCGGCTGCAATAGCGCCGCGCGCAATTTATCTTGCTGCGCCTTCGGGATTTTGCTGTTAATGGCAAAGCTCTGCGCCGGTACGCTTGGACTCTCGGCCACGATCACGCCCGGATTGCTCGCCAACCACTTCTTGGCCGCGCCCTCATCCACCGCCACTAAATCCACCTGGTTAATCCCCAGCGAAAATAGCGCCGAATCTTGGTAATGCGCATGGCTCACACTTTTAAAAAACGTCTTCACATGGTATCCCGCCGCATTCAATTCGCCCTTGGCGAGATAGGTTGCGAGTGAATCCTGTGCCGGCAAGCCCAAGCGCTTCCCCTTGGCTTGATCGAGGCGCGTGATATTGGAAGCCTTGGAAGCGACGAATGCGACCTTATTGCTGCCGGGAAATTTGGCGATCGGCTCATAGCCATGTTTGAGCGCGCTGCCAATCACATGGGCCGGGCCCAAAATCAGCGCATAGAACCCCGTGCGCGTGCGTTGCAGCTCATTCGTGGTATTTTGCCCCACCACCAATTTGATGGGAATGCCGGTGGCACTGGAAAGATAATTGGTCAGCGCCTGATAGGTTTGCTGAGTGTCATAGTTGTTCAGGACTTCCGTGTCGGCCACGTTCACGCTGAACACCAAGCTCTCAACGGCCTGCGCGGTTCCGGCGGCCAACAGGTATCCGCACCCAACAAGCGCAGCAAAAAGTTTTTTCATGCAAACTCCATTTAAAAAGTGATTGGTACAAATAGACTAATAAGCAATAGCTGTACCTGACAAAAGCAATTCAGCGACAAGTCATAACACATTGATTGATTTAATATTATTGTTTCGTAGCTGCGCGCCGCACTGATCGAATTTCGGCATAATGACTGAAATCTTGAATACGTATTCGATATTGCGCTGATCCGAGCTCAGGCGATCATCGCCATCCCACCCAGCATGCCGGCGACGCGTTGCTGCAGCGCATCAAACAGTGGGCGCAAGCTTTCCAGATTCTCAGGGGGGGCATAGGGATAGCAGCGGGTTTGCACCCACGCCGGCAAGAGCGGGCAAGCGTGCGTAGCAGCCGCGTCCAGGGTCACCAGCAAATCCGCCCACGCCAGATCGCTCGCATCGAGCGGTTCCAGCCCAGGTTGAAGTGCACCCAACCCAAGTGAATTCAGGCCATGCAGTAATTCCGGCGTCAACGGCTCTGGCTGCAATCCAGCGGCGCGCGCCAGCATGTAGCCTTGCCCGGAGTCATTCGCAATGGCGGCCGCGATCAGGGCGCGACTGGTGTCGCCGTAACCGACGAACAACACTTTCGCTTTACGTTTGTATACCATTCGTTTTCCGATCGCACTGCAGCAAGGACTTCTCAATGGCAAAATTTTACCCGGCTTTAACCGAAGATCTGATGGATTTTATCCGCGCGCAGCACCTGTTTTTCACGGCCAGCGCCGCCGCCGAGGGCCGCGTGAATCTTTCGCCCAAGGGGCTGCAAACATTTTCCATCTTAAGTCCGACGCGCGTCGCCTATCTCGACCTGACCGGAAGCGGCAACGAAACTGCCGCGCATCTCTTGGCGGATGGCCGCTTAACTTTGATGTTTTGCAGCTTGGAAGATGCGCCGCTGATTTTGCGCCTGTATGGCCAAGGCAGTTTAGTGCGGCCGGGGCAAGCGGAGTGGGATAAGCTGTACCGCGCATTCCCGCCCATTCCGGGCGCGCGGCAAATCGTGATGCTCAATATCGAGTCGGTGCAAACCTCCTGTGGCTTTGGCGTGCCGCGCTATGCTTATTGCGGCGAGCGCGACGCATTAGTGACTTGGGCGGAGAAAAAAGGCGAAGCCGGATTGCGCCAATATCGCGCGGAAAAAAACCGCCTGAGCATCGACGGCTTGCCTTCGCAGCTTGAAGAATAGCCGCAAAAATACAGCGTTTATTTGCGCAACAGGAAATCCAGCGCGATGCCGCCAAAGATGACCGCGCCGACCCAATTATTGTGCAAGAACGCTTTGAAACATTGCGCCGGCTCACGCATTTTAATCAGCTGGTAATGATAGGCCATGAGTCCTGCCGCCATGGCCAAGCCCATATAAAACGGCCAATGCATGTATAGGCTGCGGCCGATCCAGAGCAAGATCGACAGCACCAAGCCATAGCAAATCATCACCGCCAGCACATCGAATTTACCGAAGGTGAGTGCCGAGGTCTTGATGCCGATCTTGAGATCATCGGCGCGATCGACCATCGCATATTGCGTGTCATAGGCGATCGCCCAAAACACATTCGCCGCCAGCAACACCCAGGCGATGGCTGGCACTTGCCCCGTCTGCGCCGCATAAGCCATGGGGATGCCGAAGCCGAAGGCGATGCCGAGATAAGCTTGCGGCAGCGCGAAGAAGCGCTTGGTGAACGGATAGCTGATCGCCAATAACAGCGCCACGACCGAGAGCTTCAAGGTCAAGGGATTGAGCCGCAGGATGAGCATAAAGGCGATGAGCGCCAAGCCCGCCGCCAGCAGCAAGGCTTCTTTTTTGCTCACCAAGCCGGCCGCGAGCGGACGATCTTTGGTGCGCGCCACATGCGGGTCGATATCGCGGTCGGCGTAGTCGTTCATGACGCAACCGGCGGAGCGCATCAACACCGTGCCGAGCACAAAAATCCACACGATCATCCAATTGGGATGTCCGTAATTGGACAGCCACAACGCCCACAAGGTGGGCCACAGCAACAGCAAAATGCCGATCGGCTTGTCGAGCCGCATCAGTTTTTCGTACAGCGTCAATCGTTCGGCGAGGGTCATGGTTCGAGCCTATATTGGCAGCGTATTTTCGGTGAGTGTCCAGCCCAGGTCAATGCGCAATCTGCGGCATGCCATTGCGCATCTTTTCCAGTAGCGCATCGCCCGGTACTGGGCGGCTGAAATAAAATCCCTGAAACTCGTCGCAGCCGCGCTCGCGCAGGAAATGCAGCTGCTCTAGCGTCTCCACGCCCTCCGCCACCACGGTGGCGTCGAGGCTGTGCGCCATGGCGATAATGGCCGTCACGATCGCCGCGTCGTCCGAGTCGGTGGCAACATCGCGCACAAAGCTGCGATCAATTTTAATTTTATGCAAAGGGAAGCGTTTCAAATAGCTCAAGCTGGAATAGCCCGTGCCAAAATCGTCGATGGAAATTTGCACCCCCATCTCGCTCAAGGTTTTGAGCGTGCGGACGGCGTCTTCGGGTCGCTCCATGATGAGCGATTCGGTCACCTCCACCCCCAACTGCTGCGGACTGAGATCGACTTCTTGCAGCATGCGCCCAATCTTGGCGACCAAGTTCTTTTGTGCGAATTGCCGCGCCGACAGATTCACTACCATGCGCGGCAATTTCAGGCCTTGTTCCAACCAACGCCGCCGCTCGTGCAGCGCTGCACGAATCACCCATTCGCCGATGGGTACAATCAGCCCGGTTTCTTCCGCGACCGGGATAAAGCGATCCGGGCCAATTGGGCCACCCTCCGGCTGCCAACGCAACAGCGCCTCGGCCGCGCTGACTTGCCCTGTCGCCAAATTCACGATGGGTTGATAGTTCAGCAAGAATTCGTTGCGCTCCAAGGCATGCCGCAATTTGCTTTCGATGCTCAAGCGGTCGGTCACGGCCTGATTCATCTTCGGCGTGAAAAACTGAAAATTGTTGCGCCCCGTCGCCTTGGCGTAATACATCGCCGTATCCGCATGGCGCATCAGCGTCTCCACATCCTCACCGTCGTCGGGATACACCGACACGCCGATACTGGCTGAAATATTCAACTCGGTGTTATCGATCGAATAGGGCGCGGCCAGCGTCACCAACACTTTCTGGGCGACGATGGCCACATCTTCGAAGCGCTTAACATTCGGCAACACCACGATAAATTCATCGCCGCCTTGGCGTGCGACGGTATCTTCATCGCGCACGCAATTCAAAATGCGCGACGCGACCGTTTGCAGCAAGCGATCGCCCATCGGATGCCCCAGCAAATCGTTGGTGGTTTTGAAATGATCCAGATCCAGAAACATGACGCCGATGCGCCGCTCTTGGCGTGACGCCTGCATCAAAGCCTGGCGCGCCCGATCTTGCAATAAGTTGCGATTGGGTAAATTGGTGAGGCTATCGTGGGTGGCCAGATGCGTCATGCGCTTTTCCAGCGCCTTGCGCTCGCTAATATCGCGCATCGAGCCGATAAACAACAGCTCGCCTTCGAGCTTGATGGCCCCCAGCCGCAACTCGACCGGAAAGATTTCGCCATTTTTGCGGCGCCCAGCGACTTCTTGCGAAGTACCCAAGAGCACCGCCTGCCCCGATTCCAGGAAACGCTGAAGATGTTGGCTGTGCTTCTCCGCATCGGCCTCCGCCATGAGCATGGCGAATTTTTCGCCCAGCACTTCTTGCGCACGGTAACCAAAGATACGCTCGGCCGCCGGATTGAACATGCGCACCAGTCCATCACCAGTCGCGGAAACAATGCCTTCTTCCACCTGATCCAGCACCGCACGCACGCGCATTTCATTCTGCAACAATAATTGATTGAGTTCGCGCGCATGCTTCTCCGACACCTGTAGTTTTCGCATGACGGGCAAGACTTGCCAGCGCAGCAACAAGCCTCCAGCCACAAGCAACATCAGCATGAGCGGCGCCACATAGTGGCTTGCTTGCTGCAATTCGGGATGGAGCGCTGCACTATCGATACTGAGCACCGCGCCCAACCCCAGTGTGCCCAAGGGCCTGTAGGCGACGGCGGTACCGTTGCCGTCTCGCTCATTGACATAGCCTGAATTGCCCGCAAGCGCCTGACGCATAGCCTTCGTGCGCGCGTCACCTGGCTTTAATGCATGCAGCGCTAACGATGTGTTGGGGGAAGGGAAACAGCGTACCGATTTATTATCCGCAGGTGCGCACACACTCAATTCCGCTGCATTATTGCCCAACTTCGAGAAATCAGCCAAGGCGCCTTCAAGCTCCGCAAGACGTTTTTCCGCCAGCAAGGTTCCGAGTTTGCGCCCGGCCTGAATCACGTCAACCCGGGTGCTGAGGATGAACCCATCGCCCCAGCCTAAGCGCGTCGCATGCGGCAATGCCAGGGCGACATCGAATTGCGGTTGCACCTCCCTGCCCGCGCGCGCCACTTCGCGGCCATCGTTGTCATACACAATCAGCGCATTAGCCCCCTGCCCGATAAAAACCTTCAAGGCCGTTTCCAAAGCGCTGCCGCTACTGCGACTGGTATTGGCTCCGCCGCCTGCCGCCAATCGATCGCGAATCAGGGGCTGGCTCGCCAACGCAACGGTATTCGCCACATGCTGACGAATCACAGATTCGACCAGCCGCGAGCGCGATTCCAGATCGAGCTGCAAGCTGCGGCTGTAGGTAGCATCGGATTGATAACGCATGACCCAGTAGACCGAATATGCAGCCACCAAGGTCAACGTGATGAAAACCGCACCAGCAATCAAGCTAATACGTTTCTCGGTTTGGGATTGAAACAACATGCAGGCTATCCAATATTATTCACATAAGTATCGGCTAGTCGCGCCTGATCTTTAGATCACTAATCCTTGAATTTCTTGCTAAAATTCCACCTTTTTTATAAATGACCGACACGCCCAACCCTATCCGCCGACCGTTGCGCAGTTACGTACTGCGTCAAGGCCGCATCTCGCACGCGCAGCAACGCGCCTACGAAACGCTGCTGCCAGTATTTTCCCTACCCTATCAAATAAGCGTCATCGATCTGGATGCGGTGTTCGGACGCTCTGGGCCAAAAATATTGGAAATCGGTTTCGGCATGGGCGAAAGCACCGCGGAAATCGCGGCGCAACAACCAGAGATCGATTTCATCGGCGTAGAAGTCCACACGCCTGGTGTGGGCAGCTTGCTGAAACAAATCGGCGAAAGAGGTTTAACAAACTTGCGCATCATTCAGCATGATGCCGTCGAAGTGCTGCAACACATGATCCAGGAAAACACCCTGGATGGCGTCCATATTTTCTTCCCTGACCCCTGGCCCAAAACCCGGCACCACAAGCGGCGCTTGATTCAGGCCGAATTTGTGCGCCTGATTGCCAGCCGTCTCAAGCCCGGCGCCTATATCCATGCCGCCACCGACTGGCAAGCCTACGCCGAACACATCCTGGAAACGCTTGCGCAAGAGCCCTTACTGCAAAATACAGCACAGGATTACGCACCGCGCCCAGCCTATCGGCCGCTCACCAAATTTGAACAACGCGGCTTAAAACTCGGACACGGGGTATGGGATATCGTGTTCCGAAAGCGCTAGCGCAGCGCATCAACCTTGACGATACAGCGCTTTTCGGGTGTAATGCCGGGCTTTCCTGAACGCGTTTCAAGCTTGTTGAAACCGCAAACAGGCCTGGCCAAATAGCTCAGTTGGTAGAGCAGAGGACTGATAACTCGCTGCAACAGCTTGTTACGGCGTAGGCTAACTTGCGCAGCAAGTTAAGCTTGGTGTTAGCCAAGCGGCCGAAGTCAAAATCCTTGGCCTAAGTAGTAGACGTACCAGTTTCTGGCCAAGTAGCTCAGTTGGTAGAGCAGAGGACTGAAAATCCTTGTGTCGGTGGTTCGATTCCGCCCTTGGCCACCAGATTTCCGCGAGTGCAGCGAGCGAAAATCGCCAAAGGGGTTCATCCCTTAGATTTCCGCGAGCACAGCGAGCGAAGCGCGCGTAAAACGTCAAAATCCCCGGTTTATTCGGGGATTTTTTATTTCTATTACTGACCCAGTTAAATCAACAAGTTGCACCATCGCCTGGCGCAAGTGATGGCGCACCATCTAAGTTTATCCCCCTTAGGAAAAACCCTGTAAAATCACAATATTTCGCGATAAATTTTATCTTTTAGACATGCAGCTTTTCACTTTCGGCATCAATCACCAAACGGCACCGCTCGCCATTCGCGAACAGGTGGCTTTTCCGGCTGAGCGCCTGGAGCCTGCGCTGCATGATTTAGCGGCGCAACACACGGTGAAGGAAGCGGCGATTTTATCCACCTGCAACCGCACCGAAATTTACTGCAATACCGATCAACCCGAGCAGGCCATCGAATGGATGGCCGAATTTCACCACTTGCCGCGCGAAGTAATTACCCCCTATCTCTACACGCTGCCGCAAGAACAAGCGGTAAAACACGCTTTTCGCGTCGCCAGTGGCCTAGATTCGATGGTGCTGGGCGAGCCGCAAATCCTCGGCCAAATGAAGCAAGCGGTGCGCACCGCGGAAACCGCCGGGACCCTGGGCACGCTGCTGCATAAGCTGTTTCAGCGCACGTTTTCGGTGGCAAAAGAAGTCCGCACCACCACCGACATCGGCGCCAACTCGGTCTCCATGGCCGCAGCAGCGGTGCGTCTGGCGCAACGCATTTTCCCCAGTATCAGCGAGCAGAGCGTGTTATTTATCGGCGCCGGCGAAATGATCGAGCTGTGCCTAGATCACTTTAGCGCGCAGCATCCTCAGGCCATCACCATCGCCAACCGCACCTTGGACCGCGCGCATACGCTGGCGCGCCGGGTCAATGCAAACGCGGTTACCTTGAACGAGTTACCCGAAGTGCTGGCGCGCCACGATATCGTCATCAGTTGCACCGCCTCACCGCTGCCGATCCTGGGCAAGGGAATGGTCGAGCGCGCGATCAAATCGCGCAAGCACCGCCCGATATTCATGGTGGATTTGGCCGTACCGCGCGACATCGAACCTGAAGTGGGCGAGTTGAACGACGTATTCCTCTACGCGGTCGACGATCTGGCCGAGATCGTCAAGCAAGGCATGGATAGCCGCCAAGCGGCCGCCAATCAAGCTGAAAACATCATCGAGACACGCGTGCAGAACTTCATGGAATGGCTGCACTCGCGCGAAACCGTGCCGACCATCCGCGCCCTGCGCGACCATGCAGAACGCCAACGCCGCCAGGAACTGGAGCGCGCCCTAAAGCAGTTGGCGCGCGGCGACGATCCGGAGAAGGTCTTGGATTATTTATCCCACGCCCTCACCAATAAACTCATGCACGGCCCGACGCACGCCCTGAGCAGCGCCGAACAAGATGAGCGTGAGTCGCTCGAGCTCTGGCTGCGCCGCCTCTACCACTTACACCAAGAATGAAACCCTCTCTCCACGATAAACTCATCCAGTTAAGCGACCGGCTGGAAGAGCTAAACCAACTTTTAAGCGCGGAAGACAGCACGCGCGACATGGACAACTATCGCAAGCTCACGCGCGAGCATGCCGAGATCGATGCCGTCGTCGCGCTGTTCCAGCGCTACCAGCAAGTCGAGCGCGATATCGCCACCGCCAAGGAAATGCTGGGCGACCCGGAAATGAAAGTGTTTGCCGAAGCCGAACTGGAAGAAAATCAAGCCAAGCTCGAAACGCTTGAACTCGATTTGCAAAAATTGCTGCTGCCGAAAGACGCCAACGACGAGCGCAACATCTACCTGGAAATCCGCGCCGGCACCGGCGGCGATGAATCCGCGCTATTCGCCGGCGATTTATTCCGCATGTATTCGCGCTACGCCGAGCGCCAAGGCTGGAAAGTCGAAGTGGTGTCGCATAGCGAGGGCGAGGTCGGCGGCTTCAAGGAGATCATCGCCCAAGTGATCGGATCAGGCGCATATTCCAAGCTTAAATTCGAGTCCGGCGGGCACCGCGTGCAGCGCGTGCCGGACACCGAAACCCAGGGCCGCATCCACACTTCGGCCTGCACCGTGGCGGTATTGCCGGAAGCGGATGAAGTCAGCGACGTGGTGCTCAATCCCGCCGAACTGCGCATCGACACCTATCGCGCTTCCGGCGCTGGCGGTCAGCACATCAACAAGACCAATTCCGCGGTGCGCATCACCCACCTGCCCACCGGCATCGTCGTCGAATGCCAAGACGACCGCTCGCAGCACCGCAACAAAGCGCAAGCCATGTCGGTGCTGGCCGCACGCATCAAGGACCAGCAATTGCGCGCACAGCACGACAAAGAAGCGGCAACGCGCAAATCCTTGATCGGCAGCGGCGATCGTTCCGAGCGCATCCGCACCTATAATTTTCCGCAAGGGCGCATCACCGACCACCGCATCAATCTCACGCTATACAAGATCGACGCGATCATGGATGGCGATTTGGATGAGTTGACGCAAGCCCTATCCAGCCAATATCAAGCCGACCAACTCGCCGCACTCGGTGAGCAAGCTGCGTGATTTCGCTTGAAGGGCTGCTGCGCGATGCGCGCAGCCAGCTCGTCAACGCCCTTTCCCTAGAACCGAATATCGCTGGGCTTGAAGCCCATGTCTTGCTCGTCCATGTGCTGCAAAAATCGCGCGCTTATCTGCTCGCGCACCCAGAATTGAAAATTGACGACGCAAGCTTAGCGAACTTCACCGCCTTGCTGAATCGCCGCTTAACTGGCGAGCCCATCGCCTATGTTCTGGGTCAGCGCGAATTTTATGGTTTGGATTTCAAGGTGAGTCCGGATGTCCTGATCCCGAGACCGGAAACGGAATTGTTGGTGGAGTTAGCACTCGCACTTATCCCAAGCAATCAATCCACGCGGGTTTTGGATTTAGGAACAGGGAGCGGCGCAATTGCGCTAACCCTGGCTAAATTAAGACCGCAAGCGCTTATCACAGCAGTCGATGCATCGCCGCAAGCACTGGCTATCGCACGGCAAAATGCTGCCCAGCTAAATGTGCACAATGTCCGCTTTATCGAAAGCGATTGGCTTGAGGCTCTCGATCCATCCAGCCATTTTGATTTGATCGTCTCCAACCCGCCTTATGTCGCCGAAAACGACCCCCATCTACAGCAGGGTGACGTCCGATTCGAACCCCTTCAGGCCCTGCAATCCGGCACGGATGGCTTGCAGGACATCCGCCACATCGCCCAAGAATCCCTGCGCTTTTTAGCCGTCAATGGCCATCTGCTGTTTGAGCACGGTTATAATCAAAAGGACGCATGTGCCGCCTTGCTGCACGCATTAGCTTATAGCGATATAAAATGCCAGCGCGACCTGGGGGGGCAAGACCGGGTTACGAGTGGCAAAAAATCATGAAAAGTGTTGGAATATTTTCAACTCACCGGCGCGCTCGAATAGCTCGCAAGCTAATGCTAAGTCATTCTTTTAACTAGAATGAGGCTGTGGCTTCTGAGAACTCATCAGCCATCGGTGTCAGTAAACTTTACACATGGGCTGAATGATGTTTTTTCACAAGCCTCAATACCTTGCATTATCCTGTTGATATATTAGTAAAAAGCAGGTTTTAAAAATAAATGGCGCAGTTATTGCTTATAAATTAAGTAAAATATGCGGACATTTGTTTGCAAACAAGCAATTACCGTACTTCAGCACACAGTTTTAATGAAAACCCAGCAAGGTTTGCCAAGCAAAGGATATGGAAATGGATAAGGGTCATAAACCCAATTTGGAAATCGCTGATCAGCAGACCGAGACGAGTGAACCCAACCAGTCGCGGCGCCATTTTGCTAAATCTATCGCCGGCTCCGGTGTGGTTCTGAGCTTGGCCAGCAAGCCGGTGATGGGCGCCAATTACTGGTGCACCGGTTCGGGCGGCATGTCGGGCAACACCTCCAGCCATGGACCCAAAGTTTCCTGCCTTGCCTGCAGTCCGGGCTATTGGAAAGCTTGTCCCGAGAACTGGCCTTCGGGTTGTTACCCCTACAAAGTCTGCGACAGCCGTGGCCATCCCTTGCATGACCCCACTAAATTTTCTTACGTATTCGGCTCTTGCTCCTCAGGCAACGACAAAACCATGATGTGGGTGATGCAAAACCTGAATGGGGGCTATCGTGATTGGCATGTATGCGCTGCCTATCTTAACGCGCTAAAAGCTTCACAACTAGGCTTGGCGAGCGCCTATACGCCGCAAGAAATCATCCATATGTACCAAAATGGCGCACCCACGAAGACCTTCTCCAGCACCTATGAAGGCTCTATGCATAACTGCAATAATATGCCTAACACCAACAACAGCGTCTATCTGGCGGAGAACATGCCGTTCTGCAAGTTGATTGATTCCAACGGACAAGAAACCAACACAGCCAATCCGGCTTGCGGACATTAAACTGAACAATCAGATTTGATCACCCATCCTGCCGGCGAACAACCCAGCGCCACCACGCGCTGGCGCACCTGCCGCGAATTTCGCAGCAAGGAGTGGCCGGATGGCGTAGTGCTCTACGACACCGCCTCGGGTGACACCCATCACCTAACCCCAGCCGCTTTTCAAATTCTTAGCCTGCTGCATACCGCCCCCCGCACACAGGAAGAGCTCGCGCGCTGCGTGCTATCATCCGACGTGACGACGGTGGACGACGAAAGCCTCGCAATGATCGATGCAACTCTTGGCCACCTGGAGCAACTCGGACTCATCGAATCCATAAACCATTGAACGTCTCTGATCTTACCGCTCGTGAATTAGCGCGCAAACTACGCCGCGCTGGGGTGCATATCCGCATCGGTTCATACACCGTCCATATACGCTCGGCGCTCCCCAGCGTGTCCCAAGGCATCCATTTACTGTACGCCGATTACCCGCTGGCGGACGATGACGCTTTCGCCGATTTTCACGTCAGCGTGGTGCAACCGAATAATCTAAGACGCTGGATTGCGCCGCAAGTCATTTTCCGCTTCGATCATTACGTGCCGTTCAAGCCGCTGCCCGCCGACCAAGCCTATCCATTGCTGGAGTGGGGGCTGAACTGGTGCTTCTCGACCCAATATCATCGGCACCTCGTGATACACGGCGCGGTGGTCGAACGAAATGGCCGTGCGCTGATTTTGCCGGCCCCGCCCGGTTCCGGAAAAAGCACGCTGTGCGCAGCCCTGGTGGCACGCGGCTGGCGCTTGCTGTCGGATGAGCTGACCCTGGTTACGCCGGATGAAATAGCCGTCGTCCCGATGTGTCGTCCGGTGAGCCTTAAAAATGAATCGCTGCAAATCATTCAAGAATTTGAATCCAGCGTCACCATGGGTCCGCTTGCGTTTGACACGAGCAAAGGCACGGTTGGGCATATGCGCGCGCCAACCGATAGCGTGCTCCGCAGCCAAGAGCATGGCCTGCCAGCCTGGATCGTATTTCCCAAGTACGAAGCCGGTGCAGTCACGCAATTAAACCCGCATCCCAAAGCCGGCGCGTTTATGCAGATCGCCGAAAACACCTTCAACTACAGCATGCTCGGCTTACATGGATTTGAAACGGTGACTCAGTTGGTCGATCGATGCGACTGCTATGCATTCAAATACAGCAATTTGAATGAGGCTATCGACATCTTCAACTGCTTGTCTGAAGCATGAAGCCTAGACCGTTGCTGACCCAAGCATTGATTCAGCCCGAAACGCTTTCGGGTCTGAGCCTAAAAGACTGGGACTTGCTGATCCGGCAGGCGCGGCATGCAAACCTGTTGGGGCGGCTTGCTTACCGCCTCACAGAGTGCCATTTACTCAGCCAGGTTCCCGAACAAGCTAGAGCGCACCTGGAATCCGCGCTGGGAGTCGCGCAGCGCCAAACGCAGGCTGTGCAGTGGGAAGTGAATCGTATCGTGCAGGCGCTGGAGCAACTTCAGGCGCCGATTATCCTGTTGAAAGGCGCGGCGTATATCATCCAGCAACTCCCGACCGCGCAGGGGCGCTTGTTCTCGGACGTGGATATTTTAGTGCCCAAACCACAGCTGGAAGCGATTGAGCTTGCATTAAAAATCCACGGCTGGATTACCACGCACCACGATGAATATGATCAACGCTACTATCGCACCTGGATGCACGAGTTACCTCCGATGCGACATCTCACGCGAGAAACGCTACTCGATGTCCATCACACCATCTTGCCCGAAACCGCGCGCTACCATCCCGACCCGCAGCAACTGCTCAATGCGGCCATGCCGGTTGCCGGCTACGGCGATCGCGTCAAAGTGTTGGCGCCGACCGACATGCTATTGCATAGCGCGACCCATTTATTCCACGAAGGCGAGCTGAATCACGGCTTGCGCGATCTTAGCGACCTCGATAGTTTGCTGCGGCATTTTTCCGCGCAGGATGCGGCGTTCTGGGAAAAGCTGATTGAACGCGCCAAGCAGTTGGATCTCACCCGCCCGCTGTATTATGCCTTGCGCTATACAACGATGATTCTCGATACGCCCGTGCCGCCCACTACCCTGCGCGCCGCTCAAGTAGGCGCGCCTTCCTGGATCACGCGCCAGTGGATGGATGCGCTGTTCCGCCGCGCCTTCCAACCGCCACACCCGAGTTGCGAGGACTGGCTGACAAAACCGGCGCTCTGGATGCTGTTCGTGCGCGCGCATTGGCTCAAGATGCCGCCTTGGCTATTGATCCGCCATTTGTTTCACAAGGCTTTTATTTCGCCCAAAGACCCCAATATTTGAAACATTCTGGAGCGACTATTGACGCGCCCCAACATCCCCCTTATAATTCCTGACTTATTTTGTCAGGTATTTACGTTTACACGTTTATGGAGCAGATATGAGCGGTTTAGATAAGATTCGCGATCAAGTCACCAACAACACCGTGGTGTTGTACATGAAGGGCACACCGCAGTTTCCGCAATGCGGCTTCTCATCCAATGCGGCACAAATCCTCAAGGCCTGCGGCCTGAATGATTTTCTGGCGGTGAATGTTTTGGCTGAGCAGGATGTCTACCAAAACCTGCCGGCCTACGCCAATTGGCCCACTTTTCCCCAGCTCTATGTCAAAGGCGAACTCGTCGGCGGTTCAGACATCATGACCGAGATGTACAAAAACGGGGAATTGCAGAAGTTGCTGCAGGCCGCCCTAGCCGCCTAGCACTAGCCTAGCAAGACCAAGCCCCAAACGATTGCAGCATTCAGCAGCGCGACGAATACCGCCGCGCTGCCGATGTCTTTTGCGCGCTTGGCGAGCGGATGATTTTCGATTGAGATTCGATCCACGGTCGCCTCCAAGGCCGAATTCAATAACTCCACGATCAGCACCAGCAACATTGATGCAATCATCAATGCACGGCCGATATTGCTGGCCGGAAGAAAGAACGTCAACGGAATCAGAATCGCCGCGAGGATAATTTCCTGACGAAACGCATCCTCGTATTTGAACGCGGCAGCGAAGCCGGCCATCGAATAAAAGAACGCATTCCAGACACGCCGCAAGCCGGTCTTGCCTTTGTGTGGCGACTCCATCAAGCCGCCGCCTCTTCCGACACCGTGCGGGCTTTGCACCCTCCGAGTCGGCGGTAAGCGACCTTCGCGGCCGTGCGCATCCCCGCTGCGCGGAGCCCCTGCTTACTGCTCATGTCGCTGCTTCCAGGTGAGATCCAACTCGCGCGCGGCTTTCACGTCATCCAAGCGCCGCACCGGCGTGGTGTAAGGCGCGCCTTTAACTAAATCAGGATTAGTGTGCGCCTCTTCCAGAATCTCTTTCAAGGCGGCGACGAACGCATCCAAGGATTGCTTGGATTCGGTCTCGGTCGGCTCGATCAGCAAACACTCCGGCACCAATAAAGGAAAATACGTGGTCGGCGCATGGAAGCCTTTATCCAATAAACGCTTCGCTACATCCATGGCGCTGATACCGGTTTGTTCCTTGAGCCCCTTGAGCGTGACGATAAATTCGTGGCTGGCGCGACGGTTGGGGAAGGCGATATCGAAACCGGCTTTTTTCAGCTCAGCCATCAAGTAGTTCGCGTTCAACGTGGCATATTCCGCCACGCGGTGCATGCCCTCGCGCCCCAGCAAGCGCGCATAAATATACGCGCGCAACAACACGCCGGCATTGCCGATGTGCGCCGACAAGCGGCCGATGGATTGTGGCCGATCATGCTCGGCAAGCAAGCGATATACGCCGCGCTCTTCATGCACCAAAGGAATCGGCAAGAACGGAATCAAGCGTTCCGATACGCCCACCGGCCCCGCGCCCGGACCGCCGCCGCCATGTGGCGTGGAAAAGGTCTTGTGCAAATTCATGTGAATCACATCGAAGCCCATATCGCCCGGCTTGACCCGACCCAGAATCGCATTCAAATTCGCGCCGTCGTAATACAGCAGGCCGCCCGCTTCATGCACGATGCGCGCGATCTCGGCGATGTTGCGCTCGAACACGCCCAGCGTGGAAGGATTGGTCAGCATCAAGCCAGCGGTGTGCGGACCGACGGCTTGCTTCAAGGCTTCCAAGTCCACATCGCCATCGCGATTGGTGGGAATTTCTTTCACGCTGTAGCCGCACATCACCGCCGTCGCCGGATTGGTACCGTGCGCCGCGTCGGGCACCAGCACTTCGGTGCGCGCGGTATCGCCGCGCGCCATGTGATAAGCGCGAATCATCGCCACCCCGGCAAACTCGCCTTGCGCCCCCGCCATCGGCGACAGGCTCACCGCCGCCATGCCGGTCACATCCTTCAACATCTCTTGCAGCTCATGCATGCACGCCAAGAAGCCCTGGCCGGTCGGCGCAGCGGAACTCGGATGGCGCGCCAAAAACTGCGGTAGCATCGCCAGCGTATTGCAGGCGCGCGGATTGTATTTCATGGTGCAGGAGCCGAGCGGGTAGAACTGCGTGTCGATGGAGAAATTCTTCTGCGACAGGCGCGTGTAATGCCGCACCACATCCATCTCCGAACACTCGGGCAACAGCGGCGCATCCTGACGTAAAAATTCAGCGGGGATATCGCTCGCGACAGCGGGAGGCATTTGCGCATGGCTCTTGCGGCCAGGCTGGGATAATTCAAAAATCAGCATTTATGCAACCTTTTTTTACCGCCAAGAGCACCAAGAAATCTTTGAGCAACTTGGCGCTCTTGGCGCCTTGGCGGTTAACTTGTTTCTATTTCAGCGCCGCGAGCGCCGCATCGTAATCCGGCTCGTCGGCAATCTCCGGCACCAGTTGCGAATACAGCACGGTGTCGTTTTCATCCAACACGATCACGGCGCGCGCGGTCAGCCCGGTCAGCGGATGCTCGGTAATCAGCACGCCATAGTCGCGATGAAAATCGCGCCCGCGCAAGGTCGAGAGGGTAACCACATTATTCAAGCCTTCCGCACCGCAGAAACGCGATTGCGCAAACGGCAGGTCGGAGGAAATCACGATCACCACGGCATTCGGCAAGCTGGATGCCTTCTCGTTGAACACGCGCGTCGAAGCCGCGCATGTCGGGGTATCGAGGCTAGGCACAATCGACAACACTTTGCGCTTGCCCTTGAAGTGCGACAAGGCGACGTCGTTTAAATCCTTGTCCACCAGCATGAAGCTGTGCGCTTTGTCGCCGGGTTGCGGGAAGTGGCCTTCGACATGCAGGGGATTGCCTTCCAAAGTAACGGTACTCATAACGCTCTCCTTGTCAGACTAGATTTTAGGTTTGATTGGGCATGGCGGCGCTACTTGCTG
The DNA here is from genome assembly GCA_021812385.1 of Pseudomonadota bacterium. Taxonomy (GTDB): domain Bacteria; phylum Pseudomonadota; class Gammaproteobacteria; order Burkholderiales; family Thiobacteraceae; genus RBG-16-58-11. Next base: position 36,272 of record JAKANO010000014.1, on the reverse strand, counting down.
CCGCCCCATGATACGCCCCAGATGATCGGCGAATTTTTGTAAATCGGCGGGCGTCTTCGTCTCCGTCGCACACACCAACAACGCATGGCCGAGCTCAGGATATACATACGTCAAATCGAAACCGCCGGTGATGCCTTGTGCTTCCAGCGCATGCAACACGCCCGCCACCGGCGCATCCAATTGCAATACCGCTTCATGGAAGCGCGGCCGCTCAAACGCCAAGTGCACGCCGGGAATCTGTGTCAATGCTTCGACCAGTTGTTGCGCGTTGGCATGCGACGCAGCGGCGACGCGCTTCAAGCCCTCAGGGCCGAGCAGCGACATATAAATCGTGGCCGCCGTCACCAGCAAACCTTGATTGGTGCAAATATTGGAAGTCGCTTTGGCGCGGCGAATATGTTGTTCGCGCGCTTGCAAGGTCAGGGTAAAACCGGGCTTGCCATCCAGGTCGACGGTGCGACCGATAATGCGGCCCGGCATCTGCCGCACCAAGGCCTGCTTGCAGCACATAAAGCCGAAATACGGACCGCCGGAAGATAAGGGCGCGCCTAAAGGCTGGCCTTCACCCACCGCGATGTCCGCGCCTTTGCTACCCCATAGACCAGGCGGCTTGAGCAACGCGAGCGCGGTTGGATTAACCAGACCGATCACCAACCCGCCTTGCGCTTGCGCCCAATCGGTGAGGCGATCGACATCTTCCAGACATCCAAAAAAGTTCGGCTGCGGAATCACCAAGGCGGCGAACGCATCCCCGGTCAAATTGCCCACGACCCCGGTCTTGGCATCGTAATCAATCTCGACCAACTCGATGTTTTGCGCCGACACGATGCTTTGCACCACGCGCCGATAATGCGGATGCACCGTCTTCGGCAGCAAAATCCGCCGCGCGTCGCGATGCGCGCGCACCGCCATCAACACCGCTTCGGCCAAGCCCGATGCGCCGTCGTACAAACTGGCGTTGGACACATCCATGCCCGTGAGCGATGCCATCATGGTTTGGTATTCATACAGCAGTTGCAGCGTGCCTTGGCTGGCTTCGGCTTGATACGGCGTATAGGCGGAATAATATTCACCGCGCGTGACGATTTGCCACACCGCCGCCGGGATATGGTGCTCATAGGCGCCGGCGCCGATAAAATTGAGATAACGCCCATCCATCTCGGCGCGCTCTTGCATCAAGCGCGCGACTTCCATCTCCGACAAACCTTCCGGCACTTGCGTCAAACCGTGGCTGCGCAAGGCTTGCGGAATTTCATCGAACAAATCGTCGATCGCGTTAACACCGATGGCTGCCAGCATCGCGCTGACATCGGTTTCAGTATGGGGAATAAAAGGCATTTGAATTCTCGTTCATTTAATTGGGGTCAGAGTCAATTAATTTAATAATTTAATTGACTCTGACCCCAATTAAGCTCAATTAAAGTTCGCTCTAATGCGCTTCGCTTTCGACCACGGCCTGATAAGCCGCGGCATCCAACAAGCCATTCACGTCCGCCGCATTGGCGGGTTTGAGTTTAAACATCCAGGCGCCATAAGGATCTTGATTGATTTTTTCCGGCGCATCGCTGACTTCCGCATTCACCGCCACCACTTCGCCGGCAATCGGCGCATAGACATCGGAGGCCGCTTTCACCGATTCGACCACGGCGCATTCTGCGCCTGCGGCTACTTGGCGCCCGATGCTGGGGGTTTCCACGTACACCATATCGCCCAACAAATCTTGCGCATGGTGCGTGATGCCCACGCTCACCGTGCCGTCGGCTTCGACGCGCACCCACTCGTGAGATTTCGTATATTTCAAATCACTTGGAATTGTCATGACCCGCTCCCTATCCGATTAAACTTTTACCGTTGCGCACGAAAGGATATTTCACCACTTTCGCCGACAACCATTTATCGCGCACCGCGACCTGCACGGTTTCGCCAATGGCGATTTGTTTAGGCAAACGCGCCAGCGCGATCGACTTATCCAGCGTCGGCGCAAAACTGCCGCTGGTGATCTCGCCCGCGCCATACGCGGTGTTTACCGCTTGATGGCTGCGCAACACGCCTTTATCTAGCAAGACCAAGCCGAATAAATCGCGCGCCAGCACTTGTTCCTTGAGCGCCGCCTTGCCGATGAAATCACGCTCGGCGCCGAGATCCACGGTCCACGCCAGACCGGATTCGAGCGGCGACACCGACTCATCCATGTCTTGGCCATACAGATTCATGCCCGCTTCCAAACGCAGCGTGTCGCGCGCACCGAGACCGATCGGTTTGACGCCGACCGCGCTCAAGGCTTGCCAGAACGCAGGCGCTTGCATCGCGGGGAGAATGATTTCGAAACCATCCTCGCCGGTGTAGCCGGTGCGGCCCACAAAATACGGCGCACACTCGGCGGCCTGGAAGGGTTTGAGCAATTCGGTGACCAGGCGCATTTCCGGCACGGCCTGCCACACCTTTTCGCGCGCATGTGGACCTTGCACCGCCACGATCGCCATCTCGCGCCGCGGCGACAGTGTCAGGCCGGGATAGGATTTCGCTTGCGCTTGCATCCAAGCCAGATCCTTATCGCAAGTGGCGGCGTTCACCACGATGCGGAACCAATCCTCGCGCAGGTAGTACACGATCAAGTCATCGAGCACGCCGCCTTGTTGATTGAGCATGCAGGAATACATGGCCTTGCCGGGCATCTGCAAACGGCTGACGTTGTTGGCCAGTAAATGGCTCAGAAATTCGCGCGCCAACGGGCCTTCGAGATCGATGGCGAGCATGTGCGAAACATCGAACATGCCGGCATCGCGCCGAACTTGGTGGTGCTCTTCGATTTGCGAGCCATAATGGATCGGCATGTCCCAGCCGGAAAAATCCACCATTTTCGCGCCCATGGCGCGATGTGCGGCATTTAGTGCGGTTTGTTTAAGCATTGATGTACCGATTGATGATCGATTTGAAAAAGCAGCGGGGCGAGAACGCGAGGCCAACAGCATTTTGCCACCAGTCTTGCCACGCTTTACCCCTCTGTTCGGGTACCTGAGAGATTACGGGAGAAACCCGTGTGCCCCTTCGGTGGATGGCGGCATGCCATCGCTCTCCAGAGTTGCCTAAACACACGGTTCATTTGCCTGAGCGGTTATGGGTAATACGCCTTCGGCGGTGCTAATGCACGCTCTCCCGTGTGCCTTACGGCAGACCGAAACTATACCGGAGCGCACCCGGGGCGACAAGCAACGTATGCACAAGCTTGTCAGGTGAAAATCCCGCCATTTAAACTGCATAAAGCATGTTTTAAATCACCCCCCGTCGCTAGGATTGTATTTATCGACTAACTCGGGAACAATGCCCGTTGATAGCACTGCGCACGTCAGTCATTCACATAAAAATTAATGGTTTTTGAGGAGATTGGGAAATGGCTAGTCATTCACCCTATTTTTGCGTGCGCGGCATAGCATTGCTACTGGCTTGCGCAAGCCCGCTTGCAGCGCACGCGTTCCAATTTAACAACGCCGCCGGCGACGTCACCGGCAGTCTTGATACCACGATCTCGCTTGGCGCGGCGTTTCGCGCGCAACAACGCGATCCGGCGCTGGTCGCCATCACCAATGGCGGCACCTCGCGCGACATTAACGGTGACGACGGCAACCTCAACTACGATCGCGGCGATGCCTATTCGAGCGCCGTCAAGGTCACGCACGACTTAGACATTAAATATCAAAATTACGGCGCGTTTTTCCGCGGGACTTATTTTTACGATTTCGTCCTGGACAACAAAGCCATCAACACGAGCTCGGGCCTCAGCGCCGGGGGTAAAGACCGTGTGGACAACAATATCACCCTGCTGGACGCCTTCGCTTACGGCAATTTCAAGAGCATCGGCGGGCGCAATTTCAATGTGCGCTTAGGGCAGCAAGTGGTGAGCTGGGGTGAGAGCACTTACATCCTCAACGGCATCAACATCATCAACCCGGTGGATGTCTCCAAGCTGCGCATACCGGGCGCCGAACTCAAGGAAGGGCTGCTGCCAACACCCATGCTGTGGGCCGCGCATGATCTGACCGACGGCATATCGCTAGAAGGTTTTTACGCCTTCAAACGCGGCAAGACCCTGCTCGACCCGCGCGGCACTTACTTCAGCAGCACCGATGCCTTGTCGGATGGCGCCGATCGCATTTACGTCGGTTCCGGTCGGCGCTTCGACCAGCATGGCGCGGCACTGGCCTTCGGTTTAACCGGCGCACCGGTATGGGCGCCGCGCACCTTAGACCGCAATGCCGATAACGGCGGCGAATATGGCCTGGCGCTGCGCTCATTGCTACCGTCCCTGAACGATAGCGAGCTGGGCTTATTTTTCATCAACTACCACAGCCGCACCCCTTTGCTCTCGGTGGTGCGCGGCGCGGCCACCGTTACTACCGCAGCCGGGCTGGCTGGCTCGGATGCCGGCTGCGCCGGCAGCAATCTGGTGAATTTCAATGTGCTGATCGGCGTTAACCCGCTGGGCCAAGGACTGTGCACTGGCGCGCGCGCCGCTACGTACTTTGGCGAATATCCGGAAAACATTCACTTGTACGGCCTGAGTTTCAGCACCTCCGGCCCGGCGGGCATCGCCCTGCAAGGCGAGTATTCCTACCGTCCCAATCAGCCCTTGCAACTGGCCACCACCGAAGTCATCTTGGCCGCCGGCGGACTCGCCAACAACATCACCGGCGGCAACGTGGCGGCGGCAAGCGTAGCGCCCGGCACGGAAATCAGCGGCTACCGCCGGGTTACGATGCAACAACTGCAAGTGACGGGTACTAAAATTTTTGGCCCTACCCTGGGCGCAGAATCGCTTACCGCCATCGGCGAGATCGGCTTTACCCGCCTGAGCTTACCCTCGGGCTTGTTGTTCGCCGGCCCCGGCGTCGTGCTGCCGGCGCCGGGTTCCTCCACTGCCACCACGGCCGGCTCGACGCAACCCAATGCCGCAGGCTATGCCACGACCAATTCCTGGGGCTATCGTTTGGCTGCCAATCTGTCTTATCCCAGCGCATTCTCCGGCGTCACCGTGAACCCGCGCATCGCGTTCTCGCACGATGTGCATGGCGTGAGCCCGACCTTCAATCAGGGCGTGAAAGCGGCCACCTTGGGCGTAGGCTTTGTGTATCGGCAAAACTGGCAAGCTGATCTGTCCTACACCACGTTTTGGGGCGGGCGCACTTATTCCGGCACCGATCCATCGGCAACCGGAACCCAGCCGCTCACTTACGCCACCAGCGCCAATCCGCTCAAGGACCGCGATTTCATTTCGGTCAGCCTCAGTTATTCGTTCTAGGAGAATTTCCGATGAAGCTTCAAACACTCAGCCTGATGAGCACCGCGCTGTTTTTGCTGTTCTCAGCCACCGCGACGCACGCCGAAGTCTCCGTTGCTGAAGCCGCCAAACTCGGCAAAAGCCTCACGCCCATGGGCGCGGAAATGGCCGGCAACGCCGCACAAACCATTCCGCCCTGGACTGGCGGCATTACCAAACCGATCGCCGGATTCAAGGAAACCGGGCACTATCCCGACCCGTATGCCAGCGACAAACCCTTGTTCGTCATCGACGCTAGCAACATGGAAAAATACAAGGCGCATCTGACGCCGGGCCAAATGGCGCTGATGAAAAAATATCCGGACTGGAAAATGCAGGTATACCCGACGCGGCGCAGCGCGGCTTTTCCCAAAGGCCATTACGACGAGACCATCGCCAACGCCACCAAAGCCAAACTGGCGCCGGGCGGCAATGGCGTGACCGGCACCACCGGCGGCATCCCCTTCCCCATTCCCAAGGATGGCTTGGAAGTCATCTGGAATCATCTCACGCGCTACCGCGGCGACACCTATGCGATGAACTGGAACCAAGCGGCGGTCACGCGCGACGGCAGCTACACCATGGTGCGCTTCGAATACGAATATGACTTTCACTACGGCAATCTGAGCAAGCCGGATAAAGCGCGCGAAGACAACAAAATGCTGAATTTCCTGCAAATCGTCACCGCGCCGGCGCGCTTGGCCGGGCAAATCATCCTGGTGCACGACCCGGTCGACCAAGTGAAGCAGTCGCGCCAGGCGTGGACTTACAACCCGGGCCAGCGCCGTGTGCGCTTGGCGCCGAATATCGCTTACGACAATCCCGGCACCGCCGCCGACGGCTTGCGCACCAGCGATGATTTCTTCATGTTCAACGGCGCCACCGACCGTTACAACTGGAAGCTGCTCGGCAAGCAGGAAATTTATATTCCCTACAACTCCTACAAGCTCGTTGGCAACACGATCAAATACAGCGACGTGCTGAAGCCGGGGCATCTCAACCCGGCATACCCGCGCTACGAGCTGCATCGCGTTTGGGTGGTGGATGCCACGCTCAAGGAAGGCGCCAGCCACATCTACAAACGCCGCACCTTCTACATCGATGAAGATTCCTGGATGATCATGGTGGCCGACAAATACGATGCGCGCGACCAATTGTGGCGCGTCTCGGAAGCGCACAGCATCAACCTGTATAACATTCCGATGACCTACCCCATGCTGGAAGTGCACTACGATCTGCAATCCGGGCGCTATCTCGCCATGGGCCTGCGCAATGAAGAACCCAAGGTCTATGAGCCGATCAAACGCACGGAAGCGGACTTCACGCCCTCCGGCCTGCGCGGCCTCGGCACACGTTAAAATTCACCGTAAATAACCATGCAGGAACCGCAGAGGCGCAAAGGCGCAGAGGACACCCAGCCATGGCGTCAATAAGTAATTTCTCTTGCTTTTCTCCGCGTTTCTGCGCCTCTGCGGTTCAACTGTTTTTTTCACGATGAGCAAGGCCATCGGCATTGCATTTTCCCTGCTGGTATTGCTTGCCGCCACGTTCGCCTTTTCGCCGCGCCCGGCGCCCATTTTCCCGGCTCGTGGCATCAGCGTCGACACGCTGCTGTTGCTGGACGCCGCGCAAGCGGGCGAACGTCTAATCGCCGTCGGTGAACGCGGGCATATTGTCATTTCCGACGATAACGGCAAGGCTTGGCAGCAGGTCGCAAGCCCGACCCAAGCGACGCTGACTTCCTTGTATTTTCTGGATGCGAAAAACGGCTGGGCCGTGGGACACGATAGCGTCATTCTCAAGAGCACGGATGGCGGCGCCTCTTGGCGCCTAGTGTTCAGCGCGCCCGATTTGAAAAAACCCCTGCTCAAAGTTTGGTTCAGCGATGCACGCCATGGTTTTGCGCTCGGCGCCTACGGCCTGTTCCTGCAAACCAATGATGGCGGCGCAAGCTGGCAGCAGCGCACCATCGTCGAAGGCGACAAGCACCTGAATGCCTTGACCGCGCAAGCGGGTGGAAAGCTGTTTATTGCCGGCGAAGCGGGCTTGTTATTGCGCTCCGATGACCAGGGACAAACTTGGCAAGCGCTGCCCTCGCCCTACAAAGGTTCCTTTTTCGGCATCGTCGCCTTGCGCGATGGCAGCGTGCTGGCCTACGGCTTGCGCGGAAAAGTTTTCCGCTCGACCGACCTGGGCGAGACTTGGACAACGATCGAAAGCGCCAGCCAAGCCACGCTGATGAGCGACTATGTGCAAGCCGATGGCAGCGTGATTCTGGCCGGGCAAAGCGGCGCCGTGCTGATCAGCCGCGATGACGGCAAAACTTTCGAGCTGCAGCTCCAAGCCCATCGCGAAAGCATCGCCGCCATCCGCCCCGCGGGTAAGCATTTACTGTTGTTCGGCGAATCCGGCGTTACGCCTTTCGCCAGCAACGCAACAGGAAAATAAGCAAGCGCATGCCTGCCCAAGCCGAAAAAATCGCCAACGCCATTGCCCGCCCGGTGTTCGCCTATCGCCGCACGCTGCTCGTCTTGTTTGCGCTGATCACCGTTTTGCTCGCGTATTCCGCCACACAGTTGCGCGTCGATGCCGGCTTCAACAAAATGATTCCGCTGCAGCACCCCTACATGCAGACCTTCACCCAGTATCAAAAATCCTTCGGCGGAGCGAATCGCATCTTGGTGGCGGTGATGCAAAAGCAAGGCGATATTTTCAATCCGACGTTTTTCGACACACTGAAAAAAGTCACCGATGCCGTGTTCTTTATTCCCGGGGTGGACCGCTCCAGCGTCACCTCGCTGTTCACGCCCAATGTGCGCTTCATCGAAATCGTCGAAGACGGTTTCGCCGGCGGCAATGTGATTCCCGCAGGCTTCCGCGGCACGCCACAAGACCTGGAAACCGTGCGCGCCAACGTGCTCAAATCGAATAGCCTGGGGCGCTTGGTGGCCAATGATTTCAAAGGGGCGCTGGTGCGCGCCGAGCTGCTGGAACTCGATCCGGTCAGCGGCAAGCGTCTCGACTATCCAGCCGTGGCGCAGCAATTGGAAAAGATTCGCGCCCAATATCAAAGCGCCGGTATCGACATCCGCATTATCGGTTTTGCCAAAGCGGTGGGCGATATCAGCGACGGTACGCGCGGCGTGCTGGTGTTTTTTCTCGTGGCCTTCCTCATCACTTGCGTGCTGCTGTACTTCTATGCGGCCTCGCTCAAGCTCACGCTGCTGGCCTTGGCCTGCGCCTTGACGCCGGTGGTATGGCTGTTGGGGTTGCTGCCTTTATTGGGATACGGCATCGACCCGATGTCGATCTTGGCGCCGTATTTGATCTTTTCCATCGGTGTTTCGCATGCGGTGCAAATGACCAACGTTTGGAAGCATGAGGTCATGCTTGGCGCCGACAGCCTCGGCGCGGCGCGCAGCGCCTTTGGCAAGCTGCTGTTGCCCGGCAGCATCGCCTTGCTCACCAATGCCTTGGGTTTTCTGGTCATCATGCACATCAAGATCGACGTGGTGCGCGAGCTGGGCATTACCGCCAGTCTCGGCGTGCTGCTGATGATCGTCACCAACAAGCTGCTGCTGCCCATCATGCTGTCCTACACGCAGCTCGACGCCGCCACTTTGCGGCGCGCGCAGGATGGCAGCAGTCGCTTCGATTTTATCTGGCGCGGCCTCGCACGCTGCGCGCAACCGCGCCCGGCGCTGGCGGTGCTATTTATATCGGCACTCTTACTGGTCGCGGGGGCATGGCAAGCTCGCGCCATCAAGACCGGCGACTTGGGGCGCGGCATCCCCGAGTTGCGCGAAGGTTCGCGCTATAACCGCGATAACGCGGCGATCGTAAAACATTTCTCCATCGGTGTGGATGTGCTGTCGGTGATTGCGCAAACCCATCAGGTAGAAGGCGCCTGCACGCAGTACGACATCATGGATACCCTCGACCGTTTCGAGTTGCAAATGCGCAATGTGCAGGGTGTGCAGTCGGTGCTGGGCTTGCCCGGCGTAGCGAAGTACATCAACGCCGGCTGGAATGAAGGCAGCCTGAAATGGCGCGCCTTGGCGCGCGACAGCCAAGTCTTGGCGCAATCGGTCACACCGGTGGACACCGCCACCGGCCTGCTCAATACCGATTGCAGCGCCATGCAGATCTTGATTTTTACCCGAGATCACCAAGGCGCGACCATTGCGCATATCGTTTCCGAAATCAAGAAATTCGCCGCCGCCAACAATACCCCGCAGCTGCAATTTCTCCTGGCTGGCGGCAATGTCGGGGTGATGGCGGCGACCAATGAAGCGGTGGATGCGGCGGAGCAGTCGATGCTGCTGTCGATTTTCGGCGCCATCCTGTTGTTGTGCCTGCTGACGTTCCGCTCCTGGCGCGCCATGCTGTGTATCGTCGTACCGCTGGCCTTGGTCTCGGTGCTGTGCAATGCCATCATGGCGCGGCTGGGCATCGGTTTGAAAGTCGCCACTTTGCCGGTCATCGCGCTCGGTGTCGGGGTGGGCGTGGACTACGGCATCTATCTGTTCGAGCGCATGCAGCATCGCATGCGCGACTACGGCGACAGCGTGCAAGAAGCGTTCTACATCGCTTTGCGCCAACGCGGCACCGCTGCGGTGTTCACCGCGCTGACCATGAGCATTGGCGTCGCCAGCTGGTCTTTTTCCGCGCTCAAGTTCCAAGCGGATATGGGAATCCTATTGGCTTTCCTATTTCTGGTGAATATGCTGGGGGCAGTGCTGCTACTGCCGGCGCTGGCGGCGATGTTGTTTGCGCGCCCGGCGCGGAATGATTCATCTTCAACCACTGGTTAACCGCCAAGACGCCAAGAGCGCCAAGAAAATCAAAAAATATTTTTAGGTTTTTAACTTGGCGCTCTTGGCGTCTTGGCGTCTGGGCGGTTAGTTGCTTTTCAAGTCAGACCAGCGGCTCCGGCCGGTGCATGCCAAATCCCTGGACGTAATCCACGCCCAGTTCGGCCAGTCGCTGCATGATCACTGTGCTTTCGACATACTCCGCGATGGTTTTCAAACCCATCACATGGCCAATGCGAATAATCGCTTCGACCATAGTGAAGTCGATGGGATCGGTCAACATGTCGCGCACAAATGCGCCGTCGACCTTAATGCTATCCACCGGCAGATTCTTCAGGTAGGCAAAGGAAGACATGCCGCTGCCAAAATCATCGAGCGAGAAACCGCAACCCATGGCCTGCAATTTCGACATCATGCGCATCGCATGCCCCAAGTTGGCGATAGCCGCGGTTTCGGTGACCTCGAAACAAATACGGCCGGGCAACACGCCTGACTGTTTAAATTGATCCTCGACAAATTCCGTGAAAGCCTCGTCGCCCAGCGATTGCCCGGAAAGATTAATGGAGTAATAAATGTTTTCCGGCAGTTGCGCTTGATGCGCCTGCATCCAGTTAAACAAGGTGCGCAACACCCAGCGATCGATCAAGGGCATCAAGTGATAACGCTCCGCAGCAGGGATAAACGCCATCGGCGGCACCAGTTGCCCCTTCTCATCAATTAAGCGCAATAAAATTTCCCGATACTCGGGATTGCGCTCGGGCTGCAGCGGGATGATTTTTTGAAAATACAATTGGAAGCGATTTTCCTCGAACGCGCGCGTAATTCTGCCCACCCATTCCGCCTCGCCGTGCAGCCGCCGCACCTCGGCATCTTGCGCACGATGCACGCAAACACGATTGCGTCCTCGATCCTTCGCCATGTAACAAGCGGTGTCCGCGGCGGAAAGCAGGTTCGCGACGGAGCCGGTCTCATGCGTGATCTCAACCAATCCGATCGACGCACCGACGGTAAAGGTTTTGGTTTCCCATACATAGCGGAACTCGCAGACTTCCTGCCGCAATTTTTCTGCAATCACTTGCGCTTGCTCGATGCCGCAACCCGGGAGGAGCAGGCCAAACTCATCGCCCCCCAAGCGCGCCAGCGTATCCACCGCCCGAATCTTTGCGCTTAACAAGGCCGACAATTGGCGCAGCAACTCGTCGCCCGCCACATGACCGCAGGTGTCATTCACCAGCTTGAATTGATCCAAATCGATGTACAGCAGGGCATGGCTGATGCGCGAGGTTTGCGCGCTCTCCACCAGCTCCTGCAAGCGGTGCTCGAATTCATGCCGGTTAGCCAAGTTCGTCAGCGCATCGTGACTGGCTTGCCAGGCTAATTCGTGCGCCAAGGAGCGCTCAGTGGTCACATCCCGAAACACCACCACCATGCCGATCGCCGCACCACTCGGCTCGCGGATCGGTGACACCGTCTGCTCGATCGTGTATTGCAGACCGCCTAACGACATCAGGATTAAGGATTCCGTGATGGGTGCGTGCGCGCCGGATAAACAGCGCGACACCAGATTCAATGCTTGGGTCGGGTTCTTTTCATCCACCACCCGATACACTTCCTCGACGCCGCGCCCTGCAGCTTGGCTATTCGTCCAACCGGTTAGGCGTTCCGCCATTTCGTTGAGGTGATCGATGCGTCCCGATTCGTCGGTGGTAATCACCGCTTCGCCAATCGAGTGCAGCGTGACTTCCGCGCGCTCTTTCTCGCGCGCCAGTGCGCGCTCCACGTTGGCGGTGCGCCGAATCACCCCCAACGAAACGACCAAGCCCAAGATTAAGGCTACGCCGCCTAATAAACCGCTCAGCCAATAGGCGCGTTGATAAGCCTCCCGCGCATGGCGCACGGCGGCTTCGCTGGAACGATTTTGATAATCCAGGAAAGTGGAAAAATCGACTTGCACCAAATTCTGCGCGGGGATTGCCTGGCTGGTGAGAATGCGTTGCGCTTCTGCGTCGCGCCCCGCCAGCGCCAGCGCCACGACCTCCTCCATGAGGCGGGTCGATGCTTTGATCTTGGCTTGCGCGGCCTGAAACGCCTTTGCTTCTTCCGGCGTGAATGGCAGCTGCAGAAGCTTATCGCGCTGCCGAATATAGCTCGCCGCCAACTCGCGAAAACCCAGCATCAAGTCATCGCGCTCAAACGGGTCGTGCGACAAAATCATCTTGTGCACCGTCAGCGTCCGCTCACGGTTAATACTGCGCAAATCGGAAACCAACGCAATCTTCACATTATGCTCGCGCACAATTTTTTCCATGCGCTGGTTATTCGCTTGCAGTACAAACAAGCCTACCGCGACCAAGCCTGCCATCAACAGCCAGATTAAAGCGAACGCCGCGAACAGAAACAGCGCCGAACTGGATGCCATCAGCTTTCGATACAGCGCTTTTAAATTAAGCAGTTTATGTTCGCGTTTCATCCTATATCTATCGGCTCGCCAAGCACCATCCTAAACCCTTGCGCTGTCACTTGCGGCAGCGAAAATACGCCCTGCAAAAGGAAAAGGCCCTACCAAAGTAGGGCCTTTTCAGGGGTGTTGCTAGGGGTAACGCAGCTTACATCATGCCGCCCATGCCACCCATGCCGCCCATGCCGCCCATATCGCCGCCGCCCATGCCGCCGGCTGGCTTGTCTTCCGGCAGTTCGGCCACCATGGCGTCGGTGGTCAACATCAGGCCAGCAACCGATGCCGCATTTTGCAATGCGTAACGGGTGACTTTGGTTGGGTCCAGCACGCCCATTTCCACCATGTCGCCATACTCGCTGGTGGCGGCGTTGTAACCGTAGTTACCTTTGCCTTCCAGCACTTTGTTGACGACCACGGAAGCTTCGTCGCCGCAATTGATGACGATCTGGCGCAGCGGCTCTTCCATCGCGCGCAGCACGATTTTGATGCCGGCGTCTTGGTCGTGGTTGTCGCCCTTGGTTTTGGATACCGCAGCGCAAGCGCGCAACAAGGCTACGCCGCCGCCAGGCACAATGCCTTCTTCCACGGCTGCACGGGTGGCATGCAAGGCATCTTCCACGCGGGCTTTTTTCTCTTTCATTTCGACTTCGGTCGCAGCGCCGACCTTGATCACCGCCACGCCGCCGGCCAACTTGGCCACGCGCTCTTGCAGTTTTTCACGGTCGTAGTCGCTGGTCGCGTCTTCGATCTGTTTGCGGATTTGCGTCACACGGCCAGCGATCGCATCTTCCTTGCCTGCGCCGTCGATGATGATGGTGTTTTCCTTGCCGACTTCGATGCGCTTGGCTTGACCCAATTCGGCCAGGGTGCATTTTTCCAAGGTCAGGCCGACTTCTTCGGCAATCACGGTCGCACCGGTGAGGATGGCGATATCTTCCAGCATGGCTTTGCGACGATCACCAAAACCCGGCGCCTTAACAGCGGTGGTCTTCAGGATGCCGCGAATGTTGTTCACCACCAGGGTGGCCAGCGCTTCGCCATCCACGTCTTCGGCGATGATCAGCAACGGACGGCCAGCTTTGGCCACTTGCTCCAATACCGGCAGCAGGTCGCGAATATTGGAAACTTTCTTGTCGTGCAACAGCACGAAAGGATTTTCCAGCGCGGCTATTTGCTTTTCGGCGTTGTTGATGAAATACGGCGACAGGTAACCGCGGTCGAACTGCATGCCTTCCACGACTTCCAGCTCGCTTTCCAAACCGGAGCCGTCTTCCACGGTGATCACGCCTTCCTTGCCGACTTTGTCCATGGCATTGGCGATGATGTCGCCGATGGTGCTGTCGGAGTTGGCGGAGATGCTACCCACTTGGGCGATTTCTTTATTGGTGGTGCAAGGCTTGGAGATTTTCTTCAACTCGGCCACGGTGGCGATCACCGCTTTGTCGATACCGCGCTTCAGGTCCATCGGGTTCATGCCGGCGGCCACGTATTTCATGCCTTCTTTCAGAATGGCTTGCGCCAGCACGGTGGCGGTGGTGGTGCCGTCGCCGGCAACGTCGGAGGTCTTGGACGCGACTTCCTTCACCATTTGCGCGCCCATGTTCTCGAACTTGTCTTTCAGCTCGATTTCCTTGGCAACCGATACACCGTCCTTGGTGATGGTCGGCGCGCCGAAGGAGCGATCCAATACGACATTACGGCCTTTCGGACCCAGGGTGACTTTGACGGCGTCAGCCAATACATTGACGCCAATTACCATTTTGTGGCGAGCGACATCGCCGAATTTTACGTCTTTAGCAGCCATTATTTACTCCTAATCTTTTATACGTTGCGATGCTTAAGGGGTTTGGGGAGAGGACTTAGGCTTCGACCACGCCCATGATGTCTTCTTCGCGCATCACCAGCAGCTCTTCGCCGTCCACTTTGACGGTCTGGCCGGAATATTTGCCGAACAACACGCGGTCGCCGACTTTCAAGTCCATCGCGATCACTTTGCCGTTTTCATCTTTTTTACCTGGGCCGACGGCTTTCACTTCGCCTTGATCTGGCTTTTCGGTCGCACTGTCGGGGATCACAATACCGGAAGCGGTCTTACGTTCCTCTTCCACGCGCTTGACGATAACTCGGTCATGCAGGGGACGAATTTTCATTCTCTAAATCTCCTGTTAATTGCTTAATATTGGGGGGAATTACTGCCGGCGCGACAACGTTGCCGCTGCCGAATACGCCAGAAATTTAATGTCAAAAGCGCGGTGTGTTAGCACTCGCGCTTCTTGAGTGCTAATAATAGGGGCTAGCCATGACAATTTCAAGGCATATCCCGAACAGAATTAGGCGTTCAGTTAAGATTATATTGTAAATCAAGCGCTTGCTTGAGATGGCACGCAGGATGAAAGGCTGTACGTTAGCCCAGCAATCGGCTGGTTTTGGGCACGCCCACCAGCAAATACTCCATTTGATCCGCCAAGATAAAACGGTTGCGCAGGATAAAGTGCTCGTGCCGATTCGGCACATAGGGCACATACAGCAAGGGCATGCCGGCTTGCTCCGGGGTGCGGTTGGCTTTGCGCGTGTTGCAGCGCAAACAGGCCGTGACGGAATTGGTCCAGTGATCTTTGCCGCCTTTGGACATGGGGGCCACATGGTCGCGCGATAAATCGCGCGGTGAAAATTGCTGGCCGCAGTAGGCGCACAAATTACGGTCACGCGCGAATAACAGGGTATTGGTGAGCCCTGGCGTGTGCACATGGCGCGTCATGCTGCCTTTAATCGCCAACATGGATTTGGTGGCAATGCGCGAGCGCTCGCCATTATTCTGATAGCCGCCATGAAACTCGGCCACCAGATTGCCAATAGACCAGGCCACCAATTGCTTGGCATGATAAGAAATCGCTTCTTCCAGCCCAACCCAGCCTTGCGGCAGGCCCGCCATATCCAGGGTTAATACCAAGGGTTGCATAGAAATCCTCTCGCTAAACCACTTTCAGCCCCGCTATCCTTTCATATAATGCGCGCGATTTAAAGTAGTAGATACAATCAATGGCCGGTTTTGCATCATGCTAGGATAAGGCGTCAATTTTATGAAGTGTTCCATGCGCAATCAATCCCTCATCGACCGTTCACGCGCCGCCGTGTGGCACCCCTGCACCCAGATGAAACAGCACGAGCGGCTGCCGATTATTCCGATCAGCCACGGCCAAGGCGTTTGGCTCTACGACTTCGAGGGCAAGCGCTATCTGGACGCCATCAGTTCCTGGTGGGTGAATCTGTTCGGCCACGCCAATCCGCGCATCAATGCCGCGCTGCGCGCGCAACTGGAACAGTTAGAGCATGTCATCTTGGCCGGGTTCACCCACGCGCCAGTGATCGAGCTTTCGGAGCGTTTATCGCAGTTGGCACCTGGCAATTTAGGGCATTGTTTTTATGCTTCGGACGGTGCTTCGGCGATCGAGATCGCGCTCAAAATGAGTTTTCATTTTTGGCGCAATAGCGGCCAATCCCAGAAAACAGAATTTATCAGCCTCGTAAATGCATATCACGGCGAAACGCTCGGCGCGCTTTCGGTCACCGATGTAGCGCTGTTCAAAGACACCTATGCGCCGCTGTTGCGCCAAAGCCATCAAGTGCCCTCACCCGATTGGCGCTTGGCGGCGCCCGGCGAAAGCGCGGAGGATTACGCTCTGCGCTGCGCCGAGCTATTGGCGCAATACTTGGAGCAACATCACGCTACAACCGCAGCGCTCATCGTGGAGCCCTTGGTGCAATGCGCGGGAGGGATGGCAATGCATCACCCGGCGTATCTGCGCCGCGCACGGGAGATTTGCGATCAGTTTCAAGTGCATTTGATCGCGGATGAAATTGCGGTCGGCTTTGGCAGGACCGGCACGCTATTCGCCTGCGAGCAAGCCGACATTGCACCGGATTTTCTGTGCTTATCGAAAGGCCTGACCGGGGGCTATCTGCCGCTCTCGGCGGTGCTGACCCACGATAGGATTTACCAGGCTTTTTACCACGACGAAACGGCGCGCGGCTTTCTGCACTCGCATTCCTATACCGGCAATCCCTTGGCGTGCCGCGCCGCTTTAGCCACGCTGGACATCTTCGAGCAAGACCAAGTGATTGCAGCGAATCGCAGCAAGGCCGCGCGCTTTACGGCAATGATGCAGCCGTTACGGGAGCACCCACGGGTACGGCATTTCCGCCAAACCGGCATGATTTGGGCCTTCGATGTAGCCGATGCCGCAGCGGACTTCAGCCAACATTTCTATCAAGCCGCGTTGCAGCGCGGCCTGCTGCTGCGCCCTATCGGATCTACCGTGTACTTTATGCCGCCGTATGTGTTGGACGAAGAAAATATGGCGGAATTGATTCAAGGCAGCTTGGTTTGCCTGGATGCGTGCCGCTAATCCTTAAAGCAACTAAAGGCGGGAAAGCAACTTAAGGCGGGGTCGGCTGTGCCAGCAATGCGCGAATATAGTTGCCGGGGATGATGAACGTAATGCCGGAAGGTTGCTTGAGTAAATTCTCTTTGGACTCTTGCACGAACACGCTATTCAGCACGCCGTACACGATGCCGGTCTCCGGGTCATACATCGGGCTGCCGCTGTTGCCGGGATAGGCGATGGCATCGAGCTGAAACACATCGAAGGGGCGCGTTAAGCGTCGAATGGCTTTCGCATTGAGTTGCCTTGAACTATAGGCGGGAGAAACATACGGGGTAATCGCGGCAACAATGGCGCGATGCGTGGCCGGATTGAAACCCAGCACCATGCCCAGCGGCAAGCCCGTAAACGCCATGCTCGCGCCTTCGCGCACCGTATCGGAATCGCCCAAGGTCAATGCCGGCAGCGGCGCCCCGGACAAGCGCAAGAGCGCAATATCGTGCTCCACATCGCGCGCCACAAGTCGTGCTTCGCGCACATCCGGATGCAGCCTGGAGCCGGAAATGATGGCCAGGCGCTCTTTCTCCGCACCATCCAATATGGGCGGCAACACATGCACATTGGTCACCACCGTCAAGCCATCGCCCACCACAAAGCCGGTGCCGAAAAAGATCAGGGCCGGATTACGCGTCGGCAAAACCGTGCCCACGCCGACAATGGACGGCTTCACTTTGGCCAGCGTTTGCACCAGATCCGCCCAAGCTGGCATGGATACTGCAACCAAGACAGCAGCAAGCAATGCGGTAAAAACACTGCGGTTTAGCATATAGCCCCCGTGTCATGCGATGATCATGTCGTGGGCGGATTATACGTGCTTACCGTGCGTAGCCGCATCCGGTAAAATACGCGGAAATCTCAATCAATAAGAGGAATTTTCAACATGGCAATTGTGGGTGTGGTTGGTCTTGGTTATGTCGGCTTGCCGCTCGCCGTCGCATTCGGCAAAAAAGTGCAAACGATAGGCTTCGATCTCTCGACGGAAAAAGTCGAAAGTTATAAACGCTATTGCGACCCCACCGGCGAAGTCAGCGACGCCGACCTGAAGGCCGCCACGCAATTGCAAGTGACCGCCGACCCTGCCGCCCTGAAAGTATGCGACTACCTGATTGTGGCCGTGCCCACGCCGGTGGATGCAGCGCATCAACCGGATTTCAGCCCGCTGGTCGGTTCCAGCACCAGCGTCGGCAAAAACATGAAAAAGGGCGCGATTGTGGTGTACGAATCCACGGTCTATCCCGGCGCAACGGAAGAAATTTGCATCCCGATTTTGGAACAGCAGTCCGGCATGAAATGGAAACAGGATTTTCATGTGGGCTACTCGCCCGAGCGCATCAATCCCGGCGATAAAGAACATACGCTGACGACGATTCTAAAAGTGGTGTCCGGCGACGATGCCGACACGCTGGAAAAGGTGGCGCAATTGTATGAATCCGTGATCACCGCTGGCGTGCATCGCGCTTCCAGCATCAAGGTCGCGGAAGCCGCCAAGGTCATCGAGAACACACAGCGCGATTTGAATATCGCACTGATGAACGAGCTGTCTTTGATCTTCCACAAGATGGGCATCGATACCCTGGAGGTATTGCAAGCCGCCGGCACCAAGTGGAATTTCTTGCCCTTCCGTCCGGGCTTGGTGGGTGGCCATTGCATCGGTGTCGACCCTTACTACCTCACGCACAAAGCCGATATGCTGGGCTACCATCCGCAAGTCATTCTTGCCGGCCGCCGCATCAACGACGGCATGGGCAAATTCATTGCCGAGCAAACGGTCAAGGAAATGATCGCTGCGGGCAGCCACATCAAAGGCGCAAAAGTCAGCGTGTTGGGTTTAACCTTTAAAGAGAACTGCCCCGATCTTCGCAACTCGCGCGTGATCGACGTCATTCATGAACTCATCAGTTACGGCATCGAAGTCCATGTGCATGATCCGGTGCCGGATCAGCACGAAGCGATTCACGAATATGGCGTCACGCTCGAAACCTGGGAGCAATTGCCGCAATCGGATGCGCTTATCGTTGCAGTCTCGCATAAGGAATTTGCAGCCAAACCGCTCGCCGATTACAAAGCCAAAATGTCCAGCAAGGGGGTATTGGTGGACGTGAAAGCGATTTTCGATCCGCAAGCCGTTAAAGCTGCCGGCATCTCCTTCTGGCGCTTATAAGCGCACAACTTCACCTCGGAACTAGATCGATGAGTGCTTACACCGCCTTGCAGCAAACCTTGAATCAAACTCAGCGCACTTGGCTGATTACCGGCGTTGCCGGGTTTATCGGCTCCAATCTGCTGGAAACGCTACTCAAATTAAATCAGCGCGTGATCGGGCTGGATAATTTTTCCACCGGCCATCAGCGCAATCTGGATCAAGTGCAAAACTTGGTCACGCCGCAGCAATGGGCCAGCTTCCGCATGATCAAAGGCGATATTTGCGATTTAGCTCTTTGCCGCGACGCTTGCCAGGGCGTTGATTATGTCTTGCACCAGGCCGCGCTAGGTTCCGTTCCGCGCTCCATCGAGGATCCGATCCTGACCAACGCCAGCAACATCAACGGCTTTCTGAATATGCTCGTTGCTGCACGCGATGCCGGGGTCAAAGCTTTCGTATATGCCGCTTCCAGCTCTACTTATGGCGACCATCCCGGCCTGCCAAAAGTCGAAGAGCAAATCGGCAGCCCGCTCTCGCCCTACGCCGTCACCAAATATGTGAACGAGTTGTATGGCGATGTGTTTGCACGCTGCTATGGCTTTACCACCATCGGTTTGCGCTACTTCAACATCTTCGGCCAACGCCAAGACCCGGATGGCGCTTATGCCGCAGTGATTCCCAAGTGGATTGCTTCGATGATCAAGAACGAGCCGGTGTTCATCAATGGTGACGGTGAAACCAGCCGCGATTTTTGCTACATCGACAACACGGTGCAAGCCAATCTGCTGGCCGCCACCAGTGTTGATGCAGGCGCGCGCAATCAGGTTTATAACGTTGCGGTGGGCGAGCGCACCACGCTCAATCATTTATTTGAATCGATCCGTGCCGAGCTTGCGCCGCGTTTCCCGCATCTTGCCGAGTGCAAGCCGGTGTACCGCGAATTTCGCGCCGGCGACGTGCGCCATTCCTTGGCGGATATCGGCAAGGCGCAACGCTTATTGCACTATCAACCGACGCACACCATACGCGACGGCCTTAAGGTTGCGATGAACTGGTATGTCGACGATCTGACCAAACATCGTTAACCTTCATCAACTACCGGCAGCGCTCTTTTGCGTCCCTTATTTAGAAGCTTTCAGCGAGTCTTTTTTGCCTGCTTCGTACTTGTGTTGGCCAACCAAGCCTACGCAATTCAATCTGAGCTTCCTGCTCCCGTGCTTGCAGCGTTGCAACGCGCCAACATTCCCGATTCGGCAGTTTCCATTTATGTTCAGGATGTGAACCAGGCCACGCCAGACCTGTCATTCAACGCCGAGCGCGCGATGAATCCAGCTTCCGTCATGAAATTGCTCACCACCTATTCCGCCCTGGATGTCCTTGGCCCGGCCTATCGTTGGAAAACCGAGGTGTTTACCCAGGGCGCCTGGAAAGGTGAGAAACTCAAAGGCGACTTAATCTTTAAGGGTTATGGCGATCCAAAAATCACCTTGGAAGCCTTTTGGTTAATGTTGCGCGAACTGCGCCAAAAGGGGCTCAAGGACTTGCGTGGAAATCTGGTCCTCGACCGCAGTTATTTCAATGTCCCCGCAGAAGATCCTGCCGCTTTCGATAATGAACCTAACAAACCCTACAACCTTAGCCCGGACGCGTTATTGCTCAACTTCCGCGCCCACCGCGTGCGCTTTTTGGCTCAAAACAATTCTTCGCATCCGCGCATTGTTTTTGATCCGGAAATTCCGAACACACGCATCATTAATGATGTAAAGATGACCAATTCAACTTGTGGTGATTGGGAAGATAATATTCGCTATCAGGTCGGCTCTACTATTAGCTTTAATGGCCAGTTTTCTGCTGCTTGCGAAGATAAATCGATGCAGCTTGTTTTGCTTGATAACAACGCATATTTTGCGCTGCTTTTTAGGCAATTATGGGAACAGCTGGGCGGCACCTGGAAGGGTAGCGTTGTTTCTGCCCCGGTACCCGATAGCGCCACGCTTGTGGCGCAATTTGATTCACTGCCACTCGCTGAAATCATTCGCGACATCAACAAATACAGCAACAATGTCATGGCGCGGCATTTGTTTCTCACCATCGGCGCCGCCATTCGGGGCGCCCCAACTTCGCCCGCAAGAAGTGCGGCTGCGATCAATGATTGGTTGGCCGTTAAAGGGCAACGATTTTTAGAGCTTGTCCTCAAAAACGGTTCTGGTTTATCTCGCAGCGAACGCATCAGCGCACAGCATTTGGCATGGTTGCTAAACTCCGCGTTTCATTCGAGCGTGTTTTCAGAATTGGAATCCTCCCTTCCTATCGTTGCCGTTGATGGCACCATGAAAAAGCGACTTGTGATGGACAATATTTCGGGCCATGCGCACATCAAAACCGGATCGCTCAAGGATGTGCGCGCTATTGCCGGCTATGTTTTTGATGCTCAGGGCAGAAGAATAATCGTGGTCTGCCTAATCAACCATGCCAACGCAGATCAAGCGAAACCCGTCCAAGATGCGTTGCTGGAATGGGTCTATGAGCGCCTTTAGCGCCTTTATTCCTGCTCCCTAAAGCTCATTTTTGATTTGTCAGCACGCAAGTGACATCGCCCAGCGTGCTCGCGTAAACGCGTACGCGCGTTTCGCTTACTTGTCCCAGATGTATATCAGCCAATAGCTTCATCGCTTCGCTTGGGGTGAATTCACGAATTCTATTTTGTGTTTTTAAAATTGCGACGCCATTTTGATAGCAAGTCACATTATCTGTGAGGCCCGGAAGCAAGTCGCTCGCATTTGCTGCATGGCTCATCGCACACCAAACCGCAATAGCTTGTGCCACTAACACCAGAATACGTACGCTTCGCATATAACCCCCGTCAATAAAAAATCTCGGATGTCGGCCGTGCTTTAAATTCGCGCTGGGTTTCGGCCTCATATAATTCATTTTAGACTACCAAAACCAGATGGCAGTCGCTGTTATGCCGTGGCTTTCCCAATCGCATCGAAAATCTACACCCGATGTTCGCGCATAAAAAAAGCCGGCTCAAGGCCGGCTTTAAATAGGAGAGAGTGTTTATTATTCCGCGGCAACCGCTTCGCTTTGCTCGGGGCGATCCAGCAACTCGACAAACGCCATTGGCGCATTGTCGCCTTGACGGAAGCCGCATTTCAGAATGCGCAAGTAACCACCGTTGCGGTTTTGATAGCGCGGGCCCAAGGTGTCAAACAATTTCACCACCATATCGCGATCACGCAAGCGGTTAAACGCTTGGCGCCGATTAGCCAGCGAAGGCTTCTTGCCAAGGGTGATCAATGGTTCCGCAACACGGCGCAACTCTTTAGCCTTAGGCAAAGTGGTTTTAATCGCTTCGTGACGCAACAAAGAGTTAGCCATGTTGCGCAGCATCGCTAAACGATGGCTGCTGGTGCGATTAAGTTTACGTAGTCCATTACCGTGACGCATTTTCCTATCCTTTTTTTCAGCTCGCTATTTTAGCGTGGTGCTCAAGACCAGCAGGCGGCCAGTTATCCAAACGCATGCCCAAGGTAAGACCTTTGGATGCGAGCACATCTTTAATTTCGTTCAGTGATTTGCGACCAAGATTCGGGGTCTTCAGCAACTCATTTTCAGTGCGCTGAATCAAATCGCCGATGTAATAAATGTTTTCCGCCTTCAGGCAGTTCGCCGAACGCACGGTTAATTCCAGATCATCGACTGGGCGCAGCAGAATCGGATCAATCACTGGCGCACGGGGCGTTTCAGCAATTGCCGGCGTCCCTTTCAAGTCGGCAAATACACCGAGTTGATCCATCAAAATCCGCGCTGCATAACGCACCGCTTCTTCCGGTTCGATCACGCCGTTGGTTTCAATATCCATCACCAACTTATCCAGATCGGTACGCTGCTCAACGCGCGCACTCTCCACGGCATAACTCACACGACGCACAGGGCTAAAAGAAGCATCCATCATAATGGTGCCGATGGCGTTTTCTTCTTCTTCAAGACGGCGCGCTGCTACTGCCTGGTAACCACGACCTTGCTCGATTTTAATTTCAATATTCAATGAGCCATTGCCGGTCATGTGCGCAATCACATGCTCTGGGTTGAGAATTTCCACATCATGGCTAGGCTCGATATCACCCGCAGTAACCGCACCCTTGCCTTGCTTCGACAAACGCAAGGTGGTTTCGGTGCGATTATGCATTTTCAGCGAAATGCCTTTGAGATTCAGGAGAATATCGACGACATCTTCCTGAACGCCTTCCATGGCGGAGTATTCGTGCAATACGCCGTCAATTTTTACCTGCGTAATCGCATAGCCAGGCATGGAGGAGAGCAGAATGCGACGTAACGCATTGCCCAAAGTATGGCCATAACCCCGCTCAAATGGCTCCATGACGACGCGCGCGCGCAAAGGAGATACTTGCTCCACATCGACGACGCGTGGCTTGAGAAATTCGGTTGCGCTGCTTTGCATGAATCGTTCCCCGTTAAGTGAATGTGATTACTTGGAGTACAACTCGACCACGAGATGCTCGTTGATGGTCGCGGGCAATTCTGAACGCAATGGCAATGCCTTGAAAGTGCCTTTAAGCGCTTTGATATCGACAGCGATCCATTCAGGGAATCCACGTCCCTCTGCGGCATCTGCCGCACCCTTAATGCGCAGCTGCGTTTTTGCGGCCCCGGTCACTTCAACCACATCACCCGGACGAACCGAATAAGATGGAATATTGACGCGTCGACCATTCACCAAAATAGCGTTGTGCCGCACAACTTGGCGCGCTTCAGAGCGCGATGCGCCGAAGCCCATGCGATACACGACCGTATCGAGCCGACTTTCTAGCAGCTGCAGCAAATTCTCGCCCGTCACACCCTTGCGCCGATCGGCGGCTTTGTAGTAGCTGCGGAACTGGCGCTCGAGGATGCCGTAAATGCGGCGGACTTTTTGCTTTTCACGTAACTGATGCCCGTAATCCGAGAGACGCATACCGCTTTTCTGACCATGCTGGCCAGGCGCGTACTCACGCCGCTCGATAGAGCATTTGTCGGTAAAGCACTTCTCGCCCTTCAGGAATAGTTTTTCACCTTCCCGTCGGCAAAGACGGCATTTAGCTTCAATATATCGCGCCACGATGTCTCTCCTAAATTAGATACGACGCTTTTTCGGCGGGCGGCAACCGTTATGGGGTACCGGTGTCACGTCGGCAATCTGTGTAATCTTGAAGCCCACTGCATTCAAGGCGCGTACCGCGGATTCGCGGCCAGGTCCCGGGCCTTTAATGCGGACTTCGATATTTTTTACGCCGTATTCCTGCGCAATTTTTCCAGCATGTTCAGCGGCCACCTGGGCTGCGAACGGTGTGCTCTTACGCGAGCCCTTAAAGCCCTCTCCACCCGAAGTAGCCCAAGACAATGCGTTGCCCTGACGATCGGTAATGGTGATGATGGTGTTGTTAAAAGAAGCGTGAATATGGGCGATGCCCTCAGAAACGCTTTTCTTAACTTTTTTACGCACCTTTGCGGCGGGTGTTTTCGTTGCCATGTTTAAACTTTTCCTTAAGCGGTAGGCTTACTTGGAGGACTTAATCGCCTTGCGCGGGCCCTTACGGGTACGTGCATTGGTACGCGTGCGTTGGCCGCGTACCGGCAATCCTTTACGATGACGCTGGCCGCGATAACAGCCAAGATCCATCAAGCGCTTGATGTTCATGGTGACTTCTCGGCGCAGATCGCCTTCCACCGTAAACTTGCCAACCTCGTCGCGCAGCTTTTCCATTTCACTGTCGGTGAGGTCTTTCATCTTGGTGGTGGTCGCCACGCCTGCTGCGGCACAAATCTTTTGCGAACGCGTACGACCTATACCATAAATCGCGGTGAGCGCGATTTCCGCATGTTGATGGTTGGGGATATTCACCCCTGCGATACGGGCCATGCCATTACTCCAAGCAAATTAGTTTTCGAATTTCGAAAACTTTAAATGTTAACATTCAAATCGTTAGCGAACAACAAAAGGCCATTAACCTTGACGTTGCTTATGCCGAGGCTCAGCGCAAATCACGCGCACCACACCTTTACGCCGAATAATTTTGCATTTACGGCAGATCTTTTTAACCGAAGCTTGCACTCGCATTTTATTTCTCCTTGTGCTCGCTGCCTGTAGCGGCGAGCTTCCTTTCACTTCGCACGATAAATAATTCTAGCGCGCGTTAAATCATATGGGGTCATTTCAACGGTCACCTTGTCGCCCGGTAAAATGCGTATATAGTGCATGCGCATTTTTCCGGAAATGTACCCTAACACCACGTGCCCATTTTCCAGCTTGACGCGAAATGTAGCGTTCGGAAGGTTTTCTAACACTTCCCCCTGCATCTCGATCGTCTCTTCTTTAGCCATATCCTCTAACCGTTACCGTGCCAGGCCACCCTTGAAGTTTGCTTTCTTCAGCAAACTTTCATACTGGTGCGTCATCAGGTACGCCTGCACCTGCGACATAAAGTCCATTGTTACCACCACGATAATCAGCAAACTAGTGCCGCCAAAATAAAACGGCACGTTAAATTTCAAAATCAAAAACTCAGGCACCAAGCACACGAGGGTGATATACAGCGCTCCGACCAAGGTCAAGCGCAGCATAATCTTCTCGATGTAGCGCGCCGTTTGTTCACCTGGGCGTATGCCCGGGACAAATGCGCCGCTTTTCTTCAGGTTGTCTGCCGTTTCCTTCGGGTTGTAAACCAACGCCGTATAGAAAAAACAGAAAAATATAATCGCTGCCGTGTAAAGCATCACATATAAGGGTTGCCCCATGGACAGCGCCCCCGACACATCTTTCAACCAACTCATGCCTTCATGCGATCCAAACCAACCCGCCAATGTCGCCGGAAACAGGATAATGCTGGAAGCGAAAATCGGCGGGATCACACCCGCCATGTTCAACTTCAACGGCAAATGGCTGGTCTGTCCACCAAAAATCTTATTACCCACCTGGCGCTTGGCGTAATTCACCACGATTTTGCGCTGGCCGCGTTCGACATACACGACAAGGTAAGTAATTAATACGATACCAACAAATATCATCATCCCAACCGGGATGGTAATGGCGTTCTGTCCGATGAGCGTCAGGGTGTTAAATACTGCTTTCGGCAAACCGGAAACAATACCCGCGAAAATAATCAACGAGATGCCGTTACCTATGCCGCGCTCCGTAATTTGCTCGCCCAACCACATCAAAAACATGGTGCCGGTCGTTAGCGTCACCATCGTCGTAATGCGAAAAACCATGCCCGGATCCAACACCAAGCCTTGCTGCGATTCCATGGCAATTGCGATACCCATCGACTGGAATACCGCCAACACCACCGTGCCATAACGCGTGTATTGCGTAATTTTACGCCGTCCGGATTCGCCTTCTTTCTTCAGCGCTTCCATTTGCGGTGAAACGACCGTCAACAACTGCATGATGATCGACGCTGATATGTACGGCATGATACCCAGCGCCAACACCGAGAACCGACCCAGCGCGCCACCCGAGAACATATTCACCATGTCCAGGATGCCCGCACCGTTTTTGGAATTGAACATCTGCGCCAACTGCGCAGGATCAATGCCCGGCACGGGGATATGCGTGCCCATCCGGTAGACAATTAGCGCGCCGAGCAGGAAGATAAGGCGTTTCTTTAAATCGCCAAGCTTCGCTCCAGCGCCGATGAGATTGTCCAATGCCACCTAGGTGCGCTCTTTATTCGCCAGCGGTAATACTACCGCCCGCCGCTTCGATGGCCGCACGCGCACCCTTGGTGACGCCCAAGCCTTCGACTTTAATTGCCTTTGTAATACTGCCAGACAATACGATCTTGGCGTGCAATGCACGCGACGGAACCAAACCAGCTTGCTTTAATGCCAATAAATCAACTTTGTCGGCATTTAATTTGTCCAGCGCGTACAACATCACTTCGGCAGTAGCGTCACGCGTTAGCGAAACAAAACCACGCTTTGGTAAACGACGCTGCAATGGCATTTGACCGCCTTCAAATCCAACCTTATGGTAACCACCCGCGCGTGAAGATTGGCCTTTGTGACCGCGGCCGGCCGTTTTACCCAAGCCGCTACCAATACCGCGCCCAACACGACGCTTCGCTTTTTTGGCGCCTGGCGCCGGTTGTATCGTATTCAGTTGCATTTAGCCCTCGCACTTCACAAGATAAGAGACCTTGTTGATCATGCCGCGCACTGCCGGTGTATCTTCGACTTCAACGGTATGGCGAATGCGACGCAAACCCAAACCGCGTACACAGGCACGGTGCGATTGGATGGTTCCGATCAGGCCTTTAACCTGAGTCACTTTAATCATTTTTGGCGTTGCCATGATTTACTCCGAGATCTCTTCGATCGACTTACCGCGCTTCGCGGCAATTTCCGACGGGGTAGACATGGCTTTCAAACCATGCAGCGTGGCGCGCACGACATTGTAGGGATTCGTTGAACCCACAATCTTAGCCAACACGTTATGCACACCCATGACATCAAATACGGCGCGCATTGCGCCGCCTGCGATAATTCCGGTACCTTCAGAAGCCGGCTGCATGATGACTTTGGAAGCGCCGTGCATGCCAATTACCGCATGCTGCAACGTGCCTTCCTTCAGCGAAATTTTCACCATGGTGCGGCGCGCTTCTTCCATTGCCTTTTGAACAGCGACAGGCACTTCCTTCGCCTTGCCCTTGCCCATGCCAATGCCGCCATCGCCATCACCAACCACGGCAAGGGCAGCAAAACCCATAATGCGTCCGCCCTTCACGACTTTCGTGACGCGATTGACCGAAATCATCTTTTCACGCAGACCGTCGCCGCGCTCTTCTGTTGCCTGGACTTTTGCCATCATCAACCTCGATTAAAACTTGAGACCGCCTTCGCGCGCGGCCTCCGCAAGCGCTTTCACGCGCCCATGATATTTAAAGCCGGAGCGATCAAATGCCACGGTTTCAACGCCTGCAGCTTTTGCCTTCTCTGCAATTGCCTTGCCTATTAAGCTAGCAGCAGCAATATTGCCGCCATTTTTCAATTCTGCGCGCACCGCTTTATCCAGCGTGGATGCGGAAACCAAAACCTTGCCGCCCGTGGCGTCAATGATTTGCGCGTAAATATGCAAGTTAGTGCGATTCACTAATAACCGCGCCACCTTCAGCTCAGCGATCTTGGCACGGGTTTTACGTGCACGGCGCTGACGAGCTTGTTTTGGATTCATAACCAACCCCTAATGACTACAACTATTTTTTCTTGGTCTCTTTGATGACCACCACTTCATCCGCGTAACGAACGCCTTTACCCTTATAGGGCTCCGGCGGACGATAGGCACGAATTTCAGCGGCAACCTGACCAACTTGCTGGCGATTTGCACCCTTCACCAAAATCTCGGTCTGCGTGGGCGTTTCCACCTTAACGCCAGCCGGCATTGGATGATCGACTGGGTGCGAAAAACCGAGAGTCATATTCAGCGAATCGCCCTTAGCTTGCGCGCGATAACCCACGCCCACTAAAGTCAACTTACGCTCAAAGCCCTTGCTGACGCCATGCACCATATTGGCCAGTAAAGCGCGCATCGTGCCGGACATGGCATTCGCTGCAATACTGTCAACAATTTTCTCGACCTTTAGCTCATTACCGTCCTTTACAACTCGAACGTTAGCGCTCTGTTTTTGTTTCAAAGTGCCCAATGGGCCCTTGACAACAATCTCATCCGCTGCGAGCGTAATCTCTACGCCGGCGGGAATCACAACTGGGTTTTTAGCTACGCGTGACATATCTACTTATCCTTTACGCCACGATACACAAAACTTCACCACCCACGCCCGCCGCGCGCGCCTTCTTATCGGTCATCACGCCGCGCGAGGTGGAAACAATCGCTACTCCCAGGCCATTTAAGACCTTCGGAATATCGCCGGAACCTTTATACACACGCAAACCTGGGCGCGAAACACGCTCAATGCGCGCTATCACCGGGCGGCCGGAATAGTACTTCAGGCCGAGTTCAAGCGCGGGCTTGGCACCGTTTTCACGCACCGCGAAATCATCGATATAACCTTCATCCTTAAGCACTTTGGCGATCGCCACTTTCAGCTTGGATGACGGCATTGAAACACTCACCTTAACCGCCGCTTGCGCATTGCGAATGCGGGTCAGCATATCGGCGATGGGATCACTCATACTCATCGTTTTACCCCTTACCAGCTAGCTTTCACGATACCGGGAATTTCTCCCCGCATCGCGAACTCACGTACTTTTGTACGCGACAGACCAAATTTGCGGAAAAAGCCGCGCGGACGTCCAGTTAATGCGCAACGGTTACGCAAGCGGACTGGACTTGCATTGCGCGGCAATGCCTGGAACTTTTGGCGCGCTTCGTAGCGTGCTTCATCAGACGCTTTAACGTTGTTGAAAATCGCCATCAGTTCAGCGCGCTTAGCGGCGTATTTTTCCACTGCTTTGCGGCGTTTTTGTTCACGATTAATGACAGCTAACTTGGCCATAGCTACCTCAATTCTTAAAGGGGAAGCTGAAGGCAGCAAGTAATGCGCGACCTTCTTTATCCGTTTTTGCGGTGGTGGTGATGGTGATATTCATACCACGCAGCACGTCAATTTTGTCGTATTCAATTTCGGGGAAAATGATCTGCTCTTTTACGCCCATATTGAAATTTCCACGACCATCAAAGGCACGCCCGGAGATGCCGCGGAAATCACGGATACGCGGGATCGCAATCGTCACCAAGCGGTCAAGGAACTCAAACATGCGCTGTTTGCGCAAGGTCACCATGCAACCAACCGGATAACCTTCGCGCACTTTATACGTCGCGATGGATTTGCGCGCCTTAGTGACGACCACCTTCTGACCAGCGATTTTTTGCATATCGCTAACAGCATGCTCCATCACTTTCTTGTCGCCAACCGCCTCGCCGACACCCATATTCAGGATGATCTTTTCGATGCGCGGCACTTCCATAATAGATTTGTAACCGAACTCTTTCATGAGCTGCGGCACAACCGTTTCTTTGTAAAATTCTTGTAAGCGAGCCATGGTAATTCCTTACACGTCCACTACTTCGCCATTGGATTTATAGAAGCGCACCTTGCGCCCATCTTCCAACACCTTAATGCCGACACGATCCGCTTTCTGCGAAATGGGATTAAACAACGCCACATTCGAAGTTTGGATTGGCATTTCTTTTTCAATGATGCCACCCGGCACGTTTTGCATCGGGTTCGGCTTGGCGTGCTTTTTAACCTTATTCACACCCTCAACCACCAGCTTCATGTCGGCCATGACACGCAACACCGTGCCACGACGACCCTTATCTTTACCAGTCAGGACGACAACATCGTCCCCTTTTTTAATTTTGCGCATAATGACTCCTTACAGCACTTCCGGCGCAAGTGACACGATTTTCATAAATCGCTCGTTACGCAACTCACGCGTCACCGGACCAAAAATACGCGTACCGATCGGCTCCAGTTTTGCATTCAGGAGCACGGCAGCATTACCATCGAATTTGACTAGGGAACCATCGGAACGGCGTACGCCCTTGGCGGTACGCACAACTACGGCGTTATAAATCTCGCCTTTTTTAACACGGCCACGCGGGGCCGCATCCTTGATGGTCACCTTAATGACATCACCAATTCCGGCGTAGCGACGCTTGGAGCCACCCAACACCTTGATGCACATAACACTGCGCGCACCGGTATTGTCAGCAACATCCAACATGGACTGCATTTGAATCATAATCACTCTCCAACTTAATCCGTCTTGCCAGCTATCCCCAAACAGCCATGAGGAAACAGTCAAACGCGACGGTCAGTTTTGGTGGCCGCCGGAGACCTTGTCGCCAGCGCGCCTAAGGGAAAACCCGCAATTCTACTCGATACTTTCGCCTTACACAAGAGAAGCAAGGCAAAAAACTTAGATGCCGCGGCCTTTTTCCAGCAACCGCGCTACGCGCCAAGCCTTGGTTTTGGCCAAAGGACGCGTCTCTTCGATTTCCACCAAATCGCCGGGGTGGAATTCATTATTTTCATCATGCGCATGATATTTCTTCGAGCGACGAATCACCTTTCCGTACAAGGGGTGCTTTACTTTGCGCTCCACCAGGACAGTTACGGTTTTATCCATCTTATCGCTTACCACGCGACCACTGAGGGTGCGCTGCATTTTAGCTGCTGATTCGGTCATGCTTGGCTCACTTTTTCGGTGATGAGTGTACGCACACGGGCAATATCGCGACGCACTTTTTTCAACTGATCGGTTTTCGTGGATTGCTGAGTGGCAATTTGCATACGCAGGCCAAACTGGGCCTTGAGTAGCTGTTGCAGCTCGCTTTTCATTTCATCCGCAGATTTGCTGCGTAATTCGCTAACTTTCATATTTACCTCTCGCGCCTTAACCGAAGGAACGGGTCACAAATGTCGTTGAAATCGGCAACTTCGCGGCAGCTAACTTGAATGCCTCACGTGCGATCACTTCATTCACGCCGTCCATCTCATACAGCATTTTTCCGGGCTGGATCTCAGCGACCCAATACTCTGGATTACCCTTACCATTACCCATCCGAACCTCGGCCGGCTTGGTCGAAATTGGCTTATCCGGGAATATCCGAATCCATATCCGGCCGCCACGTTTAATATGGCGCGTCATCGCACGGCGTGCCGCCTCGATTTGACGTGCGGTCAAGCGACCACGACCAACCGCTTTCAGGCCAAAGTCGCCAAAGCTGACTTTATTGCCGCGGGTTGCAACGCCGGTGTTGCGGCCCTTCTGCTGTTTTCGGTATTTGCTTCTAGCTGGCTGCAGCATTTCTTACTCCTGCCTTGCGAGGCTTCTTGTCTGTCTCGACCGGGGCTGCAACTTCTGCCTTATTCGTCCCCTGGCCTTTGTATACCCAAACTTTTACGCCGATGATTCCGTAGGTTGTCTTCGCCTCGCCGAAACCGTAATCAATATCTGCACGCAAGGTGTGCAAAGGCACGCGGCCTTCACGGTACCATTCGTTACGCGCAATTTCGCTGCCGTTCAAGCGGCCGCCGCTCATGATCTTGATGCCTTGCGCGCCCAAGCGCATGGCGTTTTGCATGGCGCGTTTCATGGCGCGACGGAACATCACGCGCTTTTCCAACTGCTGCGCAATATTGTCGGCAATCAGTTGCGCATCGATTTCCGGCTTGCGGACTTCTTCGATATTGACGTGCACCGGCACGCCCATCATTTTTTGCAAAGCGCCGCGCAAGGATTCGATATCCTCGCCTTTTTTACCAATGACAATACCTGGGCGGGCACTGTAAACCGTAATTTTGGCATTGCGTGCCGGGCGCTCAATCACCACGCGCGAAACCATCGCGTGCGCTAATTTCTTCTTCAAAAATTCCCGCACTTTGATGTCTTCGATCAACATCGTAGGGAATTTGCGGCTATTGGCATACCACTTAGACGACCAGTTTTTGGTTACTGCCAGCCGGAAGCCGATTGGATGTATCTTCTGTCCCATGTTTTCCCTTTTACCTTAGTCGCCGACAGTGACGATGATGTGGCAAGTCGGTTTGTGAATGTGTACGCCGCGACCTTTTGCTGCCGCGCGAAAACGCTTCATCACCGGACCTTGGTCTACGCATATCGTAGCCACTTTCAACTCATCAATATCCGCACCTTCGTTGTGCTCGGCATTCGCGATCGCGGACTCCAACACGCCCTTAATAATATCCGCGCCTTTTTTGGGGCTAAATGCGAGGATATTCAAAGCTTGCTCAACTTTCTTACCGCGTACCTGATCAGCCACCAAGCGGCCTTTTTGAGCAGATAAGCGTACACCACGTAATTTTGCAGAAACTCTCATCATGCGCTCCTATCTCTTAGCGGCTTTCTTATCCGCGGCATGGCCCTTGAAGGTGCGCGTTAACGCAAATTCGCCAAGCTTGTGACCGACCATGTTTTCGGTAACAAACACAGGGATGTGCTGTTTTCCATTGTGCACAGCAATCGTGAGGCCAACGAAATCCGGCAGCACGGTAGAACGGCGCGACCAGGTCTTGATGGGGCGCTTATCGCGCGTTGCATTTGCGGCTTCCACTTTATTAACCAAGTGGCTATCGACAAAAGGGCCTTTTTTAACGGAACGAGCCATAGCAGAACCTCAATTATTTCTTGAAACGACGACGAACGATCATATTCGTGGTGCGCTTGTTGCGACGTGTGCGATACCCTTTGGTCTTCACACCCCATGGGCTAACCGGATGGCGGCCTGCTGCGGTTCTACCTTCACCACCGCCGTGCGGATGGTCGATCGGGTTCATCACGACGCCGCGAACCGTTGGCCGTACACCGCGCCAGCGCATCGCACCCGCTTTACCGATCGAACGCAGATTATGTTCAGAGTTACCAACTTCGCCCAGTGTCGCACGGCAATTCACATGCACTTTGCGAATCTCGCCGGAGCGTAAACGCAACTGCGCATAGCTTCCCTCACGCGCCAGCAATTGCACTGAAGTACCGGCGGAGCGCGCAATTTGCGCGCCCTTGCCCGGCATCATTTCGATGCAGTGCACCGTGCTACCGACCGGAATATTGCGCAGCGGCAACGTATTGCCCGCTTTAATCGGGGCCTCAGGACCGCTGACCAATTCTGCGCCAACCACCACGCCCTTGGGCGCAATAATGTAACGGCGCTCGCCGTCGGCATAGCACAGCAGCGCAATATGCGCGCTGCGGTTCGGATCGTATTCCAGGCGCTCAACTTTGGCGACGATGCCATCCTTATTGCGCTTGAAATCGACGATGCGATATTGCTGCTTATGTCCACCACCTTGATGACGCGTGGTGATGCGGCCGTTGTTATTACGACCTGCGTTTTTCGATTGCGCTTCGGTCAGGCTCTCTAAAGGACGTCCCTTATACAGATCCGGATTGACGACCTTGACCACGGCACGACGGCCGGGGGAGGTTGGTTTAACTTTGACTAATGCCATATTTTTCTCCTAGCCCCGCGCTTTACGCTTCGGCGCCGACGAAATTAATCTCAGCTCCGGGTTCAAAGCACACATAGGCTTTTTTCCAATCACTGCGACGACCTTGGAAGCGGCCATGGCGCTTAGCCTTGCCCTTCACATTGGTGATGTTTACACCGATCACTTTTTTGCCAAACAATAATTCTGCAGCCGCTTTGATTTCCGGCTTAGTCGCATCCGCCAATACACGGAAAGGCACTTGATTGTGTTGATCGCCAACCAAGGTGCTCTTCTCGGAGATCACCGGCGCCAATATGATTAACATCAGACGTTCGGGATTCATGCGAGCAACTCCTCGAATTTTTTAACCGCGCTCTTGGTGAGCAAAACATTCGGGTAACGCACCAAGTTATACGGATCAGCGTGTTGCGCTTCTACCACCAACACGTTGGCGAGATTGCGCGAGGACAAATACAGGTTTTCGTCAACGCTATCAGTGACAATCATCACCTGCTCAAAACCCATGCCCTTTAACTTCAGCGACAAGGCCTTGGTTTTCGGCGCATCCACCTTGAAATCATCGATCACAGCCAAGCGGCCTTGACGCGCCAATTCCGACAGAATCGCCTGCATGCTGGCGCGATACATCTTGCGGTTAACCTTTTGCGTAAAGTTCTCATCCGGACGGTTTGGGAATGCCTTACCGCCTCCGCGCCATATCGGGCTGGATGACATACCGGAACGCGCGCGACCTGTGCCTTTTTGGCGCCAGGGCTTATGCGTGGTATGCGAAACTTCACCGCGATCCAACTGGGCGCGCGTGCCGCTACGGGCATTGGCCAAGAAAGAGGTCACCACTTGATGCACCAAAGCCTCGTTGTATTCGCGCCCAAAAGCGCTATCCGAAGCCTGCAAGCTCGAAACCTGCGCACCCTGCTCATTAATCAGTTTAAGTTCCATTAAGCACCTGCCTTCACGCCGGGGCGAACGATGACATTTCCACCCTTGGAACCGGGAACCGCACCCTTAATCAGCAGCAATTGACGCTCAGCATCAATGCGCACAATTTCCAGCATTTGCGTGGTTCGCGTAACGGCGCCCAAATGGCCGGCCATTCTCTTACCCGGGAAAACGCGGCCTGGATCCTGCGCCATCCCGATAGAGCCAGGAGAATTATGCGATAAAGAGTTACCGTGGCTGGCGCGGTTGGAGCTAAAGTGGTGGCGCTTAATGGCGCCTGCGAAACCCTTACCTTGAGTCACACCAGCCACGTCAACCTTTTGGCCGACCTGGAAAATATCCACACTGATGTGTTTTCCAAGGCTGTAGTTAGCCACTTCGCTATCTGCAATATTAAATTCGCGTACCACGCTACCTGCTTCGACACCTGCTTTAGCAAAGTGACCCGCTTGTTGTTTGGTAACCCGACTGGCGCGACGCGTGCCAAAAGTCACTTGCAGCGCGGCGTAACCATCCGTCTGCGGCGTTTTAATCTGCGTCACGCGGTTGTTGGACACGTCCACTACCGTCACCGGTACGGCTACGCCGTCTTCGGTGAAGAATCGGGTCATGCCAATCTTCCGACCGACAAGTCCAAGGCTCATTTTTCGCTTCCTTTATCAGAACCGGCTACGATTGACCGGCACCTTACAAAACTTACAACTTAATTTCGACGTCCACACCTGCGGGCAAGTCGAGCTTCATTAATGCATCTACCGTCTTGTCCGTAGGATCGATGATATCCATCAAACGGAGGTGCGTACGCATCTCAAACTGATCGCGCGATGCTTTGTTCACATGCGGCGAACGCAACACATCAAAGCGTTCAATGCGCGTCGGCATCGGAACGGGGCCTTTAACCACCGCACCCGTGCGTTTAGCGGTTTCCACAATCTCCAGCGCCGACTGATCGATCAGACGATAGTCAAACGCTTTGAGACGAATGCGAATTTTCTGACTTTGCATGTTTTTTCCTGTTAGGCGTTATCGGGCGAGGCATACCTCGCCCCTACACCCATTCAATTATTCAACAATCTTCGCCACCACGCCGGCGCCGACGGTACGGCCACCTTCGCGAATCGCAAAGCGCAAACCTTCTTCCATCGCGATCGGCTGAATCAGCG
>JAKANO010000013.1 GCA_021812385.1 Pseudomonadota bacterium | reverse complement strand
CGATCTATGCCGATGCGGTGCTTGCCGGCGACCCAAGCGTAGAGCGTCGGCTTGTCGCCGGTGAGGGTGGAGAGCGCCAGGTCATAGCGCCGAAACAGCCGCAAGAAAAGTTTGAGATACTGCCAAAAGCCCGGATGCTCCGGCACCGTGATGATCTCGTGAATATCCGGATTGCCGCGCAACACGCCCTCGGTATTGCGAAACACCAGCACGTCGATCGCGGCCTCGGGCCAAGCCTGCCGCAAGGAATGCAGCAAGGGCGTGGTCAGCAATACATCGCCAATGCGCCTAGTGACGATCAACAACACGCGCTGCGGCGGTTTCATGGACATGAAGCTCATATATACTGCTGGCCTGAAATTTCTATATTCTAGCAACCCATGCCAAAACTATATATCGACGAATTCGTCGGCATCACCAATCGCCTGGAAACCCTGCCCTTGGCCTTCGCCATCCGCAAGGCCTATGGCCACGAAATCCTTTTGGATTGGCACGAACTGGATTCTTTCAGCGTGGACGACACGCGGCGCGGAAAAGTGCGTCTGCTGGCCCGCATCGGCGCGCTGCGCGTGCGCAATTGCGATGCGGCGCAATTCGCCGGCCTGCGCGGCAAAAAAATTATTCTGCGCTCCTTGGATGGTCCATCCGCAGTGCTGGACCCCATCTACCTGGAAACCGCAGCCAAGATTCATTTAAATCCCGCCTTGGCGGCGCAAATTCGCGCCCTGTTTGCGCCGGTGCAAACGCGGCCACTGGTCGGCGTGCACATTCGCCATGGCGACTACACGCTGACCGACGCCAGCACTTACCGGATCGATGGCATCGAATGGCCGGCGGTGCCGACGTGGTGGTACGAGCGCACCATGGCGGCCATCGTCAAACAACAAAAAGATGTTTGTTTTTTTCTATCCAGCACTGGCGATCCCAGCACCTACGCTGCCTTGCACCAGAATTTCGACGTGCTGACCTTGGACATCGACTCGCCTTATCGCTACAAGGGGCCGGATCACGAATCGCGGGTCAACCCGGTAGCCGATTTATTTGCACTAGCCTGCTGCCCGGTAATACTGGCAACACCCATCTCGGGTTACTCGCATTGGGCCGCGAATGTGTTGGGTGCGGCAAGCACTTGTATCGTGCCGCTGCCGGGGGCGACGCGCGAACAGCCATTGAAGGGCGCGGTGAATTTATACGGCAGCCGACTGCCGCGCTGGCGCGCCGCGGGGCGCAATGGCAGCGACACCACGGCAATATCGGATGCGTTCGAGGGGATTGATTTAACGCGCAGCGCCAATACCGGCTGGCTATAGAGCGCTATTTTCGTTGCCGTGCGGCACTCAAGCCGGCAAACAACACGCCACTCATCCAGGCAAAAAACATCCCTTCCGCATGATCGAGCAAGAGCGAATTTATTAGACTTCCGCTCACAATCGTCAGCAACACGCCCCGCGCCATGTCTTGCTCAAATAGAGTTGGCAGCCAAGCCGCTGTACGCCAATGCTGAAAGAATAAATACAACAATAAACCCAATCCCACGATGCCGAGCTGCGCCGTGATCAACAGAAATTGGTTATGCGGATTGTTCGAAGGCTCCATGCTGGTGCCTTTAATCTTTTCAGCATAGGCTTTCTCGAAACCACCGGTGCCGACACCCAAGATCGGGTGATCGCGGATGATGCGCAGGCTGTTGCTCCAATAATCCATGCGCAAGCCGGAGGAAGAAGTGGCGCCATGCCCAGGATGCCAAGCAGCGGTTTCTTGGATGACCAAGTCCACGCGTTCGTGCAGGGTAGTGGAAACAAAGTACCCGGCGCTGGCCACGGCGATGCCGGCAAGTCCCGCCAAGGCCATACCTTTCCAGCGAAATAGGCGAAAGCAAAAATACGTCAGCAATACCGCCAACACCACATACCCGGTGCGCCCCTGCACCATGAACAGCACGTTATAAGCCGCCAGCAGCGCCGCCGCCGCATACGCCCTGCGCCACCTTGGCTGTACCGCATACTTGGCCTTGAGCGCCAGCGCATAAGAAAAAAAAGCCATGAATATATTTTGCGTAATGTGCAGCTTGAATACGAAGGCATTGTCCACCGCGCCTTGAAACCAGCCGCGATCCGCGAACCAACCGGTGGCGATGATGCAAGACAAAAACAAGGTCAGCGCCATCGCGAGCATGAATCCGGTCAAGGCATATTCGCGGCTAGTTTTGTCTTGAAACAAAGGGATTAAAAACACGATCGAAAATAACGGCGCATACTTGCGCCAGTAATGCTGCACATCGCGCCATTCGCCATCGCCGTAGAGCCCGCCCAACAGCAAAGCGCACACCAGCAACAGCGCAGCGACTGCGATCGGGTTTGAAATTATGGTGCGCAGCTTATGCCGGTAATTGCCACCCAACAGAAAAAAAGTGAGCGTCAAATACAGCAAAATATTATCGGCCGCCGTGGAAATCGGAATGGTAAAACCAATCGGGATGGCGAACCACTTGGCCAAATGATTGAGTTTATTTTGCGTCATGTTTTAGCTTCATTTTGCGGCGTTGCCCCTGCTTGTATCAACGCTAAAAAACGCGCGATATTGGCTTCGATGGAAAATTTTTCCAAGACCCGCGCGCGCCCTGCGGCGGCCATTGCCGCCATATGTTCCGGCTGATCCAGCGCCCAAGCGATGGCATCTTCCCAAGCCTGAATAGCCCCTGGCTCGACCAATAATCCAGTCTGGTCGGCATCGATGGTTTCCGGAATTCCGTCGACATTGCTCGCCACTACCGCCACCCCCAAGCTCAGCGCCTCGATCTGCGCCATGCCCAGCGGCTCTATCAAGGATGGCATGATGACCAACTGCGCGCGCCGCAGCAAGGGCGCTACCGGTTGCAGCATGCCGGCCATGCACACGTTTTGCGTAATGCCCAATTCGCGCACCCGCGCTTCAATAGCCGTCCGTTGTTCGCCCTCGCCAGCAATGACATAACGCAAATCCGGAAAGCGCGGCAACAGACGCGCCAGCACATCCAGCATCATCAAGTGACCTTTTTCGGGCCGCAACATGGCCGCATGCGCGATGAGCCGACCCGGATGCTGCGCCAGCCAAGCCGCCACACTTTCCGGCAAGGTTTGCTGCGCATCGCGCGCAATCTCCGCGAAATCCAAACCAGGATATAAAACATGTATTCGCGCTGGCTGTATACGGGGATTGCGCAAAATTCGTGCACGCATTTCCTGGCTTGGCACCAAAGTCATATCGGCCAAGCAGTTATACGACCAGGCATGTGGAATGCCATGCTGATAGGTTCTAACCCGCACCATGCGCGGTCGATGCCGCATCGAATTCACTAGGCGCGCCGCCACGCCGCACACATTCGCATCATGGCCGCTATGGCTCACCACCACATCCGGTTGCCAGTCTTGCAACAAGCGCCGGACGCGAAGAATACTGGGCGGGTGCAAGCTATTTCTAAACGCGATCGGCACCAATTCCAAACCGCGCTGGCAGGCGGCTTGAAAGATGCCGCTCGCCGGCCGACAAGCTAATTTAACCGCCACGCCACGCTGCTTGAGGGTCATCATTTGCTGCAACAACTGCAACTCTTGACCACCCAAATTGGGAGAACTTTCCGAGAATAGGATTTTTAAGGCCATGGCGCTTGCGTTGCTGGCGCCTTACCTGCCGGTCGGCGCGTACTCCGGCAGCCACTGGCGCAATTGCCGCTTCACCTCATCTTCGCTGCGCACGCCATCATGACCAAACCAAGCACTCGCTTCAGCCAGCCAATCCGCTTCAGCCGAACGTGCGCGCGCGATGCGCAATTTGGGATGCGGTGTGGGCAAGGTGTGTTCGTCGTCCGCCAGTAATTCCTCGAATAATTTTTCGCCGGGACGCAGGCCAGTAAAAACGATCTTGATCTCGTCCTCACTAAAACCGGAGAGTCGAATCATGTCGCGCGCCAGATCGACAATTTTGACCGGCTCGCCCATATCCAGCACAAACAACTCGCCGCCTTGCCCCATCACCCCGGCCTGCAACACCAATTGCGTCGCTTCCGGGATGGACATGAAATAACGAATGATGTCCGGATGCGTGACGGTGACCGGCCCGCCCTGCGCGATCTGCTGCTGAAAGCGCGGGATCACGCTGCCGGTGCTGCCCAGCACATTACCGAAGCGCACCATCACGAAGCGCGTGCCCGCCGCGCCTTGCAAGGCCTGGCACACCATCTCCGCGCAGCGTTTGCTGGCGCCCATGACATTGGTCGGGTTGACCGCCTTGTCGGTGGAAATCAGCACGAATTTTTTCACACCATGCGCGATAGCCTGCTGGCCCAGGACATAGGTGCCGAGCACATTGTTACGCACCGCCTCCCAGGCATTTTCGTTTTCCATCAAGGGCACATGCTTGTAAGCCGCCGCATGAAAAATTGCCGTCGGTTGATAAGCGGTGAGCACCTGATCGACACGGTACGCATCTTTCACATCGCCAATGACGCACGCTAAGGAAATGCCCGCGAACGAATTGCGCAACTCTTGCTCGATGCCATACAAGGCGAACTCATTAGCCTCGAACAACACCAAATGCGCCGGGCCAAAGCGGGCGATTTGACGGCACAATTCGGAGCCGATCGAACCGCCCGCACCGGTCACCATCACCGTGCGGCCGTTGATTAATTCGTGCAAACCTTCGTTGTCCAACACTACTGGTTCACGTCCCAGCAAGTCTTCCACTTCGACTTTGCGAATTTGCGAAACCGTGACGCGTCCGCTCATCAAATCCTCGAACGCCGGCACGGTCAGCAACGCCACATTGGCCGAACCACATAGCTCAACCACCTTGCGCCGAACCTGATGCGGCGCGGAAGGCATGGCCAAGATCGCGTGACGCACACCTAAATTCTGTGCAATTTCGGGCAGCGCATCGATTTTACCGAGCACACGCAAGCCGTGTAGCAAGCGCCCTTGTTT
The DNA here is from genome assembly GCA_021812385.1 of Pseudomonadota bacterium. Classification (GTDB taxonomy): domain Bacteria; phylum Pseudomonadota; class Gammaproteobacteria; order Burkholderiales; family Thiobacteraceae; genus RBG-16-58-11. The sequence goes on along the minus strand of JAKANO010000013.1, from coordinate 91,410 downwards.
GCGCTCGTCGTCATCCAGAAACCCCACCACGCGCCACTCGCTGCTACGCTCCAGATCCTTCACCAAGGTTATCGCAGTATCGCCGGCACCCAACACCAGCACCGGTTCCCCTTGCGAACTTAGCAAACCATAGAGACGATGTTCCTTCCAAGCGCGATAAGCGAGACGACTGCCGCCCATCAACATCGTCAATAAGATTGGATCGAGCACCAGCACCGAGCGCGGCACTAGCGCTTGTACGCGAAACATAAACAACACCACCGGCACAGCCAGCGCCGCCACCGTGACCGCTATCAGAATACGTTTTAGATCGTGCATGCTGGCGTAGCGCCAAAGGCCGCCATATAAACCGAAGCGCCAAAAGATAATCGCCTGAACCGGCACCACCCAAATCAGGGTTCGGAATAAATCCGTGTTATGCGGATTGGGAAATTCAAAGTTAAAGCGAAACCAATAGGCGAGCGCCCAGGCAAGACCGGCGGCAACAACGTCATGCGCGAATGCAAGGGCGATTCTGGGATTGATTTGCAAGAGATGATCTCGGTTAATTCTTGGCTGCACGCCAGCGGCGGTCAATGGTACGAGCCAGTGCCAGGTAGATTAATGCCCATGCACCTAACAGCAGTGCTTGCGCTGATGTTGATTGCAATGCGCCCCACAGCGCGCTTAATCCCGCTGCAATCATGAGAGCGTATTCTAGCAATGCGGTATTGCGATGGCCATGGCCAAGTAAAATTAAGCGCTGATAATAGTGTTCGCGATGTGCCTGCCACACTTTCTCACCGCGCGCCAAGCGTCGCAATAGCGTCACCGTAGCATCGACGATGAAGGGCGAGAACACCAGCACCGGAAACCAAAACGGCCAAGCCTGCGACACCCAGCCGGCGAATCCCGCGAGCCCCGCCAGGAACCCCAGCGGGATCGAACCAGTATCGCCCATGAACACGCGCGCGGGATGAAAGTTGAACCATAGGAACCCCAGCGCGCTGGCCGCGACCACCGCATTCAGGCTGGCGAATGCGGCATCGCCCACCCACGCCGCACGCACGGCCAAAAACAAAAATCCGAACAGCGCCATGCCGCCGGCCAGGCCGTCGGAGCCATCCATGAAATTGAACAGATTGGTCATCCACACGATCGCCAACACTGCTCCCACCCCGAGCAGCCAAGCTTGCCCGTCGGACAGGCCGATTACCCCGATACCCGCCGCCAGAAAATGCACCAGAAAGCGCTGCCAAACCGGCAGATTTTTCAAGTCGTCAAAAAATGAAATCAGCGCCAGCATCGACAGCGTCAGCAACAGCACCCGTAAATGCAGGTAATCCAAACCCAGCCAACCGGCTACGATGCCAGCCAGCACCGCCAAGCCGCCCACGCGGGGGATCGGGGTCTGGTGCAAGGAGCGCTGATTGGGGCGATCCAGGATCGTCTGCGCGAGGCCGCTTTTCAGCAAACCGTACAGCACGCCCAGCGTCAAGCCGCATGCCAAAATCGGCCGCGCCGCATGACTCCAGGCCGCGTATTCCATTGGCACGGTCATTCGGGCTGCAACCCGGCCTGTTGCACCAAGGCGCGAATTTTTTCAATTTGCAATGTCACGATCTTTTGCTCGTCATACAACGCCAGCGCCCGCTCGCGGCCGGCCTGCCCCATCCCGGCGCGCAAGGCCGCATCTTGGATCAGGCGCTCGAGCGCGCGAACTAGGGCGTTTGCATCCTTGGTCGGCACCAACAGTCCAGTCACCCCTTGCACCACTTCTTCACGCGAACCGCGAATATTAGTTGCGACGACCGGCTTGGCCATCATCATCGCCTCGATGATGGTGCGCGGCATGCCTTCGCGATAGGACGGCAGACAAAATATATCCATCGCCGCCAGCATCACCGGGATGTCCTCGCGCATGCCGGCGAGAATCAAGCGCGTGCCCAATAGGCGCTGGGCACGCGCCAATTCGGCGTCGACCCGGGCGTCGTGGTCGCTCGCCAAGCGCTCTCCCACCACCAAATAGTGCACATCGGGATAAGACGCAAGCAAGCGCTCGGCCGCCAGCAGCAGCTCCACATAGCCCTTTTCCTGCACCAGCCGGCCGATGATGCCGACCACCGGCGCGTGCGGCGGAATGCCCAGCGTTTTGCGTGCGGCCAAGCTATCCTGCGCCGCCGGGTCAAATTGCGTCACGCTCACGCCATTGCCGATGGCCAGCGCCGCTTGCGCCGGCATGATGCCTAGCCGCACTGCGGCCGCGGCATCTTCCGCGCTTTGCGTGAATAAAAAATCCGTGAATCGTCCGGCCAGGCGCTCCAGCCTTACGAAGAAACGGTATTTCCAATCCGGCATTTCATCGTGAAAATAAAACCCGTGTGCGGTATAAATCACCAAAGGCACGCCCACAAGCTTGGCTGCGATACGCCCCAACAGTGCCGCCACCGGCGTATGCACGTGCAGCACATCGAAGCGCTCGCGGCGTAGCAGTCGTACCAACTGCCACAGCGACTTAAAATGCGAAAATGAAACGACGCTACGCGCAATTGACAGCGTTTCGATCCGATAACCAGCCTTACGCAAACCGGCTATGTATGGGCCATCGGAGCTGACCGCCGTCACATCCCAGCCGACGTCACGCATGGCGTCGATCAAGGGCAACAGGAATTTCTGCAAAGTGAAATCGACCGTGCACAGCTGACAGACCTTCACCGGCGGGACTCCTGCCAAGCTTGGAACATCAGCACATCCCACAAATAATAAGACCAATTGCGCCGCCCGGCTTGGTGCTCATTCCACTTTTCTCGAATTGGCGCTGGGTTAAAAAACCCCTCGCGCGTGAGTCGAGACTCATCCAGCAAAGTTTCCGCCCAACTCTTCAGCGGCCCGCGCAACCATACGTCCAACGGAATGCCAAACCCCATCTTAGGCCGCTCGATCATTTCCTTGGGCACATGTTTATAGAGTACTTGCCTCAACAACCACTTGCCTTGGCCATTGCGAATCTTCATCGACAAAGGCAGCGACCAAGCAAACTCAACCAGCCGATGATCCAAAAACGGCACGCGCGTCTCCAGCGAAACACCCATCGCTGCTCGATCCACTTTAGTCAAAATGTCATCCGGCAAATAAGTCATCTGATCCAAATACATCATGCGCTGCTCGAAATCCGGAAGGTCTGCCCATTGTGCCTGATCGGTTAAAACTGTGGCCGGTTCTTGCGCGCCTAGCACCACCTTGGATGGCTGCTTCCAGTGCGACACCAATCCCAGATAAATTTCCTCTGGCGAGCGCACCGCCAGAATTTCTGCCAGCTTATGCAATTTGTCACCTGGGTTAGCATAGCGCCAGCCAGCCGGAAGGAAGCGCGCCAATCCTTTAAACACGCCATTCCATACGCTGGGCGGCAAGGTCGTCAAAACACCCGCCAAGGCAGCACGTAAAGGCTGCGGCGCCCAACCGACGCGCCGCCAAATATTGGTAGCCCAGAAATAGCGGTTGTAACCGCCGAACAGCTCGTCGCCACCATCACCGGAAAGGCTGACCGTTACATGCTGCCGTGCCAGCGAACTCACCAAAAAAGTTGGAATCTGAGAAGAATCCGCGAACGGCTCATCGTAGAGCGTCGGCAAGCGCGGAATAACAGCCATCGCCTCCTGCGGTGTCACATACGCTTCGGTGTGCTCTGTCCCCAGATGCTGCGCCACCACCTTCGCGTGCTGCGCCTCGTTATAAGCTTCCTCGTGGAAACCAATGGTGAAGGTTTTGATCGGGCGACTCGACTGCGCCTGCATCAAAGCCACGATAGCTGATGAGTCTACGCCCCCGGAAAGAAAAGCGCCGAGCGGCACATCGGCCAACATCTGTCCGCGTATAGACTGACCGATCAGCCGCTCAAGCTCAGCCGCCGCTTTTGCGTCGCTACCTGTAAATAAATTTCGCTGGCCAGATTCCGCTGCCAAGCGCGCTGACCAGTATGTGATGGGCTGAGCATCTTTCTTCCCCGCATGTAGCTGTAAAAAAGTGCCCGGGGGCAGCTTGTGTATGCCTTGGTAAATCGAGTACGGCGCCGGAATATAGTTGTGGCGCAGAAAAAGTGTCAACGCCTCACGATCAATCTCGGCGTGAAATGTGGGGTGTGCTTTAAGCGCTTTGAGTTCAGAGCCGAACAACAGGGTTTCGCCCTGCCAACCGTAATAAAGCGGTTTTTCGCCGAGCCGGTCACGCGCCAACGACAATGTCCGCGTCTCACGATCCCACAGTGCAAAGGCAAACATGCCAACGAATTTCTTTAGCGCCGACTGCAATCCCCATGTAGCAATCGCACCCAACATCACTTCCGTATCAGAATGTCCACGCCACGCGTGGGTCATACCCGCCCGATCCAACTCATCCCGCAATGCGGAGAAGTTGTACACCTCGCCATTGAACGCAATCACGTAGCGCTCGCAATGCGAAAGCATGGGTTGATGACCTTGCAGCGAAAGATCAAGGATGGAAAGACGACGATGGGCTAGCGCTAGACCCGCATCGGCATCTATCCACATCCCCTGGTCATCAGGGCCGCGATGGGTAATTTGGCTAACCATGGCCGCCACATCCGCTTTGCCATTCTCAAGCGAAAAACCGTTGTTATTCCAGTATCCAGTCAAGCCGCACATCGCCGCGCACCCTTAGACTTGCCCACAGTGCTACCGGCCATTCGCCAGCAATGTTTCATAAAAATCCTCATATTGCCGCACCACTTTACCAATCTCAAAATATGCCGCCACCCTCGCGTGAGCACGTTCACTTAGCGCTGCCTTCTCAGATGGAAGTAATGCCAGCACTTCTTCCAAAGCAGCGGCAAGCCCATTCATATCACCAGACGCGACGACGCGTCCTGTCTCACCGACAATGTAAGCGGAATCACCTACATCTGTAACTACACACGGCACCCCACAGGCCATTGCCTCTCCCAGCACGTTGGAAAATGCCTCGCCATAAGAAGAAGAAGCCAGCACGTTGAGCGCGGCCATGAGGCGCGGCATATCGTCGCGCAACCCTAGAAGATGGGTATTGGCGAACACGCCTGCCTCGTTAATTGCCTGCATCAGGCTGGCGTTATTTCGATCAATGCCAAGGCCTGCGAGCACAAAATGTACGTGCGGCATGTGGCGATGCAACATCCCCGCCGCCTCGAAAAAACCCGCATGATTTTTCTGTGGATCAAATCTGCCAATCATTCCGACCAAAAGCGCTTGATCACTCACGCCCAACTCAGCACGAATCTGGTGCCTGGCATCGCTGTCCGGTTTAAATTGAGTCAGGTCAAAACCATTTGGCACGACCACCATCTTTTCCGCCACATAACCACGTACCACGTGAATTTGCCGTGCTGTCTCCGAACAGGAGAGAATTTGCGACGGCACCCATTTCGAAAGCAACGCGCACAGCTTAACGATTACACGGGTTGAAAATTTTGTTTTGTCCTTATCCAAATTACTGTTGCGGATACACCAACCTATCGCAGGCACACCTGCCAGGCGTGCCGCCAGCCCACCCAGAAAATCAGCATGGTACATCCAGGTATGGACTATATCTGGGTTCAGGCGTTTGAGCTTTTGCATCAGCCGAAAAAATCCTAACGGGCTAGGCAGGCTTGGTTTCATACCTAGCGCGTCCACCGGAATACCAAGCGTCGCAATACGCGGAGCAAGGTCGCCCAGCGTTGTCAGAGACACAACGTACGGCTCAAAGCGCTGGCGGTCCAAGCGTTCCAACAACTTGAATAGCATCATTTCCGCACCCCCGGTGGAAAGACCTGTGATGATGAATACAATGCGCATCAAACCAGACCCAGCGTCTGTTCGGTTCGTTGGATCAATCTATCGACGCCGAATTCATACACTATGCGTACCCGGCACGCTTCGCCGAGCGCCCGTCTCTCATCGGAAGCCAGTTCTACCAAATGCTGAATTGCTGCGGCTAATGCGAAACTATCGCCGGGCGCAACGACGCTACCAGCTTCCCCAACGATGAGCGCAGAATCACCCACATTCGTCACCACACAGGGCACGCCACAGGCCATTGCCTCGGCGATGGTGTTGGAAAATCCCTCGCCGTAAGAAGATGGAGATGTAGCGATATCCAACGCGCTGTAGACTGCCGGCATGTTGTCCCGTGCGCCAGCCCAGATCAATCGACTGGTTAAACCCAAACCCGCCGCCTGTTGCTTGAGCTTCTCGGTATAGTCTGCTGGCCCACCACCCACGCAGACGAAACGTATATCCCGGTGTACCTGCGCAATGCGGCCTGCCGCCGCGAGAAATATGGAGTGATCCTTCATAGGATCAAGGCGGCCGACTAAGCCTACAAGTATTTCATGCTCAGTAACACCCCATGCAGAGCGCACCAACCGTCGCCCTTCAGCTTCAAATTTGAAATATTCCGTGTCAATGCCGTTGGGTATAACGACGATTTTGTCTTCCGGAAAACCCTTTGCAACTGCATGACACTTGCCTGCGTAAGAATTAGCAATGATGCGGTTAGCAAAACGCGCCAAATAACGCTCCAGTGCATAAGCCAGACGCGCTAGCCAATCGTATCGGGACAAATCCATGTTCGAGGCGCGCACGCCCCATATAATACGTGTAGCTGGGACTAACGGTCTGAGTACCGTCGCCAGAATATTGGGCACCGCCAGATAACTGTGCAGTATTACGGGACGTTCCTCACGCAAGAGTCGCGCCAAGCGGCTCAGAAAAGGCAGAACGTCCCAACGGCTTTTTTTATTAAGGTGAATGACGCGCACACCAGCCCCTGAAAGTTCGGCCTCATAGGCGCCGCCACCAAAAAACACTGCCACAGCTACAGTATGTCCCCGGCGTGCCAGACCCTTAGCAAGCACAACCAACTGACGCTCCGCGCCTCCACGATCAAGCGAACGCGTTAAGAACAGGATGGGCTTAGAAATTGAATGCATTGATAGACACAAACCGATCAACAGCGCCAAGGCCGACTTACAGGGCTATTCATGGCGTTTTTCGCAATACGAAAATACGCGTTGCTGATCCCAACATGCGTGCCACTACTCGGCGTGCCGCCATCGGCATCCAGGGAAATACGCCATAGCCCGTGTAAAAAATATTGCTTGGGGCCATCGCAACAACCTGAAATCCATTGCACCGAAACACGTCTGTCCAACGCTTTTGGCTGAAATACCAAAGTTCCGAGAATGCAGATGAATATTCTCCATGCGGCCCAGCCCGCAAAACGCGCTTGACGCTATTCCATGCGCCGATTGGCTGCATCAGACTCGCTGGCTGAAGCACTGATGATTTCGTTGCATCAGTTTGACGGATGCCGGTAACCCGCATCAAGACATGAATGTAATGCGTGAGGCTAGTCCACATACGCCAAGCAGGGGTCGGCAAAATGTGTATAGCCACTCCATCATCTTTCATTACGCGTCTGGATTCGGCCAATGCCTCTTCCAAATTGAGAATGTGCTCAAGTACGTTGGAAGAAAACACCCTATCAAAAATATGATCTGGGAAAGGAAGGTTGCGGCCATCGTACAGACTGACGGGAAAATGACTCTGACCACCCACCGGCTGCCCGGCAACATCGATACTTTCAACATTAGCTCCAAGCGCTGCAATCAAACTGGCCTGGAAACCGTTTCCACCTCCAATCTCGAGAACATGAATACCGAGATGGAAAAAATGCTTCACACGGTTGAGCTCTATGCCGCGCAGATCGACCAGATTGGACATGACTTATTATTATTTCCAGCTAACGAGGCTTCAGGGCCGAGAAAAAAATATTTCGACAAATGCCATACGTTCCAATGCCACGCCATGACAAAAATTTTTTGATAAGTCCTTGTAGCTTGCGCCACCAGCCCACCGATTCCCAATCGATAAAAAATTGTTCGAATACCTCATCGACAGCAAATCGTGTGGCAAGAATGGCAGATAACCGTTCGATATCGAAGCTGCTTTTGTGGCCCCAGCGGTGAAATTGCAACCCGCAATCGGGGCAAACAACAAGTGAATCCGCCAAATTCTCGCGGGCGGGGACGGTGCCAATGAACACGCCCCCCGCCCGCAGAACCCTATGAACCTCATCCAGCGTTGCTTCCAAGACTGCCTCATCAAGATGCTCCAACACCTCCGACATAACGACCGCATCAAAATGAGCATCCGCGAAAGGTATTGCCTGACTGTAGCCAACTTGCGCCTTTTCTCCTACGCCAAGAGCTTGCCGCAATCGATCAATTGATCGTTCACTTGGGTCGAGCGACCATATATCCACACCCTTGGCTAGCGCCAATGACTCCAGGACTCCATTGCCCACACCGATATTCAATACACGTGTTGCCGGGGACAGGCGGCGAGCCAGGAACTCCTGGCGTCCTCGACTCTGTGAGAACGACTCAAGCCCTTCGTTCTGGAAATGCTCCCAGATTTTTTCCTGACCCACATCCGACGATTTCATAGATTTACGTCCGCGCCGTTTGCCAACTTTTGCCGATCAAGCGCCATGCCCCAGTTAAGAAACCTCAATAAATTATTTTCCCACTCATAATCCCGCCAATAACGCTCAAAACCCGCTTGCGCAATGCGGATGCGCTCTTCATCGTTATTCAAATAGTGTTCGATCAGCTCGATAGCCTGATCGGGCGTGTCGTAATAGATCGCTTCGCGGCCAGGCTCAAATATTCGCGCGTGCTGATTGGCTCCCGCCTTGTCGCAGATCATCATCATGCCATGGGCGGGTGTTTCATACATGCGCATATTGCCGGTCTCAAAGGGCTGATCGGAAACGTGCATGTTGAATCCGATTTTTGCTCGCCAGTAGAGCTGAGTGCGCTGTTCAGGCGTCAAACTCGTTACTCTATAAGGATAAACCGGCTTACCCAATAAGCCTCGGATATAGCCGATATACCCCTTGAACGGCCAACGACCGTGAACGCGCAGCCTCGGGCCGAAGTGTCGCTTCAATCCGATAAGCCGGTCCACCTTAGAGGCGCTCGGATTGCCCACATATACAACTTCAACATCTCGTTCACGAAAGAACGTCTCGTCGGTTTTTTCAGGCCGCTGATAGGGATATGGAACCAGTGGCCACCAAGTCGCGGGCTTGTCCCCCCAACGACTGATAGCCTCATTGAACGGCAGGTTGTCTATATAACTGGGGGAGATAAAAAAAGCGCCATCGAATGGCCACAGATATGGAATACCACGCATATACGTCGACAGCGGGTCATCGATGAAGCCGAGTACCTTGATCGGTTTTTTGAGTTCGCGCGCAAATATCTCAGGGTGTATGAAGTTATAGCTGCTCATGACGATGAGATCGAAATCCCGGAAACGTTCGATGAAGTCGCCAATCATGCGCATGTAATGTGGGTTGCGTTCCCGGTAAAGCCGATCCACGCCAGCGGCACTCGCAGTAAGTGCGCGCCGCTGATCCCAGCCATTCAGACCCCAGATGATGAGGTCAGTTAATGGCCATCGCGATCCTTTAGGAAAATATGCTAAAGGATCGAAAGTTTCGATATGGTAGCCGTGGAAATCATCCAGTGGCGGAAAGTTGAACAGGCAGACTTTTTTCATGAAGTGTATCGTTCTAACATCGCTCGCGTGATAAAAAAAGTGGTGAGGGCTACAAACGCTGATATCGCGGTCGATGCCCAGGCAATGCCGGCAACGCCAAATTGACGTGTCAGCACATAGGCCAGAGTACATTGTAAGATGCCGGCGATCACAATAATCACGCTCACCTGAGCATTACGCCCGAGAGCCGCCAAAGTCTTGATACCCAGCATGGTCATAAGAGCAAAAGGAATCTGAATGAAATAAGCCGTCTGAATTGGAACGACCCGAGCTACGGAAGCGGCATCGAATGCTCCGCGCTGGTAAAGCAGCGCGGTAATTTCTGAAGAAAAAATAACTAAGGGAAGCGTGATGATCATGCCGAGCACGCTGAGCACCCAGAACATTTTTTTAAAACTATGCAAACAGTAATCGTGTTTCTGCTGAGCGATTTGTGATGCGAAATACGGCAATGCGGTGATTCCAATGGCAGTAACAAACAGACTTTGCAGCGCAGTTGGCAATCGGTAGCCATAGCTGAGCGAGGCATTACTACCTTCTCCCAGGGAGGCGGCAATAGCTTGTTCAACGAGCGCGAGTAAAGCACCGATGACTGTAGCCGGTAAAAGTGCCAGACTGGCGGCAAAAATGGGTTTAATGGCCTTCCTTTCCGAAAACCGAGGCATCCCAATATATTCCATCCGATACAGCGTTATAAGAAGCATTACACATTCTGCTAACGCACCCGCCACCAGTGTTGCCGCCAGGATACGCCACCCTTCCGCTGCACCAATCAGAAGGATGGTCAACATAATGACAAGTGGCGTGGCTGTAGGCAGCAAGCCATTTTGTAGATAACGACGTTTGGCCTGCAGCACGCCATACCCCAGCAAATTGATGCCATTAAGGAAATAATATGGGATCAGCCAAAGCAAGGCAGTTTCCAGCGCATGCCGTTTTTCGGGCGGAAATCCCGATGCAAGCCAAGGCAGGCCATGCGGTAAAAACAACAGCCACAATGGCAAAAGTGTTCCCAGGATCAGCAACGTGCCGAGAACCGTTAGACCATATAGGCGCTTACGGTCTACTTCTGGAATATCGGCGGATAGCCTTGCAATAAAGGCCGTTTGTATTGCGTTGAGCAGAATGGCCAGAGGGAAACCGATCAATGCGACGGCCACAAAATACACATCCAGATTGCCGGACAGACCAAAATGCGCTGCCACCACAATTTCCTTGGAGAAGCCCACCGCACGCGCAGCAAGTGATGTAAAAGCAGCTACCAAAGCATCGTGGCCAAGCCGGCGCAACGGGGATTCACCAATAAAAGCCCGCCACCGGGAAAGCGCTGCAGTCAAAAGCATTGCGATATAACGCACTTCAGCCGGGTTTGGTGCATTCAACGTTCAGGCTAATGAGCACGCCATTTTCTTTATCCATGTGCGGGATGTAAGCCTGGGAATAGTCATCCACTTCAGCATGCTCTGTTTCACGCCAGTCGTAGCGCCGCACATTGACGAACCCGACTGCTTCCAATTCTCTACTAAGGGAAGCAAAGTCGAAAACATTGTAATGAATGTTGTACAGATAGTCCTGGCGTCCAAACAGCGCCCCAATGATAAGATCAATTTGGCCGTAGCGCTGATACACCTCACAGAGTTTAGCAAAATCAGGTACTGAGATTCTCAATACTCCGCCCGGCTTAAGAACCCTTTTCCATTCTTGCAGCACACGCCCTACATCACGCCGCTTGAAGTGCTCTAGAACGTGGCAATTGTAGATAAGATCAACGTCATCATCCCGAATAAATGAAAGATTATCGATACTAGCAACGTGATCCATATGGGGATAATCGACTGCATCAATATGGATAAATCCGGGAATGAACCGTTTGCCACAACCTAAGTGCAGTTTCATTTATTGCTCCAATATTATGTGCCGCATTAGCTCTAAAATTACACACGTTAACCGTGTGTTTTTTAGAAAAATTCCGGCATGTCTCGAGCCATTAACACCATACTAGGTGGCTAAATAGCGCATTTTCTGCGTTCCAAGTTTTATGGTGGGTAGTAACAAACTCTACGTTTAGTTTCAATCTTCAGCCGTCAAACCCCCTCTTTGCCGTTTCAATCTGCGCCTAGCGCACCCGCTTCAAATAACCATCCGGTGCGACGGTAATCAGCAATTTGTTATGTAACGCTTTATCTATCTCAAATTCAGGATGCGTTTTCAGATATTCCCAAACAGCCGTTTTTGGATTATCGCCCGGCCCCCAAGGGCGATCGGGAAACATTGCAGCGGGCAGATCCTCCACAATGGTGTCAAATACCACGCAATAGCTGCCTACAGAAGTCAGCGGGGCATAGGCTTTCATTTCGTCCAAGACATGCGCATGGGTATGATTCGAATCCAGGCAGACGAGCACCGTTTTATAACCCGACGCGACTTGTTTGACCTGCTCAATGATTTCCGGTGCGATGCTGGAGCCCTGAATCATTTGGATACGCGATGCCAAAGGGTGAGCCTCGATGGCGGCACGATTGTGGGCGCGAATATCGATGTCGATACCTAGCACCTTGCGGCGGGATGCTTTGGGGTTAAAGCTGACATTCGCCTCAACTGCATCGCACATATCCAGCTGGGCCAACATCGAGGCGCTAAAGATTAGTGACCCGCCGTGGGCAATGCCAGTTTCGATAATCAGGTCCGGCTTGATTGACCAAATCAGTTCCTGCATGGCAACCATGTCCTGGGGATACTGGATGATTGGGCGGCCCATCCAAGAAAAATTATAGGTATAGCGGTGCTTGAGCGTATCGCGCAGCCAGATACGTGACAAATCTTGCATATCGCGGTCACGACCTAAGCCCTCAATATTTTCTTGTACCTGTTCGCGGAATTGTTTAATAGCGTCCATGCTTATCCTCGGTTTCTTTAGTGTTGCGCATTACTGATTTAGTTTTCTACTTGATGAGGGCGCGCAGGATTTCCAGTCACCGTCACGCCGGCTGGAACATCTTTGGTCACAACAGCGCCTGCGCCCACAATGGCATCCTCGCCGATATGGATGCGTGGCAACACAATCGAACCAATGCCAATAAAGGCTCGATCACCCACCGTTACCTCCCCTGCTAAGCGCGCGCCAGGTGCAATGTGTACGCCATTTCCGATAAAACAGTCATGATCCACTGAGGCTGAAGTATTCACGATCACCCCACTTCCAAGACTTACATGTGAACATACTGCCGCTTGAGCCAAGATTTGACAGCCTTCTGCCATAAGCGCATCACCTGCGACAAATGCTGTGCGATGCACAACAGTCAGCAATGTCATTCCACGTGAGCGCAATACATCCATCAATTCCAATCGATCGCGACCCCGCGCCCCACCCACCGCAACAGCCGCAAACAGGTCCTTGCCACCACCGCGGCGCGCTAGCCAACTATCCAAACCCACAGCGCCCTGCATTACAGGCACTCCTGGAAATGGTGATGTCACGTCATTGTTATCAATCAGCGCCACCAACCTGTAATCGGTTGCTGAAAGCGCTTCATTCAGCACTTTCGCTTGACCCGTCGCGCCCCAAAAAATTACTTCGCTCACGACATTAGGCTCCGAGATATGCGCGAACATGTTGCGCAACCCGCTCTATTTCCGGCGCAGTAAGATCATGGTAACTGGGTAAATTAATTGCTCGATTGAATATTTGATAGCTCACCTTATTCTCAGGTTTGCTATCGAACATCGGCAACATGCTCAACGGCCAAAAGAAAACACGGCCATCAATGTTGTCAGCGCGAAATGTCGCCAACAACTGCTCTCGGTCAAACGCCACACCATTTTCCACGACAATACTCGGCATCCAACAGCCATTTACGGTACCCGTCGGCTCTGGATTTAGGCTTACAGGCAAACCCGAAAGGTGTGTCTTGTAGTTAGAAAATATTTGGCGTTTTGCTGCAATGAGATCATCAATTCGCTCTATTTGCGCGCAGCCGATAGCCGCTTGGATGTTGGACATTTTGTATTTAAAGCCGATCATATCCGGCCAAAACTGTCTTGCCTGCCCTTTAGCGCGACCATGGTTGCTCAAGGTCAGAACATGCTCGTAAAGGTCGGCATCATTCGTGACAAACATGCCGCCTTCGCCAGTTGTTAATGTCTTGGTACCGTGAAAGGAAAATGTACCAAACTTACCAATCGATCCTGCACGCTTGCCATGGTAAATCGACCCAATTGCCTCGGCTGCATCTTCGATGACGGGGATGCCATGCTGTTCCCCAATCGCCAACAATTCATCCATCTCACACAAATTTCCATAGAGATGCACTGCGATAATGGCCTTCGTTTGGGGAGTAATGGCGGCCCTAACGTGCTGCGGATCCAAACACCAAGTATCGGGAAGAATATCGACGAATACCGGATTTGCCCCGAGATAAGTGATGGGAGCGGCACTGGCGATCCAATTGGTATCCGCCAAAATCACTTCATCACCAGGGCCTATCCCTAACGCGGCTAAACCCATATGGAGCGCACCAGTGCAACTTGATGTGGCAATTGCATAATTAACGCCCAAATGCTGCTTGAAAAATACTTCAAAGCGATGGATATACTCATAACAGCGCTCCCCCCAGCCATTACGGGCGGCATCAGTAGCGTATTCGACTTCTTTTTCGGTGATCGATGGTTTTGTATAGTGAATTCTGGAATTCATACTACCTCCAGGTGCGGCACTGCGATCACGTATTGCGCGCCAAATTCTTTTGCATATGCGAGTTGCCCGATCACTTCATCACGGAGATTCCACGGCAGAATAAGCACATAGTCTGGCTTCTCATTCTTGAGACATTGCTCATCCACAATTGGGATACGGCTGCCTGGCATGTATTTGCCCTGCTTGGCTGGATTGCGATCCACGACGAATGCAATTAAATCGGGGCGTATGCCGGCATAATTCATTAAGGTATTACCTTTCGCCGCGGCGCCATAGGCTGCGACGCTTTTGCCTTGGCGCTTGGCTTCCAGCAAGAAAGCTATAAAGTCATTTTTGACCTTGTCGGTCTTAGCCTGAAAACCAGCATAGTAATCCGCGCTGAGCATACCCGCCTGCTTTTCGCGCTGGAGCAAATCATTCACACACGTACTGCGGGATTGCTGCCCAGTATCACTGCGCTGCGCAAACACCCGCAGACTTCCACCGTGCGTAGGATGCTCTTCCACATCGAACACCGTGATGCCATTAGCTTCAAAGATACGATTGACTGCGGTCAGCGATAGGTAAGAAAAGTGCTCGTGGTAGATGGTATCGAACTGGTTTTCCGCGATCATTTTCAACAGATGCGGAAACTCGAAAGTAGCCACACCCTGCGGCTTGAGCAGCACGCTAAAGCCCGCCACAAAGTCGTTGATATCCGGCACATGCGCGAGCACATTGTTAGCAACTGTGAGATCGGCCTGTTTGCCTTGGGCGACAAACTCCATCGCCAACCGTACACCAAAAAAATCTTGCACGATAGGAATACCCTTGTCCCGTGCCGCAGCAGCCGTGCTTGCGGTGGGTTCAACGCCGGTGCAGGGAATGTTGCGGGCTTTAACGTATTGCAACAAGTAACCGTCATTGGCGGCGATCTCAACCACATGACTGTCGGCGTTCAAATTAAAGCGTGCAGCCATATCGTTCACATAGCGCTCGGCATGCGCCAACCAACTGCTGGAGAAACCGCTGAAATAAGCATATTCAGAATCAAACAATTCGTGTGCTTGGGAAAAGTCTTCGGTTTGCACCAGCCAACAGTGTTCGCATACCAGCACGCGCAGCGGGTACCACTTTTCTGTGGCATGCAGAGTTTGCTCCGTTAAGTACGCATTGGATGGGGGCGCACTACCTAGATCCACCAAAGGTAATTTGAGTTCTGCTGCACAGTGGCGACATTTCACAGTGTTACCCCCGTGAAATCACTATTCAAGAAAGGGTGTGCGGCATCGCGTGAAGACAAGCCAAGCACGGGCAACGGCCACGCGATAGCCAACTTGGGATCTTGTACATTCAAACCACCTTCGGCGCTAGCTTGATAAGTGGCGGTATGAAAATACAGCATTTCGCAATCATCGGTCAGCGTTTGAAAACCATGGGAAAAGCCTTCCGGGATGACGAGCGTTTTGTGATTTTCCTCGCTGAGCCTTTCAGCGTGCCAATGCAAAAACGTTGGAGAGTCGTGACGCAGATCCACGGCCACATCAAACACCTCGCCCCGCAAACAGCTCACGAACTT
The DNA here is from genome assembly GCA_021812385.1 of Pseudomonadota bacterium. GTDB lineage: Bacteria > Pseudomonadota > Gammaproteobacteria > Burkholderiales > Thiobacteraceae > RBG-16-58-11. The sequence continues at coordinate 75,575 of JAKANO010000013.1, read as the reverse complement.
GGTTTCCGCATAAGGGGGATGTTGAAAATGCAGGCCGCGCACCATGCCTGCATTTTCCGTTAGTGTGTGGTTGACCTGCATTATATTTTTTCCGGGAATTAGGCTCTGTAGTTCCTTGGCGCAAAACAGGCGCTCTAGGTAACCGCGACTATCGCCGATGGGCTTACGTTGCAGTAGACGCAAACCCGCGATGGGCGTATTGAGAATGTCGAAACGTGTACTCATGCGTCCCTTGCTTCCGCTTCGTACTCGCGAATCTGCTGCAGACTGAAATCCCGCATGTTCATCCCTTGCCGCCAGGACTGGTGCCAAGCCAGCGTTTTATTCAGCGTGGTTTTTAAATTCCAGCGCGGGCGCCAGCCAAGCAATGTCTTGGCCTTGGAACTATCGAGCTTGAGGTAGTTGGCTTCATGCGGTTGGGGCGAAGCATCCTGTTGCCAATCGGCACCAGGAACTTGGCTGCAAAGGTAATCAACGATCCAGCGTACGGGGCGGGCATCGTTTTCATCCGGACCAAAGTTCCACGCTTCCGCAAAGCCGTGGCCCTCGGTATAAAGTTTTTCGGCTAGCGCTAAATAGCCGGAGAGCGGTTCCAAAACATGCTGCCACGGACGTGTCGCTTGTGGTGAGCGAATCGTTAGTGTTTTCTCAGCATCCAACGCGCGTAGAAAATCCGGAATCAGTCGATCAGCCGCCCAATCACCGCCGCCGACAACATTGCCGGCACGGGCGCTTGCCACGTTTGTGCCGGCCGCATCCAAGAAAGACCTGCGGTATGCAGCGGTTACCAGCTCAGAACAGCCCTTGCTACTGGAATAGGGGTCGAAGCCACCCATGGCCTCATTTTCCCGATAAGGCCAGACCCACTCATGGTTTTCATAGCATTTGTCAGTCGTCACATTAACCACCGCTTTCACGCTCGTGGTTTGTCGCACGGCTTCGAGGAGATTGACCGTACCCATCACGTTGACCGCATAAGTCTCGACTGGCGCAGTGTAGGAATAACGCACTAGAGACTGTGCCGCCAGATGAAATACTACGTCCGGTTGTGCTGCCTGCATGGCCTGAGTGAAGGCGCCTGCATCACGCACATCTGCGCAAATGTTAGCCGCCAAACTTTCCGCCACCTGCGCTACGCCATATAGATTCGGATTTGTGGGCGCTTCAAGCGCAAAGCCATAAACTTTTGCGCCCATGGCTTGCAGCCACAGACATAACCAGCCACCCTTGAAACCCGTGTGCCCCGTGACGAATACGCGTTTGCCTTGCCAAAAACTCGGGTTCATTTCCAGCACTTCCAGGGTGCAGCCCCATTAGCCCATAAGGCTTCCAGATGATTTTTGTCACGCAGCGTATCCATGGGCTGCCAGAAACCGGTGTGCTCGAACGCCCTGAGTTCGTCTTCGGCTGCAAGTCGCTTTAGCGGCTCACCCTCCCAGCTGCTTACATCGCTTTGCACATAATCAAGGCAAGCCGGGGAAAGCACAAAAAATCCACCATTGATCCACCCACCGTCGCCTTTGGGTTTTTCGACAAAGCCCCTGACGGCGCTGCCCTGCATATCCAAGGCGCCATAACGGCCCGGCGGTTGTACGGCGGTCACCGTAGCGCGTTTGCCATGCTGCTTATGGAAGGCGACCAGCGCACTGATATCCACATTTGCGATTCCGTCGCCATAGGTAAAACAAAAGGCCTCTTCATCTTTTACGTAATCCGCCACGCGCCTCAAGCGCCCCCCGGTCAGCGTCTCTTCACCGGTATCCACCAAGGTAACCCGCCAAGGCTCGGCATTGCGTTGGTGAACTTCCATTCGGTTGTGCTCCATGTCGAAGGTGACATCCGACATGTGCAGAAAATAGTTAGCGAAATATTCCTTGATGACATAGCCCTTATAGCCACAACAAATCACGAAATCGTTTACGCCGTGGGCGGAATATAATTTCATGATGTGCCACAACATTGGCTTGCCACCAATTTCAATCATGGGCTTGGGTTTAAGGTGCGTTTCTTCGGAAATACGTGTCCCCAAACCACCAGCCAGAATCACGGCCTTCATTTACCGTTCCCCTTATTCACAAAACAGATAAACCAAAGACCCTTCACTATTTTGTCAGCCCACGCTTGGCGGCCTGAATCTGCGCTGCTTCCCGCTGCAAATTTTCAACTTCACGTTTCAAGGATTCATATTCTGCAATTTTGGTTTTCAGGAATTCGACGGTGATACGAGATTTTTCCTCTACGCCTATGGGCGTAAGCAAATACATATAGGCATTCTTGTGCTGCTTGTTGCAAAAGTTATTCGCTTTCACCCAGCCCTTTTCGATCAAAGCTTTGAGACAATAATTTACGCGCCCAAGACTGATACCCAACTCTTTTGCCAACTCGCGCTGACTGATTTCAGGCTCATGTTCCAAACGCTTTAATATCTTGTAACGATATTCGTCGCTAAGCATGATTGTTACCGGTGATGCAGCAAGGTGCGCAGCTAAATTCATGCACCTCCACATGCGTTCAATGATTGAACAAAAGCGTATTTGAACATTTATCCCGGGTGGTATCAAGGATTACGAATGGCCCGCAGCACAAGCGCAGGAATCCCGCTTGCGGAAAAACCGGCGTAAAGTTGGCTCAAAGCCGCACCGTCCCCGCTTCGAGGCGGCATAAAAAATCCTGGTACGCCGCGCGCAGCCCGTCTTCCAAGGCAACTTGCGGTTTCCACCCCAGCGCGGCCAAGCGTCCGCTATCCACCAACTTGCGCGGCGCGCCATCCGGCTTGCTGGTATCGAACAGCAACTCGCCGTTAAAGCCCACGACTTTCGCCACCAGTTCCACCACTTCACGGATGGTCAGGTCGTAGCCGACGCCGATGTTGATGAATTCGCCCAAGTCTTTGGCATCAAAGCGTTCCATCAGGAACACGCAGGCATCGGCCATGTCGTCGCTCGACAAAAATTCGCGCCGCGCGTTGCCAGTACCCCAAGCTACGACTTGTTTGTCACCGCGTATTTTGGCTTCATGCATGCGCCGGATCAGCGCCGGCAACACATGCGAATCTTGCGGATGATAGTTGTCGTTTGTGCCATAAAGATTGGTCGGCATCACACTGATGAAATTGGTACTGTATTGCCTGTTGTAGGACGAACACATCTTGATGCCGGCAATCTTGGCCACGGCATAGGGTTCATTGGTCGGTTCGAGTGATCCGGTCAGCAGGTATTCTTCTTTCATCGGTTGCGGTGCGAGCTTGGGATAAATGCAGGTGGAGCCCAGGAATAATAGCTTCTTCACCCCTTGCTGATAGGCGCCATGGATCAAGTTGCACTCAATCATCAGGTTTTGATAAATGAAGTCCGCCGGATAGGCGTTGTTGGCGTGAATGCCGCCAACCTTGGCGGCAGCTACAAATACGTAGTCGGGTTTTTCCGCTGCATAAAACTGGCGCACCGCTTGCTGATCCATCAGGTCGAGTTCAGCATGGCGGCGCGTGATGAGATTGCTGTAGCCGCCGGCTTGCAGGCGCCGCATCAGAGCAGAGCCGACCAAACCGCGGTGTCCGGCTACAAAAATTTTGGCATTTCGATCCATCATGTCACTCGTGATAATCGAAGGTAGAGAAGCCGTGCCGCTTTACCAGCTCATCGCGCTCCGCCGCCTTCAGGTCTTCACGTACCATTTCCGCCACCAACTCTTTGAACGTGACTTTCGGCACCCAGCCCAATTTGTTTTTGGCTTTGCTCGGGTCGCCCAGCAAGGTTTCTACTTCGGTCGGACGGAAGTAGCGCGCATCGACGGCGACGATGGTATTGCCTTTGTCGTCGTAGCCCTTCTCCTCTACCCCAGCGCCTTCCCAGCGAATTTTCATGCCCAGCTCATCTGCTGCCGCATTTACAAAGTCACGTACGCTTTGCTGTTCACCGGTAGCGATCACGAAATCCTCGGGCTGCTCTTGCTGCAACATTAGCCACTGCATTTCGACATAATCCTTGGCATGACCCCAGTCGCGCTTGGCGTCCAGGTTGCCGAGGTACAAGCACTCCTGCAAGCCGAGCTTGATGCGGGCTAGGGCGCGGGTAATCTTGCGCGTGACGAAAGTCTCGCCGCGCACCGGCGATTCGTGGTTGAACAAGATGCCGTTGCAGGCATACATGCCATAGGCTTCGCGATAGTTGACGGTGATCCAATAGGCGTAGAGCTTGGCCACCGCGTAAGGGCTGCGCGGATAGAAAGGCGTGGTTTCCTTCTGCGGGATTTCCTGCACCTTGCCGAACAGTTCCGAGGTCGAGGCTTGATAGAAGCGGGTCTTTTTCTCCAGCCCCAAGATGCGAATCGCTTCCAGCACGCGCAGCGTACCCAAGGCATCGGAGTTGGCTGTGTATTCCGGCTCTTCGAACGACACTGCGACATGGCTTTGCGCCGCCAGGTTGTAGATCTCATCCGGCTGCACTTGCTGGATGATGCGCACTAGGCTGCTGGAGTCGGTCATGTCGCCGTAGTGCAAAACGAATTTGCGCCCCGCCATGTGCGGGTCTTGGTAGAGATGATCGATGCGGTCCGTGTTGAAGAGCGACGTGCGGCGTTTGATGCCGTGCACCTCGTAGCCTTTGTTCAGGAGGAATTCGGCGAGGTAGGCGCCGTCTTGGCCGGTGATGCCGGTGATGAGAGCGACTTTGCTCATACATAATCCTGGATTTGCAAAAAAGAGTGATTATACGTTGAAGTGCCAAGAATTAAGCTAACCAGCCCTAACCCGGCAAGTCTTTAGCTTCCAATAAAAATTGTCGGGGGGTAAATCCAAAATCCCGCGTCGCATCGGCGTGATCGAACAACAAGTCCCGGTTCATGCGTTCAGCCATTGCTACCGACCAGTGCCGATAGCGCGGTAGCCAGCGTATGCCAGCCATGGCAAGCCGAAACAGGCCGAGGGGTACTCTTAAGAGTTTAGGGTTGCGACCCAATGCGGAAAAAACCCGAGCAGCCATCTCGCGATAGCTCAACGTCTCGCCACCAGAAAGATTGTAGGCTTGGTTTGTCGCAGCAACGGTATGCAATGCTGCAACACACGCACTCGCAACATCATCCGCATGCACCGGCTGACGCAAACCGCCAGCCCGCCCGAAAATCGGAAAAAACCCAAAGCGACGAATAAAGCGCGCCATCTCGGCAATATTCTTGTCCCGTCCCCGGCCATAAATCAGTGTAGGGCGCAGGATGATCCATTCAACCCCCTTACTTTCAGCCCAAGCACGAACGCGCATTTCGGCCTCAGCCAACCGACGCGCAACAGCTTGCTCTTCAGGGTCGAATGAGTCGTCTTTAGTAAAGCGGGAAGTAGAAGACAACGCCACTAATCTAAGCGCGCCATGCATTTCAAGCAAACCAAAATAATCCGGCAACACCCAAATTGGCGCGACGCAAATCCACTGTTTTATACTCCTCGCCCCTGATGGGAGAGGGGCTGGGGAAGATGGCATTTCAAACAATTGCCGCCACTCAACACCGCCATCCGTTTGACCATGCTTCCGCCGTGAGAATGCAAGTACTTGCGCCCCAGTCTGCGTCAGTAATGGCAACAGACACTCTCCCACCAAGCTGGTCGCACCCATCACACCGATGCACTGTTCATCCACGCACAAGCCTCAACTTACGTCCTAAACGCCGTGTCAGGTGGTAACCAGCCACCAGGCCAAACCGTAGCCAGACACCCACCACCACCAGGCCCATCAGCAAACCGGGATACTGATGCCGAAAAAACTTTCGGTAGAAACGGATCATGCCCTTGTGCTTGTGCCACTCGACAAAAATTGGACGGCTGCGACTACACCCCCCCAGAGCATGCGTCACGCGCGCCGAAGGCACAAACATCACTTTCCAGCCCCGCTGCCGAAAGCGCATACACCAATCCAAGTCCTCGCAATGCAGAAAATAACCCTCATCCCATAGCCCAACATCTTCCACTGCCTCACGCTTAACCAGCATGCAGGCACCGGAGATCGCTTCCACCTCAATCGGTTCTGCAGGTAAAGGCTGCTTGTGTAAATGAAAGTCAAAAAACAAGCGCGGCCAACGATTTGCAAAACGGCTTAACCCGAACGCCCGCACGAACGAGCGCCAAGGCGTTGGTACTGCACGGCGGCCACCCGGCTGTTCTGTGCCATCCGGGTTGGACAGCAACCCACCGACCATGCCCACCCGATCCTGCAATTGCAAGCCATGCAGCAAATGTTCCAAGGCACCCGGAGCAATTGAACAATCCGGATTTAGGAACAACAAAAATTCCGTGTTGGCACACCTAATCCCTTGATTGCAGGCTGCTGCAAAACCGGCATTGGCCGTGTTGCGAACAACTTTTACTTGAGGAAAGTTACACAGGAATTCAATGCTGCCATCTGCGGAAGCATTATCAACAACAATAGTCTCAATCCCTATTGGGCTGGCCATTAATGAATCGATACAACCACGCAATAAAGTGCCTGCGTTGTAATTGACAATAACGGTAGAAATTACATTGGCCACAACAGGCTACTCTCCAAAGAAGGCACATTCGAACTACAACAATCATCAAAAAATGCGCGTACAAAATGGGTTAGCACATGGCTTTGAGCCATCATGAAACTTTTTCCAGTACGTCATCAAATAACTCCGCGGTCTGCCTTGCCGTCTCTCGCCACTTAAAGCGAAATGCATTTTCGCGACCAAGAGCAATGAATCGCGAACGAATTTCATCATCATTGAGCAGCTTACGGATTGCCTCGCTTAGATCAGCGGGAGATTGAGTGGGAAAATACATGGCGGCATTTCCTCCCACTTCGCGCAGTACTGGGATATCGCTCGCGATAACCGGACACGCAGCGCCCATCGCCTCAATCACCGGCAGACCAAAACCCTCATAGTACGATGCCTGAATCAAGCAAAGCGCATTGGCGTAAAGCGACGCAAGATCATCATCAGTAACGTGCTCAAGCATTTCCACGTCCAAGGTTATTGGAATGGATTTTAACTCCCGCGCCAGCAAACCAAATAAATCGCTACCCGCCACAATCAACCGGCAACCGACACCACCTTCTTTAAGCAAGGCGAAGGCCGCAAGAATCGTCTCAATGTTTTTATTTGGTGTGATATTTCCGACAACAAGGCAGTAAGGCCGATTATCAACACGCTTGGCCGCAACTCGATGCAAAACATCCGCCCCTAAATGTATACGTTTGACTTTTGCTTTCGCCCACGGAAAAGCGGCACAAATATCAACGCGCGTCGATTCAGAATCAGCAATAGCAGCATCTACGCCCCGCAAACTGAGCGGCAGAAAAAACCGCCAATAACGCCGTTGCCATGGCCGAACAAATTGCGGAAAAAGCCGATAGTAAAGATCATGAATCGTGACAACTTTATGAAATTTACCCCAAAGTGGGGACACAAAGCCTGGTGAGAACAATAAATCCACGCCATCACGCTGCACCACAAATGGCAAAATTAAGTGTTCAATAAGCACCCTGCCCGCCAAGCCACCAAGAACACTGAATTCACGCCTGGGTATACTTTCCAAGGCTCCGGAGCCAGATTGAATAACACCCTTTTGTACATAAATCACCAGCCGATAACAGTCAAGTTTCACCAAGTGCTTCAGCAACTCCTCGGCATAGCGAACTGTCCCCCCCACATAACCGGGGCGAACAAAGAGCAAGTTAACGCCGATTAACGGCCGATCAACGTGCATCCACACCGCCCATTTCTTCGGCGGGATAAATGAATGGTGTACCCGTGAGAATGCCATCGCAAACCACATCCAGTCCGCGAGAGATCCCAGGCAACAAATCAGATAATCCACCAATGGCAACGCCAAAGGGAGGCCAGCCTTTTCTCCCCTTAATGCTCTCAAGCGGAATCATGCGCCGGAAAAAAAAATGGTAGGCATACTTGAGCGCACGTTCCTTCGTGGAGTCATCTAACCTTGCAGGCTGCGGCAAGGCGTCTAGTAACCGAAAATAGTCTGCTTCAGAGGACGCATCCAAGCTTACTCCCTTGCCACGAATCCAGGCCTCGCCCGCCACGATCACCGGAACGCCTGTGGCGGCCAGTTCGACCCCGGTTTTAGTCCCATAGATAACTACGGCATTGCAGTGGGACATGGCCACATAAGTACTCAACCGACTCTCTGGCGGAATGATAAATACATTAGCTGGCAGACGAGGAAATGCCCGACGAATCTCATCCACAGCCGGCTGTCGTGTTGGCAAAGTACCCGTTATTTCTGCCGGATGGACACGTATAAGTAACTGCAAATCCGGCCTTCGCTCAAAATAAGCAATCGTCTTGCGTAGCCAATCCAACATGCTGGGAAACGCATTCGCTCGGTAGTGCAGTTGCGCATCCCACACTACATTTGTCAGCAGTCCAACTGTAGGCAACGAGAGATCAATACCTATTTCTCGCTGGATAGTCTCTAAATCAAATTCGGGATTATGATGAAAGCGCACCCAATCTTGCTTACCGACCCAGCGGCTACGAAGATAATTTTCAATCTGCATTTGCTGTTGCGAGCCCCAAGTCATTTGGCCCCACGATGATACGGGTTCCGCAAGAAGCCCATGATGGTACGTTTCATCATGATTGAAAATGAAGCATCCCCGTCGATAGGCCGGATGCCATGTCACGACACGCACACCTAATTGACGCGCGGTCTCGGCAATCACTCCTTGAGGTACATAAATTCCATGATTGAGAACTACAACTTCGTAACGACCACTTCCCAAAAGACGTCGTGTTGCATGATAAGTCAGAAGGGCCGCCTCAAAATATCGCCGGAGCACAGCCTCGGCACCGACGCTATCGTCCAATTCGCCCCGCGCATAGAAGCGTAATGCACCAGCCAAGGCATGCTCGCCAACTGAAATGCCCCCAACCATATAAGCGCCAATATCCTGCCGACTGATTGAAGTAGCCAGTTGGCGAGCTTCCTCCCGCTCTACCTCTGTTAGTTGGCCACCCAAGCCAAAGTGAGATAATCCTGCGCTTTCCAGCATATGCACGGCAGGGGCATGGCAGGATTGGCAACGATCAACAGGCCCCTTCTGAGCAAAATCTAAAACATCCGCATACCAGTTGATCTCGCACATCATGCAGGCAGGCAGCGCGCCGTCACAGAGCAAAAAATCAACTGCAGCACCTCGTAGAGGTAGGGCCACCCCCAAGAGACTCTCCAACGTCATGGAAGGCAAGTGGCCAGCCGTCCCCGTTGCGATCAGGATGCGCTTGGGGTCGTCCGGCAAGTTCTGGAGAGCGGCCTGCCAAGTAGCGCAGCCTTTGTTGAGTAGTCCCGCCCAGTCAGGCAATCCTCGATGATATGCCCGCCACCCCGTGTATGCGATGTGTAAGGGCCGGTACCAACGGTACTGCTGGAGTCGATATTTAATGCCTTGCAAGTCGATTTTTATACTCATCCAACGTCATATCCGCAAGGCCTTAAGCTTCTGTCAACGCCGAGCATCGGCACACTTAACACAAAATGTTTGTTTCGCTTACCAAGCCAATGGTTTCCTGGCGAGAACACCCTGACTATCTGACATCAGGAATGATAGAGAGATTCGATGAGATACGGGTTCGCTTCTCGATATTCCAACTCGAGGCTATGCGGCATATCACCTAGCTTGTGCTTCATTACATCAACGCCATCAATGTAAACCAGCAAACAAGTGGAGCGGATGCGAAAAAGCGGCCGATCCTGCGTGAATTCTCGGAAGAAACGAACTAGTCCTTCGGACTTGGGCGCGTAGTCGTGCCACATGATGACACCCCCAGGCTTTAACAGCTCAAAAGCCTTTTGTGTATCGTTTTTCACCAATTCATAGCTATGGTCACCATCAACAAACACAAAATCGAACTGGTGGCTGTACGGTGCCGTAACGAATTCGCGCGAATCCGAATGTATTTGCGTTATGCGTTTTTCTTCTTCTCTCCCTTTAAACAGCACCCCCATGAAAGGCGCGTAACGGTGATCACGTTCAGGGGGGAGATTCAATGTAAACACTTGGCCATCGGGGTTGTTATGTGCCAACTGGTAGGTGGTACGCCCCATGTAGGTACCAAACTCGAACATTTTCATCGCACCAATGTGTTTTGCCACCGCTGACACATACAGCATATCTGTCTTATTCGCATGACCAGTTAGCTCGTTGATCGCCCCTATAGGCACAGAGATATTTTGTATACCGGGGAAAAGTTCCTCAATATAGACCTCACGAATTTTACTTTCTTCCAAATTGCGAACGAATTCCACCACCTTGCGATGTTTTTCTATGCGTTGGGTGACGTGATCTGACAGCAAATTACCCTTGGTTTTGGCTGCCGCCAGTTCCGGATGAAGAAGCGTATCCGTCAGATACCGCAGCTCCTTCAGCATCCGGCTCATTTCTTGATGATCGTCTTGATGATTTTCGAAAAGTCTTCCCTGAATGAATTCCTGGGATCGAATTATCCAACTCCTGTTCAACAGCACAGCGGCGAAGAATAGCGCAGTTACCAAGAGCATGCCCACCGAGAATTCCAACGAAACCACATCTAGATAGGCCAATAGCCAGCTTCCAACAATAGAAACACCAAGCAACCCAATTACCGTCACCAGCAATCTAGGCGTTAGATAAAATCTTCGTGCGATTTTCTTGATCATGTTTAAACTCATAAAATGTTTTTGCCGAATACCGAGCGCCAAATATTGTACCAGCGCGACCGGAAGGAATGCCTTACGCCACCAAGGAATAATGCTGGAGCCTAAAATCACCGTAGCAAATGAAAGCAGTTGCCGACGCAGAGTCCCGCTTTTTGCCATCGCGTCCATGTAAGCTTCAGAATGTTTCGGCTGGTGTGTCCGCGTAAGAAGCACTTCATCCACATAGGCAAATCGGCGAGCCAAGGCCAACTGGCAAATAAACTGCCGGTCTCCGCCGAGCACCTCCGGGAAGCATCGCATCGCGCGCCGCAGAAGTTGCGTGCGGAACAACCCATAAATAAACAAGTTGTACTTGGCCCCTGACAGGATTTTACCTAGCAATCGCAGATGCCCCATGCCGTTCGGATTCATGTCGCCGATGAACCGGATCAGGTCAAATGGCGATCCGTCCGGGAGGCGCCGATCAACTGCGCACATTGCAACGCCTGCGGCGGAGTCAGCACGCAATGCGGGCAGCAGCCGGCCGATAAACTGCGGATACCAGTAATCGTCCGCAGCCGCCCACATAAAGAACTCGCCTTCAGCAGCGTCCAGCACGGTTCTGAAATTGGCCACTGCCCCTTCGTTTACTTGTTTGCGGATAATGCGGATACGCGGATCCCCGCGAGCAAACTCCTCACAGATCGCCAAGGTCCCATCGGTGGATGCATTGTCTGAAATAACGATCTGCAAGTTTGGATAGTCTTGCCTTACCAGCGTTTCCAGTGCCGCCGCCAATGTATCGGCTCCATTAAAAACCGGAAGGCCAATGGTGACCAGAGGGAACAACGATAAATCTAAATTCACCGAGGCCTCGCTGTTTACGCAATGGCCTGATGTGCCAGGACCTCTGGCGCCCCCGAAAACAGCTCGGCCCAGTTCAGTTAGTTCAGCCATAAGTGAATATCTTTTTCAATTGCATTTAGTAGCGCTTTTCGTGGCATGACATGCAAGGGGATTCAATCGACTAAAAGGTGATCACTAGCTGACTTCTACCGCCTTGGCAAGCAATGCAATTTGTTTCGCCAGGCTCTTTCTTGCCGTGTACCTCACGTGCTCACTAGCATTATGCGGCGTAAAAAAATCAAGCTCATTGCATTCAAATGCGAGGTTCAACATAGCCGCACCCAATCCCTTGCAGCTACCTTGGGTCAGTTCAGAACCTTTAATTTTTTTAACACCAAAGCTCCTCAAATATTTTTCTATTATCGTCACATTGCTGGAGACGCATTTCTCGAAATACCCGCCCACATATTTCTTGCCAGCACGGTAATTGATAGGGGTGATATACAGCCCTACACCGATACCCATGCGATGAAGGTTTTTTACGGCCGTCCCTAAGTACCTTAACTTGCGATGTGTTGAATAGAGGTTATACATATAATGAAATGCAAAAATATCTCGCAGCCTGATTTCCCATTCTTTACCCGATTTCTTATGTACACGGGAAGCAATAACTTCCAGGAACTCGCCAATAAGTCGAATTTCACCTGAAGGCAGGTGCACCGGTACGGCCTGAAACACAGCTTTCGCGACAGGTGTCGACTGTATTGGTGGCCGTATCCCATCCACACCCCGCGCAAAATCATCGAGCGTGGCAGTTTCCCATAGAAATTGATAGTCCGGATGAAGATCCCATGAATGAGAAAATGAGCGGAGATTGATCGGGATAATGACGCTACGGGGCTGATGGCGAAGTTTTGGAAGACAGTTGCAGAATAGGCAAAAGACCTGAGAATGAAATGCGGAATGTGAAATATGGCAAACAGATTGTTCTCCTAACTCTGCAGATACCAAGCTTTCCAATGTGTTGTTGCACGTGTCGTCATCCGCAACCCTGAGCGCCACGGAATCACCGAAAAGCAAATGAGCTGGCGGATTTTCACCATTGTAAGCATCAACAAATTTCTTAAAAAGAGGAAACTCGGCCCGCGACATCATCTGATTTCCCCAAGAATTTTGATTCTATGATGAATAGTCATGAGGGGTTTTGTTAGGCATCCGAATATCTGTTTAGGGAGCCAAGCCTTATTTTTCATCGCCACCGATGCAATCCCATTTAAAATCTACAAGTACATCTCCCAAATTTCCCTGCTGAAGCCGCCCGGTACCGAAATAATCGCTGTCTGAAACGGTGATATGGCACGTATTGGAAATTTTATCCGTCAGTTCACGGTTGACAATGCAACTGGCCACGATGTCGTAATTGCCTGGCAGCAGCGGCAACTTGGGAACGGTACAGACGAACTGACCTCGCTTCTTGTCCAGCGTCAATTCGGAACGAATGATATCGCTTGGCAAACCGAACAGGCGCGTACCCTTGCTGCCGGCGACGACGACGGTAAGGATAACGTCTCTGGAGGGCTTTTCCAGATTGCTCTCGTAATTGAACACGATGCGGGCACCGCTACCGGCAGGAACGCTGCTGATTGCATTTCCGTCCAGATCCTCGAGTTGCATACTCGTAAAGCGCACCAGACCAGAGCCTGGGCGGCCCTTCGCTGAACTCAGATCAGCCTCCCCCGTTGGGCCAAGCAACAGCGTGGTGTAGGCCTTGACCACGGTATCTGTGGCGCCTTCCGTGTGCACATTGCTGTTTTCGATCAGTATCGCGCGATTACACAGAGATTGAATCGCCCCCATGCTATGGCTGACGAACAAGATAGTGCGTTCCTGATGCTGCGTTAGTTGGTCCATCTTATTGAGACACTTTTCCTGAAACGCAATGTCGCCTACGGCCAACACCTCGTCTACCATCAGGATTTCCGTATCCAGATGGGCAGCGACAGCAAAGGTTAAGCGTGAGCGCATGCCAGAGGAATAGGTCTTGACGCGCGCATTGATGAACTTGCCGATGCCCGCGAAATCGACGATCTCTTCAAACTTGGCTTTGATCTCTTTCGGCCGCATACCCAGGATGGCGCCGTTGAGATAGACATTCTCGCAACCAGTCAGATCTGGATGAAAGCCCGTGCCGGTTTCCAACAGGGTGCCTATACGTCCCTTGATGCGGGCCTCGCCCTCGGTCGGATCGGTGATGCGTGACAGCACGCGCAGCATGGTCGTCTTGCCGGCTCCGTTGCGCCCAACGATGCCCAACACGTCGCCACGCTGCACGTCAAAATTAATATCACGGATTGCCCAATGGGGCTTGCCGCCTACTATATAGCTTTTGCCTAAACCCCTGACACTAATAACGGTATCGCTCATAAAATATCCACACTCTACCTACAGGGAATCGACCATGGTGCGCTCGGCGCGCGTAAACGCAACCAGACCATAATAGATCCCAATGACGATCAAGACGGCAGCCAAACCCACCGACCATAACGGCGGCGGAACTTCATCCCACAAGGACCAGCGAATACCCTGGATCAACGATGCCATCGGATTCATGTAATACAAGGTCAAAAACTTTTTGGGCACCATAGCAATTGGATACACGCATGGCATGGCATAAACCATCACACGCATGATCACAGGCAGCGCCATCATGATGTCGCTTCGTTTGATGGAATGGGCTGCCAGCACCAACCCCAAAGCAAATGACGCCAGCGCCAGCCCAGCCAGGAAGAGCGGAAAATACGCTACGTTCCATCCTGGATAGACTCCATACACCAACATCAAGCCGACAATCACCACAAACGAGGCCAACAAGTCCATGACGTTAACGAACAGCGATGTCAGCGGCACGATCAGTCGTGGATAGTAAACCTTGCTCATGATTCCAGCGTTATTCATCAGCGATGATGCTGTGTCCGATACGGTTCCCGAAAAAAATAGATACAAGCTGATACCCAAAAAAACAAACAGAGGAAATGGAATGGGATCCGTCTTTACGCCAACCAGGTGACCAAACACCCCGACATAAACCAGGCAGAGCAACAACGGCCGGAAGATGATCCAACCATACCCCATAGTCGTCGGACGGTAGCGCCCACGGATTGAACGCAGCACGAAATACTTCAGCAGGTATTTACTTTCCCACACTTGTGGCAGTCCGAGGCGGCCAATCTTGTTACTCGGCTTGATGACGAGAACATCGTCACCCTCAATCTTTATGCTGCTATCGGAAATCGTGCGCGCATGCTCGGCCCTGTCTTCGGGGTGCAATCTGGAATTCATCGGGAAGGTTCCTTGCTCGATCATATTGGGTTAACGCAGCATCTCATCAAGCAAAGCTTTTTGTTCATCGTTTAAAGAAGCTTTAGCGGCGTGCCGGTAAACGGTATCGAACATTTTTGCGATCTTATCCGGGCTGGGAAACCCATGTTCAATGCGGTGGGCTCCCTTGACTCGAAGGTCTTCGAGCATTTTAGGGGTTCGCATAGCTTCCAACAAAGCGCGTGTGATATCGGCCTCGTCATACGGATCGAACAGCAGAGCGGCGTCTCCGACCACTTCCGGGATACAAGCCGCAGTTGAAGCTAGAACAGGCAGCCCGTTTTGGAAGGCTTCAAGTAGTGGCAGCCCTAAGCCTTCAAAGATAGATGGGTGAACTAAAAATTTTGCATTTTTGAATAAAGTGTTGAGGCGTTCAACCGAAACCACGCCAAGAAATCGCACCTGGCCAGCCAATTTAAACCGTTCGATCTCAGCTTCAATTTTATTTGATTCGGGTGTATTGGTGCGACCAGTGCAAACCAGATTAAGCAATACGCCATGCTCATCACGCAGTTTTGCAATGGCACGGATCAGGCGGATGTGGTTTTTGGTCACCCAAGTCGCCGACGGGAACAATGCAAACGCTTCGGGAAGACCGGCCAGGGCCTCCGACTTATCCATAAATCGATCAGCATGATCAAATCGAGGCATCCGCGGAATAACTGCAATGCGCTCGGGTGCGATGCCATATTTGGCAATGATGTCCTGTTTCACCCAGCGAGTGGCAGTCACCACCATGGCAGCTTTGCGACAACCACGGCCAAACAACTCATCCATCCACTCCGCCTCGCCAGGCCGGAAGCATTCGGGTTGATGATGATGCGGCAATCCCCACGGCTCGTAGACGTAGGGTAGAGAGGTTTCAAAATGCAGTGGATAGGGGAAATGCACTACCGCGACCCCCTTGGATTTGAGAATCTTATTCGCGCGGGCTGCGACCATGGGCCTCGATGCCTCATCGCGCATCCCCCGATAGAGACGATAAGCTGGCGCTGCTATAAACTTGAAAGGTCCCAAGCGCTTTGCCAGGCGCTGGACTTTTGGCGTCAGTGGCGTATTAGCCGCGTAGTAGCGATAAAGCCTTGGGACGATGCCGCCCAAAGGCCCCAATGCTGATTGCAATCTTTGCCAGCGCGGTTTCATGCCAACCGATCGTTCAGTTGCCGGGTCGTACCAGCGATAGCTCGCCGGCCACACGAACTTGTCCATGTTTGCCCCTATAAAGGGAACCAACTCGTGGTCATGACCCTTTAACCCCAGCAACACGAAGCGATCACGAACTTTTGATGCTCCCAGCGCCAGCAAAAGTGACAACAACGCTGTCTCTGTACCACCTGAGGCGTTAGCTGAGATTTGAGAATCAATGGCAACCGTGATGGGGGTTTGGCTTTCGGATTTCATTTTTCTCGGGCCAATTCCAAGCAAGCGACGGCACGTGCCGCTGCGGCAAAATCCGGGCCGAATTCCGGAGTACGCACGATATTAAAGTACTCAAGCTCCGCACATTCCTCGGGTGTGGCTGTATCCCACCCGTCAGCGGCATGGCGATAGTATGTTTCAGAAAGGCACTCGCCACCAAAGGATTGTTTGACGTCCTCAATTTGCTTCGCACCAAAGATCTGCAACCAATCCTGATCTTCGGCCTTACCATAGGGTACGGTAAGCAACAGTCTCCCACCCGGCTTTAGCAAATCATGAAATGTCTTCAACACACCGCGATAGGCAAACAAATCTTTCTCGGGTTGGGGTAATTTGAGGGTAATTTCATACGGCGGCTTGGGGATCGGCCACATGCCAATGTGTTCCAATGTACTAATGCAAACGATGGCATCGAAAATACCGTCCCGCAACACTGGCTCACGGAAATCACCATGCAAGTACGACAACCGAGGATCCAGGCGAACCGAGTCCATTTCCAGCGAGTAGATAATAATCTTTTGTTGGCTAAGCTCGGGGGCATCAAGGAACATGGGTGCATTGAGTACGGACCCCGCATCTAAAAGTAAGCCCTGACCTTGTTGTACACGCGAAATCGCCCACGGACATTCGACCACACGCTCGTCGAGACGCATACCAAACCCCTTAGGGAGCGGCTTGCCTTGGCGGAATGTTTCCATCAGTTTTTTGTCAGTCAATGTCTCCATCATTAGCAGGTTTTTGAATTTAGCATAGCCAGGAGACCAAGGAATGCGCCCATTCTTCTTGTACTGCTCGATAAGACTTAGTGAGCTTGTGATCTTCACCGCATTAGCCACGGGATTCCCACCGCCAAAAATTTTCTTGAGTCCCCGCGCGACGCGGGGAAGTGTTTTGTTTTTAGTTGTCATGAAGACCTAATTCCTCTGCCTGATAAATAAACGCAGAACCGTTTAGGATGCCATCGCAGATGACATCCAGCCCCTTATATTCTCCGGGTAACAATTCATCCAAATTTTTTACAGCAACCTCGAAGGGCGGCCACGATTGCGGCTTTGGCTCCAAAAAGGGCAACGGCAACATACGTCGAAAAAAGAAATGGTATGCATACTTACGAGCCCGCTCAATCGTATCTGGCTCCATTCGTTTTCCTAGTGGCAACCTATCAAGATATCGAAAATAGTCATCTGCACTCATGGCATCCAAAGTGACGCCCTTGTTGCGAATCCAGGCTTCGCCAGCAACGATAACCGGGATACCGGCACTAGTTAGCTCAACACCTGTCTTGGTGCCATAGATAATGACGCTGTCGCAACGTTCCATCGCCGCGTAGGTACTGACTGTACTTTCCGGCCCAATGATGAAGACATTTTTAGGTAAATCGGGGAATGTACTTCGGATTTCCTCAACAATAGGTTGCCTCGAAACAGTTGACCCGCCGGGGGGTGCCAATTCACCAGGATGTACGCGGATCAACAATTGCAAGTCAGGACGCCCCCTAAAGTAAGCGACAGTACGCATCACCCAATCGACCATGCCTGGAAAAGCATTGGCCGGATAGTGAAGTTGTGCATCCCACACCACATTCGTCAACATGCCAACCACCGGACGACCCCAATCCAGCCCCACCTTGGCGGCAAAATTGTCCATGTTGTCGTCCGCATCGCGGTTAAACCAAATCCAATCGCGACTGCCTTTGCGGCGACTCTCTAGGTAGTGGACTATTTCGGCTTCGCGATCCTTGGACCATGTCATATTTTCCCAGTCGCCGACAGGTTCGTCCATTAGCGTATGGTGATAAGTATCGGTGTGACTAAAAATCGCGCACTGTTTACGATAGGCCAGATTCCATGAGGCCGTGCGCACTTTCTGGTTGCGGCACACGGCGCTGACAATACCGTGAGGCACATAGATACCGTGGTTATTGACAATCACATCGTATTTATTAACTCGTATCAATTGCTTTATACAAAACGCCGTCAGCAGCGACGATTCTAGATAGCGCCGAAGAACAGCCTCGCCATCCGGCTCCAAGGAAAGATCGCCAACCCCGTAATAGCGCAATGCGCCAGCCAAGGCATGCTCGCCAATCGGTAAGCCATCCAAGGTATAGCCGGTGATATCGTCAACAGGCACAGATAAGGAAATATCTCGTGATTGGGCACGCTCCTCATCACTAATATGATTGCTCATCTGCAAAATATTGAGCCCGGGAACTGTAAACACCGTTTTACCAGTAGCCATGCAACCAGAGCAAAACACCTCTTTCAGTTTGCCATCCGCCAATACCCGAGGTTTAACACCAGAAATCTTGGCTCGCTGGCATGCGGGCATAGCAGCATCACACAATAGGGTGTCGACTTTAGCCCCACGAAGAGTCAAGGCAACATTTAGCGCGCTTTCCAATACCGTGAACTGGGGATGGCCGCCGATGGCTGTAGCCATCAGGATACGCGGGCTATCTTTGGCTCTTACCAATGAGTCGTTCCACAACGACTCGTTGGTAGCAACGATCAAGCCCCAATTGGGAAGTGCAGCTTTCGGTTTCTGCTTGCCAAGCGCGATTTGCTGTTTTTCACGCAACGGCCGTGCCAGTTGTTTTAGGCGATCATAAAACTTAAACATCAATTACACACTTTATTAAAAAGACTTACATTTTGAATCATACATATCTCGTCAGCCAAACGTGCTGTTTCCGCGATAATTAGAAACCATCATTTGCACGACATCATTCATCTTTGAGTGCGCGCACCAACCCAGTTCATTCATGGCTTTGGATGGATTTGCGCGGCTCATTAAAATATCGGAAGGGCGCTTCAGCGCAGTTTCGGTTTGAACATATTCCCGCCAATCAAGATCTAGACACGAAAACGTATGGTCAATGAATTCTGTCAAAGATCTACTTTCCCCAGTAGCAATCACATAGTCATCAGGGCGATCCTGCTGAAGCATCAGCCACATGGCCTCCACATATTCTGGTGCCCAACCCCAATCCCGATAAATTGATATATCCCCAAGATGGAGTTTTTCCTGGCTTCCATTAGCAATACGGCAAGCAGAAGCGACAATTTTTTGTGTGACAAAACGTTCTGGACGAAGAGGTGACTCATGATTAAACAAGATGCCTGAGCACGCGTGTATTCCATAGGCCTCGCGATAATTTGCCACCTGCCAAAAAGCGGTAGCCTTTGCTACCGCATATGGACTGCGCGGACGAAACGGGGTGCTTTCATCGGCAGGGACTTCAGTATTTCCGAAACATTCGCTAGACCCCGCGCTGTAAAGCCGAACTGGATAATCAAGGAAACGTATCGCTTCCAGCAAGTTAAGGGCACCGATACTAATACTTTCCTGAGTTTCCACAGGCTGCTCAAACGAAAGGCTTACTGAACTTTGCCCGGCTAAATTATAGATTTCATCTGGCAAGACTTTTCGAAGCACTTGTATAACGCTACGAAAGTCATTCATTGCCATTGACTCCATCATCACCTGTTCTCGAATGCCAAAAGCCTCAAGGTTATGAAGACGCGCAACCGAGGCGTCGCGGGAGACACCAATTACGGTGTACCCCTTTCCCAAGAGAAAACGTGCCAAATAAGCCCCATCCTGGCCTGTGATGCCAGTAATCAAAGCTTTCACGCCTCTATTTTGAGCGCCCTCTATTCCATACGGCTTTTCGGTCATTGTTTTAACGCTTTCCCTAGCGCTTCCACAATTGCGCTAGTATCGAGGCGAATCCTGCTCAAGACTTCCTGATTAGTTCCGCTCGGCGGAATATCCTCCAAACCAAGATGGTGCACTTGTGCACGCCGGCTATCCCATTGCGCCATGGTGCGCGAAAGCTCTGCGCCTTGCCCACCAATAACATAATGGTTATCTAAACAAAGTAAGTGCCTGCAACTTCCGATTGCCGTCTTAAGCCAGCCGGAATCCACAATATTCAACCAAGGCAAATTAATGACCCTAACACTAAGGCCTTTTTCTTTTGCAAAAATGTCCGCGGCTTTAACTGCGGCACTCAGCATTACTGGCCCATACGTAATAATTGCTATGTCAGCACCCTCAACTATGGTCATACCTTGTCCATACTTAGGTCGATATCCTCTCGGCAATTCGTAAGGGATTTCCCAGGGCAAAGATACCAATCTGATATAGCAATTACCGGGCGCCTCATTAATACACCAATCAAGTAGCGGACCGACTTCAGCCTCGCAAGAAGGCTCAACCAAGGTCATACCAGGCATGGCGGCCAACGCAGAAATATCACGCACTGCCTGGTGTGAATGACCAGGGCCGCCAGGAACCACGCCAGCGAGCGAACCAACGTAGATGATCTTTGTTCGCTCGGTTGCATTGTTGTAGATCTGCTCATTCGGGCGCGTGGAGAGAAAGCATGCAAAAGAATGAACCACCGGCAGCAACCCCTTCAACGCCATGCCGCCGGCTGTTGATACCATATCCTGTTCCGCGATACCACACTCAAAGAAGCGTTCCGGAAAGCGCTCGCGGAAAGGGATGAGGCCCGTATCCAGTATCAGGTCTGCATCCAGGGCAACAAGATTGGGATGCTTTTCGGCTTGCTCCAGCAGCGCTCGGGTATAGGCAGGTATCAGGCGCTGTGCAGTAGTGGGTGGCGGCGCGGTGGCCTCGCGCTCAATAGTCTCGAAGCCCAGGGCAGCGGCGCCGGCAGCGCTCATGTGTTGCTGCAATCGTTCAATAATTTCCTGAGCGGCCAATCGATAGGAACTGGCATCGGGCGCACCGCTGTGGAAACGGTACATGGCTACATCGGAATCCAGCGAGGTGTGCTCCATGAAAGAGACACCCTTGCCTTTTATAGTATCGGCGATAATGATCTTGGGTCGGGTTTCGTCTTTCAGCAAAGCGAGGGTGGTGGCGAATGCGCCGATATCATTGCCGTCGCAGCGTTCGACACGCCAGCCGAAGGCGCGTAATTTGGCTTCCAGGTCGCCCAGGTCGGAAACATTTTTAACGAAGGTATCTGATTGCAATTTATTGTGGTCGATGATGGCGGTAATTTCATGCAGACCATAGTTCACGGCCGAAACCAGGGATTCCCAGAACTGGCCTTCCTGCAACTCGCCGTCGCCAGTCATTACGAATATGCAACCAGATCGCTTGGCCAAACGATTTGCAAACACCATGCCCTTGGCTTTGGAAATGCCCATGCCCAGCGACCCGGTATTAGTCACGATCCCCGGCGTACCTATATCCGGGTGTCCAGGCAGGCCGTCGATTTTTCGCAACTTGTGAATGAGGTCGAATTCGAGTCTGCCCATACCGATGAGGGCGGAGTAATAACCCGGTGCGTCGTGACCCTTGGAGCTGAAGAAAATATCATCCTTTTGCATCTCTTCCAGCAGCAGCCAGCTCATGATATCCAGGCTGCTGAAGCTGCTGCCGATATGACCCGATCCCGCACGGGCGATCATGTAGAGTGCATTTAGCCGGCACATATCGGCGAAGATTGCCGCGCGCTGCTCTCGCGCCATTTTCAGTGCGCGGATACGTTCGAATTCGGGATATGGGATGTAATAAAGCGTGCCTTCTACGGCTTGTCCAACTTGATCGCCCACTGTTTTGGCTCCGGTTTACTCGTCGAGGTTGTAAGGGGGAAGACTGATTGCCGGCAACACGGCCTCTTGCGTGGCGAGCAAGCGCTCGGCCATCCACCAGTCTTCAGGGTCATTGATATCGAAGCCCTCCAGCCCTTGGCTGATAAAGGGAATGATGGCTTCGCCGGCGATGCTGTTCTGCTCCAGAGGGACTCGTGACCATGCAATTTCCAGGCTGGCATCTTGTACATATATTTCGGGCAGTGCAGCGTATTGGCTGCTATGCCAGGGCGTTGTGCCATTGCTATAAGGCAGCAGGGGCAACATGCGCTGGCCGCGGATAACCCACATCTTGCCGGGATGCTGCTTGCATTTTTCGATGGCGCGCAATGAATCTGCACACGGGTCTTCAATGAACTGGGACCAAGCGCGGCGAATGGTCTCTGGCTGCCTAAAGGGACTGGTCGGTCGGAGAATGCTGAAAATCTCGAATTCCCGGCTGGCCTCCTTCAGTGCTTTTAACATCCATACAACCCACTCGATATCGGGTGACTTGTCGCCCGATATTTCAGCGGAACGCAGAAAAGGAACCTCGGCGCCATAATGACGCGCTACATCCGCGTACTGCTCGCTATCAGTGGCACAAATGACGGCATCGAACACGCCGCTGTCAATCGCGGCACGCACGGTGTACGCCAGCATCGGATGCCCCCCCAATGGAAGAATATTTTTGTTTTTAACCCGTTTGGAGCCGGATCGGGCGGGAATGAAGGCAATGGCGCGTGGTTTCATGCGTGTCAGAGCTGCTCGGGACGAACCAAGAAGGAAATATTTTTCAGTTCGGAATAAACATCCAATGCCTCAACGCCTGGCTCGCGCGTACCGTTGCCAGATGCGCCGAAGCCGCCGAAGGGCATATGCGGCTCGCTGCCATAAGTGCCCAAATTGACATTGGCCATACCAGCACGCACCTTTTGGGCAAACCACATGGCACGATCTACGCTGCGGGTATGAATCGCTGCGGTCAAGCCATATTCGGTGGCATTGGCTAGTTTGAGCGCTTCCTCTACATCCGCAACCAGATGCAGCGTGGCCACCGGGCCGAAGACTTCCTTGCAGCTCAGTTCAGCACTCGGCGCTAGTCCCTCGATGACCGTAGGTTGAATGTAATAACCTTGCGCAAGATCAGGCGCGGTTGGCGCCCCTCCACCACAAAGCACTCGACCTCCTTGTTTCTTGGCGGTCTCTATTGCGGCCAGAATCGATTGTTGCTGACGTTTGTTGACCACTGGGCCCAAATCACAGCCCGCACTTACCCCGAGCTTTAAGGTCTGCGCCTTGGCAACCAGTTTTTCTTTGAATTCTTCATACACTGTCCGAAAGACAATGATTCGGCTGCCCGCCGCGCAACGTTGGCCCGCATTGCTAAAAGCGGATAGCGCCGCCCAATGTACGGCCTGATCAATATCGGCATCGTCACATACCACCAGCGGGTTCTTGCCGCCCAATTCAAGCGAAACCCGGGCAAGCCGCTTCCCGGCGACTTCAGCAATCCATCGCCCCACGCCGGTCGAACCCGTGAAGCTGATGACATTCACACGCTCGTCGGTTACCAACACCGCTCCCGCAGGCTGCCCTCGCCCCTGAATGACATTAAAGACACCATCCGGCAAGCCAGCCTCCTTGGTCAACCGCGCAAAGAGCAAGGCAATGCGGGGCGCATCCTCGGCGGCTTTAAGTACGACCGAATTGCCACAGATCAGCGCAGGGAACGTTTTCCAGGCGATATTGGCGATGGGCGTGTTGGCGGGAACGATCAAGCCAGCCACACCCCGTGGCTGGCGCACGGTATGGCTGTATTTGCCCGGCATCCCCGAAGCCAAGGAGCGTCCATACAAACGCATACCCTCGCCGGCGAAATATTCGGCCTGGAGAATGGCGCCACCGGTTTCTCCCTTTGCATCCTGCGGGGGCTTTCCGGTTTCGAGGGCGACACAATCGGCCAATGCATCGGCATTTCGTTTCATTGCAGAAACGATATCCGCCAGGATCTGCCCCCGCTTAACCGGGGTAAGGTCTGACCACGCCGGGAAAGCATCAACCGCCGATTGTATGGCGCATTGCGTATCAGATTCTGACGAGTCGGCTACATGACAAAGCAACTCACCGTTGTGTGGATTGAATTTATCCAACCAGCTTGCGGTTTTAGGTTGCGCTTCCTGGCCGTTGATCCAGTTAGGAATATAAGAAATGTTATTCGGCATGATCAGATCGCTGTCCAACCGCCATCAATAACAAGATTGGCGCCGGTCATATAACGCGAAGCTGGGCTTGCGAGAAATAGCACGGAGCCATTGTATTCATCGGCATGCGCCATGCGGCCAACAGGAATGCGGCCACAGTAAACATCTAAGAATGCCTGCTCCTGATTATTGAACACCCCAGCGATCGTAAGCGAATTTACGCGAACATTTTTCTTCGCCCAGTAGACGGCCAAATAGCGGGTGAGATTCAAAATGCCGGACTTCGCGGCGGAATAGGCAACAGGCTTGAAAAAGACCTCACCCCGTTTCCGACGGTACTCGTAAAGGCTTTGGTCAGGCGAAACGACACCATAGATCGACGCAATATTGATAATCGAACCCTTGCCGGCCTTGGCCATGGCAGCGCCGAAAACCTGGCAACACAGGTATGCACCTTTGAGGTTGACGTCGATCACTTTATCCCATGACGCTTCCGGGTAGTCCTCGAAAGGTCCATTTTCTTCGGGTGGCGCCGATGGCGGAGAGTCGATGGCAGCATTATTGACGAGCACCGTTGGAGTACCAAAACAGGTTTCAACCTCAGCCAAGGCGCGCCGCAATGCCCCCTTGTCAGTCACATTCGCGGTACAAAAAAAATAGTGTTCGGGAAAATCTTTCACCATCGAATCACTGCAAGCTGAAGGCCGAACATCCAAGCCTACAACACGAGCCCCGCGCCGCAAAAAGGCCTGAGCATACTCACCGCCAAGCTGACCAGACACGCCGGTAATAAGAACAATTTCTTGACTTACATCGAAAAGAGCATCTGCAGACATCATTTCAAAATCCATTGGCGCCTTGTTTCGCGCTGAATATCAGGTCACAAATCTCGCGCACAGCGCCAAAGCCACCCGGTTTGGTGGTGCGATAAAGCACATGCGGATACGTTTCGGGATGGGCATCGGCAACTGCCACAGGCACCCCAACTGCATTAAAGGCCGGAATATCGTTGATGTCGTTACCAACAAACATTGTACGCGCCGGCTCGATACTAAACTCCTTACAAGTTTGTAGGATAGCTGCGGCTTTATCCTCGATGGCCTGCTTACAGGGTATTTTCAATTTATTCGCTCTGGCCGTCACAACGGGATTGGCTTCCGTAGAAATAATGAATGCGTGCACGCCAATGCCTCGAAGTCTCGATAGCCCAAGACCATCGCTGCGCCAGCAACGGACTGATTCAATCCCGTCCTGGGAAACATAAACCGTGTTATCAGTAAATACACCATCAAAATCAAAGGCGATCAATTGAATCGATGCAAGGAGGTCATGACTAATCATTCGCACATGCTCACCGTACAACTAGCCTTCAATATCCGAATAATGAATAGGCTCACCTTTGGCGATATGCCTTTTCGCAATACTCCCGATGACTTGATTTGATTCACGCACAGGAATGTACTGTGTGTTGAAAATGCGCCCAGATAGGTTTTCCAGGGTAATCTTTTCCCCTGCCGGAATGTCGATATACGCAATCAAAGACTTACCGAGTTTTTTAAATACCCGTTCGTTTCCAAGATCGTCCGCAGGTTTAGGCGGCATCATGTGTCGAACGCGTTTGATGTCTCGGACAAATTTACGAAAGCCTTCAGGCTCAAGAGCAAAACTGTGATCGGTGCCTCTCCATGCACGATTGAGCGTAACATGCTTTTCAAAAACTCGAGCCCCTTTCAGGTAAGCCACCGGCCCGGACAGCGTTCCATTGAAATGATCTGAGGAGCCGATCGCGCAGCCCGGAAACTCCTTGTGTAACACCTCGATATTATCCAAGCCAAGTCGGTTGTACTCGCAAGGATATTCCGAGACACAATGCAGAATCGCTACCTCATCATGATGATTGAGTAATACTTCGACACTGGTTCGAATCTGTTCGATCTTCCCACCACCCACACTCATGACAACCGGCTTACCTAAGCTGGCAATGCGATGGATAAATGGGAGATTACCCAAATCAAATGATGCCACTTTCAAAATATCAATATCGATTTGCCTAAGTATCTCTAGGCTGGGTTCGTCGAAGGGGGTCGACATGAATTTGACGCCATACTTGACGCAATCCTCTTTCAGGATGGGCAACCACTCAGGCTTAAGCTCTAGTTTTTCCCGGTGAAGGCCGTAGCTATCTGCAAAGGCATTTTCGCTTTGGTAGGGAGCGCTATACGCGTCCTCCGAAAATAGGTATTTGTTCTTCCTCGTCTGAAACTTGATAGCGTCGGCGCCTTCAAAAGCAAATATCCGGATATATTCCCTCGCGAGTTCCAACTCCCCCTGATGATTCTGACCAACCTCGGCAATAACAAAAGCTGTATCGCCCAACTCATCTTTTCTAAACATTTAATTCTTTCTGATATCGACCTAGATCAGCAAGTCAATTGGCAGATATGCCAACTCTGAATTGTTTGATTTTACAAGGAAACCAAGAACATCAAAAAAACAAAATACCATTTCAATTAAAAAACTTGATCCGATAACAATGCGCGCAAATAGGCGCCATAACCACTTTTACCCAGAACTTCGGCGAGTCGTGCAACTTGCTGGGCAGGAATATACCCCATCCGATATGCAATTTCCTCCGGGCAAGCAATCTTTAAGCCTTGGCGTTTTTCGATGGTCTGAATGAATTGAGAAGCCTCCAGCAAGGACTCGTGTGTGCCAGTATCGAGCCAGGCCATGCCGCGACCCATGACTTGCACGTCGAGCGCGCCTTGCGCGAGGTACACACGATTGACGTCGGTGATCTCCAGCTCGCCGCGCGCGGAAGGCGCAAGCGATTTGGCTATTTCCACGACCTTTGCATCGTAAAAATACAGCCCCGTCACCGCATAGCGCGACTTCGGCGCCTTTGGCTTTTCTTCTATCGATAGGGCATGGCCTTGGGCATCGAATTCCACCACGCCATAGCGCTCAGGATCAGTCACAGGGTATGCGAACACCGTTGCACCACTGGTTTTCTTGGCGGCGCTGCTCAGGTCGTCCGCCAATTCGTGCCCATAAAAAATGTTGTCGCCCAATACCAAGGCGCACGGCTCATTGCCGATAAATTCCGCGCCGATGATGAAGGCTTGCGCGATGCCCTCTGGCTTCGGTTGCACCGCATAAGAAATATTCAAACCCCACTGGCCGCCATCGCCCAAGAGCTGCTCGAAGCGCGGCGTGTCTTGCGGCGTGGAGATGATCAGGATATCGCGAATACCCGCCAGCATCAGCGTGGTGAGCGGGTAATAGATCATAGGCTTGTCGTACACCGGCAACAGTTGTTTCGACACGGCTTGAGTCACCGGATAAAGCCGGGTGCCGGAGCCTCCGGCGAGGATGATGCCTTTCATCCCGGGAGCTGGAAGCGGGGAGCGGGGAGTGGTGTGGTCAGTCATCGTTTTGCACTTTTCGATGTAATCCGGACAATAGTTTGCTGGTCCGTTCCAGCTGCGTCTGTAGCTCGGCGGAATCTTTTAGATAGCCGAGCATTTCCGCAATCCTAATCTGCGTATCCAGCTCGCTGAGGGAACCCTTGGAAATACTGAGAAACTGACCCATCTCTTTCCGGCTCGTTCGCGCCGCACCCTCGGCAATATTGCTAGGTATGGATACCGCAGCTCGCCGCATTTGACTAACCAAGCCAAATTGCTCATGGCGCGGAAACGTGCCTGTTACCTCATATATCATCTTCACCAACACCATGGCAGAACGCCACACCTCCAGCTTGATATGCGGTTTTTCGCTGCTCGCCGCTTCCCGCTTACTTCCCAATCTGGTCTGCGACATTTCACCGCTCACTGCTTCCTGCTTACCGCTCACCATAATTTTCCGCCACCCAATGTTGATACTCGCCGCTCACGACATGCTCCACCCAGGCTTGATTGTCGAGATACCACTGCACAGTTTTACGGATGCCGGTCTCAAAGGTTTCGCTGGGACGCCACTTCAATTCGTTTTCGATCTTGCGCGCGTCGATGGCATAGCGCCGGTCGTGGCCGGCGCGATCCTTGACGTAGGTGATGAGCGATGCATAAGGCTGCGCGGCGGGCTTTAGCTCATCCAATAACGTGCATACTGTTTTCACTACATCGATGTTAGCCATCTCGTTGCAGCCGCCGATGTTGTAGGTCTCGCCCACCCGGCCACTCGCCAGCACCACGCGAATCGCGCTGCAATGGTCGCCCACATACAGCCAATCGCGCACATTCAGGCCGTCGCCGTAGATCGGCAGCGGCTTGCCATGCAAAGCGTTGTGCAGGATCAGCGGGATCAATTTTTCCGGGAACTGATACGGGCCGTAATTGTTGGAGCAATTGGTGGTGAGCACCGGCAAACCATAAGTGTGATGATAGGCGCGCACCAAATGATCGGACGCTGCCTTGGAGGCGGAGTAAGGGCTGTTCGGTGCGAACGGCGTGGTCTCGGTAAATGCCGGATCGTTCGGCCCGAGCGAGCCATACACTTCGTCGGTCGAAACATGCAGGAAGCGGAACGCCACGCGCTGCGCCTCGGGCAAGCCGCCCCAATAGGCGCGCACCGCTTCCAGCAAATGGAAGGTGCCGACCACATTGGTCTGGATGAAATCTTCCGGGCCGTGGATCGAGCGATCGACATGGCTCTCGGCGGCGAAATTCACGATGGCGCGCGGCTGATGTTGCTTCAGCAACCCTTCCACCAAGACCGTATCGCCGATGTCGCCGCGCACAAAAATATGCCGCGCATCGTCCTTGAGCGCCGCCAAATTTTCCAGATTGCCGGCATAGGTGAGCTTGTCGAGATTGATGACAGTCTCGCCGCCGCCCGCCAACCAATCCAAGACAAAATTCGCGCCGATGAAACCGGCGCCGCCGGTAACTAAAATGGGATGCGTCATTTTTTGGAGCCTAAATTAAATTCCGGGAAATATAGCTAGGTTTTCGTAAACATCGAGGACATGAATTAAAACCGCCTCAAGCCGTCGCTAAACACACCGCATCTCTCAATGCGCATATTGTAGTTGTAAATCTCTGACCGATTTTCTTCAAGCCATTGTCGTGCAAGAGCCGCACGGGTTTGGTCAGCCAGATTAAGCGCTCTGTCCGGGCTTAGAAAATCGCCTTTTACCCGAAGTTTAACCGGTTTTTTTGATGCTTTCGCAGCATTAATCTCAGACCCAATATTCTTATCAACAGTCAATTCCTTGCATCCTTTTCAGAAGCCCGTAATTTCGCATACTTTATAAAACTGTTGTGACAACCAATCACGATATGCACCAACCCCGCCACGCCATCCAAAAAACCCAGACGCAACACATAAAATTTCACAAAGCGCAGCAACGGACTCAACACCATTTGCGTCACGCTGGCGCGCTTGCCGCGGCGATACAATGCCTCGGCTTGCAGCGTGGTGTAGCGATTTTGCTTGTCCAAATAGGCGGCCAAGTCCTCGGCCGATTCGTGCAGCAGATCGCCGCGCAAGCGCGCCGGCGCGCCATCCAGCAGCACTTTTTCATGCACCGGATCACCCGACCAACGGCCATGGCTGCGTTGAAACAAGCGCAGCGACCAATCCGGATAACCTTCGCCGTGGCGCAGCCAGCGCCCCATGAAACGATTGCAACGCGGCATTTCAAACCCGCTCGCACTTGGCGCAATCAACGCCGCTTCGATCGCAGCGCGCAGTGTTGCACTCACCCGCTCATCGGCATCCAGGCACAGCACCCAATCATGCTTGGCCTGGCTCACCGCGAATTGCTTTTGCGCGCCGTAGCCCAGCCAATCTTGATGCAACACGCGCGCGCCATAGCGCTGCGCCAACGCCAAAGTCGCATCGCTGCTGCCGCAATCCACCACCAACACTTCGTCCGCGAACGCCACACTCTGCAAGCACGCTTCCAATTGCGCGGCGGCGTTCAGGGTAATGATGACGGCGGAAAACGGCTCGCGAATGGCCATGGATCAACCTAAAAACCGTGGTTGAACAGGGCGGAGTGCGCATTTTTTTGAGTGCTTGGCAAGGCGCGACGAAGCAGCGGGGCCACCACCCCGCAATGAGGAGCAACGCAGCCAAGTGCTCAAAAAAATACGCAATCCACCCTGTAGCGCTGTCACGCTAGAGGCTCCACTTAAAAAGGTAGCAAACAACTTCATCGCACATCTAATAGCGCCCCACAAAGCGGTCCACCACGGTTTTTAGGTTGGATGCAAAAGGGGCAATTTTAACGGATTCCGTGTAAGCTTAGCGCGAATTTATACCGCCATGAAACGCATTCTCCTCATCAAAACTTCGTCCATGGGCGACGTGATTCACAATCTGCCCATCGTTGCCGACATTCGCTCGCGTTATCCCGAGGCCGAATTGCACTGGCTGGTCGAGGAAAGTTTCGCCGACATTCCCGCCCTGCACCCACAGATAAAGCAGGTCATCCCGGTAGCCATCCGACGCTGGCGCAAATCGCTGTACCGCGCGCAAACCTGGCGCGAAATACGCGCCTTCCGCGCGCGTTTGGCGCAAACCGATTACGACGTCATTCTCGACACGCAAGGCCTGCTGAAAAGCGGCCTGCTCGCGCGCCTGGCGCACGGCAAACGTTTTGGCCTGGACTCCAGCAGCGCACGCGAGTCGCTCGCCGCCCTGTGCTATGACGCGACTTTTTATGTGAATCCCAATGCGCACGCGGTGGTGCGCTACCGTGCGCTGGCGCAACAAGCGTTCGAACTCGCGCCCGACCTGCCGCTCGACTACGGCATTCACATTCCCGAGATGGCCCTGCATTGGCTGCCGGATAGCCGCTATGTAGTGCTATTGCATGCCACCAGCCGCGCCGAAAAATATTGGGCGGAAGAAAATTGGATCGCGCTGGGCCACGCCTTGCAGCAATGCGGATTGACCGCAGTTTTACCCTGGGGCAGCTTGGCGGAATACGAATGCGCGCAACGCCTGGCCGCCGCCATTCCGCAAGCCGTCGTCGCGCCGCGCCTCACGCTCAAAGAAGCGGCCGCGATGCTAAAGCAAGCGGCATTAGTTGTCGGCGTCGATACCGGTTTAGTGCACCTCGCCACTGCCGTGGGCACGCCCACCATCGGCATTTATTGCGGCTCCGATCCGGAAAAAAACGGGCTGTACGCCGCCACGCCGATCTGCAACCTAGGCCGGGATGGCGCGCCGCCGAGCGTTGCCGACGTGACCATCGTGGCCGACAGTTTCTTGCATGTTTAAGCCACGCCTTTTGTATACGCTGGCGCTGTATTTGCTGCTGCCCTTCATCCCGCTGCGCCTGCTGTGGCGCGGGCGCAAGCAACCCGCCTATTTACGCCATTGGGGCGAACGCTTCGGCTGGTATTCGGCAGTGCCGCAAGCGCCGCTGATCTGGATTCACGCCGTCTCCGTCGGCGAAACGCGTGCTTGCGTGCCGCTTATCGCCGCGCTGCAAGCGCGCTTCCCCGCGCATAAAATCTTGCTCACCCACATGACGCCCACCGGGCGCGAAACCGGGCGAACGCTTTTCGGCACACGCGTCCTGCAAACTTATTTGCCCTATGATTTGCCCGGCGCGACCCAGCGATTTTTATCGCACTTCAAGCCCAGCTTCGGACTGCTGATGGAAACCGAGTTGTGGCCCAATCTGATCGCCGCCTGTCGCCAGCGCCACATCCCGCTCGCACTCATCAACGCCCGGCTGTCCGAACGCTCGGCACGCGGTTATGCGCGGCTTGCCGCACTTGCGCGCGCGGCACTGCAGAACCTAACGCTGATCTGCGCGCAGACTTCGGCAGATGCCGAGCGCCTCACGCAACTCGGCGCGCACCACGTCGTCGTCACCGGCAATATTAAATTCGATGTTGTACCGCCCCCGGCCAACGATCAGCTACGCAAACTATTTGGTGCGGAGCGGCAAGTCATCCTCGCCGCCAGTACGCGCGATGGCGAAGAAGCACTGCTGCTGGATGCGCTGTCCACACCTATCCCGAACCAATTACTGCTGATCGTGCCGCGTCATCCGCAGCGCTTCGATGCCGTAGCGACGCTGCTCGCATCACGCCGCATCGCCTTTCAACGCCGCAGCGAGAATGCGCCGATACGCGCGGAAACCCAAGTGGTGTTGGGCGACAGCATGGGGGAGATGTTCGCCTATTACGGCGCTGCAGACGTCGCCATCATCGGCGGCAGCCTGCTGCCTTTCGGCGGACAAAACCTGATCGAAGCCTGCGCCCTCGGCGTGCCGGTCATTCTCGGCCCACACACCCACAACTTTGCACAGGCCGCGCAAGACGCGGTCAACGGCGGTGCGGCGCTACGCGTAGCCGATGCCGGCGCCGCGCTCGCGCAAGCACAAGCCCTGCTGCAAGATCATGAAAAGAGAAAAAGCATGCGCGCCGCCGCACTCCGCTTCGCCGCCGAACACCGCGGCGCGGTAGACAAAACCATGAAATTGATCGAAGAAAAATTGCTTAAAACGCATTAGCCAAACCCATCGCCCGATACCTACGGCTTCGCCGCGTGATTCAACCATTCATTCACCTGTTTGACATCGGCAAAGCTCAAAACGCCGCCCGAGGCGCTCAAACTCAGGCGCGACAAAATGTAGTTGTAGAGCGCCTGCGCCAAGTCGCGCCGCGCGCTGAAGAGTTGCTGCCGCGCATTCAGTAGATCGACGCTGGTGCGCACCCCCACTTCCAGGCCGAGCTTGGTGGAATCGAATGCGCTCTGGTTGGAGATGACCGCCTGCTGCAGCGCCTTGACCTGCGCAATGCCGCTGGTGACGCCGAGATAAGCTTGACGCGCGGCCTGTGCGATGCGGCGTTGCGTGACTTCCAAATCTTGCCGCGCCTTGTCTTGATTGGCCACGGCTTGGGTCACTTTGGAACTGATCGCGCCGCCTTGGTACAAAGGCACATTCACTTGCAATCCGATGGTTCGAGTGTTTTGATCGAAACCGCCAGTGGATCCCCCGCCAGAACCATTCTCACCATAGCTCGCGACCAAATCTAGCGTCGGCAAATGGCCGCCGCGCGCTTTCTTGACTTCCTCGTTGGCGATTTCCAGTGCTGCGCGGGCGATCACGACTTCGGAATTATTTTGCAAAGCCTTTTCCACCCAGGCATCCATCGAGTTCGGTTCCGGCGGAATCAATGGCACTTCGCTGCGCACCGCAAGCAACTCACCCGGCGGGCGGCCGATGATTTGCAACAGCGCGTTCCGGCGGATTTCCAGGTCGTTCTGCGCGGCGATTTCTTGCGAGACAGTCAAGTCATAGCGCGCCTGCGCATCGTGCGTATCGGTGATGGTCGCCGTACCCACTTCGAAATTGCGCTTGGCTTGCGCCAGCTGTTCGCCGATCGCTTCCTTTTGCGTTTGCGCCAGCGTGACATTGTACTGGGCGAGCAACACATCGAAATACGCCTGCGACACGCGGGTGATCAAATCCTGCTGTGCTGCGGCAAACAGCGCATTGCTTTGCTCGACCGAAAACTTGGCCTGGGCGTACTGCGCTAGATTTTGTGCGCGGTACAAAGGCTGGCTCAGGTTCACGCTAAAACCATTGGAATTGTATTTGCGCGTGCCGCTGCTAAACACC
The DNA here is from genome assembly GCA_021812385.1 of Pseudomonadota bacterium. GTDB lineage: Bacteria > Pseudomonadota > Gammaproteobacteria > Burkholderiales > Thiobacteraceae > RBG-16-58-11. Next base: position 41,882 of record JAKANO010000013.1, on the reverse strand, counting down.
GACCCGCCGCCGCGATACTGGGTATCGATGTCGTTATATTGGGTATTGGCCGACAAATTGATGGATGGCAACAACAGCGCGCGCCCCTGCGGCAAGGCTTCCTGGCCGGCGACTTGCGCCGATTTGGCGGATTGCAGGGCGGGATCTTGGGTCAGCGCTTCCTGATACACCTGCAGCAAATCGGTGGCGGCGAATGCCGTAGAGCCCCAGAGCAAGGCCAGCAACAGCGGTAATTTTTTCATGGGGAAAACCTTCTTAATAAGTTTGCATGGTCGGATCGACCTGGCGCGCCCAGCCTTCGACCCCGCTGGAAAGATTATAGACTCGGCCAAAACCCTGTTGTTCCAGAAAGCGCGCAATGTGAAAACTGCGCACGCCGTGATGGCACACCACCACGATCTCGGCGGCGGGATCCAACTCTACTACCCGGCTTGGCACCTCGCGCATCGGCATCCACACGCTACCGTCCAGCGCCGCGCGCTCGATTTCCCAGGCTTCGCGCACATCCAACAAAAGCGGCGGCGGGCGCGTCTTATCGTCGAGCCAATCCCGCAATTCCACCGGCTTAATCTGCAGCATCAGAACACAAACTGTTCGGCCTGTGGTGCATTTTTTAGCATGCGTACGTTCGTCTCAAACAAATCTTGCGCCACCTGCACGCCCGGCTCGATCAGCTGAATGCGTCTGGCCGCCATCGCCGGCGCCGTGCCGACAAAAGCGATCAAGCGCCCGCCCGGTTTCAGCTGCGCCATGAATGCATCGGCCAGCAGCGGCTCGCTGCCGGTCAACACTATGGCGTCGTAGGGGGCGTGCGCGGCCCAACCGCGTGCGGCATCGCCGACCTCTAAGGTAATATTAGTAAATCCATGCGCCGCCAGTTTTTGTTCCGCCGCCGCCTTTAACTCAGGGACGATTTCCACGCTGTGCACATGCTTGGCCAGACTCGCCAGCAAGGCCGTCATATAGCCGCTGCCGGTGCCGACTTCTAGCACTTTGTCGCCGGGCTTGAGCTTGAGCTCCTGCACCAGGCGCGCTTCGACCTTGGGGCTGAGCATGGTTTCGCCATGGCCGCCATGATCCAGGGGGATTTCGATGTCCATGAACGCCATATTGCGATACGCCTCGGGCACATACTCTTCGCGTTTTACGCGCCTTAATAGGCCCAGCACGGTTTCGTCCAGCACGTCCCAGGGGCGAATTTGCTGTTCTATCATATTGAATCGGACGTGTTCCAAATCCATCTTATTCTCCGGGGTTTCCCTTTATTAACCTTGCGATTATTCCATATTTCCCGTACCTTTACACTCTTCGCTAGGGGTCCGCGTCCACATTGGGCGGGGTGAGAAAGTCCCTTTGAACCTGTACGGGTCATGCCGACGTAGGGAAGCGCACTGCCTGCCGCTCCCTACGCATTTTTGTTTGTAAGGAGCACTCCATGAACGCAGCTATTCCAAAGCCCACTGGTCCAAAGCCCACGGGTCCATTCACCGCCGCCAGCGCCCATGTGGACGAAGCCGCGGTCAAACCGCTGCCCAATTCGCGTAAAGTCTATGTGCAAGGTTCGCGCGCCGACATTCAGGTGCCGATGCGCGAGATTTCCCAGTCCGACACCCCGGCCACGCTCGGCGCCGAGCCCAATCCGCCGATCTTCGTGTACGACTGCTCCGGCCCGTATACCGATCCGCAAGTGCAAATCGATATCCGCAAAGGCTTGGCCGCATTGCGCTCAGGCTGGATCGATGAGCGCAACGATACCGAAGCCTTAAGCGGCTTGAGTTCCGAATACGGCCAAGCGCGCGCCCACGATGCGGCCCTGACCAGCATGCGTTTCCCCGGCCTGATGCGCCAACCGCGCCGCGCAAAAGCCGGCAAGAATGTCACGCAAATGCACTATGCGCGGCAAGGCATCATCACCCCGGAGATGGAATACATCGCTATCCGCGAAAATCTGCGGCGCAAGGAGTATATCGAGTCCCTCAAGGCCGCCGGCCCGACCGGGCTGAAAATGGCTGAATTACTGGGCCGCCAGCATCGCGGGCAAAATTACGGCGCGGCGTTGCCGGAAGAAATCACGCCGGAATTCGTGCGCGACGAAGTGGCGCGCGGCCGCGCCATCATCCCCGCCAACATCAACCACCCGGAAACCGAGCCGATGATCATCGGCCGCAATTTCCTGGTGAAGATCAACGCCAATATCGGCAACTCCGCGCTCGGCTCCTCGATCCAGGAAGAAGTAGAAAAAATGACCTGGGCCATTCGCTGGGGCGGCGACACGGTGATGGACCTGTCCACCGGCAAGAACATCCACGAAACGCGCGAGTGGATCATCCGCAATTCGCCGGTGCCGATCGGCACCGTGCCCATCTATCAGGCGCTGGAAAAAGTCGACGGCAAGGCCGAAGACCTGACTTGGAAAATGTTCCGCGACACCCTGATCGAGCAGGCCGAGCAAGGCGTGGACTACTTCACCATCCACGCCGGGGTGCGCCTGGCGCACGTGCCGCTGACGGCTTCGCGCATGACCGGCATCGTCTCGCGCGGCGGCTCCATCATGGCCAAGTGGTGCCTGGCGCATCACAAAGAGAGCTTTCTCTACACGCACTTCGAAGACATTTGCGACATCATGAAAGCCTACGACGTGAGCTTCAGTCTCGGCGACGGCCTGCGTCCCGGCTCGATTTACGACGCCAACGATGCAGCGCAGCTGGCCGAGCTCAAGACACTGGGCGAGCTCACCCAGATCGCCTGGAAGCACGATGTGCAAACCATGATCGAAGGCCCCGGCCACGTGCCGATGCAGTTGATCAAAGAGAACATGGATCTGCAATTGGAATGGTGCGACGAAGCGCCGTTCTATACGCTCGGCCCGCTCACCACCGACATCGCGCCCGGCTACGACCACATCACCAGCGCCATCGGCGCGGCGCAAATCGGCTGGTACGGCACCGCCATGCTGTGCTACGTCACGCCCAAGGAGCATCTGGGCCTGCCGGACAAGGACGACGTGAAAGTGGGCATCATGGCCTACAAGGTCGCCGCCCACGCCGCCGACCTGGCCAAGGGCCATCCCGGCGCACAGATTCGCGACAATGCGCTGTCCAAGGCGCGTTTCGAATTCCGATGGGAAGACCAGTTCAACCTCGGCCTCGACCCGGACAAGGCGCGCGAATTCCACGACGAAACCCTGCCCAAGGACTCCGCCAAAGTGGCGCACTTCTGCTCCATGTGCGGCCCGCATTTCTGCTCCATGAAGATCACCCAAGATGTGCGCGAATTCGCGGCGGCGCAAGGCGTGAGCGAGCAGGAAGCATTGGCCAAGGGCATGCAGGTGAAAGCAGTGGAGTTCGTCAAGCAGGGCGCGGAAATTTATCGCAAGGCGTGAGTCATGCCTGAGCCTCTAGCTCCGCTGCAAATTCCGCTTCTAACCGAAGAGGAAAAATCCCGGCTGCGCTTGTGGGCGCAGGCCACGCCCTCGCAGCGTTTGGCGTGGCTGGAGGAAGCCATGAAAATTTCTGCGGACGCTAAATCCAGCGCGGAAATCTTTAAAGAGCGCTAATCCAAGCGGCTTTAAGTCCCCGTCTTCTGCTGCGCCAGCGCCGGCTCGGGTGGCCGCTGTAGCTTGGTGAGGATCCCCTCCAACACCCGCAACTGTTTGGTGAGCGCAGCTTGCAGCGACTCCAGCTCGTTCAAGCGCTCTTGCAGCGAGTCGATGTTGTCGTGGATTTTTTTGACGTTCTCCAGGCGCCGTTCGATCTGCGCCTTGTGGTCGTTGATCTGGGTGATCAAGGGCGCCAGCACATTGCGCAGCCAGGCCTCGCAATCGACGCGGGTGCGCTCGAAAATGATGCGTGCTTCGCCCGCCACGCTGAGAAAGAATTTGCGGATCAGAAAATGCTTCTCGGTCATGATGTTGACCGGGTCGCGGCAAAACGCTTCCGAGCGCTGCGCCAAGGCGCGGATCGATTCCATGTATTGGTCGATGCTGAGCTCCGGTGCGTGGCGCCGTTCGAAGCCGTGCTTGACGTGAAAGCGGATATACGCGGCGTCGACCAGGCCCTTGACCTGCTTGGCGTGCTTGTGGATGTGTTTGTACTGATGCGCGGTCTGGCGGATGAGTTGTTGCATGCCGCGCGACAAACCCGCCGTAGTCCAGCTGTCCTTGATCGAGCCGTGCGCTTTTTCCAGAATCTCGTCCAAGCGGTCGATGCTCAAATTATTGATGAGCATGCGCCCCTGTTGAGTGATCACGCCGCGCGTCACGTTGAAGGACTTCACCGTTTGGTCGTACGTATTGCGGTCTTGATCCAGCATGGTCAGCATTTTGTGGATCACTTCTTTATTTTTGCCGGACAGCGAGAGCAACTCGTTTTGCTCGCGGCGCGTCGCCGAGAGTTGGGTGCGCACGCTGTTGTAGGCGCTCAACACCAGGGCGCCGATTTCTTGGGTGACGCTATTGCGCAAAATTTCACGCCGCTGCGGAATGATGTCATGCGCCAGGATCTGCTCCAAGCGCTCGATGCCGCTCTTGGCCAGCAAGGCTGGATCGCCCTTGATTTTCGCCACCAGGGCTTTTTGCGCCGACAGCGCCAAGACATTGCCGACCGGCAAACCCAACAACTGCGCCGTCGCTTGTTGCTGCCGTTGCACGCTTTCCTGGATTTTTTCCCAGGGCTTCAACTCATCCCACAGCACGTCGATTTTGTTCAGTACCGCCAGCGTGTGCTTGGCTTGCGGCTTCACGTGTTTTTGCCAAATCTCCAAATCGGATTTCGTCACGCCGGTATCCAGCGCCAGCAGAAACATCACCGCGTGCGCATTGGGAATCATGGACAGCGTCAATTCCGGCTCGGCGCCCAAGGCATTCAGCCCCGGCGTATCGAGAATCGCCAGTCCGCTTTTGAGCAAGGGGTGCGGGTAATTAATCAAGGCATGGCGCCAGGCCGGTATCTCGACTTTATCGCCCTCGCGCACCATGTCCTGCAAGGTCGGATCTTGGTCGTCCCATAAACCCAAGGTGCGCGCTTCCACTTTGCTCACCAGCTTGGTTTGGGTCAAATTCTGTAATGCCTCGACCATCTCATCGGCCGAGTCCAGGTTCAGCTTGGCCGTGACCCATTCGATGGGCTTGCGCTTGAGCTGACTGATGGTCTCGTCGCGATAGCGGGTTTCGATCGGCAGCAGGCGGATATACGGCGCTTCGCGCGCATCGTAGAACAATTCGGTCGGGCACATGGTGGTGCGCCCGGCATCGGAAGGCAGCAGGCGTTGCTTGAAATCGGCGAAGAACAAGGCGTTGATCAGCTCGCTCTTGCCGCGCGAAAACTCGGCCACGAAGGCCAGGGTGACGTGATCTTGCTTCAGACTCTCCACCAAGTCGAAAATCTTCAGCGATTGCTGCACCTCGAATTCGCTGTGGTCATCGAGCCAGGCTTGATAGCTGCTGATCGCATCGATGAGCGAATCTCGCCATTGCTGGTAGTCCTGTACTTGCTGTACCAGCGTCGTGCTCATGCGGCTATCCATTTATATTTGGCCATAAAATTTCCGGCCGTATCTGGGTGGCGAATATTTCCACGACTTTATGCCGGCCCAGGCTGCCTTGCTTCAACACCACTTGGCTCGCCGGCACTTGGAACGCCTTGGCTAAAAACTTGACCAAGGCGATATTCGCTTGGCCTTCGATCGGCGCCGCATGCACTTGGATCTTGAGCGCATCGGCGTGCGGCCCCACCACGCGCGTGGCGCGCGCACCTGGCTGGATATGCAGAGTCAGCACGAGACAGCCCCGCTTTTCGTCATGCCGATACCAGTGCGCCAATTCACATCAATCCCGCACGAATTTGCATCGCCAGCGCCGGCAAAATAAAATTCAGCAACACCGAACACAGCAATACCACCACCATCGGCGACAAGTCGATATTGCCGATGGGCGGCACAATTTTTTGGATCTGCCGCGCAAACGGCCGATTCATCGCATTCAGCAAGCCCATATACGGGCTGTGCGGGTTGGCGAAGCTCACCACGAACAACATGAACTGCAGCATGATCACCAACCACAAGGCGATCTTGACTAGCTCCAGCAGCGCGATCAGCGCAATGCCAACGAAGGCGGGCGCAGTCAAGGTCATCGCCCCGCCCGTGAGCGCGATCACCAGCAAGATCAACACGCATTGCACCAACCAAGCCAACAATAGTGTGGCTATATCCAGGCCCCATAAGCCCGGGATCAGGCGGCGCGCCGGCTTCACCGCAAAATCGGTCAAGGTCATGGCGAAATGCGATAGCGGGTTATTGAACGGCGCACGCGTTGCTTGCAAGTGAAAACGCAACAGCAACACTCCCACGAATGCCGTGGCGATATTGTCGATTAGAAAAATCAGGGCTTGAATCAGCATGTGGTCGACATTTTTGCAGAATTATCCAGATAGTTCAAGGAATTAGCCTTGTTTTCCAAGTGCGTCCCCCATTTCTTGCGAACGCTGCGCCGCAGCGCGCACCGCGTTGCGGATTAAGCTTTTAACGTCCGCTTGCTCCAGGGCTTGAATCGCGCGCTCCGTGGTGCCGCCTTTGGAGGTGACTTTGGCGCGCAAGCTGGCGGGATCGTCTGCGCTGCTGCGCGCGAGTTGCGCCGCGCCCAGAAAAGTCGCCAGCGCCAGTTCGCGCCCTTGTTCCGGGCTGAGCCCCAACTCCAGCGCGGCCGCTTCCAGCGCCTCGATAAAGTAAAAAACATAGGCTGGGCCGCTGCCGGAAACCGCCGTCACCGCATCCATCTGGCCTTCATCTTCCAACCACACGCAACCGCCAACCGCCGCCAACACTTGCTGGGCTTGGCCGCGCTGTTGCGCATTGACACCGTCCAAGGCGTACAAGCCGGTTACGCCCGCGCGCACCATGGCGGGCGTATTCGGCATGGCGCGCACCACGCGCGGATAATTGCCGAGCCAACGCGACAAATCGGCGGCGCGCACCCCGGCGGCGATCGAGACCACCAACTGTTCGCGCAGTAAAGGCTGCAATTCCGCAGCCACTACGTGTAATTGCTGCGGCTTGACCGCCAATACGATGAGATCGCTTTGCACCGCCTCGGCACTGATGCCGGAATAAATCTTAAGCGCAAAAGCCCGCGTCAAGCTGGCGCACGCATCCGGATTGATTTCCACCACGCGCACATCGTTTGGATTAAAGCCTTGCTGCACCAAGCCGCCAATCAAGGCGCTCGCCATATTGCCGCCGCCGATAAATGTTATTTTCATGGATTCCCCTTTATTCACCACGGAGTACACGGAGGGCACGGAGGAAAGCCTCATATAGAACTTCTCTGTGACCTCCGTGTACTCCGTGGTTCAAGCTTTTTCCCTTTCCCCAAAAATCGCGCTGCCCACCCGCACCAGCGTCGCGCCTTCGGCAATCGCCACTTCCAGATCATCCGACATGCCCATGGATAAAGTATCCAACGCGAGTCCCTGCGCATTGAGCTGATCGCGCAAATCGCGCAGCAAGCGCAACTGCGCGCGTTGCTTCGAAACGTCATCGGTCGCTTGCGGAATCGCCATCAATCCGCGCAATTTAATTTTTGGTAATGTCGCCACCGCTTGCGCCAGCGCCACCACTTCGGCGGGGGCAGCCCCGCTTTTGCTCGCTTCGCCGCTGACGTTCACTTGCAGGCACACATTCAGCGGCGGCAAGCCTTCTGGCCGCTGCTCCGACAAACGCTGCGCGATTTTTGCGCGCTCCACACTATGCACCCAGGCGAAGTTTTGCGCGACTAATTTGGTCTTATTGCTTTGCAAGGGGCCGATGAAATGCCATTCAATCGCCAAATCTTGCAGCGCCGCGATCTTGGGCAAAGCCTCTTGCACATAGCTTTCGCCGAAAGCGCGTTGGCCGCAGGCATAGGCGATGCGCAGCGCGTCCGCGCTCACCGTCTTCGAGACCGCTATCAACGCAATGGATTCCGGGCTGCGAGCGCATTGCGTTGCAGCCCGCTGAATCCGCGCCTGCACGGCTTGCAATGCTTTTGAGATTGTTGTCATAATGGGCTAAGCATGCCTCAAGCGCGCGGCAACATTGCCGTTAATTCATACGCTATTTCGCACGCAGCAAATTTAAGGGAATTATAAATGGAAATCGCCGACCTGCTGGCCTTCTCGGTCAAGAACAAGGCCTCCGACTTGCATCTGTCGGCTGGATTGCCGCCGCTGATCCGCGTCAACGGCGACATTCGCCGCATCAATGTCGAGCCGCTCGATCACAAGGGCGTGCATGGCATGATCTACGACATCATGAACGACGGCCAGCGCAAGGACTACGAAGAAAACCTGGAAGTCGATTTTTCGTTCGAGATTCCCAACCTGGCGCGCTTCCGCGTCAATGCCTTCAACCAACAGCGCGGCGCAGCGGCGGCATTTCGGACCATTCCCTCCAAGGTGCTGACCTTGGAGCAATTGAACTGCCCGCCGATCTTCAAGGAGTTGACGCAACAGGCCAACGGCATCGTGCTGGTGACCGGCCCGACCGGCTCCGGCAAATCCACCACCTTGGCGGCGATGATCAACGAGGTCAACGAAAACGATTACGGCCACATTCTGACCTTGGAAGACCCGATCGAATTCGTGCACGAAAGCAAGAAATGCCTGATCAACCAGCGTGAAGTCGGCCCGCACACTTTGTCCTTTACCAACGCGCTGCGCTCCGCGCTGCGCGAAGACCCGGACGTGATCCTGGTGGGCGAGTTGCGCGACTTGGAAACGATACGCTTGGCCTTGACCGCAGCTGAAACCGGCCACTTGGTATTTGGCACCTTGCACACCAGTTCCGCGGCCAAAACCGTGGACCGGATTGTCGACGTATTCCCGGCCGCGGAAAAAGAAATGATTCGCGCCATGCTGTCGGAAAGCTTGCGCGCCGTCATTGCGCAAACCCTGCTGAAAACCAAGGACGGCAGCGGCCGCGTGGCGGCGCACGAAATCATGGTCGGCACCCCGGCGATTCGCAACTTGATCCGCGAAAACAAAGTCGCGCAAATGTACTCTTCGATTCAAACCGGCCAAGCCCTGGGCATGCAAACCATGGAACAATGCCTGCAAGACTTGGTGCGGCGCAATATTGTGGCGGAATCCGAAGCGCGCAAAGCGGCGCGCAAGGATGCAAAACTGTAAGCCGGGTTGCACGACGGGCAGATGCAAGTTTTTTAGGAGAAGGCGATGGATCGGGAACAGGCACAGAAATTTATTCATGACTTATTGCGCCTGATGGTCAGCAAAAAGGCATCCGACTTATTCATCACCGCCGGCTTTCCGCCGGCGATCAAAGTCGATGGCCGCATCACGCCGGTGTCCAACCAAACGCTCACGCCGCAGCACAGCATGGAGCTGGCGCGCTCCATCATGAACGATAAGCAAGCCTACGAATTCGAATCCACCAAGGAATGCAACTTTGCCATCGCGCCGCCGGAAATCGGCCGCTTTCGCGTCAACACCTTCGTGCAGCAGGGGCGCGTCGGCGTGGTGTTGCGCCAGATCAACTCCACCATCCCCACCTTCGAGGAATTAAATCTGCCGGAAGTGTTGCGCGATGTGTCGATGACCAAGCGCGGCCTGGTGATTTTCGTCGGCGGCACCGGCTCCGGCAAATCCACCTCATTGGCGGCCATGGTGGGCTTTCGCAACGAACACTCGCAAGATCACATCATCACTATCGAAGACCCGATCGAGTATGTGCACGAGCACAAGAAAAGCATCATCACGCAACGCGAAGTCGGCGTGGACACCGACGGCTGGTTCTCGGCACTCAAAAATACCCTGCGCCAGGCGCCGGACGTGATTTTGATCGGCGAGATCCGCGACCGCGAAACCATGGATTACGCCATCGCCTTCGCCGAGACCGGCCACTTATGCCTGTCCACCTTGCATGCCAATAGCGCCAACCAAGCGCTGGACCGCATTATCAACTTCTTCCCCGAAGACCGCCGCTCGCAATTGCTGATGGACTTGTCGCTCAACCTGAAGGCGTTTATCTCGCAGCGCTTGATCCCGCGCCGCGAAGGCAAAGGCCGCGTCGCCGCAGTGGAAGTCATGCTCAACTCGCCGCTGATTTCCGATTTGATCTTCAAGGGCGCGGTACATGAAATCAAGGAAGTCATGGCCAAATCGCGCGAACTGGGCATGCAAACCTTCGACCAGCATTTGTTCGATTTGTATGAAGCCGGACTCATCAGCTACGAAGATGCGCTGCGCAACGCCGACTCGCTCAATGACTTGCGCCTCAAGATCAAGCTGCACGGGCAAGAGTCGAAGGATCGCGACATCATGTCCGGGTTGGATCATCTGGATATCATGTAAGCGCGGTTAAAGTCCCCGCCGCTCAGCTGCGATTCGAACCCGCCACCATTTCAAACAAAAATAAGCGGCATTCGATCGGCCCGTTGAACAAGGGGATTTTGCGCGAGGGCTTGAGCCGCATCAGCTTCGGCAAGCGCAGGTCGGCGGTAAAAATGCCGACTTTCCAACCGGCGAAGCGTTGCTTCAATACGCTGCCCAATTTCGGATACAGCTTCGCCAATTCATCCGCCTCGCCGATGCGCTCGCCGTAAGGCGGGTTCATCACCAGCACGCCGCTTTCCGCTGGCGCGACAATATCGAGAATGTCTGTTTCCTCCACGCGCACTAGGCCAGTCAAGCCGGCATTCTCGATGTTCTTGCGCGCGTCCATCACCGCCCATTTATCGATATCGCTGCCGTAGATCGGCAAGGCGCCGGCCGCCATCGGCTTGGCCGCAGCGGCGGCGCGCAACGGCTCCCAGGCTTGCGGCTCGAAGTTCTTCAGGCGCTCGAAACCGAACACGCGCTTCACACCGGATGGCATGTGCAGCGCCATCTGCGCCGCTTCCAGGACAAACGTGCCGCTGCCGCACATCGGGTCGAGCAAGGTCATGCCCGGCTCCCAGCCGCTCAGCTTGAGAATGCCGGCGGCGAGGTTCTCGCGTAGCGGCGCTTCGCCGGTATATTGGCGATAGCCGCGCTTGAACAAGGCCTCGCCCGAGGTATCCAGATACAGCGTGAATTGCTGCGCATCGAAATAAGCGTGAATGCGCACATCCGGCAGGCGTGTATCCACACTGGGACGAATGCCGGTGCTGTCGCGAAAGAAATCGCAAATCGCATCCTTGATGCGCAGCGTAATGAAGTCCAGACTCTTCAAGGGACAGCGCTGCGCCGTGACCTTCACTGCGATGGTTTGGTGCGGCGTGAACCAGCGATCCCAGGGCATGTTGCGCGCGTGTTTATAGATATCGTCTTCGGTACGATAGTAGCCGCGATCGATTTGCCACAGCACGCGACTGGCGATGCGGCTTTCCAGATTGACGCGATAGCACGTCGGCAATGGGCCGCTGAACCGTGCGCCGCCATCCGTGGCGCCAACCTGCTCTGCGCCCAGCGCCGTGAGTTCTTGCGCCAGCACGGCTTCCAAGCCGCGCGGGCAAGTGGCGAAAAATTGTTCCATGGTTTTCCTATCGAGCTTTCATTGTTTGTGCGCTACGCGCGTTTTATCTAGGGCCGGTCCTGCCCCGGCGGGGCAGTTACTTTTTCTTGCTTGCCCAAGAAAAAGCTAACCAAAAAGAAGGGCACCCCCTGCACCGCCCGCTGCGCGGGTTCCCTCCGTTGCTCGCCAAGCCGGGCGGCTGCGCAACTCGCGCTACGCGCTCAAACAGTGCTCGCCGACTGCCCCCGGCCTGTCTGCGCTACTCGGCGGCGCAGAAGGGGCCCCAAAAACCAAAACATCTAAGCTGATACAGCCGCGCTTCGCAAGTTTGCCCCGGGTGATTTAAAAACAATTTCAAAACGGCTTGACCACCACCAAGATCACCACCGCGATCAAAATCAACACCGGCAATTCATTGAACCAGCGATACCAAACATGGCTGCGCGTATTGCGACCCTGCTGGAAATCCGACAGCAATTTTGCGCAGTAGAGATGATACGCGATGAGCCCTGTTACCAGGGTCAACTTCGCCATCAACCAGCCGCCCGTGATACCGTAGCCCAACCAAAGCCACAGCCCGGTTGCCAGCGCCAACACGCCCAAGGGCGTGACAAAGCGATACAGCTTGCGCTCCATCACCTGCAATTGCGCGGCAACCGCCGCATCACGCGTCATCGCGTGATTCACAAACAGGCGCGGCAGGTAAAATAAGCCGGCAAACCAGCTGACCACAAAAATAATATGAAACGCTTTGACCCACAGCATGTCTGTTCCTAGCACGCAAAATTAAGCAGAGTATCCATGAATCCGACTGAGCGCATCAAGCAGCTTCTCAAAAAACATAGCGTCAGCCTGATCATGATCGGGCTGATCGCCTATATCTGGTTTCGCCCGCCGGCCACGGTCACGGACCTGAACCAAGCCTTGCCCAATCTGCCGTTCACCACCCTGGATGGGCGCATGGGCACGCTGGAAAGCTTGCGCGGCAAGGTGGTGCTGGTGAATTTCTGGGCCACGTGGTGCCCGTATTGCCGCAAGGAAATGCCGGCCATTCAACAGTTCTACCAGGATTACCAAGACCGGGGATTCGAAGTGCTGGCCTTCAGTACCGACGACGACGCGGCCAAGGCCGCACGCTATATGCGCGAGGCGGGCTATTCATTTCCCGCAGCCATGGCAGGCGCGGATATACAGCAAGCCTTCGGCCCCATCAGCCAAATACCCATGTCGATGATCATCGACCGCGACGGGCGCCTGCGGCATCACATCAAGGGCCAGGTGTACTATGGTCGAATAGAGGATTTGGTAAAGCCCTTGCTTGCCCCCAACCCACCGCCAAGGAGTCCGCGATGAAAAAACTTTTATGCCTGGTTTTATGCTTGTTTTCCGGCTATGCCAGCGCCTTTGATTTAGGCGGCGCCCTCAAGGACTTGGGCGATCTCGGTGTCAAAAAAAATTCCGCAAGCAGTTCCAGCGCTTCCAACCTCTCCGATCAAGATGTCACCCGCGGCCTGAAAGATGCGCTGAGCGAAGGCGCCGTCAAGGCAGTGGGCCTATTGGGGCGTACCTATGGTTTTCTGAAGAACGACAAAGTGCGCATCCCGCTGCCGGATTCGCTGAAAAAGGCCGAGTCCGTGCTCAAAGTCATGGGCCAGGGCAAGCGCGTCGACGAACTCAAAACCTCGATGAATCGCGCGGCGGAAGCGGCGGTGCCGGAAGCGAAAACCCTGTTGGTGGACGCGATTAAAAACATGAGCGTGGAAGACGCCAAGGGGGTTTTAACCGGCGGCGAGGACTCCGCCACGCAGTATTTCCGCAAGGCCACCGGCGCCAAGCTGCATGATCGCTTCTTGCCCATCGTCGGCAATACCGTCAACCGCTACAAGCTGAGCGAGCAATACGACCGCATCGCCGGCACTGCCGCGCAAGCCGGCTTGGTCGGCAAGGAACAGGCGAATATGGCCGAATACGTCACGAATAAGGCGCTCGACGGCTTGTTCCTGATGATCGCGGAAGAAGAAAAAGTCATTCGGCGCGACCCGTTGGGTCGTTCCAGCGAATACGTTCGCAAGGTATTCGGCAGCCTGCAAAAATAGCCCCACGGCGACCCCTTAGCCGAAGTGCCGGTAAAACCGGCGCTTCGCCATTTCCACCATCGCCAGATAACACAGCACCAAGCCGGCCAGCGCCAGCAGCATAGGCGCGGGCAAGGGCACGAAGCTGAAATACGCCTGCCCCAGCGCGGTGAACGGCAGCGCGGCGGCAATGAAAATAATCGCCAGCGCGGCAATCACCAACCCGGGATGCGGACGGCTTTGCAGCGGCGCGCGGCGGGTGCGGATGATGAAGATCACCAGCACTTGCGTGGTGAGCGATTCCACGAACCAGGCGGTGCGAAACAACGCCTCGCCGGCCTGGAACCAATGCAGCACCACATAGAACGTCAGGAAGTCGAAGGCCGAGCTCACCGGCCCCACCACCCACATGAAATCGCGGATGAAGCGCATGTCCCAGTGGCGCGGCTGGCGCGTGTCATCGCTGTCCACGGTATCCATCGGCAGCGGCACCTCCGACATATCGTAGAGAAAATTGTTGAGCAGGATTTGCACCGGCAGCAGCGGCAGGAACGGCAGGAACAGCGCCGCCCCGGCCATGCTGAACATGTTGCCGAAGTTGGAACTGGTGGCCATCATCACGTATTTCATGATGTTGCCGAAGGTGCGCCGGCCCTCGATCACGCCCGCGCCGAGCACGCCCAGGTCGCGTTCCAGCAGGATCAGATCCGCCGCTTCCTTGGCCACGTCGACCGCGCCGTCCACCGAGATGCCGACATCCGCCGCGTGCAGCGACGGCGCATCGTTGATGCCGTCGCCGAGGAAGCCCACCGCATGGCCGCGCGCACGCAAGGCGTCGAGAATGCGCGTCTTCTGCACCGGGGAAACGCGGCAAAACAGGTTGACGCGCTCGACTTGCGCGATCAGCGCCGGCTCGTCCAACTGCGCCAATTCGGCCCCGGTCAACACACCCGCGACCGGTATTTGCAGCTGCGCGCACAGGTGGCGGGTGACGAACTCGTTGTCGCCGGTGAGGATTTTCACTTGCACCTGAGCCTGTTGCAGCGCCTGCATGGCCGCCGCCGCGCTGGCCTTGGGCGGGTCGAAAAATCCGGCAAAGCCGGCGAACACCAGTTCGCTTTCGTCATCGACCACGGCATGCGCGTGCGTTTGCCCCACGATGCGCCAGGCAATGCCCAGCACGCGAAAGCCGTCGTTGCTCAAGGCCTCGAATTGCGCGTCGAGGCGCGCCCGCACCGCCGCATCCAGGGGCCGCACATCGTCCGGGCCGTCGTGTTCGTACTGGGTGCAGGCGCGCAGCACATCTTCCGGCGCGCCCTTTACCGCCAGCAGGCGGCGGCTGCCGTCGTCCACCAGCACCGACACGCGGCGCCGCTCGAAGCCGAACGGCACTTCGTCGATCTTGCGCCAGGCGGACACATCCAATTCCTGGTGCGCCAAAATCGCCGCGTCGAGCGGGCTTTTCACGCCGGTCTCGAACCAGCTATTGACGTAGGCCAGCCACAACACGCGCTCGCTGTCGCGCCCCAGGCAATCGACATGCCGCTCCAGGCGAATCCTGGCCTCGGTCAGGGTGCCGGTCTTGTCGGTGCACAACACATCCATGCTGCCCAAATCGTGGATCGCGGCCTGGCGCTTCACGATCACGCCTTGCCGCGCCATGCGCTGCGCGCCGTGCGCCAGGGTGACCGAGACGATCATCGGCAGCAATTCCGGGGTGAGGCCGACCGCCAGCGCCACCGCGAACAAGAACGTATCTAGCCAGGGCCGATGGTAAAAAGTATTCACCAGCAACACGAACAGCACCAGCAACAGGGTCAGGCGCATGATCAGCAGCCCGAAGCGGCGCGTGCCGATCTCGAAGGCGGTCGGTGGCGGCGTCTTGGCCAGGGTTTCGGCGATGCCGCCGACAAAGCTGGCCGCGCCGGTGGCACACACCAACACGCGCGCCTGGCCGCTGATCACCAGGGTGCCCATGAATACCGCATTGGGCGCAGCGCCGGCTTCGCCGACCGGGGAAGCCTCCGCCAGCGCGTGCTTTTCCACCGGATAGGGCTCGCCCGTGATCAACGCTTGATTGACGAAGAAATCGGCCGCCTCCAGCACCCGCGCATCGGCCGGCACCTGATCGCCGGCCTGCAACAGCACCACGTCGCCCGGCACCACTCGGGCCACCGGAATGTCCTGGGCGCGGCCGTCACGCCACACTTGCACGCGCATCGCCACCATCTGCCGCAAGCGTTCGGCGGCGCGCCCGGCGCGGTATTCCTGCGCGAAATCCAGGCCGACGCTGGCCAGCACCATGATGACGATAATGACCGCGCTGGCGGCTTCGCCGGTGGCGGCGGAAATCAGCGCCGCCACCAGCAGCAGGACCACCAGGGGATTGCGGAAGCGCAGCAGAAATTCCACGAAGGCCGCGCGGCTTTTGGCTTGCAGCACGTTCGGGCCGTAGCGCGCGAGTCGATGTTGGGCTTGGCCGGCGCTCAGCCCGTCGCCGCTCACGGCGAGGCGTTGCCGCAATTCCGCGAGGGGTAGCTGCCAGAACGGCGCAACCGGTCGATCGCTTGGGCTATCCATCTGTGACCCCCTGGTATGTTGCCTGGGCTCTCTTCCAAAATACGGCAAGGCGATCGATGCGGTAGAATAAGCCCTGATTCTTGGCTGATTACCCCATGTCCACCCGTCTGCGCGAAATTCCGTACAACTATACCTCGTTCTCCGACCGCGAGATCGTGCTGCGCTTTCTCGGCGCCGAGATGTGGCAGGTGCTGGACACCTTGCGCGGCGAGCGCCGCACCGGGCGTTCGGCGCGCATGCTGTTCGAGGTGCTGGGCGATTTGTGGGTGATTTCGCGCAATCCCTATCTGGAAGACGACCTGCTGGCCAACCCCAAGCGGCGCGAGGCCTTGATCGGCGCGCTGCGCCATCGCCTGAACGCCATCGAGGCGCGGCGCCAGGGCAACGAATCCGTGGCGCAATTGCTGGCGGCGGCGCATGCGGCGGTGAATGCCTTCGAGACCGAATTCGAGCAGACGCACCTGCTGCGCAAGCGCGCCCTGGACAATCTCAGCCGCATCACGCGCAAGGACAATATCCAATTCGACGGCCTGGCGCGCGTGTCGCATGTCACCGACGCCACCGACTGGCGCGTGGAATATCCGTTTGTGGTCTTGGCCCCGGATAGCGAAGCGGAAATTGCGCCGCTGGTGCGCACCCTGATTGAGCTTGGCCTCACCATTATTCCGCGCGGCGGCGGCACCGGTTATACCGGTGGCGCAATCCCGCTGACCAAACATGCCGCCGTGATCAATACCGAGAAACTCGATACCCTGGGCGCCATCGAGCACCTGGCGCTGCCGGGGGTAAGCGGAAATGTCGCGACCATCCATTGCGGCGCCGGCGTGGTCACCAAGCGCGTGATGGAAGCGGCCGACGCAGCGGACCTGGTGTTCGCCGTCGACCCCACCTCGGCCGACGCCTCTTGCATCGGCGGCAATGTGGCGATGAACGCCGGCGGCAAGAAGGCCGTGCTGTGGGGCACCGCCATCGACAATCTGGTGTCGTGGCGCATGGTCACGCCGGATGGCGAGTGGATGGAAATCACGCGCCTGGAACACAACCTGGGCAAGATTCACGATGTGGCGCTGGCGCGTTTCCAAATTTCACGCCTCGGCCGAGATGGCGAGACTGCGCAAGGCGCACCCGAGATTCTAGAAATCCCCGGCGCGCTGTTCCGCAAGGCCGGCCTGGGCAAGGACGTCACCGACAAATTTCTCGCCGGACTGCCCGGCATCCAGAAGGAAGGCTGCGACGGCATTATCACTTCGGCGCGTTTTATTCTGCACAAAATGCCGCAGCATGTGCGCACGCTATGCCTGGAATTCTTCGGCTTGGCGCGCGAGGCGGTGCCGGCCATCGTCGAGATCAAGACCTACATCGAGCAGCATCCCGCCGTCCAGCTCGCCGGCCTGGAACACCTGGATGCGCGCTATGTGAAGGCGGTGGGCTACGCCACCAAGGCCAATCGCCCGCAACGGCCGAACATGATTCTGCTCGCCGATATCGCATCCGACGACGAAAACGCGCTGGGCGAAGTTGCCTCGCACATCGTGCGCCTGGCGAATGCGCGCGGCGGCGAGGGCTTTATCGCCGTGAGCGCCGAAGCGCGCCGCAAGTTCTGGCTCGACCGCGCCCGCACCGCGGCGATCGCTGCGCACACCAACGCCTTCAAGATCAACGAGGACGTGGTGATCCCGCTGCCGCGCCTGGCCGATTACACCGAGGGCGTGGAGCGTATCAATATCGAGCTGTCGATTTGCAACAAACTGGCCTTGCTGGATGCGCTGGAAGCGTTCTTGAGCGGCGAGCTGCCCTTGTATCGCGACGCCGAAACCGTGCCCGACGCGGCGCTGGTAGCGCAGCGCAGCACCCAGGCGCTGGAGTTGCTGCGCCTGGTGCGCGCCCGCTGGCAGGGCTGGCTCGATCAGTTGGATGAGCAGCGCGTGTTTCAAGCCCTGCAAGACCACAGCCTGCGCGTGTCGTGGAAAAGCGAGATGCGCGCGCCGCTGCATCAATTGTTTACCGGCCGCGAATTCCAGCCGGTGCTGGCCAAGCTCGACGCGATCCACCAGGATATCTTGCGCAGCCGCGTATTCGTCGCGCTGCACATGCACGCCGGCGACGGCAATGTGCACACCAATATCCCGGTCAACTCCGACAACTACGCCATGCTGCAAGCGGCCAATCGGGCGGTGGAGCGCATCATGGCGCTGGCCACGCAATTGGGCGGTGTGATCTCGGGCGAACACGGCATCGGCATCACCAAGCTGCAATTCTTGTCCGAGCAAGAGCTGGCGCCGTTCGCCGCCTACAAGCAAAGAATCGATCCGCACGGCCGCTTCAACCAAGGCAAGCTATTGCCCGGCGCCGATCTGCGCCATGCCTACACCCCCAGCTTCAATTTGCTGGAAGTGGAATCGCTGATCATGGAACAATCCGAGATCGGAGAGATCGCCGACTCGATCAAGGACTGCCTGCGCTGCGGCAAGTGCAAGCCGGTGTGCAACACGCACATCCCGCGCGCCAATTTGCTCTACAGCCCGCGCAACAAAATTCTCGGCACCAGCTTGCTGATCGAGGCGTTCCTGTACGAAGAGCAAACCCGGCGCGGCATTTCGCTCAAGCATTTCGACGAATTCAACGATGTCGCCGACCACTGCACGATTTGCCATAAATGCCTGAACCCGTGCCCGGTGGACATCGACTTCGGCGATGTCTCGATCGCCATGCGCAATTTCCTGCGCAACCATGGACAGAAAAAATTCAACCCCGGTAGCGCCTTGTCCATGCTGTTTTTGAACAGCACCGATGCCAGCATGATCAAGCTCACGCGCAAGGTGATGATCGAATGGGGCTATAAAGCGCAACGCGTGGGCTTTGTTGTGGCCAAATATTTCGGCCTGTTGCGCGAGCAAAAGGCGCATCCGCCCGCCACCCACGGCCCGGCCAAGATCAGCCAGCAAGTGATCCATTTCGTCAACAAGCCCATGCCCGGCGGACTGCCCAAACGCACCTCGCGCGCGCTGCTGGGCTTGGAAGATCCACACACGGTGGCGGTGATCCGCGACCCGCAACAAGCCGCCGATGATGCCGATGCCGTGTTCTATTTTCCTGGCTGCGGCTCGGAGCGCTTGTTCTCGCAAGTGGGACTGGCCACCCAAGCCATGCTGTACCACGTCGGCAGCATCACGGTGCTGCCGCCGGGGTACTTGTGCTGCGGCTATCCGCAAACCGCCGCCGGCAATCACGACAAGGGCGGCCAGATCAGTTCCACCAACCAGGTGTTGTTCCACCGCGTGGCGAATACGCTGAACTATCTCGACATCAAGACCGTGCTGGTGTCGTGCGGCACCTGCATGGATCAGCTGCAAAAATATCAATTCGAAAAAATCTTCCCCGGCTGCCGCCTGCTGGACATCCACGAATACCTGATGGAAAAAGGCGTGGCCCTGGACGATGTGCCGGGCGTGAAATATCTTTACCACGACCCCTGCCACACACCGATGAAGCAACACAACCCGCTGCAAGTCGCCAACAAACTCATGGGCAGCACGGTCACCCTCAGCGATCGCTGCTGCGGCGAGGCGGGTACGCTGGCGGTGTCGCGGCCGGATATTTCCACCCAAATCCGCTTCCGCAAACTGGAAGAGCTGAACCAGGGACTGGAAAAAATTCAGGCCGCCACGCCGGGCGCCCAAGTCAAGACCCTGACCTCCTGCCCCTCCTGCCTGCAAGGTCTGGCGCGCTATCGCGACGACACCGGAGTGGATGCCGACTACATCGTGGTGGAACTGGCGCGACGCCTGCTGGGCGAATCCTGGATGCAGGACTATATTGCGCGCGCCAATCAGGGCGGCATCGAGAAAGTCCTGCTGTAACAGCGGGCTCGGCACGCGCGCCGGAACTTTTCATTGACAGCTTTAGAGCCGCGCCGGCTACAATGACACTGTTGTATTGTTCGACGCACAAAATAAAGAAGCATTCAAATGGCCTGCGAACTCTGCGATTCCCCCGGTGGCGACTTAGTCTGGCAAAACGCGCTGTGTCGCGTGGTGCGCGTAAACGACCCTGACTACCCCGGATTTTGCCGCGTGATCCTGAACCGGCACGTCAAAGAGATGATCGATTTACCCGAGTCCGACCGTCAATCGCTCATGCGCGTGGTGTTTGCGGTGGAGCAAGCGCTTACAACCCTGATGCACCCGGAGAAGATCAACTTGGCCAGCCTGGGCAATCTGGTGCCGCACGTGCACTGGCATATCATTCCGCGCTTCAGCGATGACGCACATTTTCCGCAGCCTATATGGGCCGCTCCAGCGCGTGCCGGCAGCAGACGAACGGCACCGGAAATAAAGATACTTCGGAATACACTTGATGAGTTACTCTAAACTCCATACGATTAACCATAATTCATCCGATGGGAAGGGTGTCATGTTGTCGATCGACCAGCCATCTATCACTGGCGCAAACCGAACCGTCATTTCGGATGCGAAGTCATGCCAGCATTGGATCGCCGCCCTCCCCTTGACCAATGCGCCCGCCGCGCAAACCGAAATCCAACTACAGCTTGAATTGCTGAACCATACCTCGGCCTTGTCCGGCCTGGAACGCTGGCTGATCATGGAACAACTACGCGAGTCGGTGGTGTTCGTACAAGACGAGCTTGCCAAAAAATTCCTGGGCAAGCCCATGCCGCTGGAAGACGGGGAATTAGCGCTATGGAAAAAAACCCTGGAGCTGTGGCAATACTTTACCCACGGTTATCAGATCTGCCTGCAAAACTACCAGGATAACGAGCAAGCTTTGGCGAGTTTTGCGCCGGCGCTATTGCACCGCATCCTGCAACTCACCGGCAAGCAAATAGCCAGCTATCAACAGCTCTATCACGGCGTGCCGGACGCGCTCTGGAAACAACTGCATAAAACCTATGCCACCGCCGAAAAATTAAAGCTCGATAAAGCCACGCTCAATGATCCCTTGAGCGCCTTGCCGGACAGTACGCGGCCGGAGTCCGCCTATGTGCAAGTGCTGCTGATGGATTTGGCGGATCCCTATCATCTGCAGCCGAAGCAATTCGAACAAATCAATCGTTGGTTGGCGCGCTGGGGTAATCGGGTCAATGTGTCGGCAAACCCAAGCGCGGTGACGCATCCGGAATTGAAGCTGCCCACCTTAGTTGTGGATTTAAACCGCCCCACCGGCATTCAATTCGGCACCCCCTTCGAGAACGGCGCCAGCGTGCGCCACTTGGATATGAATTTACTCGCCGCAACGCTGATTAAGCGCATCCGCCATTTGCGCAAAGGCGGCGCGCCGGAAGAGCTGGATATCGGCGCGGAATGCCAGCAACCGAGCTGCGAAGCGCAGCTTGTCCATCTCTACCAACAATGGTGCGAGCCACCGCAGAACCGCACCTTCGAACGGCGCCCGAGCGACGTCAATGCGCAAATTTCCTTCGGCATCGCCGCCATCCATTTTTTCTGCAATGGCGCCAAACCCTTCCGTCAGCCGAGCGAGCGCCCCTATGAAGAATTCAGTTGGCGCGAAGCGCAGGATTTGAAAATGTTTGGCCAAGTATCGAGCCAAACCAAAAAACTCCAGGCATCGCAAGCGGGCTATTCGGCTGAAAACTGGCAAATCCTGGATGAGTCGGCCATGGGCTTTAAACTCGCCGCGAATGGCTTGCATGCGGCGCGCGTCTCCCTGAATCAACTGATTGCGATTCGCCATCCGCAAGCCAAACATTTCGCCATCGGCATGATTCGCTGGATGCGCTTCGATGCAAACGGCGATTTAAATGTGGGCATTCGCACCTACCCCGGCATTCCGATGGCGGTCGGCATCCGTTCCCCGGTGCTGATCTCAAGCCTGCAAAACAAGTTTCTCCAGGCATTTTTATTGCCGGAAATTCCCGCCCTCAAAACGCAAGCCTCGCTGGTGCTGCCGCTGGGCTGGTTCGCGCCCAACAAACAAATCGAGCTTCTCCTCGACGACGCGCTGAATATACGTTTAATCAAATCCCTGGAACGCGGCGCCGATTTTGAGCGCGTCGGCTTCGAAATCAAACAGTCCTGAAAACCGTTACTAACCGCCAAGTCGCCAAGAGCGCTAAGAAAAGCAAAAATCCTTAAGCCACGGCGGCGGCATTGACCAGCCGTGATGCCGGAAATACCACGCTGAAGGTACTGCCATGGCCGACTTCGCTGGTGATTTCCAGGCGTGCCTGATGCCGCGTCAGCACATGCTTGACGATGGACAGCCCCAGCCCGGTGCCGCCAGTCTCGCGCGAGCGGCTGCGATCGATGCGGTAGAAGCGTTCGGTCAGCCGTGGAATATGCCGTGCCTCAATGCCTATACCGCTGTCTTTGACCGAGAACCGTCCCTCTCCATGCAGCACTTCCCAGCGCACCATAATTTCCCCGCCCTGCGGCGTATAACGCACGGCGTTGCTGATTAAATTGCCTAAGGCGCTATGCAATTCGCTTTCCGATCCAAGCAAAGCCGATTCGGACAATACTTCCAGCGCGATCCGATGCCGGCCTTGGCTCAAGCCCTGCGCTTCTGCGAGCAGTTGTTGCAGCAATTGCGACATGGGCACGGTTTCTTCTTGCAAGGGGTTGGCCGCGCTTTCCAAGCGCGACAGCGTCAGCAAGTCTTCCACCAAGCGTTGCATGCGCAAGGTCTGGTCGCGCATTAAATCGAAGAAATGCGCGCGATCTTCTTCGCTCAAATCGGTGTAGTCCTGCAGCGATTCCAGAAAACCACCGACGACCGTCAAGGGCGTGCGCAGTTCGTGCGACACATTGGCGATGAAATCGCGGCGCATGGTTTCCACTTGTTCGAAACGCGTAATATCGCGCGAGATCAGCAGTTTTAATTCCTCGCCAAAGGGCACCAATTGGATCGCCAGCGTCGTATCCGGGCTGCGAGAGGATTTCATCACCAGCGGCTCGCTGTAATTATGCGCAGAGATATATTCGTTGAATTGGCTTTGGCGTAATAGATAGGTGATCGGATTGCCAATATCGGTCTTGGGATTCAGGCCAAACTGTTGCGCCGCGATCGGGTTGAACCATTCGATTTGGTCGTTGGCATCCAGCATTACCACGCCATCCGGCATCGCCTCGCCGGCGCGCTGAAAACGTGCCAACGCCTTGGAGAGTTGCTGTTGGCTCACCGATTGCCGGCGCGCCAAGTGATACAGCGCGACGAAGGTGTCTTCCCAAACACCGCGGCCTTCCGGCACCGCACGCACTTGCGGATTGGCCAGCCACTGATTGAGTTGTTGCAATTGCCGCAGATGAAAAATCAGCTGGCCCAGCAAACCCACACACACCACCAGCAGCGCCCATACCGGCCCGGCGATCGGCCACACAATCAATGCGACGAATGCCATCAGGGCGAACAGGCTGAGCAGACGCGACCAAAAATCGGACATAGGGCGGCGAACGAAAAAGAAAGGCGGATATTATGGCACGATTCGCCGCCGGTCTAGACCGGCCTGAACCGGACTAATCCCAGCCTAAATCGGGCTAGGCGCGTTGCGATAAGCGGTAGCCCGCGCCGCGCACGGTCTGCACCAAGCCGTCATGCTGCGTCGGCTCCAGCGCCCGGCGCAGCCGCCGAATATGCACATCCACGGTGCGTTCTTCGACATACACTTGATTGCCCCACACGCTATCCAATAACTGGGTACGCGAATGCACGCGCTCGGGGTGGGTCATCAAGAAATGCAGCAAGCGGAACTCGGTCGGCCCGAGCTCGACCGAGGAACCGTTGCCCGTGACGCGATGCGTAACCGGATCCAGCGCCAAGCCCGCCACTTCCACCTGATCCTCCGTCATTTGCGGTGCGCGGCGCCGCAACACGGCTTTGATGCGCGCCGACAACTCGCGCGGTGAAAACGGCTTCGTCACATAGTCGTCGGCGCCGGTTTCCAGGCCCCTGACTTTATCCTGCTCTTCGCCGCGCGCGGTGAGCATGATCAAAGGAATCGACTTGGTATAAGCATCGGATTTTAGTTTGCGCGCAAACTCAATGCCGCTCATGCCGGGCAACATCCAATCCAGCAAAATTAAATCCGGCAAAGTTTCTTTAATCATGCGGTCAGCCAGCTCGGCGCTTCCCGCGGTCAATGCCACATGACCGGTTTGCTTTAAATTAAACGCGATCAGTTCTTGAATCGCGGGTTCGTCCTCAACTACCAAAACGGTCGCTGCCATAGCTAAACTCCTAATTTTAAACACGGGCGAGAGTCCTCAGCCCGATGCGCGAACCTGGCCATATTATGAAGCCAATGTGACGTTTTGGTGACAATCCACCGTGAATCGCTATTCCCCTATTCATCAACTCGTTTTCGGCATCCCCCGGTCTCGGGTATCATGTTGTTTTTGTTTGAGAAGGAATTACCATGGCTGAATCGGATCAAGCATCCCATACGCCAACTGAAATCAAGTTGCACCAGAAATCGCGGACGCTCGAAATCGCCTTTGGCGACGGCAGCCGCTTTAATTTACCCTGCGAGTTTTTGCGCGTGTATTCGCCTTCGGCCGAAGTGCGCGGCCATGGGCCCGGCCAAGAAGTGCTGCAAGTCGGCAAGATCAATGCGGAAATCACCGCCATCGAACCGGTCGGCACCTATGCGGTCAACCTCGCCTTTGCCGATGGCCATAACTCGGGCATTTATTCCTGGGACTACCTGTATGATCTCGGCAAGCATCAAGAATCCCTGTGGGCGCGCTATCTGGAGCGCATGAAAGAAGCCGGCGCCAGCCGCGAGCCGACCAGCCCGATGCCCGGCGCGTTCGAAAACCGTCCCAAAAGCAAATAAGCAAACAACGCCCATGAACCGCAGAGGCGCTGAGGCGCAGAGAAATCCAAATATGACCGATCAATTTACGCTCCTCCGTACCTGTATAGACAGGCAGGAAATTGAGTTTTTGACTTTTCTCAGCGCACTCCGCGCCTCTGCGGTTCATGAATTTTTTTCCGCCCGAGAAAACTCATGAGCAAAACCACCCATTTCGGCTTCAAGACGGTCGAGGAATCCGAGAAGGCGCGGCAAGTCGCGCAAGTGTTCCACTCGGTGGCCCAGCGCTATGACGTCATGAACGACTTCATGTCGCTGGGACTGCACCGCATCTGGAAGGCCTTCACCATCGAGCAAAGCGGCGCGCGTCCCGGCAATCGTGTGCTGGACATCGCCGGCGGCACCGCCGATTTGTCGCTGGCCTTCGCCAAGCGCGTGGGCCCTAGCGGCCAAGTGGTGCTCACCGACATCAACGGCTCCATGCTCGGCGTGGGCCGCGACCGCATGTTGGATAAAGGCTGGGTGCCCATGGCGGTGCAATGCGATGGCGAGAAAATTCCGTTCCCCAGTAATTATTTCGACATCGTCACCGTCGCCTTCGGCCTGCGCAACATGACGCACAAAGACCAAGCGCTGGCCGAAATGCGGCGCGTGCTGCGCCCCGGCGGGCGCTTGCTGGTGCTGGAATTTTCCAAAATCGCCAAGCCGCTGGCGCCGCTGTACGACCTGTATTCGTTCAAGGCATTGCCGCTGATGGGCAAGCTGGTGGCGAAAGACGAGGCCAGCTATCGCTACCTGGCCGAGTCCATCCGCATGCATCCAGGCCAGGAAGAGCTGAAGAAAATGATGCAAGACGCAGGTCTTGAGCGCGTCGAATATTTCAATCTCGCCGCCGGCGTGGTGGCGCTGCACAAGGGCTACAAGCTCTAATGTTGCTCGCCGCGGCGACACTCAACCATGTCCTGGCGCAAAACGCCTGGGCCATGCAACGCTTGGCGCCGCTGGCAGGCAAGACTTTCGCGCTGCAAGCCGCGCCCCTGCCTGCGATCACTTTCACCATCCAGGCGGACGGCCAAGTGAAAAGCGCGGCGCCCGGCGCGCCCGCCGCAGCCACCCTCAGCGCCACGCCCGATGCGCTGCTGCGTTATTTCACCGTAGCGCCGCACGACCCCCATTTGATCCGCATCCTCGGCGATCACGAACTTGGCGCGGAAATCGGCCACGTCCTCGCGCACATCAGCTGGGAAGCGGAAGAGGACCTGTCGCGCCTATTCGGCGATGTCATCGCGCACCGTATGTTCGGCTTCGCGCGCCACTGGTTTGACTGGCGCAAGCAGTCGGCGCTGAGCCTGGTCACGGCCACCAGCGAATATTTCACCGAAGAACGCCCGCTGATCGCCAAGCGCAGCCGCATTGCGCAATTCGCGCAGGAAGTGGACGCCGTGCGCAATGCCACGGATTTGCTGGAAACCAGAATAAGAAACCTATCGAACCGCCCAGACGCCAAGTAATGCAGCGTTTTTCTTGGCGCGCTTGGCGTCTGGGCGGTTAAACTAAAAACCAAATGCGCTTTTTCCGCCTCCTCTACATTCTGTACATCGCCTTCCGTTACGGCCTGGATGAGTTTTTTCTCGCCCATGCGCGCTTGAAGTGGCTGCACGTTTTGGTGCGCATCGCGTTTTTCTGGCGCCCCTTGAGTGCGCCGCGCGCGGTGCGGCTGCGCCTGGCCTTGGAGCGTTTGGGGCCGATCTTCGTCAAGTTCGGCCAAGTGCTGTCGACGCGCCGCGACTTGCTGCCGCCCGACCTCGCCGACGAGTTGGCCAAGCTGCAAGACCGCGTGCCGCCGTTCGCCGCCGACTTGGTGATTGCCACGCTGAACCGCGCCTATGGCCGGCGTTACGACGATATTTTTCCGGTGTTCGATCTGGTGCCGATCGCCAGCGCATCGGTGGCGCAAGTGCATTTCGCGCAATTGCAAAACGGCACGGAAGTCGCAGTCAAAGTATTGCGACCGGAGCTGCGACGCGTCATCGATAAAGACATCGCCTTGCTGGACATCGGCGCGAGCTTGATCGAGCGCCTGTTCGAAGACGGCCCGCGGCTGCGGCCGCGCGAAGTGGTGGCGGAATTCGCCAAGCATCTCAACTACGAACAAGACTTGATGCGCGAAGCCTCCAACGCCAGCCTGCTGCGGCGCAATTTCCGCGACGAAACGCTGCTGCTGGTGCCGGAAGTGTATTGGGACTACTGCCAGCGCGAGGTGATGGTGATGCAGCGCATGCACGGCTTGCCGGTGAGCCAAGTCGAGCAGTTGCGCGCGGCGGGCATCGACATTCCCAAACTGGCGCGCCAAGGCGTGGAGATTTTTTTCACCCAAGTGTTTCGCGACGGCTTTTTCCACGCCGACATGCACCCCGGCAATATCTACGTCGCGCCGGACGGGCGCTATATCGGGCTGGATTTCGGCATCATGGGCACGCTCACCGATGTCGATAAAAATTATCTGGCGCAAAATTTCCTCGCCTTTTTCCGCCGTGATTACAAACGCGTGGCGCGCGCCCACATTACGGCCGGCTGGGCCCCGCCGGACACGCGCGAGGACGAATTCGAAGCGGCGATCCGCACCGTATGCGAGCCGATCTTCGACAAGCCACTGAAGGAAATTTCCTTCGGCAAGGTGCTGCTGCGCCTGTTCGAGACCTCGCGCGAATTCAATGTGCAAATCCAACCGCAACTGGTGCTGCTGCAAAAGACCCTGCTGAATATCGAAGGCCTGGGGCGCCAGCTCGATCCCGATCTGGATTTGTGGCAAACCGCCATGCCGTTCTTGGAGCGCTGGATGAGCGAGCAAATCGGCTGGCGCGGCATGCTGCGCACGCTGAAGGAAGAAGCGCCGCAATGGGCGATCACCCTGCCGAAATTGCCGCGCCTGCTGCATGAAGCCATGAGCCGCGATCCCATGGAAAAGATCGAGCAGGGATTCCGGCTGCTCATGGCCGAACAACGCCAGCGCAATCGCTGGCTGATGGCGATCGCGGCCCTGCTCGGCGCGCTCACCGTTAGCCTCTGGCTGCTCTAAGCCAGAATGCCTTGAGCGCCTTTTTTTACACACGCGTCTTCTTGTAAAATTACCGAGCCAGCTTCCCAAAATTTTTTAGCGTAAGGAGATTCCGTGTCTGAGAAAGACGATTTGGCAAAAGGGGCCCTCGGCACTTTCGAGTCCGCGGTCATGGGCATCGCCGGCACTGCGCCGGCGTTTAGCGTCGCGGTCACGACCGCCGCCATCGTGGCCGCGGTCGGAGTGTTGTCGGTCGGCAGCATTCTCTACTGCGGCCTGATCATGTTCGGCATCATGCTGGCGTTCATCCATCTCAGCAAAATCACGCCACATGCCGGCGCGGCCTACGCCTGGGTCGGCCACGTCTTCGGCAAGAAATGGGGCTTCTTCACCGGTTGGGGGCTGCTGGTCGCGTCGATATTTTTCATGGTGTCGGCAACCATCCCGGCGGCCACTTCCACCCTGGTCTTAATCGCGCCCAACCTGGTCGAGAGCACCGCCTGGGTTGCGTTGACGGCGGCCATCTGGTTGACCCTGGTCACCATCGTCGTCACCAAGGGCATCAAGCACGCCAGCTATACGCAATTGATCCTGACCGGCATCGAAACCCTGGTGATTTTCGCGCTGATTATCGGGGCGTTCATCCAGTACGGCGGCAAACCGGCGCACCCCCCTTCGTTTATTTGGTTCTCGCCTTTTTCCTTCACCCCGCAATTGTTCGCCACGGGCGCGCTGACGGCCATCTTCTTCTACTGGGGCTGGGACGTCACCATGAACCTGAGCGAGGAGACCAAGGCGGCCCAGGCGGACGAGACGCATCCCGCGAGCAAGGGCGCGTTCTGGGCCATGGTGAACTTGATCCTATTCTTCATCATCATGATGATCGTGGTGCTGATCGTGCTGAGCGACGACGAGATCGCCAAGGCCA
Source organism: Pseudomonadota bacterium (assembly GCA_021812385.1). Taxonomy (GTDB): domain Bacteria; phylum Pseudomonadota; class Gammaproteobacteria; order Burkholderiales; family Thiobacteraceae; genus RBG-16-58-11. The sequence goes on along the minus strand of JAKANO010000013.1, from coordinate 12,969 downwards.
ATACCAATGTGCTGTACGCGATCGCCAACAAACTGTTCCCGGCGCCCTGGAATTACCTGGCGGTGCTCTCCACCATTCTCAGCACCATCGGCACGATCGAGACCCAGATCCTGCAATTCAGCCGCAGCATGTTCGCCATGGCGCGCGATCAAATGCTGCACCCGCGCTACGCCAAAATCCACCCGGAGTGGCAAACGCCCTGGGTGGCCACCATCGTGATTTGGTTCCTGGGCGTGCTGCTCTTGTTCAGCTCGTCCTACATGCCCTCGGTGAAGAGCATTCTCGAAAGCTCCATTCTCGCCATCGGCTTTCAAATCTGTTTCTACATGAGCCTGGCCGGGTTTGCCTGTGCCTGGCATTACCGAAATAAACTGAAACGCGGCGTGTACAGCGCCGTGTCCTATGTGCTTTGGCCTTTGTTCGCGGCGCTGTTCATGGTGTTCATTGCGCTGTACAGCATTCCGACGTTTGACAAGGTCACCAACATCATGGGGATCGGCGGCATCCTGGTGGGATTCGTGCCCTTGTTCCTGAGCCGTTCCCGGCGCACGCGGCGGCACCACGCGCATTGAGGAAAGCGGGGCATGCGCTAAGCATGAAGGCATGCCCCTCCTCGAACTGCGCAACGTCTCCCGCCACTACGGTCGTCTTTCCGCCGTCGACAATGTCAGCCTGAGCATCGAGGCGGGCGAGTTCTTCACCCTGCTCGGGCCTTCCGGCTGCGGCAAGACCACCATCCTGCGCATGATCGCCGGCTTCGATGCGCCGGATACGGGGCAGATACTGCTCGACGGCCAAGACCTGGCCGACACGCCGCCGGAGCGGCGCCCGCTGCACACGGTGTTCCAGAGCTACGCGCTGTTTCCGCATTTGTCGGTGGCGGAGAATATCGAATTTCCGCTGAAAATGGCTCAGGTTGCCGCCAGTGAGCGCGCACGCCGGGTGCGCGAAACGCTCGAAGCGGTGAGCCTGTCGGACAAGGCGGACGCCATGCCGCAGCAACTTTCCGGCGGCCAGCAGCAACGCGTGGCGCTGGCGCGCGCCTTGGTGAACCAGCCGCGCCTCTTGCTGCTCGACGAGCCGCTGGCGGCGCTGGATCACAAGCTGCGCGAACAAATGCAAATGGAACTGATCGGCTTGCAGCGCGATCTCGGCATCACCTTCGTGTTCGTCACGCATCACCAGCCGGAAGCGCTGGCGCTGTCGCACCGCATCGCGGTGATGAACCAGGGCCATGTAGAGCAACTGGATGAGCCGTCGAAAATCTACGCCGCGCCGCGCAATCGCTTCGTCGCGCATTTCATCGGCGACATCAATCTGCTGGACTGCACGCTGCTAGCGCGCGAGAACGATCAGCTGCGCCTGGCCATTCCCGGCCTGGGCGAAATCCTGGCGCCGGCGCACACGACTGCGCAGCCCGGCCAAACCGGCGCCTTCGCGATTCGCCCGGAACAAATGCTGATCGGCGACCCGGCGCAGCACCGCGATTTGCCCAACCGCCGCGACGGCGTGGTGCGCGAGCTGCTCTACAGCGGCGATGTCACCACCTACAAGGTGGAGCTCGCCAATGGTTTGCACATACAGGCCTTGCTGGCCAATGTGAAGCCTGGCTTGGTGCAATTTTTCGAGGTCGGCGATGCGGTGAGCGTTGCCTGGCCGGCGGATGCGGGGCTGTTTCTCGATGCGTAGCGAGCGCCTCACACGCTGGCTGGTGACCGCGCCGCCGCTGATTTTCATGCTGGTGTTTTTCGTGCTGCCGACGCTGATCGTGGTCGCGGCCTCGTTCCGCTATCCGGGCGAATACGGCGGCCTGGCGCCGCTGGTTCCCGAAGGCTACACGCTGGAGACCTATCGCTTTTTTTTCAGCGATGTCATTTACATCGAAATTTTCCTCAAGTCGCTGTGGGTGGCGGCGCTCAGCACCGGCTTGTGCATTCTCCTCGCGTATCCGCTGGCGCTGCTGATCACGCGCCTGCCCAAGCGCTGGCGCGACCTGATGATCCTGCTGGTGGTGCTGCCGTTCGCCAGCAATTTTTTGATCCGGATTTACGCCTGGATGATTATCCTCGGCCCGCAAAACGGCTTCAGCCTCGCCGTGAACACCCTGCTCGGCTTCTTCGGGATCGAACCGGTGCGGCTGCTGTTTTCGCCGTTCGCGGTGATCGTCGGCATGGTGTATGTGCACCTGCCTTTCATGGTGCTGCCGCTGTACACCAATCTCGAACGCCACGATCCGGCCTGGCTCGACGCGGCGCAGGACCTGGGCGCGAACGCCTGGCAGCGCTTCTGGAAAGTCACTTGGCCGCTATCCCTGCCCGGCATCTATGCCGGCTCGGCGCTGGTGTTCATCCCGGTGCTGGGCATGTTCGCGATTCCGGACATTCTCGGCGGCACCGGCGACATCCTGGTCGGCAACCTGATCAAAGAACAATTCCTGGGCACGCGCGACTGGCCGTTCGGCGCCACACTGTCGCTGTTCCTGACGCTGATAGTGCTGGCGGTAGCCGCGCTCGCCATGCGCTTCTCCCGCAAGCGCTTACGCCATGCGTAAAACTAGTCCCTGGCTGTGGCTGAGCGCCCTCCTGGTGTGCCTGTTTCTGTACATCCCGCTCGCCGTGGTGGTGGTGTATTCCTTCAACGATTCGCGCCTCAATGCGGAATGGGTAGGCTTCACCTGGCATTGGTACCAGGTGCTGCTGCACGACGAGGAAATGCTCCAGGCAGCCGCGAATTCGATATTCATCGCCATCTGCGCCAGCCTGATCGCCACCACGCTCGGCACCATGGCCGGCATCGCCATCCAGCGCTACAAGCTCAGACTGCTGCCGGTGCTCACCATCACGCCGGTGGCGATGCCGGAAATTTTGCTTGGCGTGTCCTTGCTGCTGTTCTTCATCCAGGTCCTGCATCTCACCCTGGGCCTGCTGTCGGTGCTGATCGCGCACATCACCTTCTGCATCGGCTTCGTCGCCATCGTGGTGCGCGCGCGCCTGGCTGGCATGGACGAGAGCATCTTCGAAGCGGCGCGCGATCTGGGCGCGACGCCGTGGCAAACCTTCCGCCTCATCACCCTGCCGCTGATCATGCCGGCGGTGGTGGCCGGTGCGCTGATGTCCTTCACCTTATCCATCGACGACTTCGTCATCACCTTCTTCACCGCAGGCGTGGGCGTCTCCACCCTGCCACTGCAAATCTATTCCATGATCAAGATCGCCGTGACGCCGGAAGTGAACGCGGTGTCGACGCTGCTGATGCTGCTGACGCTGGGCATGATTATGCTGGCGACGCGGTTCGACAAGTCGGTGCTGCGGGGGCAGGGTTGATGAAAAAATCTTGCACCACGGAGTACACAGAGTGCACGGAGGAAAAACATTTTAAAAAACTCCGTGTCCTCCGTGTCCTCCGTGGTGAAATGCTTTTTGCCTTTCTTTTGGCGGCCTTGAGCTTTAGCGCAGCAGCGCGCGACGAACTGCACCTCTACAACTGGAACAACTACATCTCCGACGCCACCATCGCGCGCTTCGAGCAGCAGTGCAAATGCAGGGTGGTGCAGGACTATTACTCGGACAACGAGGAAATGCTGGCCAAGCTCGCGGCCGGCGCCACCGGCTACGATCTCATCGTGCCCGGCGGCGACGCGGTGGAAGCGCTGATCCGCTCCAAGCAGCTGCGTCCGCTGGATAAATCCAAGCTGCCGAATCTCAAGAACATCAATCCGATCTATCTCAATCAGCGCTTCGACCCGGGCAACCGCTATTCCGTGCCGTATGCCTATACCGTCACCCTGATCGGCTACAACGTCGAAAAAATCCGCGCCCTGGGCTTGCCCACGGATACCTGGGCGGTGATTTTCGAGCCGAAATATTTGGCCAAGGTGAAGGGCCGCGTCACCGTGCTCGACTCGCAGCGCGAGCTGATGGCGGCGGCGCTAAAGTATCTCGGCTATTCCGCCAACGACACCGACGCAGCGCATTGGCAACAAGCCAAGCGCCTGATCCTGCGCGCCAAGCCGTACTGGGCGGCGTTCAACGCCTCCAGCTACATCAAGGAACTCACCATCGGCAACATCTGGCTGGTGCACGGCTATTCCAACGATATGTTCCAAGCGGCGCAAGACGCCGAACATGCGCACCGGCCATTCAGCATCGGCTATTCCACGCCCAAGGAAGGCGCGGTACTGGCGCTGGACTCGATGGTGCTGCACAAGTCCGGCCCGCGCCCCGATCTTGCACTGCAATTCATCAACTTCATGCTGGACGGCAAAAACTCTTCTGAACTGACCAACCTGATTGGCTCCGGCAATCCCAACCTGGCGGCCCTGCCCTTCATTGACCCGAAAATTGCCGCCAATAGAGCGGTGTTTCCGGATGCCGAGGGGTTCAAAAAACTGGAGATGTTTCGCGCGCTGGATCGGCAGCAGCGGCGGGTGTTGTCGCGGATATGGACTGAGATTAAGGTGCGATAAAAGCTCAAAATCTAGTTTTCACCACGGAGTACGCGGAGGACACGGAGTAAAGTTCAAGATCGAAAAGCGATAAACGCAAAGGACGCAAAGGACGCAAAGGTACGCAAGGGAAACCGATTAAGATTTCCTTCGCGTACCTTTGCGTCCTTCGCGGTTTAATGTTTTTGCTTTACTCCGTGTCCTCCGCGTACTCCGTGGTGAATCGCATTCAGCGCAAATAACCATCCCGCTCCAACTTGAGCAAAATACGCTGCACGGCCTCGTCCACGCCGACATTCGAGGTGTCGATGGCCAGCTCTGGGCTCTCCGGGATTTCATACGGGTCGGACACGCCGGTGAACTCCTTCACCAAGCCGGCGCGCGCCTTGGCGTAGAGGCCTTTGCGGTCGCGCGCTTCGCAGGTCTCGATGGGTGTGGCGACGTGAATCTCGAAGAAGCCGCCGTATTGCTCGATCATCTGCCGCACATCATGGCGCGTGGCCGAGTAAGGCGCAATCGGCGCGCAGATGGCGATGCCGCGATGCTTGACGATCTCGCTCGCCACATAGCCGATGCGCCGGATATTGAGATCGCGGTGCTCGCGCGAAAAACCCAGCTCGCTGGAAAGATGCTTGCGCACCACATCGCCGTCGAGCAGCGTCACTTGCCGTCCACCCATTTCCAATAATTTGATTTGCAGCGCCTTGGCGATGGTGGACTTGCCGGCGCCGGAAAGCCCGGTGCAAAACACGCAGAAGCCCTGTGCCTTGCGCGGCGGGTGGGCACGGCGGATTTCCGCGATCACGTCCGCATAGGCGAACCAGTCCGGCACCTCCAGCGCATAATCCAAACGGCGTTGCAGCTCGGTCGCGGGAAAAGCCAAAGCGCGCGCGCCCTGGGGCACGCTGTCCTCGGGCAAGAATTGCGCGCGGTCTTCGACATACACCATGCGTTCGAAAGGCACCAGGCCGACGCCCAGCTCTTCCATCGCCGCACCGGATTCCGCCAGCACATCGCCCACCAAATCCATGCCGCGCCGATGCGCGCTGCTGTCCGCGCCCGCATCTTCGCCGCCCACGATCAAATGCGTGCAGCCATGGTTGCGCGCGACAATGGCGCGCAGACAAATCTGCCGCGGCGAGATGCCCGCTTCCGCCAGCGGCAGCAGCGCGTGCAGCGTCGATGCCGCCGGGTAATGTTTCAGCGCCGCTTCGTTGGCGCGCACCCGGCTGAAGTAATCCACTTCGTTGTTGGGCAGGATGCCGGCGATGCCGTGCAGCAGCAAATTGGCGTCGCGGCTGAGCGAGGCCTGCAAGGCGAAGTCCTGGTGCATGCGTTGCATGACATGGCTGGTCTGGTAGGCGATCACACGCTTCCAGCCGCGCTTTTGAAACTGCTTGCGCAGCTCGGCGGGGGTCAGGCGCAACTCCATGAAATCGTGGCGCGGCGGCAGGGCCACGCCCTCCACTGCGCCACCGACGCACATGCCAAGAGTCGGCGTTTCACCCAGCGCAGCCATTTCCACATCGCTGTCGGCCGGCCACACCTCCGATACCGTCAACACCGCCGGCATGAAACCTTCCGGATCGCGCAGCGCAAAACGTTGGCCGGGCGCAATCGATTGCGCCTGCTTGTCCGACAGGCGCAGCACCAGCGGCCAGGGCCAGAAGGTGCCGTCGGCCAGGCGCTGCTCGGCAATTACGCTTTGATAATCGGCACGGCTCAGATAGCCCGTCAGCGGCGAGAAGCCGCCGTTGAGCAGCAGTTCCAGATCGCATAACTGCGCATGATCAAGATCGATCGATGGCAGGCCGAAAGCTTCGGTTTTCAGTTCAGTTGCGCGACGCGCATCAGACATTAAATCGACAAGCGTGCCGCCGTAGGGGGGGATGAGTTGGTTCATATTGGTATTGTTCTCATGGGTTCATCTATAAACATTTCACCGCAAAGGACGCAAAGGTACGCGAAGGAAACCCCATTGGCGCTTGAATTCCTTCGCGCACCTTTGCGTTCTTCGCGGTTCATGCTTTTCCAGCAAACGCCCGATCAAAAGCCGCAATAAAGCGCTCCATATCCGCCTCCGGCAGATGATTGATGCCGGCCGCGCTCTTGCGCCCGCCGCCGCTCTCGAATTGGCTGCACAACACATCGGCACCCGCCTTCAGCGCCAGCGGCGCGCGCACGCTGACCAGATAGCCGCCGGCGGTTTTTTGCGTCAGCACCGCATGCGCGCGCCGCGGTGCGCCGGTCGCCAGCGCATTGCCGAACACGCCCGAGACGCGCCGGCTCCACGCCGCATCCGGGAGCAAATAAATCGACCCCGTTGCGCTCTCGTGCATGGGCGCGACCGCTTGCGCCTGCGCCATATCGCCGGTGTAGCCGTTTTTCAGAATCGGATAGGCGCGATCCTCGCGGATGAAGCTGAAGGGATCGACATGGGCGTGCAGCGTCCGATACAACTCGGCCGGATCGAAATACAAATCCTCCACCGCCTCGCCATAGCCATTGTAATTGAGGCACTCGCCCAGCTCCTGCAACTCTTGCAGCGCAGCGGGGGGCAAATCGAGCGGCGCGGCAGCGGCGCGCGCCGCCTCGGCCAGATTATCGCCGAAGGCCGCCACCACCGCCCAGATCAAATGCCGCCCGCCGAGCTGGCGATTCACCAGCAGGCTGGTGCACCATTCGGCGCCGGTATCGATATGCGCGAAAAAATTCGCATGCACCGGAATGTCGTCGGCCTGGTGGTGATCGAAATACGCCACCGAGGCGCCCGCATCCAGCAAGCGCAGCACCGCATCGCGATTCTTGTTGAGCGAAATATCCAGCGCCGTCACGCGGTCGCCGCGGCCGGCTGTGACGCGCTTGAGCAGCGCAATATCGCGCTTCACGCCGGTGACGAGCTGCGCCTGGCGCGGCTCCGCCAAGCGCAGTTGATGCAAGGCGCAAATGCCGTCCGCGTCGCCGTTGAATACATCGAAATCCGCCAACATAACTCCCTGATATCTTATGTAGACTGTTAGTTACTGGTAGCAAGGATACCGGAACTTGCACTATCCTATCCACCCGACCTTCTAAAATCTTAAAGACCCAACAACATGACTGCACCCCGAGTTCTCGTCGTCGGCGGCGCCGGCTATATCGGCTCCCACATGGTCAAGATGCTCGCCGCTCAAGGCTACAGCGTCACTACCCTCGATAATCTATCCACCGGCTATCGCGATGCGGTCATCGGCGGCGATTTCATTCACACCGATTTGGCGGATAGACCTGCGCTAGATCGCTTATTCGCAGAACAGAAATTCGACGCCGTAATGCACTTCGCCTCCTTCATCCAGGTCGGCGAATCGGTCAAGGAACCGGCCAAGTATTACGAGAACAACGTCACCAACACGCTCAACCTGCTCGACGCGATGGTCGCGCGCGGCATCAAGCGCTTCATTTTTTCGTCCAGCGCCGCCGTGTATGGCGACCCGCACACCGTGCCGATTCCCGAAGATCATTCCAAGGAACCGATCAATCCCTACGGCCGCACCAAGTGGATCGTCGAGCAAATCTTGTCCGACTACGATCAGGCTTATGATTTGAAATCGGTGAGCTTGCGCTATTTCAATGCCGCAGGCGCCGACCCAGAAGGCCAACTGGGCGAGCGCCATGAACCGGAAACGCATTTGATCCCGCTGGTGCTGCGCGCCGCCTCGGGCCGCGCGCCGGATATCAAGGTGTTCGGCCGCGATTACGACACGTCGGACGGCACCTGCATTCGCGATTACGTACATGTCGAAGACCTGTGCAGCGCGCATCGCTTGGCACTCGAGGGCTTGATGCAAGGCCGTAATAGCAGCGCTTACAATCTCGGCAACGGCAACGGCTTCTCGGTGGCGGAGGTCATCGCCGCCGCCGAGCGCATGACTGGGCGCAACATTCCGGTGACCGACCAGCCACGCCGTGCCGGCGATCCGCCGCGACTGGTGGCCGATGCCCGACGTGCGCGTGCAGAATTGGGATGGCGTCCGCAATACGATTCGCTCGATACCATCATCGCCCACGCTTGGGAATGGGAACAAAAACTCGCCAAGCGCTAATGCATCGCACCCCCGCACTCCCCTCGCCCATTTGTGGGAGAGGGGCTGGGGGAGCGGGCCAGCATGTCACTCAATCACAAGCCCATGACCTCAACACTTAACCTACGCTCAGTCTGGGTGCTACTCTTCCTCACCTACAGCGCGCTGTTGGCGAGCGGCAGCCTATATCCGCTATCCACCTGGCAGAGCGCCCACTTGTTCGATTTATCGTTTCTGTGGGCCGCCTGGCCGCGCACGATTTCGCGCATCGACCTTCTCACCAATATCTTCATCTACGTACCCTTCGGCTTATGCGCAACGCGCGCCATATTTCGCCGCCACTACTCCCTGGCGCATTGGTTGAGCATTTGTTTGCTCGGCGCGGCATTCAGCACCGCCATGGAATGTTTGCAAATTTTCTTGCCGACGCGCGTTGCTTCGAATCTTGATATTCTTGCAAACAGCGCAGGTGCTGCATTAGGTGCAGGCTTGGCTCCATACATCTCCAGGCATAGCCACTTCTTCGCATGGGCAGTCGCGCTACGCCGCCATTGGTTTCGGCCCGGCTGGGCCGTCAACCTCGGCCTGATTTTGCTCGTACTGTGGGTGTTGGCGCAATTCAGCCTACAAAAACCCGGGCTAGTCGCCGGCAGTTTGCATGGGGGCTTCACCCCTTTTTGGGAAAGTGACGCCGCGAGTTTCAGACCAAGCCTCTCGCTGCTATTCGCGCTGGAAATCGCCAGCGTGAGCCTATTCATTGCGAGCTTGCTGCGACCGGATCAACGCTTGATACCGGGTGCGCTAAGCCTCACCATCAGCGCGATTCTGCTCAAGTTCTTGACTGCGGCATTACTCATCAAGCTGGAATTTTTGGTGCGCCTGTTGTCATTGGAGGCGGTGCTTGGCCTAGGACTCGGCGCAGGTTCCGCCCTTGCCTTAATCTATTTCCGCTCCCGGCCGCCGCCCTATCCCTTACTAGCCGGCGTGCTGAGCACCTTCATCCTGGCCAAGCTCATGCATGGCGCGCCGTTCCTAACGGCTACCGGACGGGCACCGGATCTCGCAACGCAACCGGAGCTGCTCTTCAATATCGGCGGGGTGGCGTATCTGGTGGCTGAGTTATGGCCTTATCTTGCGCTGGGATGTGCATTGGCTTTGTGGGATCGGGATAGTTGAGATGCTTTCACCCCGTGAAGGCTTTTAGTCGATTTTGATGTCAATGCTGGCATAATCCCCGCTGGGCAAATTCGTAACAATCTCTACATCAGGAACCGAACGTGCTTTTCAATTCCTACGCATTTCTGTTTCTATTTCTGCCGGTCACCTTTTTTGGCTTTTTCCAAATTGGCCGATACAGCCGGCCTCTCGCTGCATTGTGGTTGTTTGCCTCATCTATATTTTTCTATGGCTGGTGGAGCCCGGCCTATGTCGGCCTATTGCTTACATCCATCTTCTTCAATTACGCAATTGGCACAGCGATCTCAAGGGAACTTTCTCGTGGACATGTCAGGCGCAAAAAGTGGATTCTCAGTCTAGGCATCACCGCCAACCTGAGCCTGCTTGGGTATTATAAATATGCCAACTTTTTTGTTGAAAATGCCAACACCGCGTTGAATCTCGGCTGGCAAATTGAGCCTATCATCCTACCCTTGGGCATCTCTTTCTTTACCTTCACCCAGATCGCGTTTTTAGTGGACGCCTATCGCGGCGAAGTGAAAGAAGCCAACTTCATCCACTATGGTCTGTTCGTGACCTACTTCCCCCACCTGATCGCCGGACCGGTGCTGCATCACAAGGAAATGATGCCGCAATTCGCACTACCGACCACCTATCGAATACATTGGGAAAACCTGTCTGTCGGCCTTACTATATTTAGCATAGGCCTTTTCAAAAAAGTGGTACTAGCCGATGGCATTGCCCCCTTCGCTAATCCGATATTCACAATCGCAACCAACGGCGGGACACTCACTTTCTTGGAGGCATGGAGTGGTGCATTAGCCTATACTTTTCAACTTTACTTTGATTTTTCTGGCTATTCCGACATGGCCATTGGAATTTCTCGCCTATTCGGCGTTAAGTTGCCACTCAACTTCAACTCGCCGTATAAAGCAGTAAACATTATTGAGTTTTGGAGACGTTGGCACATAACACTGTCGCGCTTCTTGCGCGACTATCTCTATTTTCCTTTAGGAGGGAACCGCAAGGGGCCGATTCGCCGCTACCACAACCTGTTGGCGACCATGCTACTAGGTGGCCTTTGGCATGGCGCCGGATGGACTTTCGTAATCTGGGGGGCATTGCATGGCATCTACCTGGTTATAACCCATGCATGGCATCAATTGCGTAAAGCACTGGGGCAGGATTTAAAGCGTAGCACTAAGTTTGGAAAATTTGTTGGCATGTCGCTAACGTTTCTTGCTATCGTCGTTGGCTGGGTATTCTTTCGTGCTACAAGTTTTAATGTAGCACTTTCTGTGTTGAGTGGCATGTTGGGTCTGAATGGCGTGACATTGCCCGGAGGAATAAGCAGCCTATTTCACTGGCGTATCGTGCAGCTTATGACTAACATTGGCGTTGGGTTTGGGTCACTACCAGCAATCAATGAGGGGCAGGGTTCTGGCGTAACGATGGGATGGATTGCAGTCTGTTGGGCTATAGCCTGGTTTGCGCCTAATACTCAGCAGATTATGGCAACCTTCAAACCCACGCTAGAGGAAATTGCTCCGGGTCGATGGTTACATTGGCAACCCAACACTCTTTGGTTAGGTACAACAATATTTTGTATATTCTATGCCTTGATAGAGATGGGGAAGGTAAGTGAGTTCCTCTACTTCCAATTCTAATCCACACTATCGATACGTTAAGAGGCTGCTTGCGCTGGCGCTAATCCCAGCGTTTGGATTGTTTTCTTTAGGCGTATATCTACAGCCATTGTATGGCGATCTAACTCGTATTGGATCGTACTCAGAAAAAGAATTCGGCTGGAACAAACCTCAACTGGAGTTTCAATACCCGCTATTCGATATCGGGCGATATGACCGTTACTACGATGTTGTCGTTTTGGGCGACTCGTTTTCTAATGCCCGGCCGCGCCATCAGTGGCAAAATCATCTAGTAAAAGCTACCGGCTGGTCAGTGACCACTCTAGATTTTGGCAAAACAAAACTAGATCAAGTTCTTGAAAGTAAATTCTTCCATGAAAATCCACCTAAATACCTCATTCTCGAATGGGTGGAGAGAAGCTTGCCTCAACGTATAAGGCGTATTCAATCTTGTAAAGTAGCCGATCTGCCCTCGCGCAAGAAATCATCTTCTATACGTTTCTATCAAACTATGCCGTTAAAACCAGATGAAAGAAATTATCTTGCCCTACATGTCGAACGAAAAACCGATTGGAGCGATATCAAACTGGGATGGGTATTTCGTTATGTTTGGCATAACGTATCACGGATCATCAATGGAAACGAATACACAGATGCCACAAATGTCAAATTATCTAGGCCGGCGCCCTTTTCCAGCATCAACAAAAAAACACTGTTGGTTTATAAATCAGATTTAAGTAAAGTCGCCGAGTGGCGACAAATTCGCTTAGCAGAAATGGGCTGCGGCATTGAGATGATGCGCGATAAAGTTGAAGCAAATGGATATACCCAATTCGTTCTGATGGTAGCCCCAGACAAACTCACAGCCTATGCTGATTTCATTGGCGAAAAAGATTTACGAAATACCAGCAGGCTATCGACACTGTCTGACCAATATCCCGGGATCATGCCTCGCCTCGACCTTACGCTGATTTCTGCCATTCACCAAGGGGAGCAGGACGTCTATCTGCCGGATGATACCCACTGGGGCTCAACAGGCCAGAAGATCGCGGCAGGAACGCTGCTTACATTTCTGCGCGCCGGGACCGGCAAGCTTAACGAGTCATCCCGCCACTTTTATACATACACGGCAAAGGCTTTACCGGCACTACTTTAAACAGCCCATCATCGCTAATACGCTTCTACTTCCGTAATACGGCTATACGAATTGAGTGCGCCATTCACGAGCACGCGAATCCGGTCGGTCGTGACTGCCGGGAAGGTGATCTTGCGCCACACCAGATTATTGCTACTGATGGAGCCGCCTGGCACCGTGACCCAATTCGCACCATCCCAGTACTGCACATCGAATGCGGTCAATCCATATCGTGTGAAGACCGTTGTCTCGGTCGGTTCAATCGGGTTGGTGTAGTTGTCCTGCACGCTAAACACATCAATCTCGCCTATGGTCTTGCTGCCACTAAAATCAACTTGCAACCAGTCAGGGAAACTATTCGCCGTAGAGTCATTCCAGCCACCACCCGCACCCCAATTGATACCCTTGCGATCACCATTATTCGCACCCGCAGCTGCAAATCCATTACTAATGCTGCTCGACGCAGTTGCCACGCCACCATTGGACTGCAAGGCGACATTGGTGCGG
>JAKANO010000027.1 GCA_021812385.1 Pseudomonadota bacterium | reverse complement strand
TTCCTCGGCGCGCGCTTGGGCTTCCGCAGCTGCTTTTTTCTCGGCTTCCAATAATGCTTGCGCTTCGGCTTCCGCCTTGGCACGCGCCTCGGCTTCCGCCTGTGCCTTTTGTTCGGCTGCGATACGCGCCTTGCGCTCCGCTTCTAGCTTCGCTTCCGCCGCCACCTCTGCTTGGCGTCGCGCTTCTTCCTCGGCGCGCGCTTGGGCTTCCGCAGCTGCTTTTTTCTCGGCTTCCAATAATGCTTGCGCTTCGGCTTCCGCCTTGGCACGCGCCTCGGCTTCCGCTTGTGCCTTTTGTTCGGCTTCGATGCGTGCCTTGCGCTCGGCTTCTAGTTTTGCTTCCGCCTCAACCACCGCTTGGCGTTGGGCATCCTCAGCGGCCTGGCGGCGCGCGGCTTCTTCGGCGCGCGCTTCGGCTTCTGCTTGCGCTTTTTGTTCGGCTTCGATGCGCGCCTTGCGCTCAGCGTCTAATTTCGCTTCCGCCTCGACTTGGACTTGACGCCGCGCGGCTTCCTCGGCACGGGCCTGAGCCTCCGCAGCAGTTTTCCTTTCCGCGTCGAGTTTGGCTTGTGTCTCAGCGTCTTCACGCGCCCGCGCTTCCAAGCGGCGTTTGACGCGATTTTCTAATTCTGCGGCGATGCGCGCCTCATCCAGCGCTTTGGATAGGGTTTGCACTTCTTGCTGGGCTTGATTTTTGGCTTGCTCCATTTGATGCAAGCGCGTCTCCATTTCGGCTTTGCGCTGCGCCTCTTCCTCCAACTGGATTTTGGCCTCCAACTCACGCCGCGCGATCACAGCTTTTTCTTTGGCCAAACGCTCCTTTTCTTCAGCAACAGCGGCTTTTTGTTTGGCGTTTTCGGCTGCCAGTTGCTCTTCTTTTATTTGCTTTTCGGCTTGGCGGGTTTTCTTCTCCGCTTCCATGCGCGCTTTGGTTTGCACTTCGGATTGGGCGCGTTGCTGGGCTTCTTGCTCAACTTTGCGAGCCTTGGCTTCTGCCTGGGACTTTTTGGCTTCTTTTGCTTGCCGCTCGCGATGCGCGGCTTCTTCTGCCGATGCCCGCTCTTGGCGCTGCGCCTCCTGACGCTTTAGCACCTCGGCTTCAGCCGCGATATCGGCTGTCACTTCTTTTAACAGCGCGTCGCGCTCTTTGACTTTCGTAATGGTTTCTTGGTCTTCGGCGCGGCGCATTTCGCTTTCCGCTGCGGCTTGCGCTTCAAAGAAAGCTTGGGTATTGGCTTCGTCCACGATGATGGTGGAGGAAAAACCGAAATCGTCCGCATCCGTATTTGCGCTTAGCAAGCGTATAAATCCGGCTGCGACTAACTCATCAATGATTGCCGCGAGGCGGTTTTCCGATAAACGCGAATTTTTTTCGAGCAAGTCGCCGATCGTGGACTTGCCGTCGATCAGGGCAAGCAGACGCCCATGCTCTCGGCCGAGCAGGCGCGTCTTCAAGCTTCCATCTAAAATGCCTCTGGAAGTCTTGGTGTAAATGCGGGACAAGTCCATCCTTCCCTTCCAAGCAGTTGATTCCATGATCGTACGAAAAGTACTGTGCTCCAAGACGGCAAACCGTCTTAATTTTTAATTATACGCAGCCGCATTTAGCTGGCATAGCCGACTGGTGCTAACCCCAGTTGGCCACTTCACAATATCGTCAAGAATTCGTCTGGGGTGAAGTGAATTTTTTTTAATCACGCGACTTGCTGCCGGAGCGCGGCATGCAACTCGGGCAACACAGGATCCGGCTATGCGCTGATAGCCGCCTTAACGCGATCCAACCGCGCACGGGCTTCGCTCGCCACCTCGCAGATGCCCTTATTCGCCACCAGTTCGATCATGATATTGGGGTCGAGGAACAACACGCTGACGCGCCCATCCGTCTCTTCCCGCACCACTACATTGCATGGCAGCAGCAAGCCGATATCCGGCTCAAGATCGAGCGCCTTATTCGCTAACACCGGATTGCAAGCGCCCAGTATGCGGTAAGGGCGGCGCTCGATATCGAGCTTAGCTTTCATGGTCGCTTTGACGTCAATGTCCGTCAACACACCGAAACCTTCTTTTTTCAGCGCCTCGGTGACCGCTGCAACCGCTTGGTCGAAGGGAAGGTTTACTACTGTGCTAAAACCATACATTTTGCGGGTCCTTTCAATCTTCATAAGTTTAGTAAATTATACCTTCAAACCCCACACCCCCTCGGTTAACCAGTACAAACGCCTTAAGAATTGGAATCGGCAGGCCGTTAATGAGGAATATCGGTTTTACTTGCGCCGCTGGCAGGCGCGACCAAGGGGAAATTTCATGCTGGGCAAATATTTTGGTTTTCTAGCGAACGACAAAAAGACGCAGGCACAGAACGATGCAGAAATTGCGGTCGCAACAACCCCGCCCATTGATCGGGTCGTACCCATCATGGATGCGCCGACGCGCGAGCGTCCGCAACAAGAAACGCTCATCGAGACCGATGCCGATCAAGCCGTGGTCACCCATATGCTCGACATTCCCACCCATGGCGAGCGCACCAATGTCTCGGAATTGCTAAACCGCTTTCTCGGCCGGCAACCGCTGCTGGATCGCACGGGCGAAATCATCGGCTATGAAATTCGCATCAAAAAAGCCGCGCCGCCGCCCGGTGAAGGCGCGCAATTGCTGCAGCAGATGCTGGATGAAATGCTGCTGTCGAGCCTGGAAGATTTGAACATCCAGAAACTGCGTGGCGGAAAGCAAGTGTATGTCAGCATCTCCGCGCCTTCGCTTTACACAGCCTTCCTCGATCGCATTGACGGCAACGGAATTGTGCTGGCCTTTACCCCGCCCGAAGGCCCGCTCGAAAGCTTGATCGAGCGCTGCAAAGTTCTACATGCCTTCGGCTACCGCTTCGCCTTGACGCAATTGCAATACCGTGAAGAGCTGGATGAATTGATGCCCTTGGCGGACATCATTCGCATCGACCCGACTCCATACGACTCGATGCAACTGGGCGAACTCAGCGTAAAAATCAAAAGCCACGGCGATTTTCAGCTGCTGGTCGACCATGTGGAATCGGAAGAACTCTACATCGTATGCCACAAGCTCGGCTTTGATTTATTCCAAGGCTATTTCTTCGCCAAACCGCTGCCGATTCAGTCCAAGAAGGTGGATAGCCAGCGCCTGCATGTGATGCAACTGCTCAACCAGACCATGAATCACGCCGAAATCGCGCAGCTCGAGCAAGGCTTCAAACGCGATCCGGTGCTCTCGTACAAGCTGCTGCGCTACATCAACTCGCCCGCCACCGGCCTGCTGCAACCGGTGCGTTCCATTTCGCATGCCTTGGTCGTTCTCGGCTATGACCAACTGTATCGCTGGCTCACGCTACTGTTATTCGCCAGCGGCCAGGTCAATCATCGCACCTTGGCGTTGATGAATAATGCCTTGGTCCGAGCGCGTCTCACCGAATTGCTGGGCAGTAAAAAACTCAAGCCGCAAGAAAAAGAGGGACTATTCATCACCGGTATTTTTTCCTTGCTGGATGCGCTGTTGAACATGCCGATGGAAACCGCGTTGGCGAGTTTGAAAATGTCGCCGCCCGTGATGGCGGCGTTAACCAAACGCGAAGGGATTTACGCGCCATTTTTGGATTTAGCGATTGCCTGCGAAGAAGCCGAGGAACAGGTGATTTCGACCTATGCGGCTACCAGCGGGATTTCGGCGGAAGAGATCAATGTCGCCCACCTCGAAGCCTTGATTTGGGCGGGCGAGGTGGATTTAGGGAAGGCTTAGTGCGGCGGCTTGAAGGTCAGCACTTCAGCGCTTGCGGTCGCTTCGGCGCCGGAATCCAAAACACCCGCAGGATCGGTTAAGGCCTGCATCGCCCATAAAAAACCGCGATCCGCGTAAACCATATCCCACATCATATTGGAGATACGGATGCAGGCTTGCAGCGGATTATCGCAGCGCTGGCGTTCCATATCGATGCGCCATTGAAAACCGCGTAAGCGCTGGCGCATGGCTTCCGGAGCACCCTCGATCAACTGACCGATCATCGCCAAGCGTTTTGCCTCGAACGCTTCCGGGTCGCTTTGCGCTAATTTGGCCAAGCTGTCAAAATCGAATTGTTCTTCAGTCATTGCGGCTCAACTTATTCAGTTAATTTTTTACCACGCTCACATTATGCCCGACTCGATTCAAAAAAATCTACTGTGGAGTTTGCTACAGTCCCCACTGACCGTACTCGCGCCCTGCATATGATCAAAATCAACCCGCATCTCGCCATCCCCGAAGATGAAATCGCGTTTCGCTTTGTACGGGCTTCCGGGCCGGGTGGCCAGAATGTGAACAAAGTCTCCAGCGCCGTTGAATTGCGTTTCGATGTCGCGCACTCGCCCGCGCTTCCGGACGAGATCAAACAGCGCCTGATGATGCTTGCCGGAAAGCGGCTATCGGCGGATGGCGTGTTGCTGATCGACGCGCACCGTTTCCGAACCCAGGGCATGAACCGCAAAGATGCCATCGAGCGCTTGATCGCACTGGTCCAAGCCGCTGCAATCCCGCCTAAAACCCGCACCCCGACTCGCCCCAGCCGCTCGGCACGCGAAGCGCGTCTAGAGACAAAACGCAAAAGTAGCCTGATCAAACAAACTCGACGCGGCAAAATCAGCCTGATCGAATAAAACCTGAAATGTCTTAGAGCGCATCACTTTTATCCGCTCGGAATGGGCTGCTTTCATTTAATTCATTAACGTATTGCGCTACGCCAAGTTTTTCGCGTGCCAGAAAATCGCCCACGGCGCGCGCGAAATTGCCATCCGCGATCCAATGCGCGGAAGTCGTGGTCACCGGCAATAAGCCGCGCGCCAATTTGTGCTCCCCCTGCGCCCCGCCCTCGAACACCGCCAGCTTGCGCGCAATGGCGAACTCGATCGATTGGTAATAACAGGTTTCAAAATGCAAGCCTGAAATAAAACATGTGGCACCCCAATAGCGCCCGTAAAGGCGTTCCGCATCCAGCAAGTTAAGCGCCACGGCGATCCGCTCCCCATCTTGATAGCCGATCACCAGCATCACGTTTTGCGCTAAACGCTGCCCAAGCTCCAAAAAAAACGCCAGGTTCATATACGGCGGTGAATGATGCGTCAGGTAAGTGTGGCGATAGCATTGGTAGAAAAAGCGCCAATCCTCTTCCTCGATTTCATTGCCCACACGATGCTGGAACGTGACGCCCGCATCGCGCACTCTGCGCCGCTCTTGTTTGATTTTTTTGCGCTTGTCGTGGCTCATTTCCGCCAGGTAGTCATCAAACGTCGCGTAGCCCGAGTTATTCCAGTGAAACTGTGCGCCAAAGCGTTGCATTAAGCCTTTCGCAGCCAGCAATGCGGCATCCTCCGCGATCGGAAACAAACAATGCCAAGACGACACCTGCAACTGCTTGGCTACATCCAGCACGGCATCGATCAGCAACAAGCGGTCCGCGTCGTTATGAGCCAACAAACGGCGCCCGGGGACTGGCGTGAAAGGCACCGCGGTCAAGAGCTTGGGATAATAGCGCCCGCCATAGCGGGTATAAGCGTCGGCCCAGGAGAAATCGAACACGAATTCCCCAGTCGAGTCATCGCGCAGGTATAAGGGCAAGGCGCCGACCAATTGCCCTGCGCGCTGCATCAAGAGATGCCGCGGCGTCCAGCCGGTATCGCCACCGACGCAACCGGTTTGCTCCAGGGCCTGTAAAAAAGCGTGGCGCACAAAGGGCTGCGGCCCGGCTAACGCATCCCACGCGGCGGCATCGACGCCGCTCAAGGATGTTACGATTTCGAATTGCGCTTCCGTCTTCAAGCGTTTTGCCTCAGAATTTCAATTTTCCAATCTAGATACCGCCATGAACCTACACGAATATCAGGCCAAAGAATTATTGCGCGAGTATGGTATCACCACGCCGCGCGGTGTCGTCGTCGAAAACACCATGCATGCCGAAGTCGCCACCAATGAATTGGGCGGCAACGCTTGGGTGGTCAAAGCGCAAATCCATGCCGGCGGCCGGGGTAAAGCCGGCGGCGTGAAGCTGGTGAAATCCGTCGACGAATTGCGCCAGGTGGCCGACGCTCTGCTTGGCAAACCGCTGGTGACTTACCAGAACGCGCCGCACGGTCAGCAGGTATCGCGTGTCTTAATCGAAGAAACTCTGGGCATCGCCCGTGAACTGTATTTAAGTTTACTGGTGGATCGCGAAAGCGAGCGAGTGACGGTCGTCGCTTCCAACGCCGGCGGCATGGAGATCGAAGAAGTCGCGCGCGTCTCCCCGGAGAAAATATTGCGCGAACACTGCGACCCGATGCTGGGCTTGCAGGATTTTCAATGTCGCAACCTAGCCTTCGCGCTCGGGCTGAGCGGCAAGCAAATCACCGAAATGACACAACTCCTACAGCATGCCTATCGCCTGTTTCTAACATCCGATTTGTCCATGCTGGAAATCAATCCCTTAGTGGTGACCGAAGACGGCCGTCTGGTTGCGCTCGATTGCAAGATCAGCATCGACGACAATGCGCTGTATCGCCAGCCGGCTTTAGCCGACAAGCGCGACGATAGCCAGGAAGACGCCAAGGATGCCGCAGCGCATGCGGCCGGCCTCAACTACATCGCCCTGGCCGGCAATATCGGCTGCATGGTGAACGGCGCAGGCCTGGCGATGGCCACCATGGATTTGATTAAATTGCACGGCGGCCTGCCGGCGAACTTTCTCGATGTCGGCGGCGGCGCCACCGCCGAGACCGTCGCCAAGGCTTTCAAAATCATTCTGGCCGATCACAACGTGAAGGCAATTTTGGTCAACATCTTCGGCGGCATCATGCGCTGCGACATCATCGCCGAGGGCATTATCCAGGCGGTGCAAGAAGTCGGCGTACAACTGCCGGTGATCGTGCGCCTGGAAGGCACCAACGTCGAACTCGGGCGAAAAATGTTGGCCGAGTCGGGCCTGAAGATCGTATCGGCGGAGAGCTTGACCGATGCGGCTAAGCTGGCGGTCGCGGCAGCCTAAGGCCATTTGCCGCACCATAATTTTTACACTAAGGCGTATTCCCTGCGGCGGGTAGCACCACCGGTGCGGGAATCGCTTGGCCGGGTGAGGGTGTTTGACCCGCTAGCGTTGTGGTTGGTGGCGCTGGAATTGGCGGCGTTGCTGGCGTTGGTGCAGTATAAACAAACTTCCAATCGCTATAGCTGGCCGCGCCCATAAACTCCTTATCCACTTTGTCAAACTTTGCGGTTTTGATCGGCGCGCGCTTGGATTGGCTGTAAACCCCAACAATGCCAGCGGGGCCAGTTACCAAGCCCCATTCCTTGCTGGCGGTCATCGGGTCTAGATAGAGCTTGCGTAAATAACGCGTCAGTTGTGTTTGGCGCTTATCCTCCAGCAAGTCTTCCAGTTTTTTAGGGAATTGTTTGGCCGTTCCCGGCGTTTTTTCATAATACGCCGCGATGGCCGCCCGATAGGCATCACCGATGAAAAGCAGTTCTTGTTCCTTGTCGCGTTGCACTTGCTGATGCCACACCACGGCGGTGGCCGCTAGCACGGCGCCGAAGATCGCAACCGCGAACAAAACGGCAAGGTAGGTAAAGCCATTCTGGCGCATCGCTACCAACTCGAATACGGCGTGCCATCGCGGCCGTTGCCGGGCGCGCCGCTGTGCAAGTCGAACACGCCGCCCAATTCCGGATCTTCCGGTGGAACAACGACCCAAGTTGTCGCGCTGTCGGTGATCGGATCAACGGGTAATTTACGCAGATATTTTTTGCTGACCAGGTCATCCAGCGAATCCGGATACTTGTCATTGTCGCCATAGTATTTATCGATGGCGTCGCGCATGGTGGATAAATCCTGGCGCAACACCGCTTCCTTGGATTTTTCCACGCTATTGAAATAACGCGGCGCGGCCAGCGAAACCAGGAGGGCGATGATGGTCATGACCACCAACAGTTCAATGAGGGTGAACCCCTGACGCTTGTTCATCACCATTCCCGATAGGGCACGCCGTTCAAGCCCACTTTCTTGCTCAAGGAATAGACGTCATACACATCGTCACCTTCTTGCGGGTCGTCAGGCGGGCTTTTGTAAGCGCGCTTGCCCCAGGTATCGGCGGCGTCGCTGCGCGTATCCAACGCCATCGGATCGCGCGGAATACGGCGCAGGAAATAAATCTTGGAACGCTTGGGGCTTTTCGCATCCTCAACCCCCTCGACGAGTACTTCCAATGATTTTGGGTAGCCGGAATCGTCCAAACTCTTTTGAATGCGCCCTTCGTCCCACACTTTGCGATAAGCATCGATCGCGCTTCGAATCTCGCGCAATGCGATGCGCAGCTCTTGCTCTTTAGAACGCTGCACCGCAAGTTCGGTCATGGGCAAAGCGATCGAGGCCAGCAGGCCAACGATCGCCACCGTAACCAGCAGTTCTATCAGCGTGAAGCCGCGTATACGCATTTTTTACGGCGTAATCCCAACCGTTACCGGCGACGGTGTGCTGGCGTTCAACGGCGCGCCCTTCGCGTCCTGCACCTTTACATTTTCAATACTGAACTGCGCCGGGGCGGGGTCTTCTCCTTTGCCGCGCAACACCACCACCGCCACGGCGCCGCTGCCGCGCATGGCGCCAGTTTGGCGGTCTACACTCACCTTGATGCGCCCTTCGGCCTGGTCGGCCTGGAACTTAGTCTGCGCATCGCCTGGGTTCAGGAATGCCCCCTGGTTCACGCGCACCACATCGACCAATTGCGGATCGTAGACCAAGTCGAATGACAAGGATTTAAGCTCGCTATTCGATGTCGCTTGAACCAGCAAGTTGAACTCTTGACCCGTTGTACTCGCCGTGGGCGCTACCAGCGACATCGCGAGCGGCGCACTCACAGCAGCCACAGCGGGTGCAGCCAGCGGCGCTGTCGGCAGCGACGAGGCATTACCTTGCAGTTTTAGGGGCGCGGCATTGGTCGGCGCCTTGCGCAGCGATAGCGATGCGGAACCAATCGCGGATTCGGTACCGGACGAAAATTCGCCCAAATTCGCTTCCAAGCGCGTCAGGTTGCGAATGATGTGCGGCGTGATCAGCAGAATAATCTCGGTCTTCGCCGTTTGATCGCGATGCGTGGAGAACAAGTGGCCGAGCAAGGGCAAGTCACCCAAGCCGGGGATCTTGCTCGCACTTTGCCGGTCTTCATCATTGATCAAGCCCGCCAGCACCTGCGTTTCGCCATCTTTCAAGCGCAACACGGTGGAGGCTTGGCGCGTGCCGAGCTGGTAAGTCAGCGTGCCGCTCTGGCTGCGAATTTCGCGCACGATGTTGGAGACTTCCAAGCCGACCTTGATGCCCACTTCGTTATCCAGGTACACCTGTGGCTCCACATCCAGTTTCAAGCCCACATCGAGATACGTCACCGATTCCGAGACGCCGACGTTGGCCGTGCTGGTGGTGGTAATCACCGGCACTTTATCGCCAATATGAATTTTGGCTTTCTCTTTGTTCTTTACGCGGATGCGCGGATTGGCCAAGATTTGTGCATCGCCGTCTTGTTTATTGAGGTTCAGTTGCAAATTCGGCGAGACCGCAATGCTGCCGCCGACAAGATGGCGCAAGGTATCGACCGTAACGATGTTCTGCGTTTGCGCCTGGGTATTCACAATGACACCACCAGTCGTGCTTTGCGTGTTCTGGGTCGCGATATTCAGCGCCGTAAACGTATTCGGATATTGAATCCCCAAATCCAATAGGCGGTTGCGCGACACCTCCAACACCTCGACCTCCAGCATCACCTCCGGCTCCGCGCGATCTTGCGCCACGATCAGTTTCTCTGCCAAGCGAATCGCTTCTGGCGTATCCTTCATCACTAATAGATTCAATTTTTCGTCGATGAACACATCGCGTGTTTTGACGATGGTCTTGATCATGTTCAGCGTTTGTTTCACATCGGCATTGGCCAGATAAAATGCGCGCACTACCAATTCCTGGTAATCCTTGGCCTTGGCCGGGGTATTGGGATAAATCAGAACGGTATTTTCGTTGAGCACACGCTTTTCGAGTTGATTGGTCGCCATCAGCAGGTTGATCACATCTTCAATCGTCGTGTTCTTGACGAAGATCGTGGACTTCAAATCCGGGCGCACATCACGATCGAAAATAAAATTGATTTGCGTGGCGCGCGAAATCACCTCGAAAATCGCTTTTAAATTCGCATCGCGGAACTCCAGCGTAATCGGCTTTTTGAACGCCGCGCCTAAGCTCGGGAAGGACGTTTGCGCTTGCGCCGCCGCCTCCACTGCGCGCACGACCTTTAACGCCGCTTCATGCTTTGGGTTTTCCGCCAGCACGCTACGCGCCAGCATTTCCGCTTCTTCCGATTTACCGGCTTTCAGCAGTTTTTCCGCGCTCGCTGCCTTGTCGTCGCGCAGTTTGTCTTGGCGAATATCTTCGATGCCATCCTTGGCGCGCCGATTTTCAGCCTCATACTTAAATACGCGGCGATAGGTATTCTCGGCTTCGGGATATTGTTTTGCCGCGCGCAAATTGTCAGCCTTTGTCAGCAGATAGCGCACATACAATTCCTTTTGCCGCGCATAATAAGACTTGAACTCGACGTTTTTGCCATTCTCGCTCAGCGCCTGCTCCAGCGCCGCCAGGCCCTCCTCGATCCGCCCGGCCTCGATCAATTCCTGTCCGCTGTTGAACGCTTCGCGTCCAGCGGTACAAGCACCGAGCAAGGTCAGTACGAGCAATCCCATGCCTATGGTTTTTAGTATCTTCATCAATTAACGCCTCCTATGGCGAGCGTTTGTTGCATATTAAGTGGCAAATAAGTGAACAGTACGCGCTGCGCTTCGACGCTATCCACGCGATACGAACCTTCGATGGTGTCGCCGGCCTTCACGGCATAATTGCGATCCTGATGGCTGATGAATACTGTGAGCTTGCCCTCGTCCAACAACTTGCCCATATAGGTGAAAGGCAAGGGCGGTGGCGCAGGCGGCGGCGGTGGAACGGGTTTGGGCGGTGGCGGTGGCACGTACCAGGATCTGGCCTTAAATACATCCTGTATCTGGTCCGCCTCCTCGCCATGCGTGCGCTGTATTTTCTCCAACGCCAAACGCAGATTCTGCGCCTTGATCGGTTTCGCACCGGCCCTCTGCTGCTTCGCTTCGACAACTGGAACCGATGCTTGATCCGACGCGTCATCGACCCACACCACAGCCACTAACGTAGCCGCCAGCAAGCTTCCTAAAATCAACCAACGCGTGCGCGGGGCCATCGCCATCAGTGTTTCTCCACGCGATCCGCACCTAAAAACAGCGTCAGTTTGATGCGTGTCTCGACCTCGGTCGCACCAATGGCTTCGCGCTTGAAGCTGATATCTTCCAACGCGGCCACTGGCACCTCACTCAAGGCCTGCGCGACAAATTGCCGTATTTGCAAATAGCTGCCCTTCACCGGCAGCGTGATTTGATAGCGCACCAGCTTTCCGTTCTTGCT
Source organism: Pseudomonadota bacterium (assembly GCA_021812385.1). Lineage (GTDB taxonomy): Bacteria > Pseudomonadota > Gammaproteobacteria > Burkholderiales > Thiobacteraceae > RBG-16-58-11. The sequence goes on along the minus strand of JAKANO010000027.1, from coordinate 12,442 downwards.
GGGTGTAACACGATACTCGCCTTGCTCCAGCACCAATTTTTGTTTTGCCGCGGCGGCATATAGTTTTTCCAACCAATCGCTGAGCGCCGTATCGGAAAAAAAGCCGTAAAATTTATTAAGTTCCTCTTGATCGCTGGTTTCAGGAATTCCGCTTTTAGCGGCCTGCTCGATGCGCAATTTTAAGGAGGCGCTATCTTGTTTTAACCCGGCCAGTTGCGCGGCTTTCGGTTGCACTTGATACAGATAGACGGCCGCCGCGATCAATAGCAGCGCCAAGCCCAGGATGCCAGGCCAGGCCAGCGCGGCAAACGCACGACGCCAAACGAAGCGCGCGTTCATGGCTGCACCACCCAATTCGCCAACAAGGAAAAACGCACCGGTTTTTCCGCGTCTTGTGAGCGCAGTTCATGACTGGTCAAATACACATGGTTGAGAATTTTGCTTTGCTCAAGGCGCGTCATATAGGCCAGCAAAGCATCGAAATCTTTGGCTTCGCCGCCAATGCGCACCATGTGCTTGCCCACATCCGGTTGAATCGACAGCAAGGCTATCTGTTTTTCGCTGGTCGCCTCCACCGCTTTAAACAGCGCATCCCAGGGCAATGACAGCTGCTGCAAAATGTCGTTGGCCTGGCGAATTTCCTGCTGCAATTCCTGCGCATCCAGCGGCTGCGCGGGCTTAATCTTGCCGCGCTTCGCCAACACCTCCATGCGCGCTTCGACCAATTCCATTTGCCCCGTCAGGGAACGCTCAACGCTCGCCACATAAGCCAGCAGCACCGCTCCAATTAACAGCAGCAGCAAACCCGGCACTGACCAGTGCCGCGGCGTTTGTTTAAAGTCCAAATTCAGCGCGCGTAAAGCCATATCAATCGCCCAGCGCCATCGCATAGGGCGCATCGGTGCGGCCTGCCAGGCCATAGCGCAAGTTCGGGCGCAGCCACTGGAACACCCATTTACCCGCACCATCCAGCGCCGCTTGATGCGCCTCGGGCGCTGAAATCAGCACATCGCGCGGCACTTGGCTCAGGCCGTTGAGGCGCCACTCGCGATCGAGCAGTTGCGGCAACTCCTGCTGCCAATGTTCTCCAACGATTTTACGGCTGCTAATCGTTTGCCAATGGCCGCCGCTGATCAGCGCCAGCAGCATTTTGTCTTTCTCGATTTGCACAAACCAACAATCCTTATGCTTCAGCGTGCGCCGCACACTGTTAAACGCCGGCATGACATGCGGTGCAACGGATACCAATTGCGAGCCGGCTTGCACCACCGTTTCTTCAAGGCGCGCCAACAAACCGCGATCCATCGCGCACGCCACCCAGGCTGCGCCGCGCGAAACCTCGCTCACCACGTAAACCCATTGCGACGCGACCTCCCCATACACTTGGGCAAAGCTCTGGCGGATATAGGCTTCGCGCTCTTCCGCACTATTAATTTCATCGCTCCAAGGCACGAGTTGATAGCGCACGAAGCTATTCGACAAAACAACGCTCGCTGCCGCATTCTGCCACTGCGGATCCGTTGCCAATGTTTTTGCCAAGACGTCTAATGCGGGCTTCCATCCCACTTCCGTTCCCGCCACCGGCACCACCGCTTTAGCGATCAATTGCGAGCGCAAGCCGCCGCTGCCGCGTACCAGGACGATGCGATCCGGCGCTATCGCGAGCGACAGTTGATCAGGCCACAAACGTAACACGATTGATCTCCTGCAAGGTCGTTTCGCCATTCGCCACCAAGGCCAAGGCGGCCTCGCGCAAAAAGCGCGTCCCATTGCGCCGCGCCGCATCCTTGATTTTGCGGATCGGCTCGCGGCCCACGATTAATTCGCGAATCTCGTCATTGAGATTCAGCATTTCCGAAATCGCCTTGCGCCCCTTGAAACCGGTGCCGCGGCATTGTCCGCAGCCCTGGCTGATGCGGAATTTGTAATTTTCGGTGTTGTCGCGCGTCAGCCCGGAATCAAGCAGCAGTTGCTCCGAGGGCTCATCCGCTACGCTGCAATGCGGGCAACTGATGCGCACCAGCCGCTGCGCCAGCACGCCGTTCAAGGCCGAGACGAAGCTATACGGATCGACGCCCATGTGCATGAAGCGGCCGATCACATCGAATACATTGTTGGCGTGCACCGTGGTGAATACGAGGTGGCCGGTCAACGCCGCTTGCACCGCGATTTGCGCCGTGTCCGCGTCGCGAATCTCGCCCACCATGATTTTGTCCGGGTCGTGGCGCAAGATCGAGCGCAGGCCGCGGGCGAAGGTCAGCCCCTTCTTCTCGTTCACCGGAATCTGCAACACGCCCGGCAGTTGATATTCGACCGGATCTTCGATGGTAATGATCTTGTCTTGGCCGTGATTGATCTCGGTGATCGCAGCGTACAGCGTGGTGGTTTTACCCGAGCCGGTCGGCCCGGTCACCAGCACCATGCCATAAGGTTCATTCGACAGCTTGCGCATTTCGCGCATGCTTTGTTCGTCAAAACCGAGATAATCCAGACGCAAGCCCTTTACCTGATCGGATAGCGCTTGTTTGTCGAGAATCCGCAATACTGCGTCTTCGCCGAAAATCGACGGCATGATCGATACACGGAAATCCACTTCGCGGCCGCGCATCGAGACCTTAAAGCGGCCGTCTTGCGGCACGCGGCGCTCGGCGATGTCGAGCTCCGACATCACCTTGATGCGCGACACCACTTGCTCGGAAAAATCCAGGCGCGGCACGCTGCCGATTTGCGACAGCACGCCATCGATGCGGTATTTGATGACCAGACCATTGGCCACGGTTTCCAAATGAATATCGCTGGCGCCGGTTTTGAGCGCATCGTAGAGCGTGGAATTCACCAAGCGCACCACGGGACTGGTGTCCTCGCTAATGCTTTTGAGCGTCAAGTCCTCGAGATGCAAAGCGCTCGTCTCATCGCCTTTTTCCAGCGTCAGCACATTCTCCATGGCGCGCATCGACTCTTCGAAGCGTGCCAGAAACGCCACCACATCCGCGCTATGCGCCAAGTGCCAGGTAAAGGGGCCAGGCATCACATCCTCGGCCCAAGCATTCAGGCCATGCAAAAACGGATCGCCTGCCACCACCAGCAACTGACCGGCGTCATCGCGGAAGGCAACACAGTTTTTTTGCTGCGCGACCGAAAACGGCAATAAGTCGAACGCCGGCTTCATCTGCTGCATTTGTTCCATCGACAGTACGGGATAATGCAGCGTCAAACCCAAGCGCGCGGTAAACAGCGCAGGCGGCACGCCCAGCTTTTCTTCCAATACGTCCACCATGCGACGCCGCATGCGCGCCGACTCGGTGCGCGCCAATTGCAGGATGTCGCCCGGGATTTTGCGCGGCGCAGAACCTTCCGCTTGCGCATCGATGCTGCTTGGATTGACGCTCATTGAATGCTCCCTGCCAGTTCAAAGATCGGCATATACATCAGCACCACGATGCCGCCGATAATCACCCCGATCAGCGCCATCAAAATCGGCTCGAACAGGCGCGTGAACCAGTCCACCCAGCGCGCCATTTCCTCATCATAAAATGCTGCGACGCGCTCCATCATCTCGCCCATGCGCCCCGTGCGTTCGCCCACGCGCAGCATGCGCAAACTCACCGGGGTTGTCAGGTGATGGGCCTCCATGGCCTGCGACATCGGCTTGCCTTCGCGAATATCCAGGGTCGCGCGATGCAGCAGGCCGCGCAGCGTGGTATGCAGCAAACCTTCCACCATTTCCAAGGCGGTGACCACGGGGATGCCGCCATTCAGCAGCATGCCGACGGTGCGGTAAAAGCGCGCGAGTTGATAAACGCGCATGCGCTCGCCTATCGCCGGAATACTCCATAATTTTTGCCCCACCCAGCGCCGTGTTTCCGGCAAGCGCGCCAGATAAACCAAGGCCGCCAACAACGCCAAGACGACGATGCCGATTTGCGGCGCATTGGCTTCCATAAATACGCCCCACTTGATCAGCAGGCGCGACAACAAGGGAATATCCCCGCCGATATCTTCAAAAATGTGGCTGAATTTCGGTACCACATAACCCATCAGGAATAAAGTCACCAGCCCGCCCACACCCACCAACAGCACAGGATAAATCGAAGCGGAAACCAGTTTCTTTTTCACCGTATCGAGCTGGGTTTGATAAGCGATATAGCGCTGCAAGGCTTCTTGCAAATCGCCGGTGCGCTCCGCGGCGCGCACCGTGGCCACATACAGCGCGGGAAAAGATTGCGGGAAATACTCCAAGGCCTGCGACAAGGTCTTGCCTTCGTACAAATGCTCGATGATCTGGGTAATGGCTCGTTTTACTTCCGGACGATTTTCCTTTTCCGCCAAGGTCTCGACGGCTTCCACCAGCGGCAAGCCGGCATCCAATAAAGCCAGCAATTCGTGGCTGAACAACACCAAGGGGAAATGGCCGCGCGCACGCGCGAACCAAGAAAAACCAGTGCGCGCACCCACGGCAAGCACGGTATAGCCTTGCGCCTCGGCTTGCCGTGTCGCATCCGTTTCATTCGCGGCTTCTAGGGCTAGCGCAGTGATACCTTCCCCGGCGCGCATGGCTTTTACATTGAAATGCATTACGCTTCTATCGCCTAAGGTAAAACCAGCATCCGCGCACAAAACGATTTTGTTTGATACTTACCAATTAACAATATCCGCCGCATCGCCCGACCCGCCTACCTGGCCATCTTTGCCATAGGAAAATAAATCGTAATCGCCATGCTCGCCGGGATTTTTATAAAGATAAGGACGACCCCAAGGATCGGCTGGCACAGCTTTAGTGAGGTAGGGGCCTTCCCACTTGCTTTCGTTGGCCGGCTTTGTTACCAGGGAATTCAAGCCTTGCTCCGTAGTGGGATAGTGGCCGGTATCCAAGCGATACTGGTCTAAGGCCTTGCCCAAGGAATCGATTTGCGCCTTGGCAGCTTTGACTTCGGACTTGCCGATGTTTTTAAAAAGCTTCGGTCCGACGATGCCCGTGAGCAACCCGATGATGACCATGACCACCAATAGCTCCAATAGCGTGAAGCCATGTTGTGCGCGCTTTAGCTGTCCCACTCGCGGCATTTGCCAACTCCTTAGTAAGTAATAGGATGCCTAAAAAATAATCGACCATTTTACCCACCCAGTGTGACAAATTCGCGCAGCGAATTTATGTTATAAGCATAACCAGAATGCGGGAGGAAAATTATATCGCAAATACATAGGGTAACTGAATAAATTCAAGGCAATGCCTGACATATAACCAGGAAGTTTAGGAATAGATTGGTTTTCCGCCCCAAGAACTTGAGGCAGAAAACAGCAGGGAGATTTTAAACAGGCTGTAGCGCGCCTAAACATTGCCCAAACATAAATGGGCTGAAGCTAGTCGCAAAGCGCAAACACTACTTGCCAACCGCTTCCCGTGTAATCAACCAGCGGCCATCTTCGCGCTGCCAGTGCAAGGTCTTGCTGACCACATCCTGGTAAGAACCTGCGCGATAGGACTGGCGAAACTCGATGCTCGCCTGATTCTTGTCTAATAGCCGCACCTTAATATTTTCCAAGTTCAATTCGATCTCCGCCTTCCGTGCCAGAATATCGCGACGCTGCCTGACCCATACATCGCGGGTCACGCCACCTGCAGGAACAAATTCTGGGGAATAAAAAGCCAAGTAAGCACCGGCATTTTTGGCCTTCCATGCGCTAGCCCATGCCTGAAGCGCCTGTTGCAGCTGTTCCTCATCCGAAACTACCGGCGGCTTTGGCTCTGGCTTCACAACAGGCGTCGACAGCACAACCGGATTGGCGGCCGCAGCGCGCGCAGCGGCTTCGGCTTTGTCCACCACCATCATGCTGGGCGCCTCAGCCGGGCACGCCGTTGCGGGGTCGACTTCAAAACGATCGTCGCCCATCTCCGCAATCGACGGCGTCTCGATGTGATTCAAGCTCAAGGCCTGCAACAGCGTGCCGATGGCCGCATGCGTTCGCGCAAACGCAATGCCGCGATCGTACACGGCAATCACATAGGCGCGGCGCGCTTGAAATAATTCATTTTCAGTATCCAGCAAGTCGAGCAAGGTGCGCTGGCCGATATCGAACTGTTTACGATAAGCATCGCGCGCTTTCTCTGTAGCGAGTTGATGCGCATTCAAGTAACGCAATTGTTCGGCAATTCGCTGGGTGTCGTTATAGGCGATCTCCAAGGTCTGGCGTACATCGCGGCAGGCTTTGTCGCGCAGATCTTTCGACGCGTTCAAACTCTCGGCGGCTTGGCGCTTCAACGCCGAATCGGATCCGCCGCGAAACAAATTATAGTTGAGCACCACTTCGAGCACGCTGTCGTTGCGATTACCCAAAACGCCATCCAGATTTTTATCCAAGCTCTGGCGCGCACGCAAATCCACCCGCGGCGAGTAAGCGGCGTTACGGCCGCTTAAATCCGACTGCGCGGCACGAATACCCTCTATCGCACTGGCGATCACCGGGCTGGTGCGAATCGAATCCTCTAGCGCGGCATTTACATTCCCGGGCAAGCCTTTTTGCAGCAACTCCGGCTCGGCCATGTCTGCCGGCGGAAGCACGCCAACGATACGTTGATAGCGCGCGCTGACATCATGCAAATTGCTGATCTCAGTCAAGAGATTCGATTCCGCCAGCGCCAAACGGCCGCCCGCTTGTTCAAAATCCACGCGCCGCCCGACCCCAACCTTGGCGCGTTGCTCCATCAAATCAAACAAGACTTTATGCTGCGCGTAATTTTCTTCCGCCAACTTGACCAATTTACGATAACGCAGCACATCGTAATAAGCCCTACTCGCATCGAGTGCGGTCGTTTCGGAGGCGTCGAGTAAATCAAAATAGCGCGACAGCTTGTTGTAGCCCTGGCGCCGCACTTCATTTCTCGTGGCAAAGCCATCGAACAGCAGTTGACTGAGGGAAGCGGTTACATTTTGGCGGGAAAAGCTACTATCCGGCTGATTCGGTTGGGTCAAACGTTCGCGACCGGCGCTGGCGGCCACATCCACGCGCGGGTAATAACCGCCACGCGCTGCGTCTTGCTGCGCCACAGCCCCCTTAAACGCGCTCCAACGCAACTGCACATCGGGATTATTGAGAACCGCCTGTTGCGCGGCTTCATTCAACGTAATCGCGTATCCCTGCGTTGCGCCCAGGAAAAGGAAAACCGTTAACATTAGCCGCAAGATCTTAATTCTCATTCAATACCCAATAGCAATTTTTGGTTAATCATCAGGGCTCATTTCCTTAAGAAATACCCTTTTTTTCCGATAGAATTAAGCTAACAGCAAAATTTATACCACTTTTTTCCTAATATCGACAAGCTTATAGCGAAACGCTGTCAATTAATCGCCTCGAAGGGGGTATGAAGCAATTTTCCCAGCAGCCTGATTTCTGCTTCGCAGCCGGTGCGTTAGCGCTCGCCCTAGCCGCGCCGCAACGGTATGTAAAGCAGACATGGGTGCGGATCTGGTATCGCTGTGCCGCCTTGATTCTATTCGGCCTGACCTTATCCGTCATCGCCGCCCCCAACCTCGACAAGATGTTATTGCTGGCGCAACAGCGCTATGGCGCAACAGGTGCCAATACGGTGCAGCAATGGCGCGCCTTATTGAGCCAAGCGCGCGGTTTACCGGATAGCGAGAAAATCAAACGCGTCAACGCATTCTTTAACCAGCGCATCGCATTTCGCGATGATCAAGAAATCTGGGATCAACCCGATTATTGGGCGACACCCCTGGAAACCATGGGTCGCGGCGCAGGCGACTGCGAGGATTTCACCATTGCTAAATATGCCACGCTAAAACTGCTCGACATCCCCATTGAGCGCATGCGCCTCATTTATGTGCGCGCCCAGATCGGCGGCCCGCATAGTAGTCTCAGTCAAGCGCACATGGTACTCGGCTACTTTGCCAATCCCGGCGATGAGCCGCTGATTTTGGATAACCTGGTCACGGAAATATTTCCCGCTTCACGCCGCACCGATCTCTACCCTGTATTCAGTTTTAATAGCGCAGGCTTATGGGTCGGACAAAGCCAGTCGGGGAACCCCGCCAGCAGCGCCACCGCGCGTTTGTCGCGCTGGCGCGGCGTTCTGGAAAGAATGCAGCAAGAAGGCTTGGAATGAAGCCGCGCCTACAATCTACGAAATTCGCACGCATCCAAGGAGACTAACCATGTCACTATTTCGACAGTTATGGCTAGCGATAGTCAGTTTGATGAGCATCATTTTCATCGGGAGCTTTCTGATCAGCGTGCTTTCGGCGCGCGGCTATTTGGAACAGCAACTGACCCTGAAAAACATCGACAATGCCGAATCCTTGGCGCTGGCGCTCTCCCAACAGCCGAACAAGGATCCGGTCGCGGTCGCCTTAGTCATCTCGGCGCAGTTCGATACCGGGCATTACCAACTGATTCGCTTGGTCAGCCCCGATCGGCGCGTATTGGTCGAGCATCAGTACAAAGGTAACGATTCCGAGGCGCCGGCCTGGTTTATTCGACTGTTCCCGTTGCACGCCACAGAAGGCGTGGCGCAAGTGCAAGACGGCTGGCGCCAACTCGGCACCCTGACCGTGGTCAGCCATAACCGTTTCGCTTACCGCGAACTGTGGCAAGGTGCGCTCAAATTATCGGCGCTATTCCTGGCGGGCGCTCTGATCGCAGGCGGCATCGGCAGCCTGGTGATGCGCGCCATGGCACGCCCGCTGAATCAAGTCGTAGGCCAAGCGCAGGCCATCAGCGAACGCCGTTTCATCACCCTCCCCGAACCGCGCACGCTGGAATTAAAAAGCGTGGTGCGCGCCATGAATGCCATGGTGGGCCGACTCAAGCAACTGTTCGCGGACGAGGCCGCACGCCTGGATAGCTTGCACCGCGCGCTCAATCACGATCCGGTGACTGGATTGGCCAACCGTGCATTATTCATGAATCGATTTCAGTCCACGATCGAGCGCGAAGAAGCACCGCACATCGGCGCATTCCTGTTGGTGCGCTTAGCGACGCTGGAGCAAATCAACCGCCAGATCGGGCATGGCGCCACTGATCAATTGTTGCAGCAAATCGCCGCCACTTCAGAAGGGGTTTGTGCGCAACACCCTGAAAGCGTAGCGGCACGCCTGAAAGGCTCGGACTTCGCGCTGCTGATACCGGGCGCCGAGGACATACCGGCCTTGGCGGCATCGGTGTCGCAAATCTTGCTGCAAGCCTTGCAAGCGCGTTGGCCGAATTTGCCGCAATATTTTCATCTCGGCGCGGTCGCCTATCATCGCGGAGAAAAGCTGCACAGCATCCTCGCGGCAGCCGACCAAATGCTGGCCACCGCCGAAGCCAAGGGCGCGAATACGTGGCATGCCGCGAGCAACGATCTAACACCGCAGGCGCGCTCGGCAGAGGCCTGGTTCAGCGTGCTCAGCAGCGTGCTGGAGAAGCAACGCACCAAGCTCGCCTTCTTTCCGACTCGCACGCTGGACGGTCAAGCCTGGCATCAAGAGGGCTTCATTCGCTTGCAAGCCGAGCACGATGGCAGCTGGTTGGTGGCCGGCGATTTCATGCCGATGGCGGTGCGCCACAAACTGACGCCGGCACTCGATCTGGCGGTGGTCGAACATGCGTTCGCAGCGTTGCAAGCGACGCCAGGCGACATCGCGATCAATATTTGCGCCGAAACCATTGCCGACTGGGGCTTTCGCAACCGCTTAACACGCTTGCTCGAACTTAACCCGGAGCTGTGCCAACGCCTGTCGCTGGAAGTCACGGAATATGGCGCGTTCCGCCAACTAGAGGCGTTCCGCGATTTAACGCGCACGCTGAAACTGCATGGCTGTCATGTCGGCATCGATCATGCCGGGCTGCAGTTGAACCTATGGCCGCAAATCGCCGAGTTGGGCTTGGATTACCTGAAAGTGGATTACGGATTTATTCGCGGCGCGCACCAAGCACCGGGAGACCAAGAGTTTCTCACTGGCTTGTGCAAAATGGCGCACGCCATGGGCATCAAGGTCATTGCGGAAGGGGTGCAAGACGCGCAGGAACTGGCGATCTTGCCCGCGCTCGGTTTCGACGGTGCAACGGGGCCGGCGGTTGGGCGCTGACTGAAGTTAAATCAGGCCTTGATCGTCTTCGCCGATCAAATTGAGCGCATTCAGCGAATGCCGCAGCGAGCGGCGTTCCAGAAGTTTGTTTTGCACCGCCGGCGGCAGGTCGGTAATGCAAATAATGTTTTTTGAGATCAACAAGTCGACGATATCCTCGATCGCGCGGATCAGCTTCATATCGGAAAGCGCGAGCTCGCTGGCGTTGCCGGTGAGCGCTTCGACGAAGGCGAGCAACTCCGGCGCATCCGCCGCAATCAGCTCACTTGCATCGTCCAGCGGCGTTGGGCTTGCCGCGATGATTCGTCCAGCGGTATCACGCGTCACATAAGGCATGGGGCTTCCTAAAATCTCGCTCTCGATGACTGAGCGATTAATCGGTGATCAATTTATTCTGCGTCAGCAAGTTTTGGATGATCGCATTGTCGTTGCCGAAACCGGTAACCAGATCGACATTCTGCAAGGTAATCGTCTGATTTTCCGCTGCGGCGCTGTAACCCGCCGCGAAGCCGCCGCTGGTGCTGACGTGCAACACGGTATTCGTGTTCATACCCACGCTGACTGTTTCAAAATGCAGAAAACTACTTAAATTGCCAGGCAAGGAACCGGCATGCGTTTCTCCGACCAACAAATCGCGCAGATCGAGAACATCGCCGCCTGCAGCAGGCGTCGCTGTGCTGAAGTCGGTAATCGTATCCTTCGCTGGCGCACCGGCAGTGCCCTGATCCGCCAATTCCCAGCGGAAAATATCGCTGCCGGACCCACCCGTCAGCGTATCGTTGCCAGCCCCGCCGATCAGGGTGTCGTTACCATTGCCGCCATTCAAGGTATCGTTTCCGGCCTGCCCATAGAGCCGATCGTTGCCGTCTTGTCCATTGATAGTGTCATTGCCTGTGCCGCCATACACCAAATCGTTGCCGCTACCGGCATTGATCGTATCGTTCCCGGCCAAGCCTTGAATATGGTTATCACCCGAGGTTCCAGTGAGCGTGTCATTGGCTTGCGTTCCCGTCAGGGTACTGGTGGTTTCTGCCACGATCACCGAGATGGTTTGGATCGTGGTGGCGACACTGCCATTGCTGGTTTCCGTTGCGGTGGCGGTGACGCCAAGATTCAGCGTGCCCGTGAAACCATCCGCCGGCAGGAAGCTTAAGCCGCTCAACTGCGCTGGCGTAAACTGCCAATCCCCATTCGCCAGATGCGTGCCGCTACTGAATGTCGCGTCGGCTGGCGCGCCGGAAATGGTGATCGACAGCGTTTCGGAACCGTCCAGATCTATCAACCCGACAGAAATCGGCAAGTCGATCGCCGCGCCATAAGCAGTCGCGCCATTTTGTATGGAAACGTTGTTGATGGCTAAGGTCGAATCTTTATTGGCATCGAGGCCGTTCAGCACCAACCAAGAGAATTGGTAGTTACCATCCATGGTTGGGGTAAAACTCGTGGTTGTGGTATAGACAGCGGTGCCGCTCGTATTCGGCCCCAATTGCTCCGAAGAAATGAGCGACGAACTGGTCTGTGTACCATCCGGCGCAGTTACGACCAGAACCACCTGATCGTTGAAGCCATTGTTGATTTCACTAGTGATATTCTCGCCGTTGGTGAAAGACCAATTAAAGTTTACCGACGTTCCTGCGGTCAAATCATAACTAAAATTGCTCACCGCACCGTCGATCACATTGATCGTACCGGGATCGCTGGTCGTCACCGGAGAGATACCAGGGGGCGGATTGAAACCATCCAGGGTGCCCGATGACAAGCCAATCGACGATTCCAAATTGGTTTGTGAAATTGCAGCAGTGGTGCTGATGGTGTTTACGCCGGCAATCAAGGCATTGATTTGCGAAGGGGCATACAACGCAGGCGCATCGGCAACCGCTGTGACACTGATATTGAGTGCCGCGCTTGACGTTGCACCTTGCCCGTCGCTAACAGTGTAAGTCGCGGCAGGCACCGATCCACTGTAATTGGCAGCCGGATTGAAGGTGTAACTGCCATCGCTGTTGATTTGCAGTGTCCCAACCCCTGCAATATTGGCGGCTGAATTCGCTGCATAGGTGGTGGAACCAACCACGAATTGCGTTACCGACAAGGTGCCGCCGTCCACATCGCTATCGTTGCTTAACACATTCCCTATGAGGCTTGTGTCCTCAAGCGTAGTGCCCATATCCGCAACAACAATTGGGCCATCATTGGTGCCGAGGATGTTCACCGTCACCGTGCTGGTGGTGCCGTCGCTGCTGCTCACGCTGAAGTTGTCTGTATAGGTGGTGCCGCCGACGAATTCGTTGTGCGCGGAACTCGCAGTGTAGCTCCAGTTGCCGGCCGCGTTGATGCTGAGGCTGCCGTAGGTGCCG
>JAKANO010000012.1 GCA_021812385.1 Pseudomonadota bacterium | reverse complement strand
ACCACCCGCACCCCAATTGATACCCTTGCGATCACCATTATTCGCACCCGCAGCTGCAAATCCATTACTAATGCTGCTCGACGCAGTTGCCACGCCACCATTGGACTGCAAGGCGACATTGGTGCGGATCAGCGCCGCATGATTCACCGTCAGCGTAATGCTTTGATTGGTGATTGCCGCGCCATCCGAGACTGCCACGTTGATAGTGACCGGCGTGCTCGCGCTCACGTTGGCTGGCGTATAAACCGGATTGGCGATGGCGCTGTTGTTCAGACTGCCGCCGCCGGACAAGATCGTCCACTGATAGCTCAGTGCAGATGGGCCGTCGGCGTCGGTAACTGTCGCCTGCAATTGGCTGGTCGCATTATCCAGCAGGGTCTGCGGCGTGGCGGTCAAAGTGCTGATGACTGGTGCAGTATTGGTGATGGTGACGCTGATGGTAGCGATGTTCGAATCCACCGTACCATCGTTGGCGGCGAAGGTGAAGCTGTCGCTGCCGGTGACGTTAGCTTGCGGGGTGTAGGTGAAGGCGCCGGTGGAAGCATTCATGGTCGCGGTGCCGCGCGTGCCTTGGGCGACGATGCGATAAGTGAGCGGATCGTTGTCTTGATCGGTGGCTGAGGCGATGCCGTTCACCGGCGTATTCGATGGCGTGGCAACGCTGCCGTTCTGCGCGACCGGCGCGTGATTCACGCAAGTGGTGCTAGCGACATTGCCGCTACCGTCGAGCTTGAAGGTGATGTTCGCCGCGCAGCCGGCGGTGATTTTGAAAGTATTGGTCTGGCCCGGCGTGCTGCCTTGGTAGGCGACTGGGGTGATTGGATGCGGGGCCAGGAATGAAGGAGAAGTGCTTGAGTTGGCATACGGCCCGACGCTGGAGCCGCCGGTGAAATTGCTTTGTATCGATTCCGCGTTCAGGGTGTAGGTACCGGGCGGCAACAGCATGCGGTAAAAGCCGGTGCCTTGTTTGAGGAAATCCGACACGCAACTGTAGACCTTGCCAGTGGTGGTTTCCTTTACCCATATATTGGCGCCCAGAATCGGCGTTGCATTGGTTTGCGTGAACACACCGGAGAGCGTGCCGTACGCAGTGCTAATGCCGGTCGGATAAAGCGCGCTGATCGCGGACGTATCGTCCTCGTGCAGCGTGGCGAGCGTGCGGTAGGCGATGGGATACATCAGCGCATAGTTGGAGCTAGCCAAGCCTTGCGAGTTATCGAGCTGGGTGTGGTCAAGGCCGATGAAGTGACCGAGCTCGTGCGTGAGCACCACTACCAAGGTGTTGTCGGAAATTGAAAGATAGCCATTGATGACGGCCTCGCCCTCGACATAAGTCGCGGTCGAGGTGTTATAGGCCGAACCCGCAAAACCGAGAATACTGCTTTTCGCGCTGACGCCGAACAGGTCGTCGGTAATGCTGCCGTCGGTGTCGTAAATCACCGGATTCAGGCCGTCGCTGTAATGGCTAAGGTAAGTGTTGTAGTTCGCCACAGTGACATCCACCGGCAGGTCCGCGCCGCGATTCAGCGACACGGTGGCGGTGGAAACGTTGTCCCATAAGGCAAAGGCCTGCAATATCAGCACATCGGCTTGGGCCTTGGTGCGGCTGCCGAGATTGCCTTGATCCAGGTTCATGCTGATGTTCAAGCCGCCGTTAGCGTAGACGACCGGGGTGTGGCCGGCCGCGCCGCCCAACTCCAGCGGACCGCCGGCGAGGGCCGTTGCAGCACCGAGGCAAATCGAAACGAATAAAGAAAACTGCGCGAGAATTTTTTTCATGGTTATTGCATCCCGCGCAGAACAGAGCGGAGATCGTCGAGATTCATCTCGGCACGCGCCTTGGAATTGGCCGGCAAAGACCTATCCGGCATGGCGCGTAATTTATCGGCGACCCGGCTCGGGATTTTGCTTTGCGCCATGTTTTCCATGAGATCGCCCACATCGCGGCCATTGCTCACCACCTGCGCACCCGCTGCATCGGTCTTCACCGTGAACATGCCTTGGCTCAAGCCGACCGGGCTGGAGAAGCCCAAGCGCGACACCGGCGGCAGAAACACCACATAGCGTTTACCGACCTCAAACTGCGGCACGCCAGGCATGCGCACATTCAGATTCGCGCCTGGCAAATTGCCGCCAATCTGCTTGATCGTATAGCTGCTGCCTATGTTGCCTTTATAAGTTTCCAGCACCTGGAAAGTGGTATAGGTCACCACGCGGCCGCTTTGCTGATCCATCTCCACCGAATTGCTCAAGCACTCGCCGAGAAACACTACCTTGGCATTGCCATGCAAACGATCCAGGCCGAGGGGTAGCACCATGGATGCTGAGGCGCTGCTACTTAAGACGAGCAGAATAATAAAGGCAAAAAAACTTGCGCGATTTTTTGAAACCACGGTTGGGTACTCCTGAGGAATTTGTTGCTAAATGCTATGAAAATCACATAAAGGGGTGAAATTCTAGCATTAAGTGATATTACAGAGTCTTAAATTAAACTTAATGCGCCCAATCCCTCAGGCAGCTGATTAAACCGCTAAACTTTAAACCACATGTAACGCCAGACAGCTAGGATTACCTATCCAAAACTACTTTCGCTCTACGCAATTTGCTGTAGGTGCTCCGACTTTGGTGCCAGCGAGGCCAACCATATCAGCAAAAAAAACAAAGTTGTAATGCGCGGCACGTCGAGCAGGCTATCAAAAAGACCCGCCACAGAAAAACTCGTCAACGCAAAAGCTAAAGCGCCTTTCACGAAGTTTCCTCGATACCAGTCAACCCAAGCCATACCAATTGCAGTCACGAGTAATAACGAAAACGCAATCACGCCCAACCACCCTTGCTCTAACCAAATCTGTAACCAAGTGTTTTGCGCCTGTTGCGACAGATGGGTTCGATCACTGCCGAAAAACCAGCGTGCATTACCTTGCGTGAAGTCGCCATTCGCGATCAGATCATGCCCCGCTTCATCCAATAAGCGCACCTTATCCACATCAATTCTGGTATTTGTACTGTTGTTGAAGATTGAAACTTGATTCGTGAGCGGTAGCCATGTGAAGAAACGCGAATTCGCAACAAAGCTCATGCGAACTTCCCGCCAATCCATTTTTACCGGCAACGCAATATTCTGGCTAGAACAGGACACCGGATACAGCAACCACTTGTCGCATGCTTCAAGGGTGAGTACTGCTTTCTGCGAATTCGTCCGCGCCTGTAGCTGCAAGATATATCGCTGACCCGGCGATAGCGTCACCCGCTGCCCAAAGTGTAGAGGTTCAACGCCTCCAGCCGCGGAATGACCACCCACTAACGTCAGATAAACGTCGTCTTGGTCTACAATGCGCTGGTACTCTAGCGGTCCCCAACGAATCTGCCGCGACTCACCTTCAAGCTGAAAGCTGAATTGCGATGGAAGTTCGCCAAATGGGTTGCTCCAGTAATACGCTTGTTGGAACCGGCCCAACCCAATACCAAAGATTTGATGACGCAATCCTGGGGCCATTAATGAGGCGCTGGTTTCCCAATGCGCAATGCGCATCTCCAAAGCGTGCTTTAACTCCGAAACGGAATTACGTCCTTCAAAAATCCAACCCGACACTGTGAGACCAAGAAACAATATCCCTGTATATGCGGCTACTGCAGCAAATTTATTACTGAAAAATTTGATCGCAATAGCACTACGGCGCGACAACCAGACCAGAATAAAAGGCAAAGTGAGTGTCAAATACCCAACCAGCGCCATGCCCCCGGTATGCATCTCCGGAAAAGTGGCGGTAGCGCGGTAATCGTGGGAGAAATTCGTCAACGCTACCAACGCGAAACGTTCCCACAACACCACGACACTCACAACGGCCAAACCAGCAAGCAGACCAGGAATAATCCAACGCTCCAGTGCTCGTCCTTCCTGATCAATGGAACGCTGCAATAATGGGAGCAAAAATAACGCCCACAAGAATCCTTTCAGCAAGCGCAGACTATTAAAATTGCTGGCGTAATCAACAAAAGCATTCAAATCGGCGGCGGGGATAGGCCGTAAGCCAACGAGGGTGCTCACGAGGTAAGACATGCTCAACAACAGTAACAATAATTTGCTGCTTGAAGAAAGCCGCCATCGCACCGGCATAGGTAAAATGCGGATAAAGCCTATGCCTAATGTGACCAACACAAAGCAATCAATCTCATCGAAATAAATCTGACCGGTCCAGGGAGAAAAGGCCAGAAGCGGCAAACCAGCAGGGATCGCCCATAACCACATCGTAGGGCGCAACCACAACCTAATCGAGTAAACGGCCAAAATGCCAGCGAGCCACACAGGTGCTACTGTATGCATCAGCGCGCCGGCGAAACCCGCACTGAAAAAGCCCATCCCCAGCAGCACCTCCCCAGCACGAAAAATGCTTCGCTGCACATCCATCCCGCGCGCTGCTCCGCGCATCTGGGGAGAAGAATCAGCAGCCCGCCATAAGCGCACCACCGAGCGCGCAATCATTACCCCCAAGGCGCCAGCCAACGCAGCGAGCAAAATATTTTCCGTTTGAATCAATCCATCAATCGCAAAATATCGACCTAATTCCAGACACGCCGCAAGCAACGCAACGCCGGCCGCCACACTCCGCACGCCCAAGTATTTCCCCCAACTCAGGGCATACAAAACTACGCTCACCGATAAATACAACGCAATCGCCATCGGCAAGGGCAAAAGCCGGCCACCCTCTGCACCGTAATAGGAAAGATAAAATGGGATGAAGCGGTGCGCGTTAATCCCACCTACTATCGCGCCCGAGGTCCCTGAATTCAAACCAAACCCGTATGCGCGCCAGATCAGCAAACCCAACAGTGGAATTGCCACCAGCATGGTGACACGTACTATCTGCCGTAATGATTCAACGCTCAGATGACGGGCGGCGCGCCCCATCAACATGCCTGCAACCACTGCTCCAGCGGCCAGAACCGGCTCAATAAACTGCCCCACGCCCTCTAGCTTTATTAGCTGAATTGCAGCAGTAAATACGCCCATCACAAAACCTACCAACGTCGCCGACCGCACCGCTGATAGAATCGATCGCGTTCCATAACGCGCCTGATCCAACTCCAACAACAGCCCGATTGGCACCAAGCCCAATAGACGTCCCACAAGTGCGGTAATTTGCCCTGCGTCACTCGACGCAAAACGAAACCACGTTTGTCCACCCGCCTTCCATGCCAACTCCGGATAAGAGAGAATTAACGAATCTGCGGGTGAAAGCAACGCCAAAAAATACAACGCCAAATAACCGCTCCAAAGCCACTTCATTGGAATTGTCGGCCTATTCATTACGAAGTGGCGCTGATGTTACCGGCTGCGGTTTACGCTCAAGGCTTGGAAGCCAGCCGGGATTGTGGCCCGAGCCTGCATAAGCGCCGCGATAATTTTGTATGCGCCGCACGCCATTAAAATCGCGATCCCAATCAGGAAAACTTTGGTAGCGCCTTGTATCCAAAGATTCCATCAACTTATCGTACAGCGGGTACAAATCGATTCGTCCCGGAAAATCAAATGGATTGGCAAGATAGTCAGCAGCTTTTGCGTAGGATGCAGTCAGCGGATCACCTTTCAGCCAACCGATTACATTGCGTGCGGCAAAAATAGCATTCGCCGAAACCTCATACTCGTCTTTACTCGTCAGACCGCGAAGCTTTAGACCCGAACCCGATGCAACAATAGTATTAAAAAATACATGCACCCAACGCGGCCGGTCATTATGCGGGCGAATATTAACCGCATCTCCCAGCGGATTAATGAACAGATTATTGTAAAGAGCGAAATTGCCTTCCCCCTGAAATAAAGCCTCTGTTGGATTTCCATAAAAAAAATTGCCATAAATGTAATACCGATCTTGTGCGCCCCCCCCCTGCAACGGGAAATGCCCGACTAACACATTCGGTCGCGCATCGGTGCCCGTACTGGCATGAGCCGCCTTACTAAATACATTATTGCGGATAATCGTCTGCTGCTTACCCTGCGGCATACCCTGCACGTGTTTACGTGCATTCTGTTGCTTGATTTCCATGTTATAGCCGAGCGTGTCCGCAACCAGATTGTTCTCAATCAAGCCACCGATAAAAGGGGCGGTGCCATCCGAATTACCGAGATAGAGGCCGGTGCCGGCGCCCAAAATAATGTTGCCTCGGATCACCCAGTCCCACGCGGTACATTTGGTAGAAATTCCCACCGTGTTTTGACTGCCGCCATGATTGCGAATCAACAAATTTTCCAAGGTAATATGGTGCGCCCACTGACCATGGCCTTCCGCTTTCACCGCATCAATTCCGGCCATATTTCGACCATCAAGCTCCAGGTTGCGAATGGTGATATAACTCGAATTCACAATACTGACCGTGTTGGCTCTGGGGCGCGCTACAAACACTGCGCGCGGTATGCTTTCCGGACCTGCAATCACAATTGGCTCATGCGCCGAGCCATTAAGATTTCGTAACGGCAGACCCTCGGCATATTCACCGGGCATTAGTTGCAAATGATCGCCTGACCTCAGCTTTTCCAGCAGAGAAAGATAATTTTCAGGATTCGCCGAATAAGTGACATCGGCAAAAACGGGGCTTGCGCAGCAAATTAACCCCAGCACAGATACCACCGATATCAAGCGGAAACTCATATGCCAACTCCAAATGGGAAGTATCTTGCGCTCTGGGAGACTGTAGCTGGAAGAGGGTAGCATTTCAAAAATCTAGTTGGCGAATTCGGTTTCAATGCTAGCTGATATTTCGACGATAATGACAAAATCCAGAAAGAATCTTACTTCTACAGCATCCCAATATGATGGCTTTGCGCGCTGGTGCAAACCCGGATCCCGCCCCATGAAGCGCTTATATTTCCAGAACCCGCCCCTCTCCATTGCAAGCAACTGCACCAAATACAGCTCATTCATCCAGGCAATAAAGTCCGATGCGCATTGCGGAGGGGCTTCACGCCACGCAGCAGGGGCTCAATAAGGCCAACCAAGTTCACATCACCCATGAGAAATTAGCGCTACCAGTAAATTGCACATTGCCGATGAACGGCATAGCTTTTGCTTTAACCAATCAGGATTACTCCAAAATCCATAACGCATGAATAATCAGATGTTTTTTTATTTAGCATGATGCACCAAGAGGAAACATCCGTTCAGGGAGGGACTCACAAATAAACCAAGGAAACGTCTCTTACCTGCTAAAGATATTCATTGTTATACTTGGCGAAGGGATAAAATGACTTTAATTAAACTCTATCCTTGTCGGTATATGACGAGTCTCGACATCCTTCCTTTACCAAAAATAATATTTAATTTTTGAGAACATCATGCCAATAGCTTATAAACGTATAGCAAAAGCAAAAAACGATATCCTGACCAATGAAGACGGCTCACACCATATTGATATGTTTGGTGCCAATGGCACCGTCCTTCTAGGACATGTAAACGAGAGCGTAACAAGCCATTTACATTCACAGCTAGATCAGGTCTGGGCCACCGGCACTATTGACACCCCCATCAGGGGGCAAGCGCGGAGTCTTGTCGACTCGTTTTTCCCAAACAGCCATGGCCTATTGGGCTTTTATTCAACCGGAATGGAGGCGGCGGAATTCGCCATTCGACTAGCGCGTGTTTCTACAGGCCGGAGAGGATTAATTGGCTTTGCGAAGAGCATGCACGGCAAGTCCATGGCGACGGCTTTTTTGGCTTGGGATAATCCCTCCATTGCTGAATTGCCTGGCTTTCATCGCTTGCCCTATCCCAGCAAAGAGCATGAAACCGAGACCTTCCCCAAGTTAGAGACGCTGTTGAGAACCAAGGAAATAGCTGCTGTATTCCTAGAGCCTATACAAGGAAGTGGTGGCGGATATGCAGTCTCCCCCGAGTTTGCGCAAAAGTTATTGGGGCTGTGCCGTGAGACTGGAACCCTGCTAGTTGTCGATGAAATATTGACGGGTTTTTACCGGACTGGGTGCGAATTTGCCCACAGATACTTGGAAATACAACCTGACATCATTTTGATTGGCAAGATTATGGGAAACGGCTTCCCTGTATCAGGTGTAGTTGCAGACAGAAATTTAAATATTGAACCGAAAATGCTTCCGGGTAGCACTTATGCCGGCAACGCTTTGGCTGCGGCAGCCGTTATAGGCACACTAAGCACTCTGAGAAGTCTCAACATTACCGAACTAACCAAAACCATCGAGGATAAAATCAGATCCTCTATCGGTAGTCTGGCGTGCGACCAATTCATTTTGCGCGGCAGAGGATTATTATGGATTTTTGAATTCAAAGAAAGCGCCAAAGCGGAAACCTTTGTGTCTCTGGCATATGCAAGAGGCGTCTTTATCGGCCATGCTGGCCCGCTGGCCCGCCTTATGCCGGCTTTGACCATCAAGCAAGAAAATCTTGACCATGCAATAAATATAATCGTCGACATCCTAACCAAAGAACTTGATTAGCGAGATAAAGCGGAGTTCTATTGCATGCATGGTTTGGCAGTTTTCTATATCAAGCCACACACCCAAAATCACCTTCAAATAAGTTGATGGATATTAAGAAATAAGCAAAGGCGCAATGGCCATGAAAAAGCATAAAGAACATTTGTTGAATTTTTATAAACACATTGAAGGAATGCTCCCGTGGAGCCTGCGAAGTATCTTAATGGAAAAAATTGAGCATCTTTTACGTGAAGTTTACGACCATAAAATATTAGACACTAAACCATATATAACTGGTCAGGATGCCCCCTACTTTGAATTGCATATGCTTATTGGCAAACGGCATGTGGGGATGTGTCTATGGGCGATAAAAAGTTTCTTGCACTTCAGCGGCCAACGCTACCGCGTTGTACTCCACGATGATGGAACTCTGCGTCAGGAAGATATCAGCACGTTATCGGAGCACTTGCCAAATGCAAGAGTAATCAGGCGGGTTGATGCCGATAAAGAAATGGCCGATAAACTGGCGAATTACCCACTTTGTAAAACTTTTAGATTTTCTGTTGTAGAAACTGCTAATCATCGCGGACAAAAATACAACATGTTCATCATGTCGCTAATCCTACTGGATATCAACCTTTTATCGGATGCAGAAAAAATAATGATCCTTGATGCCGATGTCTTGTTTTTCAAAAAACCGGTAGAACTCATCAACTGGATAAACGACCAAAACGATAATAGTAGTTTATTTAGTGTTGAAAGATT
Source organism: Pseudomonadota bacterium (assembly GCA_021812385.1). Lineage (GTDB taxonomy): Bacteria > Pseudomonadota > Gammaproteobacteria > Burkholderiales > Thiobacteraceae > RBG-16-58-11. The sequence continues at coordinate 94,505 of JAKANO010000012.1, read as the reverse complement.
CAGGCCTTATCGTGACAAGAAAAACCGTCTGCAATTCGATTTAAAGCCTTCTGAAACTCTAAATTCAGGGCTACTGTGCTACAACCCAAAAACAATACTGGATTTACCTACGCTTGAAAAATGGATAAGTGAAAATCGCGATTTAATGTATACCTCCCCTGTCTTTGAGCAACTGGCTTATAGCTATTTAATCAGGCGCCAGCCATCTAGCCGCTCATTAACTGGGGATATTTATGCATTTAATTACACCAGCCAAGATGTGACTGCCTCCCATTTTGGTATGAAACGTCAATTTTTTGAAAACATACCGCGTATTGAGTCATTGTTACGCTAGATGATCACAAGATAACCACGCTGGTTTTAGCTCAAATCTTACAATGTAATTTTAACTATCATTTCGCGCCTCAACTGAATTGGTGATTGCGCGCTTTGTTGATTGTGAAACTTATATTTTTCACTGACACCTAAGCGCACATCCCTAATTTGAAGGCACCTCACACCTATTTGACGTCAAATAATATAAATGCCGAATTTTCCCGCTGGCAAAGAAAGCAAAACAAGCGCCAGTATCGCCGGCCCAAATCTGCGGCATAAATTTATCGTCGGCACTGCTTGGATGGCCGGCCTACGCTGGAGCCTTAAGCTCCTTGGCTTTATTAGCACTCTAATCGTAGCCCGACTCTTGGTGCCCCATGACTATGGGCTAGTCTCAATGGCAATAATGGCATCTGCCTTTGTTGAGGTCTGGCTCGATTTCGGTGTACGACAGGCGCTAATTCACAATCAGGAAGCAACGCGAGAAGATTACGATACCGCCTGGTCATTGCGAATCATTCAAGGAGCCTGTATCGCACTGACATTGGTCGCCGGCTCGGGCTTAATAGCAGGATTTTTTAACGAGCCTAGATTGATCAGTCTGATTTGGCTGATATCTGGTGGCATCATACTGAGTAGCGTCAGCAACATTGGAATAGTCGATTTTCAGAAAGAAATGAATTTTCGGCGCGAATTCATGCTGGAAATAAGCAGCAAGCTCATCAGCACAGCGATCACGATCGTACTCGCTGTTTGGCTGCGTAATTATTGGGCCTTGGCAATTGGCATATTCGCCAAGCAGCTAGCGTATTTCATCTTGAGTTACCTGCTGCATAGCTATCGGCCGCATTGGTCCCTAAGTAAGTTCCGTTCACTTTGGTCATTTTCGCAATGGATGCTGATTAGCAACATTGGCACTCAATTTGCCAACAGATCAGATCAGATTATTGTAGGTAAGCTTGCCGCCGCAAGCGGTCTTGGCATCTACACCGTTGCACTGGAGTTGGCGCAAATGGCGACAAATGAATTGACCAATCCCTTAGCAAAAACACTTTTACCCCTGATGGCCCAGGTAAAGGGTGACAAACAGAAACTGCTCAATATTTTTCTCAAGGTTATGGGAAGCACCAATACATTGACTATCCCAGCAGGTATCGGGCTCGCCCTGATTGCTAAACCTTTCATCCTGGTGCTTCTGGGAGAAAAATGGTTGGACGCAGTACCCTATGTACAAATATTTTCAATCTACGGCTTGGTCAGCCTCGCCCTTGCAGGATCCAACAGCGTATTAATCGCGACCGGTCGAGTTCGGCTGCTATCAAGCTTGGTCTGGCTTGAAGGCCTATTTTTGGTGGTTTTTAGCTTGATTGGGTTCGAATGGATGGGAATGATCGGTATTGCATTGGCGCGCATCGTCACCGCCCTTGTCTATGCCGTAGTTGTATATGTTTACCTTGCAAAGCACATTAGTCTCACTTTAAGAGACCTATTTGGCCAGTTTTGGAGGCCCTTCCTTTCCTCCGGCGCCATGGCATTAACCTTGTGGGGCACCCCCACCGAATCACTTGGCGCGCCCCTTCTCATACTCATTTGCAGCATCCTGCTGGGCGGCATGTCCTATGCGATTTCAACCTATTTTCTGTGGATGTTGTCAGGTAGGCCAGACGGGGTGGAGCGGATGGCAATTGCATCACTTAAGCGCTTGTACGCTATGGCAAAGATACGTGGATTCAAATCATGAAGCCTAACTTTTGGTCGCCTGAATATATCTACCGAATAAAATTCAGCCGCGTTTTGCCAATTCTAATTGCCTTCACCGTAGCGCTACTGTTTACTATTTTCCTTGTCCTTCTGTCACTGGGAGGCTCCCTATATTCTGGTCCCAGTATTCGCGCGGAAGTACTTAGCGCCTATCTGCCTTATTCCATTTATGCTCTGACAAGACTGGCAGCCTGGGTTTTCCTGATCTCCTTTCTTCTGGCCGGGGTTGGGTCACTTTGTTACACCAGCCTGGTTGCACTGCGTAAATCGCGTCACTCAATTCTGCTTAACACGGCATTTGCCTTTTTCGCCATTTTTGCCGTCACGTCTTTGCAATTCTGCTCTCAACTGTTCCACATTCCATCAAGCATTGCGGCCTCTTTTAATTACGATATCAGGAGGCTTTATCCACTATGGGAAATGCTATCTGAAAAAAGGATTTTTTTCGCCTGGCTGCTGTTGCTAGCCCTGCTCATTACACCTGTTTTGATCAAAATTTTTCAGGATATCCGAAGCCATCAGTGGAAATCCCCCATCATTTTGAGTTCGGTAATTTGTTTCTATATCGCGATTGTTGTTGGCGCAACTTTTTCCCCAAACCCGGAACCCGGAAAGTTCTCTGCCCGATATAGCTCGCCCAATATCATCATGATCGGCTCGGACACGTTACGCGCTGATCGTTTGGGCGTTAATGGAAACCCTCGCACCCTAACGCCAGCTATCGATGCTCTTGCGCGCCAAGGCACCAATTTCACACAAAATATTGTAACGTTGGCCAGAACTGCACCCAGCATGGTGTCGATGATGACAAGTACTTGGCCTTCTACGCATGGTGTACGGGACAACTTTGTAACGGATGCTCAGCGAAAATTGACCGTTACTTCCTTGCCAGCAGTCCTAAAACGCTCGGGGTATGTTACCGAAGCAATGGGGGACTGGGCTGCGAGCGATCTTGGCAAGTTCGATTTTGGTTATGACCGCATTGATGTAGCTCCCGATCAATGGAACTTCAAATATCTACTCCGTCAGGGGCCGAAAAACATAAGGCTATTTCTGTCCTTGTTCACCCACAACCGTTTCGGCAAAAATTTCCTTCCCGAAATTTATTATCTTGCTGGTGTTCCCCTTACTTCAGAGGTTACACGTGATGCACGATGGCAAATAAACTCACTGGCTAAAACCGGAAAGCCTTTTTTTCTGAATATCTTTATCGCCTCGACGCACGGCCCCTTCGGGTCCGCGTACCCTTACTACCGGCTCTATGCAAACCCTACGTACCGAGGGAAATCCCTCTTCACCATGTCCGACGTTTCGACTGTGGAAGAAATTATTCGCTCCCAGCAATCAGGTAAACAGCATTTCGACGTCACACAACTATTCGATCTGTACGATGGGGCTGTGCGCAGCTTTGATGACGCAGTAGGTAGTTTGCGCGCTTATCTACGGGACACAGGACTAGATAAAAACACCATCATCGTTATTTACAGCGATCATGGTGTAGACCTATTTGAATCCGAGACTTGGGGTCAAGGAAATATCTTGTCAGACTACAGCTATCACACCCCACTGGTTATATATGACCCACGCCAAGTATTCAGAGTGCATGTGGTGGGCGAAACCGTCAGAAGCGTTGACATTGCACCCACGCTCCTTGATTTGGCCGGTATTCCTCAACCGCAAGAATGGGAGGGCGCATCAATGCTGCCGCTCATGCAAAATCATCCTGATCCAAATGAGCGAATCGCCTTTGCAGAAACCGGTGTCTGGATTGCCAAGGTTCGTGGCCTACCTAAGGACCGCATACCCTACCCTTCAATTTTGGAGCTTCTGGAAATCAAAAACAAAGATACCGGCACGCTCTCCTTCAAACCGGAATATCTTCCCACGCTAGTTAAGGCAAAGGAGCGCATGGCCCGTCAGGGCCAATGGGCACTCATTTATTTGCCCACGAACAGTGGCGCGACATACAGTCTTTATAATCTATCTAATGATCTTGCTATGAAAAATGATGTTTCGGCGCTACATCCAAAAGTTACTACACAATTAAGGGCTGCCCTAAATGGCTGGATGAAAGGAGAAGCACAATGACCAAAGTACCTTTGGTGATGAAAACCTGGGCGGGTGATGCGCCGCACGATATGGACTATATCACCCGTAGCATACCCAGCCTGCTAGCAAGCGACCTTCCTGATAACGTCCAGGTCATCATTTATGATGATTGCTCACCGAATCAAGCGTTACGCAACTACCTGAAATCAATTGCAAGCCAGGATCATCGGGTTCGGATTATTTTCGGTGAGCAAAACAAGGGGCCCAATTTAGCGCAGCAAGATATTTATCAACAAATTACTGAAGAATTTGCTGATACCCCATTTTATTTAAATGTGGATGATGATGTTATTTATCATCGCGATTGGCTAACCCAGCTAACGCACGCTTTTCATAGCTGCCAAGAGATTGGACGAGAAGGGGTCTTTACTGCTCTCAATATGCCTTACCGGATACCGTTCGAGGAAGTTCTGGCCGGTGGAATGCGACTGCTCCTGAAATGGAAACAACCTGCGCTTAACTGGCTGATACCCCGTAGCGTATATAGTGCGGTGGGGCCTTTCCGCGATGAGGGTATCGCATACGATACGGTGTATTCACACTGGATGCGATTGAAGGGCTATCCCATATTCTGCATGGTACCCAGCTATGTGCAGAACATTGGTTTGCTTGGCGCCTACGCAACCGATGACACGACTACCGCACTTGATTTCGTGGGAACAAACCCAGTCGAACGCATTCAGCATGCACTCGGCTATCACATGCGAAGGTTTCCGGACTATCTGCGCCACCAGTTTGGGCAAGCCGCTAGAATGATTGCCCCCATTCGCTGGGGAACCGAATTCGTGCATGAAGGGATAAGGCGAGATGGCACTCATGTTGCCATTTATACCTTCGATGATGCACGGCGTATGGGATGGGATGCCGATCGAGCGGCGGCGCGAGTAGAACAGATTGCGGGAATTTACAAGGCCGGTGGCAAGATCGAATTGGCGCCTACCCTACTCCGCAATCGTGAAGGAAAACCCGTGTGGATTGAATCCCCTTGGCGTTTCATGCCAAATTTACGCGAGATGAGATTCTTTGAATTACCAAAACAGCCCTCTCCACGCACGCTCATGCAGGCTATTCTTAACCAATTGAAGATACTGCATGAAAAAGCTGTCGTACATAACAAAGTCCGTCCGGAGAATGTCTATGTCGATCAGCAGACCGGCGCACTTCATCTTGCATGGCTCGGCACCGAGCCGTGTACGGGACAAGATTTCACACAAATATCCAAAGACAATCTAGTTACCCAGCTTTCAGGCGCGCTTAACCGGTGGGTTCGTCAGGATGTTCGTGAGATTTTTGCCCGCCGCTATCTTGAATGCATTGCGCCCGAAGTAATTGCCGGCCAGCCTGCATCGATGCAGTCAGATATTTATTCTGCTGCGGCCGTCACTGCGTCTTTCATGCGACCCGGCTCGAATCTATCTGGGGAATTGTTGCGCGCGGGCGAGACTGACAATCAAGCGAACCTTGAAGACATCCGGCAGAGTGATAACGCGCTTTATGGCTTGCTATCCAGCTGCATGCAAAAAGAACCGAGCAAACGCCCGGCCGACGCCATCCAGGCTTTACAACTACTCGCCGGTTAATCAGGTCTACTTACGACTACCCTGATTGCCGCCCCTAGATTGGCCTGTTCTGCATATTTAGAGAGTGATTTCATGGCAGCAAGAAATTCCGGTGAGCTAATATTCTTGTCAGCCTTAAGCTGCCACGGCACAAAGGAAAAGCGCCTTGTATTCGACTTGAAACACCGAACAAATTGATTAGGCCTGGAAAACACCCGCATAGACTCGATGTGATAGCCCGCCTTCTTCAACATAGCCGAGAGCGTATCTGGACTGAAGAAATAAAGATGGCGCGGTACATCATAAATCGGCGTCACTTCCCCAAATAAATAGGTCAATAACGATTCCGCATTAGGCACTTCAATCACCATTCTACCGGTAGAGCGCTTTAGTAAGCACCCGAGATTTTTCAAGCTTCTGGATGGGAAGTGCATGTGCTCTAGGGAGTGGCTGAGGTAAATCAGATCAAAACATTGTTGGGTCAGCCCCTCTGGATATTCATCATCTCCACCTAAAACAAAAATCTGGTGTCCGTTTGCCTGGGCTAACAAGGCCGCTTCGCTGCTGGGTTCTATACCGACAGTACGCCAGCCATTATTCTGCATGATATCCAGTACCCCACCCGACCCGCACCCCACTTCCAGAATAGCTCCAGACGGCATCCAATAATTAAAGTCTTCCTCAAAAGGCGTGTCTATAGCCGCCGCACACACTCCCGGCAGGTATGAAGCCATGGTGGAGAGCGCCCTACTTGATCGGATCGCAGCCTTTATTTTTTTTCGTAACGTGGGCCGCTGCGCAGTTTTCTGATGGCCGGAATACGCGTAATAGCTAACGGGATAACAAGCGCCAATAGCTGATTTGTCTGGGCGCGGATTTACAAACTGCAGACCGCAATGCCTGCATAACACAACATCAAACTCACCCGGTGCAATCCTCTCGGGATCAGGCAAAGTGGCAACAAGCTCAACATCTGTACTGCCACACAAATCACAAGGTGCCTGCTCAAGCTTCATTACGCATTGCCTTTCTGTTTGCCATCAAGGACAAAAACGGCAATAGGGATTATCCTTATTCGCCCCGGATTTGCTGGGCTCTGAAGCCGTATTTTGTTGGGTTTCCGGTTTATCATCCACCTGGATTGGCGTTTCTTTTGTTTCAGCCGTATCCTTTTCTTTTAGCTCCGACTTAGTTTCTTCTGGGGCAGTCACCACAAACACCTTCCTCCCTCCCAGTCGCTTATACCTCCTAAGCAAAGATTTCGCGTCAGGCTTATTTGTCAGGCCTTCTTCGAGTGTTTGTAGCGCCAACTCTTTCTTGTTTTTGTCTTCGTAATAATCGCTCAAGAAAATATATGCTGGCGCGTAATCCGCTTTCAGTGAAATTGCTTTCTTGAATTCCGCAATGGCCGCGGCCTCCTCTTTAAGCAACAAGTAAACCCTTCCTTTATTTGTATGCATTTCTGGTAGCAGAAAGTATCTAGGGTCAATAGGCTCAATTCCATCTAAAACAACATCAAACTCCTTTATTGCCATGTTAAGCAGGTCGTTTTTTTGATTAGAATTTTTTGCCATATACGCACGATTCCAATGCAAATACCCGAAACAATAATGATGAAAATTCCAAAAATGATCGCCGTACATCTCGACATAACCTTGTGTCTCAGCATCATGCTTACCATATCTAGCTTGTTCATGGCCCAACTGTTTGCTGATAACCGGAGTGTCTCTGCAATACGGCGGCAGGATTTGCAACTCCAGCGCTGTGGGCGTGGGATATTCATATGCATTAGCGGGCAAGCTAACGGAAAAAAGACCGGCCAAAATACCGATAGGAAGCAAAAAATTGCGCAACATAATATCCCCCAACACGTCCCTTCGACAGAAGGAAGCCTTTAAAAACGCCACTATAACTTGCATCTCATATTCTTACATGGGGCGCGAGAGCCGACCGGGAAATTCCTCACCGAGCTATAGTCCGGCTAAATCAGTCCAGAATCGATGCTGTCTTTTGTGCAACCATGTTCCAATCAAATAAATTCTGAGCCCGTTTCAATCCGGCCTGCCCAAGTTTTTCATTCAAGGTATCATCTGACAGCAATTTTTCCAGCGCCTGCTGAACTTGATCAATTGATGAACCATTCACCCGAAGGCCTGTTACCCCATTCAATACTGCCGCTCCTGTCCCCCCTGCCTCGCCTGCAATCGTGGGCTTACCGCAAGCGGCGGCCTCCAGGAAGACCATGCCGAAGCCCTCGGTGTCGCCATCAATCTCGCGGTTTGGCATCGCAAATACATCGCAGGTGTAATACCAACCAGGCAATGCTTCATCCATGACGCTGCCAAGAAAATGCACGCGCTCCTGCACGCCCATTTCCTGTGCTAGCAACTTCAAATGATCCGCGCTCTCACCCTTACCAATGATTGCGTAATGCACATCTACGCCACTGCGCAGAAGGCCTGGAAGCGCGCGAATTACTTGGTCGAACCCCTTACGCAAGCTCAACCTGCCGACCGACAGGATGAGTTTTTGATTTGGGTGAATATTCAGTGACTCTCGCAAGCCACGCTTTGCATTCTCTGGTTGGTAGCGTTCTAAATTCACGCCGGGGGAAATAATCTCGATGCGCGCAGCATCGACGCCAAGCTTGAGGAGTTCCTCACGGGTGAATTCACTGTTGGCTATGACTTTGTCTGCATGCCGGTAGGAAAACCGCATGGGGTAAAGTCTTTTCGATTTTTTCCAAGTGGTAATTTCCTCGCCGTGCGCATAGATCACCAAGGGTATGCGAAATAACGTGGCAACCATCCACCCTATCAGGCCCTCAGGTAGAACTTTGCCACAGTGCACCGATCTGATTCTATTCCTAAGCGCCACCCCCAAACAAGCACGGGCGAGGTTCAGATAAATCGGCAATGAATACGGACGCAGCCACTTACTATGTTTCAATAACACTCGATGAATGGTGTTTGGATGGTGCCTATCCACTTCCTCGGAACCGGGTGTTTCACCCGTCACAATGTGAATTTCCTTCCCTCCTAGACGGCTGTATACCTCATCGAACCACACCGCCGTTCCGCCCCTAATTGGAGAAAAAATATCTGTAATTACCAGAATACCTTTTTTAATATTCATAATTATTTTTCTGGGGTAAGCGCCGAAAAGAACGCCTCAATTTGGCGATCGCAGCGTGACTCAATTTCTGCAAACCAATCTTCCGGCGCATATTCCTTCCACCGACTTTTCACCCGCCCTTGATTAAGCTTGGCAAGTTCGGCTAGGTCTGCATTGTGTATTCCCAATTGAGGCAACACGCCGGAGAGAACGTCCTCGAAATTGGCAACCAAATCTTCATAGCCGATCGAAGCGTCGCTAAACGACTTTCCAAACGAATACGATAACCGCCACAATAAATAGTGCACTTCATAGGGATGGCGCTCCGCCGGCTCCAAAATAGGGAACACATGCCGCAGATCGTTCGCCCATTGCAGCGTATAAAAATCATCTTTGCCCCAGAGTTGCTTGTCATGGTATCGAAAACTCAGGCCGATCCCCCCACCCTTACCCATGATAGACATCCACTGCTCTCTGGGATCTCGATAAAGATGCAAAATCTTGGCTGCAGGATATTGCGCCTTCAACCACTGAAGACGAAAATCCACCCGATTGAATTGTAATACCGCGCGCCCTTGTGCCCTTTCGATCAGGGCGTCGATATAAGCCACCAATTTTGGATCATGGTGCGTCGCATCCATATAGAGATACCGAAACGGCCAGTTCATATCGAACACCTTCTCCAGGTCAGCCATACCTTGATATTCACGCCGATAATCCCCGACACCCAAATGGGTGTCATCCACTTTGTAGGCATCGTTTTCCATAAACCAGCGGCGCTCGTTCAAAGGTTCGTAATAGCAGGTTATGGCATCTATTTTTCTGAACAACTGCCACAGGAATGTGGATCCAGAACGAAAGCGCGCTGTGATGAAGATAGGGCTGACGGAGGCTCTTGCCTGTTGTGGACTACCGGGCGCGCGGTAGGCGCTCGGTACCGGATGTGGCCGCAATCCCCGCAATGATGTGGCTCTAGGCTGAGTAAACAAATCGCGCATTGAGTGGTATAGAGACTCACGCACTACCGGCGTTTCCACTAATCCAGAGAGGGTGCGAAGAAATTGCGCTTTCAACAGTTTTAGCATGAATATTTTAACCGTTTCATTTCCGAACTATGGAGCGAATCACAGTAACATCCGAGGGAAATCGCTGCCAATAAATATTACGTTGGCGACGAATATTTTCGAGGTGATGCGGTAGCATTTCTAGTGTCACCACGCTCCCGAAGGAGTTCGCAGCATCCTCCGCAGTGTGGCGCGTGGAAAACATTCTGCCCAAGATCACACCACCTAATTCTTTCTTGAAGTGCCCAGCCTCCCAATACCACTTGGTTTGGGCCTGCATGTCGCGCTTGCCCGGAACAGGCTCCATTGTATAAGCGTTATAGCCGCTAAAATCCCAGAGTGTTACAAGGCTTGGCGCGGTTTCTTGGACGATTCGCGCAAGAGCCATTTTCCACTGCTCGAAGGCATCCCAATGGCCTGTGGCATCAATGATTTCCAACAAACGTGCATGGTAAGGATAAATGACCAACTTAAGCCGAATATTGTTTTTTTTGCATAGCACAATAATGTGCCTTATATCGTCAAGCGGTGGAGACGTTGTTGAGTTTTCGAGATATATCGAATGCGGCCGCTTGAGATAGGCTTTTATATTCTCCTCGTCCCTCTGGAGAAAAATTGCACGGTACCCTTCTTCTCTCGCGATACGAATGTAATCTTTCATTGGATTAAATCCCCGAGGGGTAAGATCCACCGCAAAGGGATCATTGCGTGCAGCAATTGTTTGAATGCTATCTAACAGGGCATCTAGAGAAAATATTGTGGCGGCAATATCACGCAACTGTTGCTGCTGTCGATAGGGGTTTGGGTTTCCATCGAAGGTAGTACTTAACCTTGACTCCAGCTCCGATGGAGGTAAGTTAGTCTTCGTTGGAGCCTTGGTCGCCACCAAAAAATCCATGAAATCGACGCCCATCACTATCGTATCGGGATGAAATGAAGTCAGCGCATGTTGCAGGTAAAGCAAGGCGGTGCGTGGGCCTGTACCGGGCAATGCCGCATTATAGATAGGGCGATTTCCTTGCGGCCACCCTGGATCAAGCGGATCAAACCCGACCTCGGCGCGCGAGTTTCCTAACACCAGGGTGCGTGCATTTGTTCGTTCGAGTTGATAGGCCTTAACCATCGGTCCTTTTGTCGCGGCCGTCGGCTTTTTGTTGCGGAGTTGATCGCTATCCGTCAGGCTATAGATTCCATAGGGATCAACGAGGTAGTTTATGCAGGCCACAACTACCATCCCTCCAATAATTCCACAGGTGAGGGCAAATAAAAATTTTCGGGGTGCAAGCATGGCGGCCGGGTTCAAAATTGAAAATAAAGAAAGTCGGTTGGATGACTCAGTGACAGCAAGCCAGCTACAGCAATAAACGCGACAGCAATAGCCCATGCCATACTAGGCGACCATACCCAGTAGCGCCAACTCCCCCTCAAAGCTGCATGCCGATCCGAAATGAAATTTAGCGCTGGTTCAAAATGCATCATAAGTTGTTGTGTGTTTGGGAGCAGGAAGGCAATCCCCATAAGACTCCCTACCCATACATAAGTCATGAAGAATTGTTTGCCGCCCCCCAGCGTAAAAACGACTCCTGCATTTTTGAAAATTGGCCCAAGTGGCCCCAGCAGCGCTGTGAAAGCTGCTGGCAGGGATACGCCATTGCCTCCAGCCATGGCATGAAACATGCGCCACCCAGCATCAACGTTTTGCGCCCGAAAAACCACCCAGCCGGCAACAACAGCTAAAAAAGTTAGTGCGCCCGCAGCGAGGTTACCCATAAAAGTGGACTGACTAAGATCGTGGCCCAACCTTTGCCTAAAACTTCGCCACGCGTGATTGATGATTAAATAGAAACCATGCAAGCCACCCCAAATTACAAAGGTCCAGCCCGCGCCGTGCCAAAGCCCTCCCAATAGCATCGTGACAAATAAATTGAAGTGCCTCCGCACAGACCCTTTCCGATTTCCACCCAACGGTATATAGAGATAATCACGCAAGAACCGGGAGAGCGTCATATGCCACCTCCGCCAAAACTCAATAATATTTATCGCTTTGTAGGGCGAATGAAAGTTGAGTGGCAACTTGATACCGAAAATACGCGAGAGTCCAATGGCCATATCGGAATAGCCAGAGAAATCAAAATAAAGCTGCAAGGTATAAGCCAACGCTCCACCCCACGCCTGAAATATTTCCAGAGATTCTCCACGGCTTGCCATATTGAAAATGGTGTTACCGTATGGAGCAATTCCATCTGCGAGAACAACTTTTTTGAATAACCCAATGAAAAATATTGTCATCCCAACTGCGAAGTTAATGCTTTGAGGGCTGTAAATCTCTCTCTTTTCAAATTGCGGCATCATTTCTCCGTGATGGAGAACAGGGCCGGCAATCAGGTGCGGGAAGTAGGTTACGAAGAGGCAGTAGTGGATAAAACGACATTCATTTACCTTCCCATAAAAGGTATCCACCAGAAATGCAATTTGGGTGAATGTGAAAAATGAGATGCCAAGCGGCAAGATAATATTTAAAAGTCCGATCTGATGATCTAACCCCTGATTTACCGCTTGGATAAAAAAGTCGGCATATTTGTAGTACCCTAACAACAATAAGTCGCCAATAATTCCAATCGAAAGCAGTGCTTTTCTTGTGATCTCAGAGCCGTGTTTCGCTTTTGTGGCTAGGGTATAACCAATTGCATAGTTAAAAAATATCGACCCGAGAAGCAAAGGCACATAACGAACATCCCACCAGCCATAAAAAAATATTGACGCCGCCGCCAGCCACGCGGCGGCGTATGTGCGGCTAACGCGTGCAAAGAAAAAAAATCCCAGCAATGTCAGGGGGAGAAATATAAATAGAAAAGTGTAAGAGTTAAATAGCATATTTTTTATTCTGAGATTTGTTTTGGCAACTAAATTGCTTGGTATAAGCTGAAAATTTGCAATGCCTAACAGAGACCTTCATTTCAACAATTGCCAAGCATGTTTCTGACAAATCACGTTGAACACGATAACATTTCCATATTCACGAATAAAAACATATCTAAAGGGCATTTTACATGACAGGATTTGTCGGTTGGTGCGGCACAGGGCTTCACTCCGATCGCGCGAACGAAGTTCTGGCTGATATGGGCAAGGCGGCGGGATTCGAGACGATTACAGCAGTTGCGGTCGAACCCCATTTTGCTGTTGCAGTCAGGCAGGGCGTTTATCCTGTTTCGCATTACGCTGCTGCAGGGCTTTGCGCTGTCGTCATGGGTCGGCCCCAGTGGCTTGATGCGGCACTTGCTGCAGAAGCCAGCCATAGTGGCGCAGCCAGCACTCTTGCACAGGCTTGGCGACGCGAGGGGAAAAATGTCCTGAAGAAACTGGCAGGGAACTTCAGCCTGGTTGTGATGGATGGCGATCGGGTCATGGCCGCTATCGATCCATTTGGCATCCATGCTTTGAGTTACGCCCAGATTAATGGCGGCCTGGTGTTTTCCAGCCATTCCGGCGCTGTTGCTGCACACCCGCTGGTTGGACAAGCGCTTGATCCGCAGGCGTTGTTCAATTTTTTCTACTTTCATACCATTCCTTCGCCCCAAACTGTCTTCAAGAAGGTCGCGAAACTCCAGCCGGCTCAATACGTCGCTTTAGATGGCGCGCAAGCCAGCCTCGAATTTTACCATCGTCACCGTTACAGCGATGAAAACCACGCCTCCTTCGAGGATAAGAAGCACGATCTGCATCGATTGATGGAACAGTCCGTTGCACGCCATGTGGACGCAACACCTTCGGCCGCATTTCTCTCCGGCGGGCTCGACAGCTCAACCGTCGCCGGATATCTTGCCCGCCTCCAGAAAAACACGACGGACACCTACTCCATCGGCTTCGAGCACCAAGGCTTTGACGAAATGGAATATGTCCGCATCGCGGCGAAACATTTCAGCCTGCGCTCCCACGAATATTACCTGCAACCGCAAGATATCGTCGAAGCCATCCCGGTCATCGCAAAAGCGTATGACGAGCCCTTCGCCAACAACTCTGCCATTCCCACCTACTATTGCGCGAAGAAAGCACGCGAGGACGGCTTTACCCGCATGTTCGCCGGCGACGGCGGGGATGAAATCTTCGGCGGGAATGCGCGCTATGCCAAGCAAATGCTATTCGAACATTACGCAGCCCTCCCCGCATGGATGCGCCATGGCCTGGTAGAGCCTTTAGCCTTTTCGTTTCCGTTCGCACAACATTTAATGCCGCTGCGCAAATTGCAAAGCTACATCCAGCAAGCCAATGTGCCGCTGCCGGATCGACTGGAAACCTATAACTTCCTGCATCGGCAGCCTTTAAGTGAATTATTTGAAGCGGGTTTTCTTGCAAACATCGACGCCAGCGCGCCCATTGAAGAACTGCGTAAAACCTACTCCGACACCGACAGCACCCACCCCATCAATCACATGCTGCATTTGGACATGAAATTCACCCTGGCCGACAACGATCTGCGCAAAGTGACCCGCATGGGAGAAGCCGCCGGGGTGGAAGTCGTGTTTCCAATGTTGGATCACGACTTGGTGGAGTTTTCATGCAAACTGCCCCCATCGGACAAGGTGCGCGGCCAGCAGCTCCGGTGGTTCTACAAAAAAGCGCTGGGCGGTTTTCTGCCGGACTCCATTATCAACAAGAGCAAGCATGGCTTTGGTTTACCATTCGGCCCGTGGGCCTTGTCCCACCCCCCGCTCAAGGAACTGGTCTACGACCGGCTGGAGGCCATTTCCAAACGGGGCTGGATACGCCCTGCGTACATCCAGAACCTCAAAAAAATGCATGCCGAGGTGCACCCGGTTTACTACGGCACCATGGTCTGGAACTTGGTCATTCTCGAGGAATGGCTACAAGCCAGACACCTATGAAAGTTCATTTGGCGAAGAAACCCGGTTGACGCGATCAATCCCTTTGAGTTGCGTCATAGCGGTGAAAGCGACTGCCCGATTGCCGTCATGATCCGCCCTGCTGCTGGAAACTGCTTTTCCAATTTTGGGCCAACAGCACAGGCCCCCAATCATCCCATCCCTTTGGGGTCAGCCAAATTCGTGCAATGGGAATTCGCGCAATGCCGAGCGCAATGCCGAGCGTGACAAGCGCGGTCAGGGTTACTGAGAGGGCAGCAGCCGTTAACAATTGCCCATTCCCTAAGCTTGCGGTTGACAAGCCAAGTATCTTAAACCCCAATAAAAAAATTAATGGGTGCAAGAGATATACCATGAGCGAATGTTTTCCAAACAAGTTCAAGAATCTTAATTTGTTTAGTTTCGTTGCTAGCCACATTAAGACAAGAACACCTGATATTGCGTTTAAATCCTGCAAGAAAAACAACAATGGATCTGCGATCGGCTTGAGGTCTAGGGTCATTATTTCAAGGTTTTTCCCTATGAGTACGAGATAAACATAGCTGCAGATGAAGGCTGCCAAAATCAGGAGCCGAGCACGATAAATATTGCCGTCTGAGACCGCCCAACGCATTAGCAGCCCCAGTGGGAAAACCCACAAAACAATCATAAATCCAAACGGCACATACTTAAGGAGCATCCCTGGAAATGCGGTAATGGCCACATGACAACACAACAACAAAACCGTACACACTCTTTGCCATGATCTATTCAGCGATTGATAGAACGTTAATGTGATGACCAACCCCGCCAAACTTGGGAGAAACCACAGGTAGTAAAAGCCAGAGGATGCTTTCACAAGAAAAGCACTCCCTACTGTAGCCGCCATGAACCAATCAAAAATGACCGTACTAATATCTCGCCCACTTTGAAACATCAAATAATAAAGCGCTGCCGCCATTGTTAGCACCCACCAGAACGGCACTAAATATCGGATCAAACGATCGCGAAAAAACCGAATGGAGGGGGGTTTTACTGGTACAAGAAAAGGCAAGATTAGAAAACCCAGCACATGGGCGGTCAATGGTTTGAATGGATCGGGGACAATTGATCGCCAAAAGTCATTGTGATCCATGATAACGATGATGATGAGCAAACCCTTGAAGGCGTCGAAACTGCCTTGAAGTTTTTCAGAAAAAGTGTTGGTCTGAATAATTTGCTTCACCGACCAACATCAATAGAAGTCACAGGCCTGTCATGCGCCTGATCTACAATTTGGCGCAAAGACGCAAGCACGGCAAAAAGTACATACATTAATTCAAAATAGCCCATACTCAAGGCAGCACCCGACACAAAGTACGCGATTAGTGAGTATTGAATGTATTGGGCTAGTTGCCCCGCCCACTCAAGATCCTTTCGACCTTTTGCTTTCTTCATCACTACAACAGTATTTCTCCAAGCTGCCAGTCCAAGCAAGGAAAATAAAGCTAATCCAACAAAACCAAGATCGCCCAAAACTTGAAAGTAAATACTATGAGCAGCATGCGCACGATAGGGATCTGGTTTGTTTGTCGGAATGAAATTCAAGTCTTCAAATTTATAGCTATACAGCTTCCACACCGAATAATCCTGAACAGCATGAAAGCCACCACCCAACACTGGGTGATCAAGCGCAATCAAAGTACTTTGTTTCCATGCGATCACTCGCCCCATGAAAGAGGCGTCTTGATCCGCGGTTTCAATCGTATCCATGCGATCGAACCACCGGGCGGGCGCGAAGGAAACAAGCATAATGACCAAAGGTATCGCCAAAGCCAGATACCTGACCTTACGCCGACTATTCAGAAAAGCCCAGCCACCCACTGCTATAAGACCTATCAAACCCCCGCGCGAAAAAGTGCCGACGACTGTAAAACAAAGTATCGCGGCACTACCTATAACCCCGATTCTAAGGATACGATAGTTAGCCTGCCAATAAAGATAGAACACCAGCGGCAAAGTGCACAACATTGCCAGTGCAAATTGATTGTTATCACCTAGTATGGAGTTCGTTGGACCGACTATGTTATGCCCTCCCCCAGACCCCAAAAACTTCAATCCCTCGACTATCCCATGAAACCCTAACGAAAGAACAATCGCATAAGCCAATGCTTCGATCCTAGCACGGGTATTCATGATGCTATTAACAACAATGGCAAAAAGAATAATTTTCGCGAGTTTCTCCCACTCCCCCCATGCAACACTTTGATCGCCAATCGCGAATATTGTCGATATGGTCGCGAAGAACACGAACAACACGAGAAAAAATATCGTTGGATTCAGGGGGACACGCACTGACTCCCTGGAAAAAAGCCAAACCAGAAGAGTCAATACTGCAACGATTAAGTTGTAGGGGATAGGGCTAGCAAAACCGAACACGTAGTAATTCGGAACCAGCAAAGCCGTCCAACACCAAAGCAACACCCCAACATGCGGCCTCCCAATGGCGAAGGGCAACATAGAGAGAAAACCTAAAATAAATACTATGTCGCGCATAGGGTATTCCAATACAAGGGCGCGCGCTTGCCTTGGCAAAATTGCCGCAACATCATCTCATTCCTCGATGCTTGAATGGCTGCCCTGGAGCAGGCTTTCTTTTTTTTACTTCAGCAGGGGCTGATCCTGACTTTGCGCTCCAGCGCACAAGTAGAAACATGGCACATATATCTAACAGAAACAGCAATGCTTCCATGGCTCATCCTATCTATACAACAACCGGCTTCTTCGCAGGAAGGAGCTCACATAAAATCAATGCGGAATGCCGAAGCCAACATAGAGCAAACCAACTTACATTATAAAATACGTTCTACACCAACTTCGCCGCTAATAAGCGCCTCGAATACCCGCACTCGCAGGGAAGCGCTTCTTTTCAATTACGTAACTGCTTGGCGCAGATCATTCCCCAAGCGCACATGGCTAACCACATAACGATGCTTCCCCGAGGCTTCGGCAGGAATAGCTTCCATGAGCTTGATATCCACGCGCAGACTCTCACCCATCCGGGCACGAAGTCCAGCAATAACTGCCATAACCGAGCCTTCATTCCAATGTTGATTGGGGACAACCCATACCTCCAAATCCGTCGGCGTGTGTTGAATACATTTGAACTGTGCCACACCCTCCGTTGCCCTCAATACATAGATCAGCGCTAGCGCATGCATTAAGGTGCCATCTGCCCTAACCACGAAATCAGTCTGCCGCCCTAGCACTTCTTCGAGTACATGCAATCCACGGCCGCCGGCGTCCGGCGCAGAGCCTAGGCGTGCTTGATCTCCCGTGCGATAACGAATGAATGGTTGTGCGGCGGTGGCTAAGTTGGTGATGACGACCTCGCCCATTGCGCCGGGCTGCACCAGCTGTCCGGCTTCATCTAGCACCTCGATGATGACGGTCTCACTCATCTGCAGCAATTGTCCGCCCGGCACTTGATGCGCGAGATAGCCGCCATCCCGGCAACCATACTCAACAGCGGCCGGCGCACCATACACGCGCTCGATGAGTTCTCGCTGGTGCGGATATAGCGGCTCACCGGTGGCGAATACCGCCTTAAGGCCCTGCAGTGAAAAACGAAAGCTTCTGGCCTGGGCATGCGCGGCCAATAACGCCAGCGAACTAGCATAGCCAAACAAACAGCCTGGCTGCCAGCGCTGGATAATTTGGCAATATTCATCCATGCGCGCCGGCGACATTTCGAACGCATTGAGCAGACGTTGATTGAGCAGCCGATCGCGCAAGTTTTTGATGCGATCGGTCTTGTTCAATTCGACCGGCGCGCCCCATAGATACAATTCTTTATCGCCCGGCTCTACGCCCCACCAGCGATGCGCGCGCATGCGGTTCGCGGCATCGGCAGCCTGGCGCTCGCGGCCAAAATAAAAAATAAGCGGCTCGCCGGATGATCCGCCGGTGGTGTACTTATAGACCCCGCCCGGCACGCCGCGCCAAACGATGTTCTCGACATTTTCTCGTGCATCGCGCTTGTCCATGAGGGGTAGGCGGGCCAGGTCTGCCAGTGTCACGCGGCCCGTTCTTACAGCATCATCAAGGCACGCCGCACGCAGACGGCCGGCGTGCCAGGGACTATGCGCAAGCGCACAGGCCAACAATTGATTTAGGCGTTGCGACTGATAGTCCTCGATGCTCGCGCGCGACAGCCATTGCGTGCGCTCAAGTTCGGCGAGCATAGAAAAGGTGGGGCGCTGCATCGCCGCTTCCTGTGCGCGAAAAACTGCACGAGAGAGCCATGCGGTCACCGGCATTATTGACCTGCCCTCTGCCGCAACGCCACAAAGCGCTCCAACAGTTCGTCACACAGAGCCACAACCGCAGGTGAAATATCCGGCGGGCTGCGATGCTTGACCGAGCGCGCATGTATGCGTCTTGCAATCCCGCCATTAAAACCTTGTAAGCCAAGAAATTCATAGACTGCTGCAACTTCGCGCATGGGGTGCTGAACCAGATCTTCGTAAAAGACGACCAGTACGTTCTCATTAGCGGCCAACTGCTGCTCGAAAAACAGCACATTGCGGTAAAACCACATAACAGCTGCACCCTCTGCTTCACTGGCGTCAGCATGATAAAGCCCAGCAAGCAATTCGCGCGTAGCAAGAGACATCCCGCGCCCGCGCCAGTCATTCGCATAACCATTCGCAAGCCGATGCCATTGCAGCACAAAACCTGAGAAGGACTTGATTGCCGAGCTGACACTGTCGCGCCAGTCGCGGACAGCCCAAAGAGTTTTTGCGGGGCTGAACGTCTCCATCAGGACTTTGATTCGATCGAGCTCACAAAGCGCCTTGATCACGAACACTGGTGCAGGGCAGGCCTGAACTAGCTGCTGAATTACGGCAAGATCGCGCATTTCATACCGTTCAAAAGCTCGTGGGTCGGTTTCATGGAATACTTGGGTCCCTACATTGGCATCCAGCACATCCATCAAAAGATTGGTTCCAGAACGCTGCATACCAGCAACAAACACATGCTGAGCGACGGGATGCGGCAGCAAATGCTGGCGCAAAGATTTGCCTGTGCGCCACACCCCACGGCGAATACGCGTTGTTAGACTGCGCGCATCATGACCGGTGGTTGGTTGGGAGACGTCCATCATTTAACTACCGCCGAAATAGGCTAATCCTCAGAAGGTTTATAAAGAAAACAATATCTCAAGCGCACACAACAGCTATACCATGCGTTTGCCAAACTAATTCTTTGGCGCACTCGATATCCCGGCGCGATCCTCATGGCACTGCTCCGGCATCTTCGGTCCCGGGTTTCATATCCTGGTTGATCAAGCCAGGCTTTAGACTTTCGTACAATTGAAGGTATTTCTGCGCCGTACATTCAATTCCATAACGCTCCAAAACATGTCGGCGCGCCGATGCCCCCAAGCGCGAGCGGAGATCCGCATCGCCCGCCAGCCGGGTGATAGCCCCGGCAAGAGCAACGCGATCTCCCGGCGGAACGAATAGCGCATGCTCGCCATCTTGCAATACGGAAGGAATACCGCCTACCGGTGTAACAATTGCAGGCAACCCAGCGGCAAGCGCCTCTAGCATGGAAATTGGCACGCCCTCAGCGTAGGACGGGAGCACAAAAATATCGGCCTTGCGCAACCAGCGAAATTTGGCTTCACCCACCGCCGGCCCAACCAGTTCAACACGCGATTCGATGCCCTGCTGCTCCAATTCAGCACGCACACGCTCGGTGATACCAGTGTCTTCTTCTCCGCCCACCAGCACTAAGCGCACCGAGGAAGGCAATTGCCCGGCGCAGGCGACAAGGTCCCAAACGCCTTTGCGCTGACCCAAGTTTCCCAAGAACAATACGATGACTTCACCACTAGTCTTGCTTACCTCAATAAGCTGCGGCTCAGCTACGCCGTTTTCTATGACTGTCAGGTGCGCACCAGGCAGGCGCTCCGCGAGCTTTATCTCCCACTCACCGGACAGCACCACTAACCGTGTCGCGCGCTGCGCGATGAAGCGCGCAATGCCCAGCGCAAAGGGGGAAAGTTCATCTAGAAAAGCGTCGAAGCGCCCACCATGCACATGCAGCACCACCGGTACGCCACGCAGACGCGCAAGCAATACGTATACCCCGTCCAAAAAATAAGTGAAGAAGCTGCAAGTATGAATATGCGCTACGGTACGGTTTGCGGGACTCAATGCCTGCCACCATGCACGCCAGAGTGCAAAGCGCGCGGCTATTGCCTGCGTTAACGAGCGTCCTGCGGGGGTCTGTTTACCGGTATCGAACAGTATCAGTTCCACTTCGCGCGCGAGGCTGGTGCGGCTGATGTCATCGATCACAGTGGCCATGCCGCCGATCGCCGGCGGCAAAGGGCCTGCCATCACGACACGCATCATGCTCGAATGCCTTTGCAAAATTGCATCAGTTCATCATAAACAGCTTGGTAGCGCGCCACACTTACTTTCCAGTTGCGCTCGGTCTCAACGAAGCGGCGCCCCGCTTGTTTCAGCGCAGGCCACTGCTCGGTCGAATGCAGCAAGCCAAGCGCTTTATCTGCAAGCGATTGCGCATCGCCCGCTTTGAACAAAACTCCAGTTTCGCCATCGCGGATCAGTTCCTTGTGCCCACCCACATCGGAGGCAACAAACAAGTGGCCCTGCGCCATTGCTTCCAGCGGCTTTAAGGGTGTGACTAATTCGGTCAAGCGCATCGAATGCCGTGGATAGACCAACACGTCTACCAAATCGTAGTAGCGATTAACTTGTTCATGCGGAACACGGCCACTGAAAATCACTTTGTCGGCGATGCCGAGACTTTGCGCTTGCCGCTTCAGATTTGCCTCTTGGGGGCCGCCACCGACCAACAACACGCGCACGTCGGGCGCCCGCACCAGAATTCTCGGCAACGCTTCGAGCAACAGATCCAGACCCTCGTAGGCGTAGAAGGAGCCGATGAAGCCCAACACACGCGCACCGCTGAGCCCGAGGCTTGCCTTCAACGCTTCGTCCGGTGGATTGCCGATAGGAAATTTCTCGATGTCGACGGCGTTAGGGATGACGGTAACTTTTTCAGTAGAGATACCACGCGCAACGATGTCGGCGCGCAGGCCTTCGCAAATACAAGTGACGGCATCCACGTGCTTGAAGGCATAGGTCTCCAAACTACGCGTAAGTTTGTAGCGCGGGCTGCCTTCGCGCGTGGTGCCATGGTCCACCGCAGCATCCTCCCAAAAGGCGCGTACTTCATACACCACGGGAATACCGCGGCGGTGTGCCGCACGCAGCGCGGGAATGGCATTCAGCACCGGGGAGTGCGCATGCACGATGTCCGGCCGCACTTGATCAAGCACTTCATCCAAACGTCGTTCTAGGGCCTGCATGTCGGCCAACTGGTTCAGCGCCGGTAGCCGGCTCATCAGGCCCACCGGCGGCGCGGTACGGTAGAAATGCAGCCCGTCCACATCTTCTTCCGCCACGCTGCATTTGATCTGCCGAGGACCTGTCAGGTGATAGGTGTCCCAACCCAGGGCGCGCTGCTCGCGCAAAATTGCGGCGCTGCGGAAAGTGTAGCCGGAATGCAGCGGAATGGAATGATCTAGAACGTGAAGGATGCGCATGGTTAATAAGTCATTCAGTTGATCGTGGCTGAATTTTGCCGCAAGAAGGATTCGAACATCAGCAGCGACCACAGTGCCGTGCTGTAATCGCGCAAACCGGACTGATGTTGATCCACCAATTCGCGCAGATAATCCGCATTGAAGTAGCCCGTTTGGGCTAGCACTGGGCCTAAGACGGCATTTCGCACTTTTTCCTTGAGCGGGCCGCGGAACCAACTCGACAGCGGAACGGCGAAGCCCATTTTTTTTCGGTACAAAATGTCATTCGGCAAATAGGGCTCCATGGCTTTTTTGAAAACGTGCTTGCCTTCATTCCCTTGCATTTTAAGCACGGCTGGCAAGCAGGATGCCCACTCCATCAGCCTGTGATCCAGCAACGGCTCCCGTACTTCAAGCGCATGCGCCATGCTGGCGCGGTCTACCTTGGTCAATATATCGCCCACGAGGTAGGTCTTGATATCGAGATATTGCACGCGCGCGAGCGGCTCATCTGTTGGCGAGTGCGCGTCGTGCCGATAGAGGACATCTACCGCGCGGTAGCCTTGCAGCTTGCGTTTGAAGCTTGGGCTGAATAAGCGCTCACGCATATCGTCGTTCATGGTGGCGATGATATGGAAGTAGCCTTCAATACTATCGCGCGCGAAACCCTTCAGGGTGTTTTTGGCGCGAAAAATCTTGGGGAGCCAATCCGCTTGCGGATAGAGCTGGCCCAGCATTCCGAATAGGGGTTGCCGCACGGATTTTGGCAGTAGGCCGCGCACACGCTCTTCCTGCATGTGCCAGCGATAGCGCCGATAGCCGGCAAAATTTTCATCGCCACCATCGCCGGACAAGGCAACGGTGACGCTCTTGCGCGCCAGCTCACACACACGGTAGGTGGGAATCGCCGAGCTATCGGCGTAGGGTTCATCGTAAATCGCCGCCAGTTTGTCGATGAGATCGAAATCATCCGGATCAACTTGTTCTACACGGTGATTGGTTTTATACCGGGTAGCGACTTGTGCAGCGTATTCGGATTCATTAAAAGCCGGGTCGCCAAAGGAAATGGAGCAGGTGTTCACGGGCTCGTTAGACAAGCCCGCCATCATCGCCACTACCGCGCTTGAATCGACACCGCCGGACAGGAAAGCGCCCAACGGCACTTCTGACACCAAGCGAATTTGGATCGATTCGCGCAGCAAACGCACCAACTCTTCTTGCGCTTCTTGCTCCGTGATCGCGGCGATGGGCTGAAACGGCAAATCCCAATATTCACGTGGCTGCGGCACGGGCTGGCCACGCTTGATCGTTAGGGTGTGGCCAGGCGGCAGCTTGTATGAATTCTGGTAGATCGTGCGCGGCTCGGCAACATAGCCGTAGGCAAAATATTCTTCAATAGCGCACGGATCAATTTCACGCCCGCAGGTCGGGTAGGCAGTCAAAACCTTGAGTTCGGAGCCGAAGATCAGCATGCCATCTTGCGCGAAAGCGTAATACAGCGGCTTCACGCCCATGCGGTCGCGCGCCATGAACAGGGTTTGTTGATTGCGATCCCACAGCGCGAAGGCGAACATGCCGCGGAAACGCTCGACGCATTTTTCGCCCCACTCTTCCCAGGCATGCACGATGACTTCGGTGTCGCAACGCGTACGGAAAGTATGGCCCAGCGTTTGCAATTCGGGAATCAGGTCGACGAAGTTGTAGATCTCGCCGTTGAACACCACGACCACGCTGCCGTCTTCGTTGAACAAGGGCTGATGGCCGGAGGACAGGTCGATGATGGACAAGCGCTTATGCGCGAGGCCGATGCCGGGCTCGGCGTGCAGGCCGGTCTCGTCCGGGCCGCGATGGTGCTGCGCTTGGTTCATGCGCGCGAGCAGGGTCTGGTCGGTATCGCGTTTACCTTGGGTGTCGAATATTCCGGCTATGCCGCACATAAGTCGTTTTTCATATTTCTTTTCAAAACTTGGTCATAAACACTCAAGTATCCGCTAACCATCGCCTCCATGCTAAACCGCGCCTCGATTTCAGCACGGGCGGCTTGGCCTTCTTGCGCCCTGCGCGCCGGATCTCTTACATACGCAAGCAATGCCTGTGCCATTTTCTCATGATCGCCGACGGGGACCAGGGTTCCGGTTTTGCCCGGCGCAACCAGCTCCGGATTGCCGCCGACTGCCGTGGCGATCACGGGCAAGCCGCAGGCCATGGCTTCCAGAATGGTGTTGGAGATGCCCTCGCCCAAGGACGGCAACACGAATAAGTCCATGGCGCGCATCAGTTCAGGCACGTCGCTACGGTCCCCGGCGAGCCATACTTGCCCCCCTAGATCCAGGTCGGCGATCAAGCGCTCGCATTCGGTGCGCGTCGGGCCATCGCCGACGATCACCAGGCGTAGCCAGCTACGGCCCTCGGGCCACAGTTCGCGCAGGCGGTCAAAAGCCCGGATCAGTGTCGGAAAGTCTTTCACATGCGCCAAGCGACCGACACTGCCAATGATAATGGCATCGTCAGCCGCGAAGCCGGGCGGGCCGATCAACTCGCGCCAGCCGCTGCGCGGGTGGAATTTCACGCTATCCACGCCATTGTAGATTTGCGTGATTTTTCGGCTCGGCACGCCGATGGTATGTTGCAGCCAGCCGGCGAGATTGCGGCTCACTGCTATGTTGTGGCCGATCAACGGTTGCATGGCTTTGCGCAGCAAGTTGTATTTGCGGTACGTACCATGAAGATCAGCGCCTTCGCGCCCGTGCTCGCTGTGCACCCGCGCTGATACGCCGCTACACGCCGCGACAATTTGGCCCTCGATCGCCGCCATATTTCTCGTGTGCACGATATCCGGATTTAAAGCTCTAATTGCCCGATAAAGTCTCGCATAAAGACCGATGTCTTTTCCCGCACGTTTATGCAGGGAAAGCAATTCGACATTGGGTTGGTGAATGCGCTTTGCAAACTCAGTGTAGTCCGTCAGACAAATAATCGCGTGGCGGTAGCGCTCGGCTGGCATGCGATTAATCAGATTGACCAAGCCATTTTCCATCCCGCCAACATCCAAGCGATAAATGATGTGCGTTATCAGCGGCGCCATGATTCCTGCTGCCAGGCCCACTTCAAGTATTCACAGAGTGCAATAGCGCGCTGGCTAGCCTTTATCACTGAGTTGGTTTTTCGCTGTTTCACTTCGTGTTGCCCGCTATCTAATTTCACACCACTACAAGCGATAATATTCTTTGTACCATTTAACGAACTTCGCGATGCCTTCCGACAAGGGTGTCTGCGGCGTAAAGCCCACTGCCTGTTGCAAGTCGTCGATATCCGCGTAGGTGGCGACCACATCCCCATCTTGCATCGGCAGCATGTTTTTTACAGCCTTTTTACCGACCGCATTTTCGATGGTTTCGATGAAGGTCATCAGCTCTATTGGCTGGTGGTTGCCAATATTGTAGACACGATAAGGAGCATCGCTGCTCGCTGCATCGGGGGCGGCATGGTCGAACGCGGGATTCGGCGCTGCGACCAAATTCAACACGCGCACCACGCCTTCGACGATATCGTCAATATAGGTAAAGTCGCGCTGCATTCTGCCTTGGTTAAACACGTTGATCGGTCGGTCTTCCAGGATTGCGCCGGCAAATAGCGAGGGCGACATGTCCGGCCTGCCCCAGGGTCCGTACACGGTAAAGAAGCGTAAACCGGTCGTCGGCAGACGATATAAATGGCTATAGGTATGCGCCATCAGCTCATTGGATTTTTTGGTGGCCGCATACAGGCTCACCGGATGATCGACGTTGTCGTGGGTGCTGAAGGGCATGTGCGTGTTCGCGCCATACACGCTGGAGCTGCTGGCGTAGACCAAGTGTTCCACGCCATGGTGACGGCAGCCTTCCAAGATATTCAAAAAGCCCACTACATTGCTGTTGACGTAAGCATGCGGGTTTTGCAGGGAATAACGCACCCCGGCCTGCGCGGCAAGGTTGACCACGCGATTGAATTTCTCCTGTGCGAACAGCGCTTCCATCGCGGGGCGATCAGCCATGTCCATCTCGATGAAACGGAAGTTCGGCAATGGTGTCAGTTGTTTCAAACGATCATGTTTAAGGCTGACTGCATAGTAGTCGTTCAAGTTGTCGATACCGACGACTTCATGCCCTTGCGCCAGCAAGCGCTGCGCGAGATGCATGCCGATAAAGCCGGCCGCGCCGGTGATTAAGATTTTCATATTGCTCTCTCTGTACAGCGCGCGCTCAAGCCTTGCCTCTGCCGATAGCCAGATATTCGAAGCCTTCCGCTTGCATGTCTTTTGGTTCGTATAAATTACGGCCATCGAAGATCAGTGGGTTTTTGAGTTGCGCTTTGATGGCTGCGAAATCGGGCGTACGAAATTCGCGCCATTCGGTCACGATCACCAGCGCATCCGCTCCGGCGCAGGCCGCCAACTGATTGTCGACGTAGCTGAGCTGCGGATGGTCGCCGAAAATGCGGCGCGATTCGTTCATCGCCACCGGGTCATACGCGGTCACCGTTGCACCGGCGGCGAATAAATCGGCCAGCAGCTTGCGGCTCGGCGCATCGCGCATGTCGTCGGTGTTGGGTTTGAAGGCCAGGCCCCACAGCGCGAATTTTTTGCCCTTGAGGTCATTGCCGAACTTGGCTTTGATTTTGTTGCTGAGGACGCTCTTTTGCGCTTCGTTGGCGGCTTCGACGGCTGTCAACAGCTTCAGCTTGATGCCGGCTTCGTCCTGCGCGGTTTTAATCAATGCAGAAACATCCTTGGGAAAGCAGGATCCGCCGTAGCCACAGCCAGGGTAGAGGAAGTGGTAGCCGATGCGCGGGTCGGAGCCGATGCCATGGCGCACCATTTCAATATCGGCACCGAGCTTTTCTGCGACATTCGCCAACTCGTTCATGAAGCTGATGCGGGTAGCCAGCATGGCGTTGGCGGCGTATTTGGTGAGCTCCGCGCTTCTAACGTCCATCACCACCAGGCGATCATGGTTGCGATTGAAGGGGGCGTACAACTCGCGCATGGTATCGATCGCTTGTGCGTCGCTTGCGCCGATAACGATGCGATCCGGACGCATGAAATCATCGACCGCCGCGCCTTCTTTGAGAAACTCGGGATTGGAAACGACGCTGAAATTCAGCTTGAGGCCGCGCTGTTGCAACTCCGCCGCCACCGCCGCTTGGACTTTGTCGGCAGTGCCAACCGGCACCGTGCTTTTATCGACGATGATTTTATCTTCGGTCATGCGGCTGCCGATATTGCGGGCCGCGGCCAACACATATTTGAGGTCGGCAGAACCGTCTTCGTCGGGCGGTGTGCCGACGGCGATGAATTGAATGTGGCCAAAGGCCACGGCGCGGTCGATGTCGCCGGTAAACTGCAGGCGCCCGGCGGCGACGTTACGCCGCACCATTTCCAGCAAGCCGGGTTCATGGATGGGGATACCGCCGCCTTCGAGGATTGCAATCTTGGAAGGGTCCAGATCCAAGCACAGGACATGATTGCCCACTTCCGCCAGGCATGCGCCGCTGACGAGTCCGACGTAGCCGGTGCCGACGATGGTTAGTTTCAATTGGTGCTCCTAATGCTGAATAGTTTGGTCGATACTGGTTTCGATAGCCGGTAACATATCCGCAATAAAGGCTTCCAATACCAAAGCGGCTTGCTGCGGATCTCCCTCATATGGGGTAAACACAACAATTGCCGTTCCATCGTCCCGCATCCCAAACACTTTTTTAAAGGCCAACAAAACTTTCTCTGAATAAACATTATTCATGTACCGTTTGTCGATACGATCCCAATCCCAGGTCAGCAAACGTTGATTTGATGATTTTAACAAGGTTTGCGTTACCGCCACGGTGGCTGTATTGCGTAATGCAACGGGACGCTCCGATTCGCCAACGTCGCTCCAGATCGGGTGCTTTTGCCGAATCATGACATTTTGCGAGTTGTTCAATTCCGCACCTTGCTGCTGCGTACGATAATAGGTGATGAATACGCCCACCACCTGGCCATTGCGACGATACGCCTGCTGCCACTGCAGCGTGGGGTTTATATATTGCGGCTGCCAAGAGGTAAAGGGGTCGGCCTGTTGCCAGCCATTCAACGGCACCGGCTGGACAGTCGCAAGCGTAGTCTTGTCGGCAGTGTGCGCATCCAAGTATTGCGCATAGAAGGACCAAGGCAAGGTCGCGATGAATACCAACAACATGGCCTTAATGAATGGCGTTAAGTTGCTTGATTCCTTTGCTGGCGCCAAGGCATTTTGTTGGATGGGCGTTTCCGCAACATCCTCGCGCCAAAATGCGCCGATCCAAAACAACAGCAGCATGACAAAGCCAAAAAATACCCAGCCATAAATCAAGTGATCGACGCCCAGCGCTAGCCTCATATCCGAAAGGTGCGCAATCATCACGATCATGTAAGCACGTAGTCCATTGGCGATGATTGGCACCAGGATCGCCAACAGGCTAAAAATCACCCGCCGTTTTGCACTGCGGTAGGTGAGATAGGCATACAGCGTTCCCAGGGTAAAGGATGCGATGAGGTAGCGTAGCCCGCTACAGCCTTCCACGACTGACCATTGACCGGAGGGTATGGTAAAGAAAGTGCCCTCGCGGTAAACCGGAATGCCAGTGAGTTGCAGCGCGTTAACCACAAAATCGGCCGTGAAATTCATCAACGGCGGAATCAAAAACTCGCCGAAGGGCACTGCAAACAACAGAAAGGCCAGCGGGAATAAAATCGTCGACATCGCGCGCCATCCCAGCATCGCCCAGACGATCAGCGCAATGGCGGCCACCAGCGCAAATTGCTCAAACACCAGCACGCCACCAGCGCGCGCCAGCAACCAACCCATGCCGAGTAGGGCCAGCAACAGCGCGGCGCGCCAATCCGGTTTATATTCTGCGGCCAGCAAGCTGGCACGGCGGCGCCAGATCAAATATGCGCTAATCGGAAAAATAACGAAGCCATGGGCAAAGGTTTCGGAGCGCTCCCAAATCGCCACAATCGATGCGGCGGTCTGCCAGTAAATCAGCAGTAAAGCGCCAATGGCGCCAAGGGTCAGCCAGAGTACGCGGCGCTTGTAGGATGCTGGATCAGGGGCGGTTTGTATCATTATTTATTCCAATCTAGGCGGCATTGACCTGAGCTGTTGCAGTGTGCAGTTCGGAAATCGCAGTTTGTTTCAGCAGTTGCTCGACAATACGCAAATGCCTGGACCATGAAAAATCTTGTAGCACCCGTTCACGGGCAGATTCCCCCATGCTCGGGTAATGCCCTGCCAGAACATCGCTTACCAGCCGCACAAATGTGTCGACATCGTTTGCCAATAACAGTTCTTTGCCGGTCAGCGCAGCGATACCTTCCAAGGCCTGCGGCGTCACCAGCGTTGGCTTGGCCATGGCCATGGCTTCCAGCACTTTATTCTGAATGCCGCGCGCGATGCGCAGCGGCGCAACCGCCATCGCGGCGTGTGCAATATACGGTCGGGTATCGGGCACGCCGCCGGTCACCACCACGCCATCCAATTTAGCCAGGGCCAGCACGGCTGGAGTAGGTCTGCTGCCAACGATGTAAAAACGCGCCGCTGGATGCGCGCGCTGCACCGCCGGCCATACTGCATTTGCAAACCAGGTGACCGCATCGACGTTGGCCCAATAATCCATTGCGCCGGTGAACACCAGCACCGCTTCATGCGCAGCATAGGGCGAAGGGAAATTGTGCGTCGGCGAAAAATAATCAGTATCCACGCCATTGCTGAAGCCGAATACCTTGTCAGCGCAATCCGGCGCAAGCTGTTTAAACAAAGCCGCTTCGGCTTCGGAGACGAACGTGCTGGCGGCAAACGCATGTGTGATGCGACGCTCGTAATCAAACAGTTTGCGTGCTTCGCGTTGATACACCCAAGACATGGGCCAAGTTTTTTTCTCTGCGTATTGGCGCCATTTATCGGAATCGATATCGACAAAATCAACCACGCGCTGCAATTGGGGATGTTGTACCAAATATTGCGCCATGCTTGAAGAATATATCAAGACGCGCTTGATCGGATGCCGGGAAAGCGTTGTGTCTACCCAGCGCTGCATCTGGGCATCGCGATAATACGGCAAGGTCAAGGCCTCGCCGCTGAGAAATCCATATAAACTTTTTAGCGTTGCCCAGCGCGGTTTCAGCGGAAGTAATTTCACTTCACCGCCAGCCATCTTGGCCAAGGCGTCCGCATACTGCCAGTCCTCTTCAGCATCGATGAAGGCGCCGACATGCACCGTATAGGACTGCGCCAAATGCTTGAGCAAATGATAGGAGCGAATCTTGTCGCCCTTGTTCGGCGGGTAGGGAATGCGATGCACCAGGTAGAGCAATTCGTCCATCGTTAACCTAAATGCTTCACGATATGCGGGCCCAAGGCGTTCGCCACCGGCGTCGGCAAGCGTTTCCACATTTCAATGAACAAGCGGTATTTCGGGTTGGTAGGATTGTGTTCCGGTACGCGCGGCGCATTCACCAAGCAATATTCATAGTGCAGCTGTTGCGGTTCGAAGCCCCAATTCTTCTTGAAATCGAATTGCCCTGTGCCGCGCTTGCTGCGGCCATAATCGAATAAGCGGTAGCCGCGCTCGCAACTGCGCCGCATCAATTCCCAATACTTGAAATCGTTCGCCGCCAGATGGCGCGCATCTTCGGTGTCGCCGGCATAGTAGGGCAATACTTCATCGCGGAAATAAAACGTCAGCACGGTGCTGACGACTCGCCCCTGGTGCAGTACGGTCAGCACTTCGCAATCCGCGCCGAACACTTCCTTCAACAAAGCAAAATAGCGTTTCGGCAAGGCTGGTGTGCCGTGGCGCTTTACGTTGTCGGCAAACAGCGCGAAGAACCGATCGACAGTGGCGTCGATCTCCGCCACCAATGCGTTTTTAATGCCCTTGCGCACCATGGCGCGCTGCTTGCGCGGGATCGCCAGCATATTCGCTTCGACATCGGGATCAATCGCTTTGCGAAAAGTAAAATACAAATCTTGGCTAGGCCAATCGGTGTGGAATGGCTTGAGTTGGCGGTATTCAAGGTGCCCGACTCGCAGATCGCGCGCAAGTTTTTGCGCCGCCGTATCGAGTGCGGCGCGCGCCGTTTCATCCTCTGTCGCAATACCCCCATACACGCAGAATGGGTTGGAAACCAGGGAATGGCCGAATAAGCGACTCTTGACTTCGGTCAGCGGCAGAACGCCGACAATGGCGCCGGCACGTTCCGCCAGCAGGTAATGCGTGCGATGGCCGAATGCGCGCTCAAGAACTTCTTTCCACCCCGCGCGGTGAAAAAATGTTGCCGCGGGGCAAGCAAACACAAAGGCATCCCAGCGCGCGCCATCCCCGGATTTCATCGGGCCTTGCATGGCGCGCACGGTAACGGGTAAATCGCTCATCCACGCCGATCCAAGAAAATGTGATCCATGCGGCCCCATTGAAAATCTCGCAGCAAGCGCTCCAACCGTCCTTGCATGCGCGATAAATTTACATAGTGGCGAAAGCGGGTTTTCATGCCGACACCGCGCTGGCGCGGTTGTTCGGGATCAATTTCCCACGGATGAAAATAAAATATACCGGGTTCGCCGTCGCGCTGATTGACGCGCCGCATCATCCATGCCGACAGCGAATACGGCAGCAAGCGGAAATAGCCGCCGCCCGAAGCCGGGAAATTGCGCCCCAGCATTTGCATAGTGGTCGGCGGCAACTCCAACAAACCATGTGGGCGCGGCTGAAACTTGAAGCGCGGCGCATCCGGCATGCCGTAGTGATCGTGCTTCACCGGATAAATGCTGGAGCTGTATAAATAGCCGGCATCATTCAGCACATCCAAGGCCCACATATTTTTGTGGCCAATGGAAAAGCTCGGCGCGCGATAGCCGTTGACGGCGACGCCGGAAATATCTTCCAGCATTTTTTTCGCATGCGTCACATCGGTGCGAAACTCCGTTTCGCTTTGATCGCTGGCGCGCAAATGTCCATAGCCATGGCTCGCTAATTCATGCCCATTGGCGACGATTTCACGCACTAAATGCGGATAGCGTTCGGCGATCCAGCCCAGGGTAAAAAATGTGGCCTTGGATTCGTGGACATGCAACATCTCGATAATGCGCATGACGTTGCGCTCAACGCGGCATGGCAAGCTGTCCCACTGATTGCGCGCAATATGCGGCGCGAACGCCGAGACTTGGAAGTAATCTTCCACGTCGATGGTCATGGCGTTTTTAATCACGCCGTCTCCGTTGTCGGAAGATTTTTAAGCCACGCATTCAGATGCGCCGCGATGCGCTCGGCGGCATGGCCATCCCAGTATTCCGGGATGCGCCCGGCCTTGCCGCCGGTGGCCAGAATGTCTTGGGTCGCGCCAAGAATTGCTTGGCGTGACTGGCCGACAATGAGGTTGGTGCCTTCGTCGATGGTGATGGGCCGTTCGGTATTGTGGCGCAAAGTTAAACACGGCACACCGAGCGCTGTGGTTTCTTCTTGAATGCCGCCGGAATCGGTAAGCACGATCTTAGCCTCGCGCATCAAGCCCAGCATGTGCAAATAGCCCACCGGCGGCAGGATGAAGTATCTGCCCTTGGCCAACAACGCGTTGAGTCCGAATTGTTCAATCCGGCTTTTAGTGCGCGGGTGCAAAGGAAATACCACCGGCAGCCGCTCGCTCACAATATTCATTGTTTCCAGCAAGTCGCGCAGGCTGGCCTCATGATCGACATTCGAAGGTCGATGCAGGGTCAACAAGGCATAACCCTGCGAAATATCCGCGCCGGCGTCACGCAATGTCTCGGCAGCAGGAATAGCCTGTTGCAAATTATGGTGCAGGGTATCGATCATTACGTTGCCGACAAAATGCACACGTTTTGGGTCTATGCCTTCACGCGTCAAGTTCGCCAATGCGGCACGCTCGGTGGTGTAGAGCAAATCGGAAATCTGGTCGGTCAGGACGCGGTTGATTTCTTCCGGCATGCCGCGATCGTAGCTGCGCAACCCTGCTTCGACATGGATCACCGCAACGCCTTTTTTCGCCGCGACCAGTGCGCAAGCAATGGTGGAGTTGACATCGCCCACGACCAAGATCGCGGCGGGTTGTTCTTGATCCAGCACCGGCTCAAAGCGGCGCATGACCTCGGCGGTCTGCACCGCATGGCTGCCGGAACCGACTTCAAGGTTGATGTCCGGATGCGGTATGCCCAAATCGGCAAAGAACTGCTTGTTCATGGCTTCATCGTAATGCTGGCCGGTATGCACGATCTTCGCGGGAATAGGGTCAGGGCCTGCACGCAGCGCTTTCATGATCGGCGCGATTTTCATGAAATTGGGACGCGCGCCAACCACGCATAAAATGTTTTTCTTACTCATGGCTTTTCTTGCCTTTATCCGAGCTCTCGCCCACGGCATGTAACAGCTTGCGCATCATGGCCAACACGCGATTCAAGGTGCGTTCCATGCTTTCGATTTTTTCGCCCATGCTTGACAAGGCAGTCTCCATGTCAGCTGAAGCGGCACTTGTCTGAACCATACCCGGCTTTATATTCCTAGGCGCGTTGCTATAAGCCACTTCTTGCCCCAAGTCATCGATTACTTCTTGCACCTCGGCGCGATCGAATTCGTGCTTCTCGGACAGGAAACCCAACAACAACAGGCGATCGCACAGCGTATTGATTTTACGTGGAATGCCACCGGTGAATTCGAAGATGCGTTCAAAAGCCTTATCGCTGATGCTCGGATCATTTTTCCAGCCGACCAAATCCAAGCGATGCTGGATATAGGCGTGGGTCTCGGAAAGGTCCATGGCGCCGAGATGATAAGAGGCGATCACGCGCTGCTTGAGTTGCTGCATTTCCTCGCTTTGCAAGGTGACGCGAAATTCCGGCTGGCCTAGCAGAAAACTTTGCAGCAGCGGTTTTTCGGCATGATGAAAATTCGAGAGCATGCGCAGCTCTTCCACCGCGCGCGGCGCCAGATTTTGCGCCTCATCCACCACCAGCAATGGCCGCTTGCCTTGCTTGACGATGGACAGCAAGTAGCTTTCGAGCTTTTTCAACAGGGATGCTTTGTTGAGACCCTCCTGTTCCAAACCAAACGCAGCGCTGACCGCGCGCAACATATCGTCGGCTTCGAGTTGCGTGGACACCAACTGCGCCGCCACCACATTTTCGTGTTCCAGTTTTTTAAACAGATAGCGCACCAGCATGGTCTTGCCCGCGCCAATTTCACCGGTGATGACGATAAACCCTTCGCCCAGGGACAAGCCATATTCGAGATAGGCCATGGCGCGCTTGTGGCCCTTGCTGCCGAAGAAAAACTTGGGATCGGGATTTAGCGCGAAAGGTTTGGCGCGCAGCTTATAAAAAGACTCATACATCGCTGCAGCCTTTAGAATTTGTAGTTAACGGTGCCGGAAAGGGAGTTCTCGGTAAAGTCGGAAGCATTTTGATCGCTGCTGCGTGCTTGGTGGCGCAACGACACACTGCCTGTCAAATCCGAGGAAAACTGGCGATT
Source organism: Pseudomonadota bacterium (assembly GCA_021812385.1). Classification (GTDB taxonomy): domain Bacteria; phylum Pseudomonadota; class Gammaproteobacteria; order Burkholderiales; family Thiobacteraceae; genus RBG-16-58-11. The sequence goes on along the minus strand of JAKANO010000012.1, from coordinate 59,587 downwards.
CAAACCGAGCTGCACCGTGGATGTCGTGTCGGTGCGATTCAAGTCCGAATACGAACTGCGGATTACGCCGAGAGAGACATTGGAGCTGATGCGCGGATTAAATTTCCAGCTCCAAGAACCATTTGCACCAACTTGATTCACATCATTGGTTGATAGAAAAATATCATTTTGGTTGATTAAGGTGCTTGAACCAACGGTCAATAACGTGCTTCTGTTTCCATTGATCTGCGTGGTCTGCCTCGAATGGAAAGCACTTAAACTGAAATCACTTTTGCCCTTGGTCCAGGTAAAGGCGGTGTTAAAGCGCTTGCTCAGAAAAACCTGGTTAGTCAGTATATTTTGATTGTATGCGATCGGCAGCTGCGTGCTCGTAGCGCCCAAAACCCCGGATGCAGACTGGTTGTTAGAGGTATTCAGCCCCTCGTTGTAATCCGCCGTCCAGGTGGAATGTGGCCCGCGCGTTTTAAAGGCAAAATTCCAGGCATTGCCATAATAATGATGCCCATAGCCCAGGTCGATTGAGGTGCGTACGGATGGCGACCATGACGCAGTGGTATTCCAGAAGGTGCCCCCGGGGGCTGTGCCCGTATCTGTGGCAAACTGGTTGCTCTCGTTGCCCACCGTGCCGGTCAAGCGCATACGCGGGGTTAGCAGATAGCCGAGGCTCGCCGAAGTTGTCGTGAGCGTTACATTCGGGCGGTCTTGATAACTCGCGTGCTGTTGCGAATAATTCAAGCCCCACGAAACTCGGCCAAACGCCGAACCGCTGGCAAGCCCGGCACTCAAGGTATTGTTTGTGCTATTGGAAATAGAGCTGGCGCCATTATTAATGCTGGATATCGTATCGCGCACATTCAGCGCCGCAGTAGTGCCAAATCGATGCAACCAATAGGGCGACAGGCTAAAGGTACGGACATTGGTGATATTGTTCGTCGCATTCCTATTATCCGTTCCTGATGCGCCTAAAGGAGAGATCGCGGCCTGCGTAATGGATGCCGCAGCATCTAGAAAAAGCTCGCGCTCCAACAGCTCCGCATTGGCATGTGCATTGAGATGGTGATACAGCTTGTTGCGCGCGCTGTCTTGCGCATAAAACAAATTTTCCAGCGAATATTGCGCGTCTACCTTGAGGCGCGCACCTGCTTTCTTCACGCCGATGGTGGGCGTAATGCTGGTAATGAAATCACTCTGTTTGTTGTTCGACGAGGTGAGGCCAACGTTATCCGTATAGGTCTCGCTTGCGCCAACACCTGCCGTGAATTTCCAGTCCGCAGCCGCAGCCGTGCCTGATAGCACAATCGATAGTGCCGCACCGATTGCTTGGTGATACTTCGCGTTCCTGGCGTTTTTTTGGATTTGGTTTTTTTTCATGAAAACGATAGTTTATTCTGCTTGTTTGCCGTACCCGCCATATCCGTAGTAGCCATAGTAGTCGCCCGCGGTGGGCGTTGCGGATTTATTCAGGACAATGCTCACCACATCGCAGGTGCCTTCGATACGAGACAAGGCTTCCCGCAATGCGGATTTAGGCGTTTTTTCCGACTCCACCACCATCACGATTTGGCCCATATGCGATGCCAATACGCTGGCTTCGCTGGTCGCCAAAATCGGTGGGGAATCGAACAGCACCAGGCGGTCGGAATAACGATTCGCCACGTCGGCGATCAGTCGATCCATGGCGTCGCTGGCCAGCAATTCCGTGGCGCGGGCGTAGGTCTTGCCGGCTGGCAGTATCGATAATTTTTCGATATTGGTCCGCATGATGACGCTGGATAAATCGCGCTTATCGTCCCGCAACACATCGAGCAATCCGTGCTCGGCCTGGAATCCCAAATACTTCGGCAGGCTGGGCTTGGCCACATCGGCATCGACCAGCAACACGGTGCGATCCAACTCCATCGCGATGCTGATGGCCAAATTAATAGCCGAAAAGGATTTACCCTCACCCGGCAAGGAACTGGTCACCATGATGAGATTGCCTTTAAGCACCGGGTTGGGGCCGAACGCATTGGCCAGCAAGGGGCGCTTAATCATGCGGTACTCTTCCGCAAGCTTTCCGCGTTCGTCGCCATTCGTCAGAAAGCCGCGCGCACCCAAGCGTTTGAAATCTAAATTCACCGCACGCGAAGTCGTTGTCGGCGTGGAAGGGCTAGGACTAGATGCATGCGTTTGCGCTTCGGCCTTTACTACTAAAGGTTCGATCTGTACTACTTGCTCTTGAGCCGGCGGCGTGCTGACATCTTCTTTAGACTGATCGCCCAACTTACCCAAGGCTTTTTCAATAATACTCATGCGCATCCCTTTACGCGCCGCTTCGGGCTAAGAGGAGAGAGATACCAACCATGACGACATAGGCGCCCACCAGGGATCCGACCGAAGCCGCCCAGGTAATCAGTTTCTTGCGCCGCACTTTGAGTTGGTCGTGGTTCCACACCATCGTCACCGAACCCAGCACCGGATATTCGGTCACGTCGGCGATGCCCGCTCGGTCAACGAGTACGGGACGAATTTGGCTGATCAGGAATGCGGCACCCGCGCCCCCCGCCAGCGCCAATAACAGCACGGCGGACAGCAATAGAGGCCGATTCGGAAAGGATGGGGTTGGCGGCACATAAGGCGGGTCAATCACCTTAAAGTCGATCGCATCGCCTTTGGATTCCATGTCCTCGGACATTTGCGCGGAGCCGCGCCGCGTCACCAATTGGTCGTAGCTGGCCTTGTTTATCTCATAGTCGCGCGTCAGTTGCACTAAATCGGTTTCAACCTGCGGCACCATATTGGCTTGCTGGCGCAACGTATTGTAGCGCGCGGTGTAGTCGTTGACCCGCGCACGCAATGATGCCGCTTGCGCTTCGGCTTCCGCCAAGGACAAGCTCAATTGCTGATAGTACGGATTTTGCGTTGCCATGGCCGACTTGGGTTTTTTGAGCTTGGCTTCTTGGCGCTTTTGCGCTTCGAGTTGCGCGATCACGCGCTTGATGCTGACGATGTCTGGATGTTGCTCGGTATAATTCAGGCGCAATTGATCTAGGTTTTTCTTCAGGCCCTGCAGGCGATCATCCAACTCAGGATTTGCCCCAACGCTGGACTGCGTGGCATCAGCAATCTCAGGCTCTTCGTCCGCAAGCTGGCGCTTCAGCTGATCGCGCCGCGTTTCCGCCTCATGCAAAGCGAGTGTCGCATCATTTATGTTCTTCTGCGCCTCACTCAGCTTGGCAAAATAATCGCCGCCCTGGCCGGGCATCGAACCAAGATGCTTTTGCTTGAACTCCTTCAACGCATTTTCGGCCGTGGCCAGCTTTTTCTCATAGGCCTTGATTTGATCATCGATGAAGCGTTTCGCGGAATCGGTATCTTTGCGCTTGTTGCCCAAACTACCCTCGACCAAAATCGTTAACAGCGACTGCACGACGCTTTTGGCCAAGGCTGGATTGCTGTTCTGATAGGTGAGTCGATACAAATTTTCTTGGCCGCGATCAGCCGCATCGAGCTTCACATTATTCATTAATTCAGTGACCAATCCTTCCATGTCCTTCGCGGTTTTGGCCTGGAGGTTCAAATCGCTCATGCGCGCGACTTTTTCCATATTGGGACGACTCAATAGGGTACGCGTCATCACCTGCACTTGCTGCTCGATGGAAGTGTTGACCGCCAAACCCGCCAGCAATGGCTTGAGTATGGATTGCGTATCGATGTAGACGCGCGCCGAGGCCTCGTAGCGCTTGGGAATTGAGTAAACAACCGCCCAGCCAATCACGGCGATTAACCACGCAGCAATAATCGCCTGCCAGCGCCGCAACCAAATGCCGCGCAGAATGGACATCAGCTGATCGAGAACCTCATGCATATTTTTGCTACTCGTCGTTTAAAGTTGAAAAGAAAGTTTAAAAAAAGCTTTCGGGAATAATCAACACGTCGCCCGGCAGGATGTCGACATTCGCGGAGATATCGCCATCCCGAATCAGGCTTTCCAGGCGCACGCCGAATTGCTGCTGCTTGCCATCGACGGTGCGCACGATGCTGGCTTTGTTGCCTGCCGCAAAATCTGTAATGCCGCCAACGGCGATCATCACATCCATTAATGTCATTTTCTCGCGGTACTGTAAAGCCTGCGGCTTGGCTGCCTGGCCGATGACCCGCACCTGTGAGTCGTAGGGTCCGACAAAGCCCGTCACAATGACGGTCACAATCGGATCTTGGATGAATTTCGCTAAGGCCTTTTCGATATCGCGCGCCAATTGGCTTGGCGTTTTATTGGCCGCTTCTAAGTCTTCCACCAGCGGCGTTGAGATTTTGCCGTCCGGACGCACTGGCACGCTGATGGAAACCTCTGGGTTGCGCCACACTTGTATATTCAAGTTGTCGCCCGGGCCAATAATGTAGTGCAAGTTTGGCGCTTTACCGATGCTTACCGGCGCCGGGGTATAGGCAGTGGAACACGCGCCCAGCATAGCCAGCAAACTCACAACCAAAACATACCCACTCATCTTTAACATTTTTGGATTTCCCACGATTTCCTCCAATTGATTTTTAATACCTAACTTTAATTGTGGCATATAACCCACTAAATAAAAACATTTTTTGTTTGCGGGCGGCTTGATTGGGCTGGCCGGCCATAAAAACCATAATCTTCAAATCACATTAGCAAAAACCAAGCCACAATGGTTTTTAGTTTTACATCATAAAATTATGCTCGTTTAATGGCGCTGTTTGCGTTTTTAAAGCCATTAGTTCGACACTTGCGATGAGGCACCGCCGCCAAACTCGGGCGCGCCATAATATAGCGCCCTTTTGTGGCATATTATGCGTCATCTCCTAACGCTACCAATCTATAGGCAACATGAATCAAGATAATTTAACGCTATTACGCGACGCTATCCGCGACTTTGCCAAAGCCCGCGATTGGGAGCAATTTCATACCCCGAAAAATTTGATCATGGCGCTGAGCGTGGAAACAGCCGAGCTCATGGAGCACTTTCAATGGCTTACGCCGGAACAAAGCCTGCATCTCGATGCTAAATCCCGCACCGAGGTCGCGCAAGAAATCGCCGATGTGCTGATTTACCTCACGCGCTTAGCCGATGTGCTGGAAATCGACCCGCTGCAAGCCGCATTCGACAAAATCCAAATCAACGCGCAGAAATACCCAGTGGAAAAATCGCGCGGCCATAACACCAAATACGATAAGCTGGATTAGAGACGGCTTTAGCGCAAAAAGGTTCTCCCGGCTTGCAAAGCATGGCCCGCGCTATAATGCGCGCTTTCGCTTTTACCCACGTTCATGACCCCATTCTATCGACACCATGTTTTCTTTTGCGTCAATCAACGCGATGACGGCCGCGCCTGCTGCGCCGACAAGGGCGCGCAAGCCATGCGCGATTACGCCAAGCAAAAGATCAAGGCGCTGAAACTTGCCGGCCCCGGCCAATGCCGCATCAACAGCGCCGGCTGCATGGATCGCTGCAATGAAGGCCCGGTGATCGCGATCTATCCCGAGGGCGTGTGGTACACCTATGTCGATCAAGACGATATCGATGAAATCATCGACGAGCACTTGGTGAACGGTCGCATTGTCGAGCGTTTGAAAATTTAATCCTGAAGATTCTCAAAAGTGCCGCGCTACAAGCTTCGCATTGACGGCCCTGGGGGCAAGATCGAGACCGTGATCGATGATCCCGGCCCCGAGCGGCGCGGCTTGGCGCTGATCGCCCACCCGCACCCGTTGCATGGCGGCTCGCTCGAAAATAAAGTTGTCACCACACTGGCCAAAACCTTGCTCGATCTCGGGTACGTCGCGGTACGGCCGAATTTCCGCGGCGTGGGCGCGAGCGAAGGCGAGTATGGTCACGGCGAAGGCGAAGTCGCGGATATGCAAGCCGTATTGAGTTTCGTGCGCGAGCGCTATCCGGATTTGCCGCTGGTATTGGCGGGTTTTTCGTTCGGCGCGGTGGTGCAAAGCCGCGTCAGCGAAACCGCGCACCCCAAACACCTGCTGCTCGTCGGGCCAGCGCTCAATCTGTTCCAGATGGGCACAGCACCCGCCAACACCCTGGTGATCCATGGCGAATGCGACGAGCTGGTACCGATTGCGCAAGTGCGCGCCTGGGCAACGCAACACGGCGTCACTTTGGCCGTGGTGCGCGATGCCGATCATTTTTTCCACAAAAAGCTCAGCGAGCTGAAACACCACATCCTCGAACTATGTCCGTGCTAAGCGCGCAACATTTGCGTAAATCCTATGGCGACCAAGCCGTCGTCGATGGGGTCAATCTTGCCATCGAAAAAGGCCAGTGCTTCGGCATACTCGGGCCGAATGGCGCGGGCAAAACCACCACCCTGCGCTTATTGCTGGGATTGATTGCGCCCGATTCGGGGCAGATTCAAATGTTCGGGCACGCGATTCCGCAGCAAGCGCGCGAGGTCCGACAACGTGTCGGTGTGGTGCCGCAATTGGACAACCTCGACCCGGATTTCAGCGTGATTGAAAACTTCATGGTGTATGGCCGCTATTTCGGCTTAAGCAAAACAGAAATCGCGCAGCGCATACCGGCGCTATTGGATTTTGCCGGCCTGAGCAATCGCGCCGATGCCAAAATTCAGGATTTATCCGGCGGCATGAAACGCCGCCTCACGCTCGCGCGCGCCCTGGTCAACGACCCGGATTTAATTTTTCTCGACGAGCCCACCACCGGCCTCGACCCGCAGGCGCGGCACTTAATGTGGCAAGGCCTGCGCCGCCTGCTCAACCAAGGCAAGACCATTATCCTGACCACGCACTTCATGGAAGAAGCCGAGCGCCTGTGCGATCGCTTGGTGATCTTGGATCACGGGCGCCTGATCGCCGAAGGTGCGCCGCGCGAATTAATCGCGCAGCACATCGAACCCTGCGTGACCGAACTCTATGGCGAAAACATTGCGCACTGGCGCGACAGCTTCGCCGCGCAATTGTGCGCGCGCCACGAAAATGTCGGCGAGACGCTGTTTTGCTACAGCAGCGATGGCGCCGCGCTGATGCAAAACTTGCACACGCAAACGCACCTGCGTTTCCTGCACCGCCCGGCGAGCTTGGAAGATGTGTTTTTAAAACTTACCGGGCGCGAGTTGCGCGATTAAACCCATGTCGCGCAACTACTTGACTCTGCCAACTCTCAGCTTGCGCTTCATTCCCGTGTGGCGCCGCAATTATCTGGTTTGGAAAAAACTCGCCATTCCCGCCATCCTCGGCAATTTGGCCGACCCGATGCTGTACATGCTGGGCCTGGGTTACGGCCTGGGCAGCCTGATGCCCAGCGTTGCCGGCGTGCCCTATATCGCCTTTCTCGCGGCCGGCACGGTGTGCTACTCCACCATGAATAGCGCCACCTTCGAAGTGCTGTACTCGGGGTTTTCGCGCATGCATGTGCAAAAAACTTGGGACGCGATTTTGAATACGCCGCTCACGCTCGACGACGTGGTGCTCGGTGAACTGGTCTGGGCCTCCACCAAAAGCCTGCTCTCCGGCATCGCCATTCTGGTGATTATTTGGGCCCTGCAATTACAGGCCTCGTTCTGGCTTTCGCTGTGGATCATTCCGGTGGTGGTATTGATCGGCTTTTGTTTTTCCGGCATGGGCTTGGTGATGAATGCGGTGTCGCCCAGCTATGATTTTTTTCTCTACTACTTCACCCTCGTCATCACGCCGATGGTGCTGCTGTGCGGGGTATTTTTTCCGGTCAGCCAGATGCCCGCGATATTGCAAAACATCGCGGCTTTCCTGCCGCTCACCCACGCCATCAATCTGGTGCGGCCGCTGATGCTGGGCCACATACCAACGCAAGCTTGGTTGCACGTGATGGTGCTGATCGCTTATGGCGCGGCGGGGTTTTATATCGCGCTGGGACTGACGCGCAAGCGCTTGCTGAGCTGATGCGCTATACGACCTTGGCGTCTTTCGCTTGCAAATCGGCGTGATATGACGAGCGCACCATCGGCCCGCAAGCGGCGTTGACGAACCCCATTTCGATGGCAGCCCGCTCAAACGCCTTGAACTCCTCCGGGGTGACAAAGCGCTTCAGCGGCAGGTGATGCTGCGACGGTTGCAAGTATTGTCCGATGGTCAGCATGTCCACATGATGCGCACGCAGATCGCGCATGACTTCGAGTATTTCCGCATCGGTTTCGCCCAGACCCACCATCAATCCGGATTTGGTCGGCACCTGCGGATGCTTGGCCTTGAAATCTTTTAATAGCTGCAGCGAGTGCGCGTAATCCGCGCCCGGGCGTGCCGCTTTATACAGGCGCGGCACCGTTTCGAGATTGTGGTTCATCACGTCAGGCGGCGCCTGGCCCAAAATTTCCAACGCCACATCCAAACGGCCGCGGAAGTCCGGCACTAAAACTTCGATCTTGGTCTGCGGTGCATGCTGGCGTACCGCGCCGATGCAATCGACAAAATGCTGCGCTCCGCCATCGCGCAAATCATCCCGATCCACGCTGGTGATCACCACGTATTTCAGCTGCATGGCGGCAATGGTTTTGGCCAGGTTTTCCGGCTCGGCCTGATCGGGCGCTTGCGGCTTGCCGTGCGCCACATCGCAAAACGGGCAGCGTCGCGTGCACATATCGCCCAAGATCATGAAGGTCGCCGTGCCGTGCGAAAAACACTCGCCGATGTTGGGGCAGGAAGCTTCCTCGCACACCGTATGCAACTGGTGCTCGCGCAGGATTTGCTTGATTTCAAAAAAGCGTGGGCTATTCGGGGACTTCGCGCGGATCCAGCTCGGCTTGCGCAGGATTTGTTCCGGCACGATTTTGATCGGTATGCGGTCGGTTTTGGCCTTGCCTTTTTGACGTGATTCTATGGTCATTCTGCTGCTTTATACGCACTTGGGCAGGGCATGATAGGCCAAGCCGCCAGCATGCGCAAACCACGTTGTTGCGCTTTCAGGTAAAATTGCCGGTCTAACTCCACCAACTCAAAGCACCTCTTGCTCTCCGGCTGCGCCTACACACCATGACTAAATTAAAAAATGACACCTTTCTCCGCGCTTTGTTGAAGGAACCGGTTCCCTACACACCCATTTGGATCATGCGCCAAGCCGGGCGCTATCTCCCGGAGTACAACCAAACCCGGGCGCGCGCCGGCGACTTTCTCAGCCTGTGCAAGAACCCAGATTTTGCGACCGAAGTTACGTTGCAACCGCTGGCGCGCTTCGGGCTGGACGCGGCAATCCTGTTTTCCGACATCCTGACCATCCCCGATGCGATGGGCCTGGGCTTGTACTTCTCCGCAGGGGAAGGGCCAAAATTCGAGCGCCCTTTGCGCGAAGAATGGGCGATTCGCGATTTGACTGCACCAGATCCCGAAGCGCATTTGGGTTATGTCCTGGATGCGGTGCGGCAAATTCGCAAGGCCTTGGATAATTCCGTGCCCCTGATCGGCTTTTCCGGTTCGCCGTTCACGCTCGCTTGTTACATGATCGAGGGCGGGGGCAGCGACGACTTCCGCACCACCAAAACCATGCTCTACCAGCGCCCGGAATTGCTGCATCACATTCTGCAAGTCAACGCCAAAGCCGTCACGGATTACCTCAACGCGCAAATTCTTGCCGGCGCGCAAGCGGTACAGATTTTCGACACTTGGGGCGGCATGCTCTCCAGCAGCGCTTATGAGGAGTTCTCGCTCGCTTATTTACGCCAAATCGTCCAAGGCTTGATCAAGGAACATGATGGCCTGCGCGTCCCCTCCATCGTGTTCACCAAGGGCGGCGGCGTATGGCTGGATAAGATCGCCGCCATCGGCTGCGACGCCGTCGGCTTGGATTGGATGTGCAGCATCGGCCAAGCACGCGGCCGCGTCGGCGACAAAGTCGCATTGCAAGGCAATATGGACCCCATGGTGCTGTTTTCCGACCCGAAGACCATCCGCCAAGAAGTCCGCAAAATCCTCGAAAGCTACGGCCAAGGCAGCGGCCATGTATTTAACCTGGGTCATGGCGTCTCGCAATTCACCCCGCCGGAAAACGTCGCCGCCTTGGTCGATGCCGTCCACGAGCTATCCACAGGGTTCCATTAATTAATTGGGGTCAGAGTCAATTTAATTTGCTAGACTTTGCGTTTTAACAAGCACTTGCAAAAATGGCTCGCCTCCCACGACTCGTTATCCCGCAGCAGCCGCACCATGTCATTCAGCGCGGCAATGATCGGCAGTTGATTTTTCGCGATGCTGCGGACTATGGCATTTTCCTCGGCTGGCTGCGCGACGCAGCCAAACAGTTCAATGTCGCGATTCACGCCTATGTCTTAATGAGTAACCACTTGCATCTTCTGGCCACCCCGTGCGACAACATCGGCTTGGCGCGCATGATGCAATGGGTGGGGCGCCACTATGTTCCCTACTTCAATCATAAATACCAGCGCAGCGGCACCTTGTGGCAAGGGCGCTTTAAAACTGCGGTTATCGATTCCGAACGATATTTTTTGACCTGCAGCCGCTATATCGAACTTAACCCGGTGCGCGCCGGCATGGTTGTCGCGCCGGCCGATTATCCTTGGTCCAGCTATCAACATCACATTGGTATGCGAACCGATCCGCTCATCTCAGAGCATCCGCTGTATTGGGCTCTAGGCAATACGCCATTTGAACGTGAGGCTGCTTATAAGGAATTAGCAGAGCAAGCGCTCACACCAGAGGATCTCGACAAGATGCGCAAGTCAGCCATTAAGGGCTGGGCGATTGGATCGGAGGAATTCAAAACGCAACTGGAAAAACACACTTTGCGGCGCGTCAGCCCCGGCAAGAGAGGGCGGCCGTTCAAGAAAAAGCCCGCCACCCAGGCCGGTCCCCGGTAAACACCGGTACCGAACCACTCTGTCCCCAATTAGGTTATCCCGCCATAAAAAATCAATTTAATTCGACTCTGACCCCAATTGTTTGGGTTGAAGTATCTATTTTGCTGCTCTATCCTTGATTTCCAAATTAAAAATACAGTGGAGTCGGTGATGCGCGCGCAAGGTTTGTACGATCCATCCAATGAGCATGACGCTTGTGGCGTCGGCTTTGTCGCCCATATCAAGGGCCAAAAAAGTCATTCGATCATCGAGCAGGGTCTGCTCATTCTGAAGAATCTCGCGCATCGCGGTGCGGTGGGCGCGGATAAGTTGATGGGCGATGGCGCGGGGATTTTGATTCAGATTCCGGATCAGTTTTATCGCGAAGAGATGGCCAAGCAGGGCGTCGAATTGCCGCCGCCGGGCGAGTACGGCGTGGGCATGGTGTTCTTGCCCAAGGAGTGCGCATCGCGCATCGCTTGCGAGCAGGAGATCGAGCGCACGGTGCGCGCCGAGAGCCAAGTGGTGTTGGGTTGGCGCGATGTGGCGGTGGACGCCGAGATGCCGATGTCGCCCATCGTGCGCGAGAAAGAGCCGGTGATTCGCCAGATTTTCATCGGCCGCGGCCCGGACATCATGGTGACCGATGCGCTGGAACGCAAACTGTATGTGATCCGCAAGTCTTCGGGACACGCAATCCAGGCACTGGATCTGCTGCACGGCAAGGAATTCTATGTGCCGTCGATGTCGGCGCGCACCATCATCTACAAGGGCTTGTTGCTGGCCGATCAAGTCGGCGTGTATTACAAAGACCTGCAAGACCCGCGCTGCATTTCCGCGCTGGCCTTGGTGCATCAGCGCTTCTCCACCAACACCTTCCCCGAGTGGCCGCTGGCGCACCCGTATCGCCTGATCGCGCACAACGGCGAGATCAACACCGTCAAGGGCAACTTCAATTGGATGCGCGCGCGCGAAGGCGTAATGCAGTCGGCGGTGCTGGGCTCCGATTTGCAAAAACTTTTCCCGCTGCTGTATGAAGGCCAGTCCGATACCGCGTGTTTCGACAACGCGCTGGAATTGCTGTTGATGGCCGGCTATCCGATCGCGCAAGCGATGATGATGATGATTCCGGAAGCCTGGGAAAATCACACCTTGATGGACGACAACCGCCGTGCCTTCTACGAATACCACGCGCCGATGATGGAGCCCTGGGACGGCCCGGCGGCGATGGCTTTCACCGACGGCCGCTACATCGGCGGCACCCTGGATCGCAATGGCCTGCGCCCGGCGCGCTACATCGTCACGGATGATGATTTGGTGGTGATGGCGTCCGAATCCGGCGTATTGCCGATTCCGGAATCGAAGATCATCCAGAAGTGGCGCTTGCAACCGGGCAAAATGTTCCTCATCGACCTGGAAGCCGGGCGCATCATCGACGACCAGGAGCTCAAGAGCACCTACGCCAACGCCAAGCCCTACAAGGCCTGGATCAATTCGGTGCGCATCAAGCTGGATGCAATCGCAGCACCCGCGCCCGAGCCGAAATCCAGCGTGCCCCTGCTCGACCGCCAACAGGCTTTCGGCTATACGCAGGAAGACCTCAAGTTCCTGATGGCGCCGATGGCGACCGCCGGCGAAGAAGCCATCGGCTCCATGGGCAACGACTCGCCGCTGGCGGTGATGTCGAACAAGCTCAAGCCGCTGTACAACTACTTCAAGCAATTGTTCGCGCAAGTCACCAACCCGCCCATCGATCCGATCCGCGAGGCGCTGGTGATGTCGCTGGTGTCCTTCATCGGCCCCAAGCCCAACCTGCTCGACATCAACAACATCAACCCGCAAATGCGCCTGGAAGTCGCGCAGCCGATCCTGGATTTCGCCGACATGGCGCGCATCCGCCAGATCGGCGCTTACACCGGCGGCAAATTCAAGTCGCATGAGTTGAACATTTGCTATCCGCTGGCCTGGGGCAAGGAAGGCATCGAAGCCTGCCTCGCCTCGCTGTGCGCCGAAGCGGTGGACGCGGTGAAGTCCGGCCACAACATCTTGATCGTGTCGGATCGCAAGGTGGACGCCGGGCATGTGGCGATCCCCGCCCTGCTGGCGACTTCCGCCATCCACCAGCATCTGGTGAGCAAAGGCGTGCGCGCTTCCACCGGTCTCGTGGTTGAAACCGGTTCGGCGCGCGAGACGCACCACTTCGCCCTGCTCGCCGGTTATGGCGCAGAAGCGGTGCACCCCTATCTCGCGCTGGAAACGCTGGCCGAGATGGCGTCCAATCTGCCCGGCAAAATCGACGCCGAAAAAGCCATGTACAACTACACCAAGGCGGTCGGCAAGGGTTTGCTCAAGGTCATGTCCAAGATGGGCATCTCGACCTACATGTCCTACTGCGGCGCGCAGATTTTCGAGGCCATCGGCCTCAATCACGCGCTGATGGACAAGTACTTCAAGGGCACCGCTTCCAACGTCGAGGGCATCGGCGTGTTCGAGATCGCGGAAGAGGCGCTGGGCTTGCACAAGCTGGCGTTCGGCACCGACCCGGTGTTGGCGCAGGCGCTCGACGCCGGCGGCGAATACGCCTTCCGCGTGCGTGGCGAAGACCATATGTGGACGCCGGACGCCATCGCCAAATTGCAGCACGCCACGCGCGCAAGTAATTTCAGCACCTACAAGGAATACGCGCAGATCATCAACGATCAAAGCAAGCGCCACATGACGCTGCGCGGCCTGTTCGAATTCAAGCTCGATCCCTCGCGCGCCATTCCGCTGGACGAAGTGGAGCCGGCCAAGGAAATCGTCAAGCGCTTCACCACCGGCGCCATGTCGCTCGGCTCCATCAGCACCGAGGCGCATGCCACGCTGGCCGTTGCCATGAACCGCATCGGCGGCAAATCGAATACCGGCGAAGGCGGCGAAGACCCCGCACGCTACATCAATGAGCTGAAGGGCATCGCCATCGAGTCTGGCGCGACCCTGGCCTCGGTCATCGGCAAAGAGCAAATCGTTGCCGACATTCCATTGCAGGCCGGCGATTCGGTGCGCTCCAAGATCAAGCAAGTCGCGGCCGGCCGTTTCGGCGTCACCACCGCCTACCTGATCTCGGCCGACCAGATCCAGATCAAGATGGCGCAGGGCGCGAAACCCGGCGAAGGCGGTCAACTGCCGGGCACGAAAGTCTCGCCCTATATCGCCAAGCTGCGTTTCTCGGTGCCCGGCGTGGGCCTGATTTCGCCGCCGCCGCACCACGACATCTACTCCATCGAAGACTTGGCGCAGTTGATCCATGACTTGAAAAACGTCAACGCCAATGCCTCGATCTCGGTCAAGCTGGTGGCTGAAATCGGCGTCGGCACGGTCGCCGCCGGCGTCTCCAAGGCCAAGGCCGATCATCTGGTGATCTCCGGCGCCGACGGCGGCACCGGCGCCTCGCCCCTGTCCTCGGTCAAGCATGCCGGCTCCGCCTGGGAATTGGGCCTGGCCGAGACGCAACAGACCCTGGTGCTGAACGGGCTGCGCAGCCGCATCCGCGTGCAGGCCGACGGCCAGATGAAGACCGGGCGCGATGTCGTCATCGCCGCCATGCTGGGCGCGGACGAAGTTGGCTTCGCCACCGCGCCGCTGGTGGTCGAGGGCTGCATCATGATGCGCAAATGCCACCTCAACACCTGCCCGGTGGGCGTTGCAACGCAAGACCCGGTGCTGCGGGCCAAGTTCTCCGGCAAGCCGGAATACGTGGTGAACTATTTCTTCTTCGTCGCCGAAGAAGCGCGGCAATTGATGGCGCAGCTCGGCATCCGCACCTTCGACGAATTGATCGGCCGCGTCGATCTGCTCGACAAGTCGAAAGCCATTTCGCACTGGAAGGCGCGCGGGCTGGACTTCTCGAAGATTTTCCATCATCCGCAAGTCGGACCCGAAGTCTCGGTGCGGCATACCGACATCCAAGAACACGGCCTGGAAAAAGCGCTCGACCATAAGCTGATTGCGCACGCCAAGGCGGCCCTGGACAAGGGCGAGCGCGTGTCCTTCATTTCACCCATCTCCAACGTCAACCGCACCGTCGGCGCCATGCTGTCGGGCGCGGTGGCCACGAAATACGGCCACACCGGTTTGCCGGACGACACCATCCATATCCAGCTGCAAGGCACCGCCGGCCAGTCCGCCGGCGCTTTCCTGGCCTACGGCATCACGCTGGACCTGGTGGGCGAAGGCAACGACTATGTCGGCAAGGGCCTGTCAGGCGGACGCATCATCGTGCGCCCCAACACCGAATTCCGCGGCCGCGCCGTGGACAACATCATCAGCGGCAACACGGTTCTTTATGGCGCGATTGCCGGCGAAGCCTTCTTCAACGGCGTGGCCGGCGAGCGCTTCGCGGTGCGCAATTCCGGCGCCACCACGGTGGTCGAAGGCACCGGCGATCACGGCTGCGAATACATGACGGGCGGCACGGTCGTCGTGCTCGGCGCCACCGGCCGCAACTTCGCCGCCGGTATGTCGGGCGGCATCGCCTATGTGTACGACCCCGACGGCGACTTCGGCAAGAAGTGCAATCTGGCGATGGTGGCCCTGGAACCGGTACTGAACAGCGCCGAACAGGAAGCCATGGTGGATCGCGCGCTCTGGCATAGCCTGGTGCGCGGCACGCCCGGCGAGACCGACGAGGCCATGCTCAAGCGCCTGATCGAACGCCACTTCAAATACACCGGCAGCACCCGCGCTCGGCATTTGCTGGACGACTGGGCCAACAGCCGCGCCAAGTTCGTCAAGGTATTCCCGCTGGAATATCAACGTGCGCTGCGCGAACTAAACGCGGCGCAAAGCGCCAGCGCGCAAGCCGCCTAAGCCAAAATGCAAATGCAGCCACAGAGGTCACAGAGCACACAGAGATTCACTGGAGGGTTTCACTTTCCGCACGCTCTCCCTACGAACCCCGATTCCTCTGTGAACTCTGTGAACTCTGTGAACTCTGTGTTCTCTGTGGCAAATAAATTTTTCTAGGATAAACGCAATACTCGATTGGGATAAGTCATGGGCAAGATCACCGGTTTCATGGAGTTTCAACGGCAGAACGAAAGCTATTTGCCGCCCGAGACGCGCGTCAAAAACTATCACGAGTTCGTGCAGCCTTTAAGCGACGAACAAGCCAAGACCGAGGGCGCGCGCTGCATGGACTGCGGTATCCCGTTTTGCAACAACGGCTGCCCGGTCAACAATATCATCCCGGATTGGAATGATCTCGTGTATCGCGGCGATTATCGCGCCGCGCTCGACACCTTGCATTCGACCAACAACTTTCCCGAATTCACCGGCCGCATCTGCCCCGCGCCGTGCGAGACCGCTTGCACTCTGGGCCTGATCCGCGACCCGGTCGGCATCAAATCGATCGAACATTTCATCGTCGACAAGGGTTGGGAAAACGGCTGGATTACGCCGCAACCGGCCGCAATCAAGACCGGCAAAAAAATTGCCGTGGTCGGCTCCGGCCCGGCCGGTTTGGCCGCCGCGCAGCAATTGGCGCGCGCCGGGCATAGCGTCACCGTGTTCGAGAAGAATGACCGCATCGGCGGCCTGATGCGCTACGGCATCCCCGATTTCAAAATGGAAAAATCCCACATCGACCGCCGCGTCGAGCAGATGCAGGCGGAAGGCGTGGAGTTCCGCACCGGCGTGTTCATCGGCCAGGATTTCCCGGCGCATATCGCCAATTGGTCGCAGCAAACCATCTCTCCGGCCGAACTCGAACAAAGCTTCGACGCGGTGATCCTGGCCGGCGGCGCTGAACTGCCGCGCGACTTGCCGGTGCCGGGACGCGAGCTGCAAGGCGTGCACTTCGCCATGGAATTTCTCGCGCCGCAAAACAAGGTCGACGCCGGCGATACGTTCAAAGATCAAATCATGGCCACCGGCAAGCATGTGGTGGTGATCGGCGGCGGCGATACCGGCTCCGATTGCGTCGGCACCTCCAACCGCCACGGCGCGGCCAGCGTCGCCCAGTTCGAGCTCATGCCGCAGCCGCCGGAGCAGGAAAATAAGCCCTTGGTGTGGCCCTACTGGCCGACCAAGCTGCGCACCTCGTCCTCGCACGAGGAAGGCTGCCAGCGCGATTGGGCGGTCGCCACCAAGCGCTTGGAAGGCAAGGACGGCAAGGTGACCAAACTGATCGCGGCGCGCGTCGAGTGGAAAGACGGCAAGATGCAAGAAGTGCCGAATTCGGAATTCGAAATGCCGGCCGATCTGGTGTTGCTGGCCATGGGCTTCGTCTCACCCGTGACGCAAGTCTTGGATGCCTTCGGTATTCAAAAAGATGCGCGCGGCAATGCCAAGGCCACGACGGATGGCGAGGCCTGCTACCAAACTTCCAATGCCAAGGTGTTCGCCGCCGGCGACATGCGCCGCGGCCAATCGCTGGTGGTATGGGCGATTCGCGAAGGCCGGCAGTGTGCACGCGCGGTGGATGAGTTCTTGATGGGCAGCTCGGTTTTGCCGCGTTAAGTTACGTTAGTTACGCCGGGTGCGCACTCGCCGCACCCGCCTTTTAAAGCCTTGAGAGGCGCTAAGCACGTGTTTTAGTCGGTAAAAGCCCGGTATTTCCGGGCCTCGCGCATTGCTTTTTCTCGCTACTTATGCACACTTTTGTTTTAATGTATAAATCCATAAAAATTACGTATGAATTGCGGCGGCATATGCTTATGCAATTGATTTAATTGTTACTTATAAAAACAATCATTTTATTTTGTTACCCTCTCTTGACAGCAGGAACGCTTTGTATCAAAGCAAATAATAATATGCACAAAGTTATCCACAGGCTGGAAATGCCCGAAAATAGGCCGTTCTAGAGACCCGCTCCGGCGCACCCTATGAAAATCGCACGCGTCGCTATTGATGTGCCGCTAAACACCTATTTTGACTATGCCGCCGAGCACATCGGCGCGGACGATATCGGTCGGCGAGCGCTGGTTCCGTTTGGCCGCAGGCTGGTGGTGGGCGTCATCGTGGGCATCGCCGAGCAGCCGCCCGCCGGGGAGGAGAACCCAAAATACAAACTCAAACCGCTCAAGGAAATCCTGCGCGACGTGCCGCGCCTGCCCAAGGAAATTCTCAAGCTCGCCAATTTTTGCAGCGCCTACTACCACTATCCGCTGGGCCAAGTGCTGGCCATGATCTTGCCGCAGCGGCTGCGCCGCACCAAAGTCGCACGCGCTTTAGCCGAGCCTTGCTATACGCTCACTGATGAGGGGCGTGCGCTGGCCTTGGATGCGCTGCCGCAACGCGCTGCGGTCAAACGCAAATTGCTCGGCGCCTTGCAAAGCCAAGATTTCCTCCCGCGCGGCACGCTGATGGAACTCTCGCCCAGCGCTGGCAGCGTGCTGCGCGCCATGCTCGAGGCAGGATGGGTGCGGCAATCCGCCATGCCGCTCAGCGCAACACGTTCTGTCAGCGCACTGCCAGCGCAAGCCGCGGCACACGCACTAAATCCCGAGCAACAAACTGCGGTCGACGCCATTCTCGGCGCGCCGCTCGGATTTACGCCGTGGCTGCTGCACGGCGTCACCGGCAGCGGCAAGACCGAAGTGTATTTGCAAGTCATCGCCGCCACCCTGGCGCGCGGCGGGCAGGCGCTGGTGCTGGTGCCGGAAATCAATCTCACACCGCAGTTGGAGGCACGCTTCCAGGCGCGCTTTCCCGAAGCCAGCATCGTCAGCCTGCACAGCAACCTGAACGATAGCGAACGCCTCAAGCATTGGCTCCTGGCGCAAGGAACAAGCGCGCAAGGCAGCGCGCAAATCGTGCTCGGCACGCGCCTGGCGGTGTTCACGCCCTGCGCCAATCTGCAATTGATCATCGTCGACGAAGAGCACGACAGCTCCTTCAAGCAGCAAGACGGCATGCGCTACTCGGCGCGCGATGTGGCGGTGTTCCGCGCCAAGGATGCGAACATTCCGATCATTCTCGGTTCGGCCACCCCGGCCTTGGAAAGTTACTACAATGCGCTGCACGGGCGTTACCGGCTTTTGGAATTGTCAGCGCGCGCGGTGCAAGATGCGATGCCGCCGAGCGTGCGCTACCTCGATCTCCGACGCGAAAAATTATTGGAAGGCTTCAGCGCACCGCTCATCACCGCCATCAAGCAGCGCATCAAGCGCGGCGAACAAAGCCTGCTATTCATCAACCGCCGCGGCTTCGCGCCGGTGCTGTTGTGCGGCGAATGCGGCTGGCTTTCCGGCTGCCCGCGCTGCAGCAGCCGCTTGGTGGTGCACCTAAAAGAGCAACGCCTGCGCTGCCATCACTGCGGCCACGAAGAACGCATGCCGCATCATTGCCCCAGCTGCGGCAACCTGGACTTGGCGCCGGTGGGCCAAGGCACGCAACGCTTGGAAGCCGCGCTGCAAAAGCTATTCCCAGAAGCGCGTGTGCTGCGCGTGGACCGCGACAGCACGCGGCGTAAAAACGCCTTGGCCGAAATGCTGGAAAAGGTCCACGCGCAGGAAATCGACATTCTGGTCGGCACGCAAATGCTGGCCAAGGGCCACGACTTTCCCAAGCTCACCCTGGTCGGCGTGTTGAATGCCGACGGCGGTTTATATAGCGCAGACTTTCGCGCCTCCGAACAATTGTTCGCGCAATTGCTGCAAGTCGCGGGGCGCGCCGGGCGTGCCGCCGACCGCGGCGAAGTACTGGTGCAAACCGCGTTTCCCGAGCACCCCCTATTCGCCGCACTGCAACACGGCGACTACGCACAATTCGCGCAAGCCGCCTTGGCCGAGCGCGAACAAGCCGGACTGCCGCCCTATACTTTCCAGGCCATGCTGCGCGCCGAAGCCGCCACGCTCGACAGCGCGCTAAAATTTTTGCGCAGCGCCGCCGCCCTCGCGCACGAACTCGCACCCGGGGCCAAGAACATCCAAGTCTACGATCCGGTGCCGGCGCTGATGGCGCGCCTGGCCGGCAATGAGCGCGCGCAACTGTTGATCGAAGCGCGCACGCGCGGCGCCTTGCAAAAATTCCTGGGTGCTTGGATGGAAGCATTGCAAGCGCACAAGACACGCAATGTGCGCTGGGCCTTGGATGTGGATCCGATCGCTACTTAAATTGCAATCATGGAATATAGCGCTCGGTTCGCACGTCTTATGTTTAATCCTTTAGGGAACACCTATTCTTGAGATGCTTTCTTCCTTACTCCACATTCGCGCCTTAAAGGCCCGCATTGCCGAAGCGCGCCCGCGCTTGTATCGGCTCGCCTATGCCTGGTGCCACGACGCTTGTTTGGCGGATGATCTGGCCCAAGAAACTGTCATCAAAGGCTTGAATGCCGTGCACCAACTGAAGGACGCGTCGGTGCTGGAAGCGTGGCTGTTCAGCATCCTCAACAACTGCTGGCGCGATCATTTCCGCCGCCTGCATCCGTCAGCGGATATCGATGAGATCATGGAGCTGCCTGCGGATACGCCCACGCCGGAACAGCAACACGTCGAAAGCGAACTGGTCGGCCGCGTGCGTCGCGCGGTGGCGATACTTCCGCTCGGTCAGCGCCAAGTGGTCACGCTGGTGGATCTGGAAGAAATGTCTTACAGTGCGGCGGCGCAAGCGCTGGGCATTCCGGTCGGCACCGTGATGAGCCGCTTGAGCCGGGCGCGCTTGGCCTTGCGGGATTTGCTGCACGAGGCACCCGCATCCCTGTATGTGCTGACACCAAAATCGAGGACAGGGCAATGAGTGCGCAGCCGATATCCGAAGAAGAATTGAATGCCTACGTCGACGAGCAGCTGAACGCGAGCGATCGCGCGCGGGTGCTGGAGGCGCTGGGCCGCGACGCAGCCTTGCAACAGCGCGTCGCCGAAATCCAGCAAACACGCAGCCTGCTGCGCCACGCCTACGAGCGGCCGCCTGCGCCGCCGCCGGCGCTGACCGCGGCGCCGTTTTGGGGCAGCCATAAACTCGCCGCTTCGCTATTGCTTGCTGTCGGCGTCGCCATCGGCGTTGGGCTGCACACGCTGCTCCCGAACAGCACTATTACGCGCAGCGCTGGCACGCGCAGCGCCGGCACGCTGAAAGGCGTAGTGATCCAAGTCAGCGATGCCGACCCGGCGAAATGGGAGATGGCGCTGATCAATGCGCGCAATGTACACAAAGCCTATGGCGATAAACCCATCGGCGTGGAAATTGTCGCCTACGGGCCGGGGCTGAAAATGCTGCACAGCGATTCGGTGGTTGCCTCCGGTTTGGCGGAAGCGCAAAAAAATGGCGTGAAGCTTTTGGCCTGCGGCAACACCATGGCCCTGACCCACACCACCCATGACGAACTCACGCAAGGAGTGGGCATCGTGCCGGCGGGCGTGGTGGAAATCATTCAGCGGCAGCAGGACGGCTACGCTTACGTACGACCGTAAATACTACCGATCGCCCGCGCTCCCCGCGCTCCCCGCGCTCAATGCGGCGTCAGATAACGCTCCCAGTCGCTGCGCATGCCGTCGAAGCAAGCCTTGTATTCCGGCGTAGCGGTGTTCGCCGCATCGAGGAGGTCTTTGTCGTCCAGCGCTATGCGTACCGGCTTTCCGGCCAACTCTCCGGTGCAGGACTCGTAACCCACGTCGCCATAAAAATCATACTGGCGGAAGCTGTGCAATTTGCCGTTGTAATGGTGAAAATTGATGAAGGTGCGCGTTGGCTGTAGCGGCGCCCACGGCAGCGTCAAGGAACCGAAATCGCGCACCAGCTTGCCCTGCTCGTACACATTCACTTCGACGATGTGCACATGCTCCGGCGTGTCCGCATCGCGGCGCACGTGGGATAGCAAGCGGCCGCTGGCGGCGTCGTAATAGCGCGTGTCCACATAGCGATAGCGTGCGGCGGCGGCGCCTTCGTAGTCGCCTGTCTCTTCTGCCGTGCGTATCTCGTGCTGGGCGATCTGCTGTTGCTGCAAGGCATACACGGCGCGATGAAAATCTTGCGGCGTTAATTCGGCAGCAGCCGGCAATGAAAACAAGCACAGCATGGGCAGCCCTATCTTTCGCAGCATGTTTGTTTTTCCTATTTTAATGGTGCACCGATGGCAGCGCGCTCCGTCCAGTTGTCTTCCGGCAGAAATTCCGCATGCGCGGTAATTTTTTGCGCCTCTGGTGCGCGCCCGAGCGCTTCTAAGATCGCCGCCTTGAGCATGAGCGAGCTGCGGTTTTCCTGATCCAGGCTCAGGCCGGCATCGATAATTTGTAAGGCCGCGTCGTGGCGCCCGCCCATGTAAAAACAGATCGCCAGATTGTGATACGCCTTCTGATAACTGGGATCGAGCTTGATCGCGGCCGAGAAATGTTGCGCCGCGGCGCGCAGATTTTTTTGCTTGGCCAGCACCACGCCCAAATCGTCGTGGGCTTCGGCATTGTTGGGGTCGAGTTCGACGGCGCGCGTAAGGTCGCGCTCGGCCTCCTGCCAATGGCCGCGCCAAATATTGCGCACGCCGCGCTTGGTATAGCCCACGCTATCCTTGGGGTGGCGCGCAATATACACGCTGAGATCGGCGATGCCCTCGTCGATCAGGCCCATGCGCCCATAGGCCATGCCGCGGCCAAAATAGGCGCCATCCTGATGCTCGTCCAATGTCAGCGCGGCGCTGTAGTCCGCCACCGCGCGCGACAAGTCGTTCAACAGATAATAAATATCGCCACGTTGGGCATACAGCGCGGCATTGCGCGGTTGCGCAGTGACGGCGCGATTGGTCTTCTCCAACGTGGCAAGCAGTGCTTCCTGCGTTTGCCCCCAACATGCGCTGGCTAATGCCATGGCCAACAGGCCTAAAACCAAGCGAACCGTGCCTGCCATGGTGTTCTCCCTTATCGCGCATGAAAAATAGCGGGGCATTCCACGCTAAATCCAGCGCTTGCATTTTAGGGCCGGATATACGAGTAACCCTCGGCCTGCTTATTCATGAGCTCCACTACCCCAGCCTTAGCGTAGCCCAGGTTCGGCAGCATATCAGCCTGCGTGAGCTTTTGCTTTTGCATGGTATTTTCGCAGGCCACCACCTTGACGCCATTTTCAAGGGCGCCTTTTACGCGGCCGCCTACTTCGGATTCCAGCTTGAGCATGCCCAGGCCAGGGCCGTAAGCGACCAGCTCGACGTCCACATTTTCCTTGCCTAGATCCTCTTGCACATTGGCCGCGTTGTTGAGCGCCAGCGCCCATTTTTTCGGGTCGGCGTCACTGACCTGAATCACCAGTTTTTTCTTGGCCGCCGCCGCGGGTTGCGCCGCCGCTTTCTTTTCGTTTGCAGCAAAGCTGCTGAGCGGGGCGGCGGCGAGCGTGGCGGCCATCGCGGCCATAATGCTGTAGTAACTGATTTTTCCAAGATGCATGTTTGTCTCCTGTTGTTAAAATGGCTTGCCTAGGTAAAGACGCATGCGCGTGCGTTTTATTCCATCGCTACGCCATAATTGCATGCGGCATGATTCAAATAACCGGCAACACCCGTAAAATATTCCCGGCGCAGCGCAACAGGGGCAACGCCCAAACATATATGGCTTTTAAGAGGCGCGCCTTGTCATGAACGATTTTTTCTCCGATTTCTTCTCCTTGGTCCACGCGGCGCTGATGCAGGCCGAACCGGACGCTAAATGCGCGCAGACAGCCGCGCTGGCGCAGCAATGGCGCAATGGCGCGCTCATTCCCTTGTCCGACGAAGCCATTACTCCCATCGGCGATGCCGGCCGGCCCGCACGCCCCGAACTGGTGGAGCCGCAGGCTGCGCCAAGACGCTCTCTGAGCCAGCCGGAAGGCCGGGCGGCGCTCATCCACTCGCTAACGCACATCGAATTCAACGCGATCAATCTCGCGCTGGACGCAGCCTATCGTTTTCGTGGTTTGCCGCGCGATTTTTACGGCGATTGGCTGCAGGTGGCGGCGGAAGAGGCGCAGCACTTTCAACTATTGCGCGCTCATTTGCGTAGCTTGGGTTACGACTATGGCGATTTCGCCGCGCATAACGGGCTGTGGGACATGGCGCTGCGCACGGCGCACGATCCCCTGGTGCGCATGGCGCTGGTGCCGCGCCTATTGGAAGCACGCGGCCTGGACGTGACGCCAGGCTTGCGCCACAAATTGCATTCGACCGGCGATACGGCGGCGGCGCGCATTCTGGAGCTTATCGAGCGCGACGAGGTCGGACACGTGGTGATCGGCAACCGTTGGTATGACTATTTTTGCGATCTACGCGGGCTGGAGCCGGTTGCTACTTTTCAACAGCTGTTGGCGCAATACGATGCGCCCGACTTCGGCCCGCCGTTCAATGGCGCAGCGCGCCGGGCGGCCGGCTTCTCGGAACGGGAGATTGCCTTATTGGGCCTGCGGCAGCGTGCCAAGGGAAGGCTACAGGGCTTATAATGGCGCTTTCCTGTCAGCCTAAATCATGTCCGATCTAAAAACCCACCTTAGCCAATTACTCAGCGACGCGCTTGTCATCGTGGCGCCCGACGCCCAACTTCCCGCCATCGAACTGACGCGCACCAAGCAGGAATCGCACGGCGATTTCGCCTGCAATATCGCCATGCCGCTGGCCAAACAGCTCAAGCGCAATCCGCGCGATGTGGCCAAAGACATCGTCGACGCCTTGCCCGTATCGCCTTGGGTGGAAAAAACCGAGATCGCCGGCGCCGGCTTTATCAATTTCTTTTTGAACAATGCTTCCAAGCAGCGCGTGGTGGCCGAGATTTTGCAAGCCGGGCGAAATTTCGGCCGGGCGCCGGCCAATGGCAAGCGCGTGCAAGTGGAGTTTGTTTCCGCCAACCCGACCGGCCCGCTGCATGTGGGCCATGGCCGCGGCGCGGCCTTCGGCGCCTCGCTGGCGAATGTCTTGAGCGCTGCCGGCTATACGGTGGCGCGCGAGTATTACGTCAACGACGCCGGGCGGCAGATGGATATCCTGGCGCTCTCCACGTGGCTGCGCTATCTGGAAATCAACGGCATCAATGTGCCGTTCCCGCCCAACGCTTATCAGGGCGACTATGTGCGCGACATGGCGCAGATCATTCAGCAGCAGCACGGCGACCGCTATATTCACGAACCTTGGCATGTGCTCGACGGCGCGCCCTCGGTCGAAGAAGACAAGGAAGCGCATCTGGACCAACTCATCGCCAATGCGAAAAAACTGCTGGGCGAGGATTACGCCTACGTGCATAACGTCGCGCTCACCGAGCAGCTCGGCGATTGCCGTAACGATCTCACCGAATTCGGCGTGGTGTTCGATCATTGGTTTTCGGAAAAATCGCTGTTCGATAGCGGCTTGGTGCAACGCGCCGTCGAAACCCTGCAAAAGAACGGCCACGTGTACGAGCAAGACGGCGCGCTGTGGTTCCGCTCCACCAATTTTGGCGATGAAAAAGACCGCGTGGTGCAGCGCGACAACGGCCTGTATACCTACTTCGCTTCGGACATCGCCTACCACTTGAACAAGTTCGAGCGCGGCTTCGACCAAGTGATCAATATCTGGGGCGCCGACCACCACGGCTACATCGCCCGCGTCAAAGGCGCGCTCACGGCGCTGGGCCTGGATGCCGACAAGCTGACCATCGCGCTGGTGCAATTTGCCGTGCTGTATCGCGCCGGCGAAAAGGTTTCGATGTCCACGCGCTCCGGCGATTTCGTCACGCTGCGCGAGTTGCGCGGCGAGGTCGGCAACGATGCGGCGCGTTTTTTCTATGTGCTGCGCAAGAGCGATCAGCATTTGGACTTCGATCTGGATTTAGCCAAATCGCAGAGCAACGACAATCCGGTGTATTACATTCAGTACGCGCATGCGCGCTGCTGCTCGGTGTTCGCCAAGTGGGGCGGCGATGTGGCGATGCTGGCGTCGATCGCGGACCTGGCCAAACTCGCCATGCCGATTGAGCTCACGCTGTTAAAACGCCTGGACGATTACCCGCAAATGGTGGTTAACGCCGCGCGCGAGCTCGCGCCGCATCACCTGGCTTATTTCCTGAAGGATTTGGCTTCCGATTTCCACAGCTACTATAATGCCGAGCAAGTCCTAGTAGACGATGAACCGACGCGGTTTGCGCGTTTGGCTTTGATTTCCGCAACCCGCCAGGTGATCCAAAACGGACTGGATTTGCTGGGCGTTACCGCACCCGAGAAAATGTGATGGCTATTAATCGCGACTACAAGAAGAGCTCCAATAGCAGTAAATCCGGCAATCCGATGATCACCGGCATGGTGATCGGCATTTTGCTCGGATTGGCCATCGCGTTGGCCGTGGCGCTGTATATCAACTCCGCGCCCAGCCCATTCCGACAACAGCCGCCGCCCCCCAAAGCCACCCCGGAAGCGAAACCCGGCGCGAAACTGCCGCCGACCCAGAACGGCGCCAAGCCCAGCGCCAAAGCCGATGCGGAAAAAAACCGTTTCACTTATTACGACATTCTGCCTGGCACCGAACAACCGGTGACGGAACAAGAAATCAAACAAGCGCCGCAAGGCAAAGAACAATATTTTCTACAGGCCGGCTCGTTCCAAACCGAAGTCGAAGCCAACAACCTCAAAGCCAAGCTGGCCCTAATGGGTGTGGAAGCGCTGATCCAAACCGCCAGCGTTCCGGACAAGGGCGTATGGCATCGGGTGCG
Organism: Pseudomonadota bacterium; assembly: GCA_021812385.1. Taxonomy (GTDB): domain Bacteria; phylum Pseudomonadota; class Gammaproteobacteria; order Burkholderiales; family Thiobacteraceae; genus RBG-16-58-11. The sequence goes on along the minus strand of JAKANO010000012.1, from coordinate 33,167 downwards.
TGTCGGGCCGTTTACCGATATCGAAGAGATGAACAAAGCGCGCGCCACGCTGTCTCAAAATGGTGTTCAGTCGAGCCTGATCAAGGTTCTTGAAAACACACCCGCCCAACAATAACTACTGAGGTCTCGAATGTTCACTCGTCGCCAGTTTCTGTTTTCCGCCGCCGCCTTACCCCTGCTCTCCAATGCCGCGCATGCGCTAACCGCAGGCCAGGAATACCAGCTCATTTCACCGCCGCTCGTAACCCTCGATCCGAAGCGCATCGAGGTGATGGAATTATTTTGGTATGGCTGCCCGCATTGCTTCGCCCTGGAACCGGACGTCGTTGCTTGGGTCAAGACCTTGCCCAAAAATGTTTACTTCCGCCGCATACCGGCGGTTTTCGCCCAGACGCCGAATTGGATTCCGCTAGCGCGCGCTTACTATGCCGCGGAAGTCTTGGGTTTGAGCGATAAACTGCACGAGGATTTTTTTAACGCGATTCATCTGTCCGGCCAAAATCTCAACAACCGCGAAACTTTGCTCAAGCTGGTTAAGCAATTAGGCGCGAATCCTAAGCAATTTGAAAAAGCGCTGGACTCGCCGGAAGTCAACGCGCGCATCGCGAAATCACAGGCCTTGAGTGCGGCCTCCGGCGCTCAGGGCGTGCCGGCCTTGGTGGTTGACGGCCGCTACCAAACGTCGGTCGCGCAAGCCGGTACGCCGGAAAAACTCTTCGCCACCTTGAATGAGTTAATCGTGATGGCCCAAAAGAACAAGAAGCATTAGTCCACTTAATCCTATAGGGGCTTTAATTTGACGATCAAGGTCGTATTGGTTGATGACCACCCGCTGTTCCGCAAGGGTTTGGAGCACTTGCTCGAGCATTCCGCTGAGGTCGGTATAGCCGGCCAATTCGCCGACATTGCCAGCGCGCGCAACTGGCTCAAGTCCGGCGGGAGCGCCGACGTGGTCTTGCTTGATCGCGGCCTGCATGACACCGATGGCCTGGATCTCGTGCCGGATTTTAAAGCCCGCGGCATCAAGGTCATCATGCTGACCATCGCCGATGAAGACCACGAGATTCGCGACGCCATCGAGCGTGGCGTCGATGGCTACATCCTAAAATCCAGCGAACCGGAACAAATTATTCAGGCCATTCATTCGGTGCACCTGGGAAACAGCATGCTGCCATCGCATATCATGCAAAAAATGGCGCGCGGCGAGCTAATGAACGGCGCATTCGGTAAACTTTCGCAGCGCGAATTGGAAATCGTGACCTATGTGGCACGCGGTCTAACCAACCGCGCCATCGGCGACACCCTGAATCTCTCAGAAAATACCGTTAGAAATCATTTACGTAGCATTCTAGACAAGCTTGGCCTGGCAAACCGGGTGCAAGTTGCAACCTTGGCGTTAAAGCAAGGCTTGGCCAAATCGCAGGGAAAAGCCCAGTAACTTTTGCTGAAATATATTAGTTATAAAGTACTAGACAGCGGCAAAATTTATGATATATTGAATTTGCTAGTGTGATGCTTGTTTCTGTTCAACTTGCGCTTAAGCCCCGATGCAAATCGGGGCTTTTTTTTTGTCCTTCCAAGTCAGAAAAGATCCAATCCGCCAAGAGGCGTCGCGCCGCAGCCTGCCCGCAAATTGCCTTAATGCATCACTGCATTTACTCATAGCCAACATACAAAAACCACCGCTCGCCGCAAGACTTGCCACTCCATTCTCCTGGGAGGTCTTGCCATGAACAAACAACTATTCATCAAACTGCTCACCCTGGGCCTGATCGCCCTTATTCTTGCCTTTGCAATGTTGAAAGTGGAATGGAAGGTAAATGAGCGATCAGCTACCCGCGATGGCGCGGTGCGCTCCATCGCCGATCAATATGCACGCGAACAGCAGTTGGCTGGCCCCCTGATTTGGGTCAAATGCAGCGAGCCGCGCTCCATAGTTGATACCAATGACAAAGGCTTTAATCGCCACAATATCGTTCAGGACTGTTCCCATGCCATTCGCCCCACACAACTGAACGCCACGGGCAATCTGGAGGTCGGCGAGCGCTACCGTGGCATCTTCAAGGCCCACATTTACTTGGCAAAGGTGAAACTCACTGCGCAACTTCCGGCTTTCAAACCTGCACCGGGGCAAACCATTGAGGAAGCTTACATCGTCTATGGGGTCAGCGATCCGCGCGGCCTGAAGCGCATTTCGATCAAGAGCGCGCAGGGCAAGCTCCTGACCGCCCGCCCCGGCGTGCCGGGTGGCCAGTTCGAGCATGGATTCCACGTGCCGATCGACTTACAAACCTTGCAACAGGGATTAACGCTGGACGCGGAAATGGAAATTGCCGGGAGTACGCGCCTGGACTTGATTCCGCTGGCAGAGAACAACGATTTCGAATTGGATTCTCCTTGGCGACATCCCAGCTTCACCGGAAATTTTTTGCCGGAGAAGCGCACCATCAATCAAAACGGATTTAGCGCACGCTGGCGCGTCAATGATTTCGCCACCGGCGGCGACCACTTGCTAGATGCCAAAATCCAGACAGGAAGCGGCCAAAATCCCGCCCCCTGGATGGCCACCACCCTGGGAGTTTCGCTCATCGATCCGGTCGATGGCTACACGCAGACTGATCGTGCAGTGCGTTACGGTTCCCTATTCGTGCTACTCACCTTGGGGGGATTCTTTCTGTTCGAGTTAGTCAAAGCGCGCTCGGTACATCCCTTGCAATATTTGCTAGTGGGTTTCGCCGTGGTGCTGTTCTTCTTGCTGCTGTTGGCACTGTCCGAACACCTGCGTTTTGATCTGTCCTACCTGATCGCTGCGGGCGCGTGTGTAATGCTGATTGCAGCCTACGGCCGCACCTTATTGGGAGGCTGGAAGGGCTCTGCTGTTCTGGGTACGGGCTATGCCTTGCTGTACTTCGGCCTGTATCAACTCCTGGCCTCGGAGGACTACGCCCTTCTCATGGGTGCCTGGCTCATCTTCGGCATACTCGCGCTGACCATGTACCTCACCCGTCGCGTAGATTGGGGCATAGCCGGTAAATCCATGCCGAGTATCGCGCCCCCAGATGCCGAATAAGGTGACCGGCGCAAGGGCAAAACTTGTCCGGCTGAAGTGAAGGTATATCGCAATGGCCATCATCTGTTTGCTTGCAACATTGCTTGCCAGATCCGCAGCTGTTGCGGGTACGCGTTTGGGCTACGCCAAGCTTACTGCTAATAGCGGCGTTCGGCTTGCCTACGACCCCGCGGCTTGTGCCGCTCTTCGCTTGAGCCCTTGAATGAGGGCCTGAACTTATTGCTCATATCCTATGATTGGAAGAAGTATTATCTGATCATGACTGTCTGCGTCGTGTGGCGCACCGGTTCGTTACTTAGCTTGGAGCAAAACCAAGAGCGTTTACGGACGCTGCCTTGGCGCACGCCTACAACGGCCGCACAATGCACAACGCCATTCAGCTTATGTAACCACATGCCGCTAAGGTTGATTACATCTCTGCATAATCAAACGTGAGTAAGAGGTCATCATGCGTGCCGCCGATCTATTCGTGAAATGCCTGGAAGCCGAGGGGGTGGAATATATTTACGGCATCCCCGGTGAAGAAAACCTGGATGTCATGGATGCCTTGCTCGATTCATCCATCGCCTTTGTGACCACCCGGCATGAGCAAGGCGCGGCATTTATGGCCGATGTGCAAGGCCGGCTCACCGGTAAGGCCGGCGTGTGCTTGGCCACCCTGGGGCCGGGCGCCACCAATTTGGTGACCGGCGTTGCCGATGCCAATATGGATTATGCGCCGGTGGTCGCCATCGCCGGCCAAGCCGCCACCAATCGTCTGCATAAAGAGTCGCATCAGGTTTTGGACTTGGTGAATCTGTTTCAGCCCATCACGCGTTACGCGACGCAAATCCTCAATCCCGAGATCATTCCCGAGGTGGTGCGCAAAGCATTCAAAGTGGCGCAGGGCGCCAAGTCGGGTGCGACTTTTATCGAGTTCCCGGAAAATATCGCGCACATCGAGCATCTGGAATTAACGCCCATCACGCCGCGCTTGGTGACGACCCCCTATCCTTCCGAGGTGCGCCTGGATGCCATCGTCCAAGTCCTAAACGCTGCCGAGTTTCCGCTCATCTTGGCCGGCAACGGCCTGGTGCGCGCCCGCGCCAGCGCCGCCTTGATCGATTTCGCCGAGAAGCTCAACATCCCCGTAGCCAACACCTTCATGGCGAAGGGCATCATGCCATCCGCGCATCCGCTCAGTCTGGGCACGGTGGGGTTGCAGTCGCACGATTACGTTTCCTGCGGTTTTGACCGTGCGGATGTGGTGATTTGCATCGGCTACGACATCGTGGAATATCCTCCCAAGCTGTGGCATCAAACCGCCGACCGCAAAATCATTTACATCGACATCCTGCCGGCGGAAGTCGACGCCAACTACAACCTCACCGAAGGCGCTTTGGGGGATTTCAATGTCACGCTGCCCGCCTTGGCAAGCCGCGCCAGACGCCACACCAACAATATTTATGAGCGCTTGCGGGTCGAGATCCAGAAGCAGCTACACGAGATGGACCATGACGTTGAATTCCCAATCAAGCCGCAGCGCATCATTGCCGATTTGCGCCGTGCGCTGGATGCCGAAGATATCGTCATCTGCGATGTCGGCGCGCACAAACTGTGGATGGCGCGCATGTTCGAATGTGAAAAACCCAATACCTGCATCATCTCCAACGGCTTCGCCAGCATGGGCATCGCGCTGCCGGGCGCGGTAGCCGCCAAGCTGAATTTCCCGCAACGCAAGGTGGTGGCGGTAACCGGCGACGCGGGGTTTCTGATGAACTCGCAAGAGATTGAAACGGCGATGCGCATGCAAGCGCCGTTCGTGATTTTGATTTGGAATGACGCAAGCTACGGCCTGATCGAGTGGAAGCAGCAAACGCATTTTGGCCGCACCTCAAACGTGAAATTCAGCAATCCCGACTTCGTAAAATACGCGGAGGCCTTCGGCGCCAAAGGCTATCGCATTAGCCGTGCGGAGGAGTTGCTGCCCACGCTGCAAACGGCGCTGGCGCAAAACACGGTGACGATTATCGATTGCCCGGTGGATTATCGCGAGAACTTGAAGCTGACGACCAAGCTGGGCGAGATGGTGTGCCCAATTTAACCGGGGGAAAATCTTTTTCTAGTGCTTGGCTTGCGCCGCCAACTTTTCTAAAGATGGGTCATAACACGTCACGCGATTGCGCCCGGCAGCCTTGGAGGCGTACAGCGCCAGATCGGATTGATGCGTCATGCTGGTGTAGCTGGGCATGTCCGCCTGATGCTCGGTCACGCCCATGCTCACGGTGACGGGAATGGTGATGTTGTCGTAGATCACCGGTTCCAGCTCGATCATTTCACGCAAGCGGTCGGCGAATATGCGCGCGCCTTCGAGTGACGTTTCCGGCAAAATCAGAATGAATTCTTCGCCGCCATAGCGTCCCAGCACATCCGAGGTGCGCAATTGCGCTTTCATGCGCGCGGCGATTTCCACCAAGACTTTGTCACCCGCGAGATGGCCGTAAGTGTCGTTCACTTTTTTGAAGAAATCCAAGTCGAACAAAACCATGGAGAAGGTGCCGCCATAGCGCCGCGTGCGGTCGAATTCACTCGACAAACGATTTTCCAGATAACGGCGATTGTAGATGCCGGTCAGGCCGTCACGATTGCTGATTTCCGAGATGGCTTCCAGCGCTTCTTTCAGCAGGTTTTGCGCAATCGCGGTATCGGTTGCGTCGAACACCATGACGCACACCGCTTCCGGCTTGCCTTGCTCGGCTTTCAGCGGCAACAGCATGCAGTTTTGGTACATGTGATCGGCGCCGCCGGTAATCGGGCGGTTGTGCGCAAAGCGAAACAGGAACGGCCGATTTTCCCAGGAAATGAATGCGAAGTTGTTCAGCAGGAATACCGTATTGACCTTTTTGGTGAACCACGGCTTGGGCAGTTCCGGAAATGCCTCGAACAGATTTTTGCCGACGATCTCTTCCGCGGCGCGGCCGCTATGGTGCGCCATGAAATTATTCCACAGCTGCACCTCGAAATTTTTATCCAGAACGAAAATGCCGACATCCAGCCATTTGACAACGGTTTCGGCTAAATTGAAGGAAAACGCTTCACCGCTCATGGGGCAAGATCATTTTTAGAATGCAGCGAGGAATTCATCGAGAATGCCGCGGATTTTTTCAATCCCTTCTTCCGGCATGAGCATGGTGAGGTGGGCGATGAAGTCCCGGTTCTTGATGGTGAAATTCACTTCCAGCAGCAGCGCGTGGCTCCACTGCACTTTTTGCGGGTCGATCAATTGCTCCGCCATGACTTGGCGCGCCATCACCGACGGCATGGAAAAGCTCAATTCCGCCGGGCCCTTGGTCTCGGTGAAATTACGGATTTGCTCCATCATGCCGCCCAGGCATGCGCCGGACAGCACATTCGCCACATCCAGCAACAACTCGTTTTCGCCGCTCTCGCCCAACTCGCCTTCAAAGCCCATCAGATCGGCCAGCGCCTGACAGCCTGGTTCGCCGAAGATGATGATCGCCTCGCCGCGCAAATAGCCCTGGAACGATTGGCGCACCGCGCTGACCAAATTGGTTTTGCCCACCAGCTCGGCCAATACCGGCGGCAGATCGACCAGCTCTACCACGCGGATGCGCGGCACCGACAAATCCACAAACTCGTCGAGCAGCGTCGCCAGCGATGCGCCGGCCTGGCCCATCGCGATATTGGTCAACTCTTGCAGCGCGTCGCGCTGATCGTTGCTGAGGGCGGCTAGGCTCATATCACACCATATTGCTTGAGCACGGTGGAAATCAGCTCGGATGACACGGGTTTTTTCACAAAGGCGATCGCGCCCATGGACAGGACGCGCTCCTGCGCGACGGGCTGAATATCTGCGGAAACCACGATGACCATGCTGTTGAGATCTTCCTTGCGCAGCGTTTCCAGCACGCCATAACCATCCAGCACCGGCATGGTCAGGTCGAGAAACATCACCGCCGCTTTGCCGGCACGGTACGCCTCAATGGCTTGTACGCCATTTTCCGCTTGGGAAATTTCCACATCCCACTCCGGCGGCAGCGACTTGATCAACATTTTGCGCGCCATGGCGGAATCGTCCACGACTAGAATTGGCAACGACATATAGTGAGCCCGGGAGCCTCTTAATTATTCTGACAGTTTTAGCTGTATCGGCATCCAGACTCAAAGCTTGAGAGCCAAAAAATGACCTGCTCATGTCCGGGTGCAGTAATTTTTTACTTTTAAAATCAAGCAAAGAAACCAGATTCGATCAATTCCAGCGTGAGCTTTGCATAATCGCGCGCACCCGGACTGGAGGGCGCATAAGTAAATACGTCTTGCGCCAGCGTCGGGCTTGCGGCCAGCGCCACATTTTCCGCCACGCGGGTTGCGCAGAGTTCTCTTCCGTAGCGCTCTTGGAGCTGGTCGTATATATCGTAAGAAAATTTGCGCCGGCTATCAAACCGGGTGAGCACGATACGTTTTTCGATTTTGCGCTGCAGCGGGCCTTCCAGCGCCTTGAGCGCCATGTCCAATTTATTCACGCTTTGCATCGAGAGAAAATCCGCCGACACCGGTATCAATACCCGATTCGCCGCCAACAAGGCATTCAGGGTCAAAACGCCGAAAGTAGGGCAACAGTCGATCAAGATCGGCACGCCCTCTAACGCAAGGGACGCATCGAGTCCCAGCTTTAGTTTGCGCGCTGCCGCGGCACTTTTACTATGCAAGGCCTCGACCTTGGAGAGGTCCAAGTGCGCGGGGATCACGCGCGCGCCAGTAGCCAAATCGCGGACCAAATTCAATAAGGGGGTATCGTCTCGAAAGAATGCGCCGATAGAGGTGTCGGTGTTTACATCCTGCACGCCGAACGTCAGGGTGAGGTGCGCTTGCGGATCGAGATCGATGGCGATGGGGCGCTTCCCCATGCGCGCTAGCGCCGCAGTTAGATTAAGCGTGGTGGTGGTCTTACCCACACCGCCTTTTTGATTGAAGATCGCGATGACAGACACGCGTGGAGTTTACTCAACTGTCACGGATTTAGCCAGATTACGCGGCTTGTCCACATCGGCGCCCTGTTGCAGCGCAACACTAATCGCCAGAACATGCTCAAGCTTGAGACCATACTTGCCGTAAATCAGCAGTACGCCCGGGGAAATCGAACGCTCCTGGCGAAGGCAAAAATCAAATTAAAGCGGCATAACATGCATGTTCTCATAACAGGCGGGGCGGGATTCATCGGCTCGCACCTGGCGGCCCACCATCTGGCCCAAGGCGACCATGTATATGTGGTCGACAATCTAAGCACGGGCTCGCTTAGCAATATCGAACCGCTCCGCTGCAATCCGCAATTCCGCTTCGTCGAGGCGGACATTTTGCATTGGGGCGCCCTGGACAAGGCGGTCGCCTGGGCCGACCGCATCTATCACATGGCGGCGGTGGTCGGAGTGAAGAAAGTGCTGGAAGACCCGGTGGCGGTAATGGCGACCAATATGAACGGCACCGAGAAGGTGTTGCGCGCCATCCACAGCGGCGGCTGGAATCCGCAAGTGATCATCGCCTCCACCTCCGAGGTGTATGGCTTCAATGCCAAGAGCAGCTTTGCCGAGACCGACGACATCGTGCTGCCTTCCGCCGGCCGCTTGCGCTGGACGTATGCGGTGACCAAGCTGGCGGACGAGTTCCTGGCGTTTTCCTATGCGCGCAAATATGGCCTGCACCTCGCGGTGGTGCGCTTGTTCAACACCATTGGACCGCACCAGGTGGGACACTACGGCATGGTGGTGCCGCGCTTTGTGCAACATGCGGTGCGCAACGAAACACTGACCATTTTTGGCAGCGGCGAGCAGACCCGATCCTTTTGCGATGTGCGCGACACGGTGGTGGCGCTGGATCATCTCGCCGGCTCTCCCGCGGCCTGGGGCGAGGTGGTGAACGTAGGTAACGAGCAGGAAATTTCCATTCGCGGTCTGGCCGAGCTGACCATCCAGCGCGCGCACAGCAGCTCGACCCTGCGCTTCATTTCCTACAAGGAAGCCTACGGCGAGGAGTTCGAGGATGTCACGCACCGGCGTCCGATCTTGGACAAGCTGCGCACGCTGACCGGCTTTGCGCCGCAATGGCATTTAAATGATACGCTGGACGACTTGATCGATCGCGAACGTACAAAACAATCTTGCATCGCTTAAAATAAAAAATATGGCCACCACTCCTTATTTCATCCTTAGCCCCAACACCGTGCTAAGCATCATCGGCCTGCTGCATGGCCCTGATAAAACAGTTCCAGCACCGGCCGAAGATTGGCGCAGCGCCACGGTCGACGTGGTGATCCCGGCCTTCAACGAGGAAAGCAATATCCCGTTATGCCTGGCGTCATTGGCGCGCCAAACGCGCAAGCCGCAACGCATCATCCTCATCGACGACGGCAGCCAGGACCGCACGGTCGAGTACGCCAAGACCTTCTGCGAACTGAACGGCATGGATCTGACCACGATTCATCGTGCGCACTCCATCGGCAAGACGCCCACCCTCAAGCGCCAATCGCGCGAGTCGGACGCGGATGTGGAGTTCATACTCGACGGCGACACGGTGCTGGAGTCGGAGAACTATATCGAGCGCATCGTGGAGGAACTGTACAAGGGCGCCGGCATCGCCAGCGCCTGCGGCACGGTGCTGCCGCTACGGGATAAAGATCGCCGCGCCATGCTGGAAACCGATGCGCTGAAAAAATTCCTGGGCGCGCATCCCGAGGCCACCATATATCCGAAAGTGGGTTGGTTCCACCACTTGCAGCGCGGCATCACCGACCTGTATCGGGACGTGCTGTATTTCTTCCTGCAACAATTCGTCTACCATGGGCAGATGGCATTCTTCGGCAGCATCCTCAATCCGGTGGGCTGCGCCGTGGCCTATCGGCGCAGCGTATTGAAAACCATCGTGTTCGATCGCTACGAACCGATCCTGGGCGACGATCTCACCAATTCGGAAGACATCTTCATCGGCTTCGCCATCAACGACAACGGCTATCGCAACATCCAGCTCACCGACATTTACGCGCGCTCGCAGGAGCCGGAAGTGGGGCGCGTGCCGGGGCAGATCTATCTGTGGTCCTCGTCCTTCCTGCAAAGCTGCTATTACTTCGACGAGCTGATGCGCAGCCCGTTCAAGGCGCTCAAGCGCTATCGCCGCAAAAAAGAGGAAGCGGCCGAACTCGCAACGGATTTAGCGGAAATGCGCGTGCATCATGAACAATACCGCCAACCCTTCGGCATCGACTACACCATCCAATATGGCCGCCCCATCGGCTGGGTGCTGTTCATGTCGGCCTTCGAGAAGGTGGCGTTTCCGACGGTGTTGCTGATCATGATTCTGCTGCAATTGTGGGAACCGTTGGTAATTACGCTGATCGCCGAAACCCTGGTGGCCACTCTGATCCTAATGAACGTGACCCAAGGACATCGGCTGGAATACCTGCTGAAGGGACTGCTGGTGACACCGCTGCGCTATGGCGTGTTGCTGTTTGACTTGATCACCATCGGCCGCTTTGCCGCCGACTTGTGGATTTTTCGCAACCGGCGGTGGCGCAAATGAAGCGGCATTTATTTCTTGTATTGGCCTGTTGCGCGAACCTGGCCCTGGCGCAAACCAAGCCCCTGCCAGTGCCCGACGCCGGCCTGCGCGCCGAAATGCAGGGGCAATGGGCGGAAGCGGTGGAAATCTACAAGCAAGCGCTCAAGGCCAATCCGGCGCAACCACAGCTGTGGGAACGCATTGCCGACATTCGCGCCACCCAGCTCAAGACCCCGGCGCGCGCGGCGGAAGCCTTGCGCGAGGCGGTGAAATACGCGCCGCAAGATGCGCGCTTATATCAAAAACTCTCCCAGGCCTATGCCGCGGCGCTGGACAGTCCGGCGGCGCTGAGCGCCATCCAGCGCGCGGTCGAACTTGAACCGAACAACCCCGTTTATCTGCGCGCGCGCGGCGAAGTCGCCACCTGGACCGGCGACTATGCGCTGGCGCTGGATAGCTTCGAGCGCGTGCTGACGCAAGCGCCGAATGACGCCGAAGCCTTGCTCGGCGCCGCCCGCGCCAGCGCGCGCGGCGGCAAGAAGGACAGCGCCGTGCCGCGCTATCGCGCCTATCTGGCGCAGCGCCCGCAAGACAAGGATGTCATGCTGGAATACATGGAACTGGAAGCGGAACGCGGCAACACCCAAGCGGTGCAGGAATACGCTGCGCTGTACCGCCAACGCTTCGGCGAGAGCAAGGAATACTGGCTGCGCATGGCCGACATCTACGCCCTGGGCAACGATGCCGCCGCATCTTCGGCGGCGCTGCAAGCGGCGACCCGCTTTGCGCCCGAGGATCACGCCTTGTACTACCGCCTGGCGCAGAGTTATCCCACGGTGAAGGAATCGAAAGAAGCCGCCGCCGCCATCGAGCGCGCACTGGCGCTCGACCCGAAAAATCTCGAATACCTGCGCACCCGCGCCGACCTCGCGGCCGAGCGCGGCGACTATGCCACGGCGCTGGACAGCTACCAGCGCATCCTCGCGCTCGCGCCGGATGATCCCGGCGCGCTGCTGGGCATCGCGCGCGTGCACTACTGGAGCAGCCACCCGGGCGCATCAGCCGCGGCCTACCGCGTCTATTTGGCCAAGCAGCCGAATGTGGCCGCCGCCGTGATGGAGTACATCGTGGTCATCACCGATCTAGGCGACTACGCGCGGGCGATGGAGTTGCTGGAAAACTACCGCCAGCGCTTCGGCGACAATCTCGCCTACCGCAAGCAAAAGGCGCGCGTGCTGGCCTGGGCCGAGCGGCCGACGCCGGCGCTGGCCATCGTCAAGGAATTGGAGCCGGGGCTGCGCGACGACTACGAGCTAGGCTACACCCGCACCGTCGCCCTGCACTATGCGCATCGCCCGCGCGAAGCGCTGGCCAGCCTAGCCGATGTCACCCGCCTGCGTCCGGCAGAGGACAAGGAAACCATCGACCTCGCGCGCTTCATCCGCACCCCCTTGCGTTCTAATGTGACGCTCGATTTTGGCTATAGCGCGGGTTCCGACGATGTCAGCATCCGCCACTACGGCGTGCGCGGCGAATATGTGCTCAATCCCGAGACGCGCCTGTTCGGCGGCGGCGACCGGCAGCACATCACCACGCTCGCCGGCAGCGGCTTTGAAAAGCCCGATGGCGGCACGACCATCGGCTACAACCGCGCCTGGCTGGGCATTCAGCATCGCTACTCCGGCAAACTGTCGCTGGATGCACAGATCGGCAATGGCAGCGCCGAAGGCAATAGCCAATTCATTTATGAAGTGGGCGCCGATATCCAGCCGATCGACGAATTGAGCCTGCGCCTGTCGCGCCGCCAGGATCTGTATGCCGTGTCGCCGCGCGCGGCCAAGCTCGGCATTGAAAGCCGCACCAATACCTTGGATGCGACCTGGGTCCCCGATCTGCGCTGGACGCTGGCCAGCCGCTTCGCTTACGACACCTTCTCCGACGGCAACGACCGTTGGGACATCGAGCTCGCGCCGCGCCGCGCCTTTTTGCGCAGCGAGCACCTGAATCTCGACCTGGGCGTGAGCGGCCGCTGGTTCGGCTTCGACCGCGATCCGGGCAACGGCTACTACGCACCGTCCTACTACCAGCGTTATGCGCTGACCGCCTTCACCTACTGGAAAATCAGCGACGACGACGGTGTGAGCGTGGCCTTCAGCTACGGCCCGTACAAGGACAACACCCTGTCCGGCTTCCGCAGCGGCGGCGACATCGTGGCGGAAGGCTTCTTCGGCCTGTATCGCGACTGGTTCCTGAACGTGAAGGCCGGGCTTTCCGACTACGGCGGCGGTGCCACAGGCGGCTACCGTTCGCACATGTTCGAGATCAGTCTCACCCGACGCTTCTAGCCTCAGCGGAGCGGCATGATGGAAGCCGTATGAAGATTTGCTTGCTGGTCCTCTCCCTCCTGTTCCCGGCAGCGCTGGCGGCGCAAACGCCCAACGAGCGCGCCGTTGCCATCACCTTCGACGACCTGCCTTTTGCCTCTGTGCCCACGGAGGAGGATGCCGCCCTCGGCGCCATGACCGAGCGCCTGCTGCAAGCCGTGCACGCATCCGCGGTGCCGGCCGTCGGCTTCGTTAACGAAGCCAAGCTGTATCGCGACGGCAGCCTAGACCCGGCGCGCGTGGAATTGCTGCGGCGTTGGCTGGCGGCCGGGTTGGAGTTGGGCAACCATACCTATTCCCACGTCTCGCTGAATCGGGTGCCGCTCGACGTCTTCGAGGCTGATCTATTGCGTGGCGAAACAGTAACGCGGTCCTTGATGGAAGGCGCGGGCCGACCGCTGCGCTGGTTCCGCCATCCCTTCCTACATCAGGGAAAAACACCGGAGGTCCGTGCCGCATTCCAGGATTTTCTCAACCAGCATGGGTACGTAGTCGCGCCGGTCACCGTGAACAACTCGGAGTGGATATTCGCTGTGGCCTATGCCCGCGCCCAAGCGCAGGGCGATCTGGAGGCCGCGCGCCGCATCGGCGCGGCCTACGTACCCTATATGCAGGCAGTATTCGCGCATGCCGAACAGTTGGCCCTCGATCTGTTCGGGCGCAACATTGCGCAGGTGCTGGTGCTGCACGCCAATGCGCTCAATGCCGATTATTTTCCCGCGCTGGCTGCCATGCTCACGCAGCGCGGCTATCGCTTCATCAGCCTGGATCAGGCGCTGCAGGATCGCGCTTATCAATCGCCCACGACCGTCACCGGCAGCGAAGGCGAGTCCTGGCTCGAAGTCTGGTCGCGCGCGGCTGGGCTGCGTCCGCCGCAGCAAGCACCGGTGCCGGCGTTCGTGACGCAGTGGGCCGGAACGGCCGCACTGCGAGGATACTAAGATGGATTGGCGCAGTCTCGCCACAGCGGCTATCTTCAGTTGCGCGCTTGCGCTGCCTGCTGCGGCGGAAACGCTGCGCGCCTTGGCACAAGCAGCCAACATCCGCATCGGCGCGGCCGTGGACATTCCCACGCTGAACAAGGATCCGGCCTATGCGCAATTGTTGGCGCGGGAATTCAATCTGCTCACGCCGGAGAATGCGCTGAAGTTCTCCGTCGTCCACCCGCAGCGCGACCGCTACGATTTTTCCCAGGCCGACGCGCTGCTGGCGTTTGCCGAAGCGCACCACATGCAGGTCAACGGCCATGTGCTGGTGTGGCACCAGCAACTGCCGGATTGGCTGACGCAGGGCCATTTCAGCCGCGACGAATTAAAAGACATCCTGCGCGAACACATCCAGACGCTGGTCACGCGCTATCGCGGCCGGATCGCATCCTGGGATGTGGCGGCGGAAGCGGTGGCGGAAGATGGACGTCCGCGCGAAACCTTCTGGTCGCGCGGCATCGGCGCGGATTATCTGGCGCTGGCGTTTCGCTGGGCGCACGAGGCCGACCCGCAGGCGCGGCTGCGTTACAACGACTACGGCGGCGAGGGCGGCGGCGCCAAATCCGACGGCATTTACGATCTCGTGGCCGACTTGCGCTGGCAGGGCGTGCCGATCAGCAGCGTGGGACTGCAAATGCATGTCGCTATCGCGGACGCGCCGCGCGCTGCGGATGTCCGCGCCAACATGCAGCGCTTGGCCGCGCTCGGGCTGGAGCCGGATATCACGGAAATGGATGTGATGCTGAAGCAGCCCAGCAACGCTGCCGCGCTGCGGGCACAGGCAGGCGTCTACCGCGACATGCTGCAAGCGTGCTTGGCCGTGGCGCAATGCCGCAGCTTTTCCACTTGGGGCGCGACCGACCGCTATTCGTGGATACCCGAATTTTTTCCCGGACAGGGGACGGCGCTGTTGTTTGACGAGGAGTACCGGCCGAAGCCGGCGTATTACAGCATCCGGCGGGCGCTTAAAGCTTCATTGCCCTAAAAGCCTAAATTTAACCGCCAAGACGCCAAGAGCACCAAGAAACCGCCGAAGCAAGACTGGTTGTTACACTAACCGATAGTGATCGGTGCGAAATGCTTTATTCGCCTTATTTCTTGGCGTTCTTGGCGTCTTGGCGGCTAAAACTGCTTTTTTAGAATCATTCCACCGTCACCGATTTCGCCAGATTACGCGGCTTGTCCACATCCGTGCCTTTTTGCAGCGCGGCGTGGTAGGCCAGCAGTTGCACCGGGATGGCGTGCACGATGGGCGACAGCACGCCGGCGTTGCGCGGGGTACGGATCACGTGCACGCCTTCGGATTCGGTGAAATGGCTGTCCAGGTCCGCGAACACAAACAGCTCGCCTCCGCGCGCGCGCACTTCCTGCATGTTGGATTTCACTTTCTCCAGCAGCGCGTCGTTAGGCGCGATCACTACCACCGGCATGTCGCTGTCCACCAGCGCCAGCGGGCCGTGTTTCAGCTCGCCGGCCGGATAGGCTTCGGCGTGGATGTAGGAAATTTCCTTTAGCTTTAGCGCGCCTTCGAGCGCGATCGGATAATGCAGTCCGCGTCCCAGGAACAGCGCGTGATGCTTGGCGCCGAAGCGCTCCGCCCAGAGCTTGATTTGCGGCTCCAGATTGAGCGCATGCTGCACGCTGCCCGGCAGATGGCGCAGGGCGTCGAGGTAAGCGGCCTCCTGCGCGGCGCTCAGGCGTCCGCGCAGCTTGGCCAGCGTCACGGTCAGGGCAAACAGCGCGACCAGTTGCGTGGTGAAGGCCTTGGTCGAAGCCACGCCGATTTCGGCGCCGGCGCGCGTATGAAAAGTGAGTCGCGAGGCGCGCGGGATGGCGCTCTCCTGCACATTGCAGATGGCGAGCGTCAAGGATTGTCCGAGCGCTTGCGCGTGCTTCAAGGCTTCCATGGTGTCGAGCGTTTCGCCCGACTGCGAGATGGTTACGATCAGGTTTTTGGGATTGGCCACCACATTGCGATAACGATATTCGCTGGCGACCTCGGCTTGGCAGGAGATGCCGGCGATGTCTTCCAGCCAATAGCGCGCCACGGAGGCGGCATAGTAACTGGTGCCGCAGGCGAGAATTTGCACGCCGTCCACTTGCGCCAGAATTTCTTGCGCGTCCGCGCCGAATAGCGCCGGCGTGAAGCCCTGCTCCAGGATCGGTTCGATGGTGTCGGATATCGCCTTCGGTTGCTCGTGGATTTCCTTCTGCATGAAGTGGCTGTAGGGCCCGAGTTCGAGCGAGGCCAGCGACACATCGCTCACATGTTCCTTGCGCGCAATGACCGCACCACTGCGGTCGTGGATGGTGATGCCGTCGCGCACGATTTGCGCGACATCGCCATCTTCCAGATAAATCACGCGCCGCGTGCTGGACAGCACGGCGGAAACATCCGAGGCGGCGAAATTTTCGCCCTCGCCCAGGCCGATCAGCAAGGGACAGCCCATGCGCGCCACGATCATCAAGTCCGGCTGATTCAGCGCGATCACGGCAATCGCGTACGCACCGACCAGCTCACGCACCGCAATTTCTACCGCGCGATACAGGTCGCGCGTTTGCAGGTAGTGATGATGCACCAAATGCGCGATGACTTCGGTGTCGGTCTGGGATTCGAAGACGTAGCCGAGCTTCTTGAGCTCGGCGCGCTTTTCGTCGTGGTTTTCAATGATGCCGTTATGCACTACCGCGATCAATTCGCCGGAGACGTGCGGATGCGCATTCGGTTCGGTCACGCCGCCATGCGTGGCCCAGCGGGTGTGGCCGATCCCGACTTGGCCGGACAAGCCTTCGGCGGCGGCGGCGGCTTCCATTTCCGCCACGCGACCGACACGGCGCACGCGCTTGATTTCGTCATTGATCACGGCAATACCCGCCGAGTCGTAGCCGCGATACTCGAGCCGCTGTAGCCCCTCGACCAACATCGGCACCACGTTGCGATTGGCGATGGCGCCAACGATTCCACACATATAAAACTCCGTTATCCGTGAATGGTGATCGGTGATTGGGGCACTCGCGTACGAATCACCTAATCACTGTTAAGCGTTTACTTTTTTGTCGGCCGTTGCCAGCCGCTGATTGTCATTTGCTTGACCCGGGATAGCGTCAGCTCGCCAGCCGGCGCATTGCGCGTGAGCGTCGTCCCGGCGCCAATGGTCGCGCCTTTGCATACCGTTACCGGCGCCACCAGTTGCGTATCGGAACCGATGAACACACCATCCTCGATAATCGTGCGGTGCTTGTTGGCGCCATCGTAATTGCATGTGATGGTGCCGGCACCGATATTTACATTCTTGCCCACCGTGGCATCGCCGACATAAGACAAATGGTTGACCTTGCTGCCGCTGTCGATTTGGCTATTTTTAATCTCAACGAAATTCCCGATATGTGCATCACTAGCCAAAGTCGTGCCAGGACGGATGCGGGCGAACGGTCCGATGCGGCAATCCGCCCCCACGCTGGCATCTTCGATGTGGGTAAATGGTTGAATTTTCGTGCCTTGTGCCACCGTCACATCTTTCAGTACGCAGTTGGCGCCGATCGAAACACGGTCGCCCAAAGTCACTCGGCCTTCGAACACGCAATTGACATCAATGACGACATCCCGACCGCAGATCAGTTCTCCGCGCACATCCAGACGCGCCGGGTCGATGATGTGGGTGCCTGTCCCGGCCAGTTGCTCCGCATAGTTGCGCTGGTAAATACGCTCCAGTTGCGCTAGCTGGAGCTTGCTGTTCACCCCCAGCACTTCCCATTCATGGTGCGGGTGTGCCGTCGCGATTTCCAGGCCATCGGCCACCGCCATGGCAATGGTGTCGGTTAAATAATATTCGCCCTGCGCGTTGTTGTTGGAGAGTTTAGCCAGCCATTGCGACAATTTTGCGCTCGGCGCGACGATAATCCCGGTGTTGATTTCCGTGATAGCGCGCTCCGCCTCCGTGGCGTCTTTCTGCTCAACGATGCGCGTGACCTTACCTGCTGTGCGCACCATGCGGCCATAGCCTGAAGGATCAGCGAAGTGTGCGGTCAGCACCGCCAGCTTGTCGCTGCCCGCGTGTTCCAATAAGCGTTGCAAGGTGCTCAAGCGTGTCAGCGGCACATCGCCATACAGCACCAGCGTCATGCCGGATGGATCCAAATGCGGCAGCGCCTGCTGCACCGCATGCCCGGTGCCGAGTTGCTCCTGTTGCTCCGCCCAAATAATGTCTTGCGCCGCAAGCGCATTCGGCACGACAGCGCCGCCATAGCCATACACTACGCAAAGCCTTGTAGGCCTGAGACTGCGCGCGGTATCCAGCACGTGCCCCAGCAGGGACTTGCCCGCCAAGGGGTGCAGCACCTTGGGCAGGTCGGAGTACATGCGCGTGCCTTTGCCGGCGGCGAGGATGACGATGTTTAGCTGGGAAGTCATTGAAATTGCTTAAGAGCATGGAAGTTATTTTGTCGATTATAAACAAAAAGGGCAGCGTTGCCGCTGCCCTTTTTGTTTGCTTGTCTTGCTGAATTACTTAATCTTGCGCAATTTCTGAATCGCCGCCAACTGCGCCACGGCTTGCGCCAATTCGATTTGCGCTTGGGCGATTTCCATGGAGCCGGTCTTGTTGCGCATCGCTTCTTCCGCCGCGCGCTTGGCTTCTTCGGCTTTCGCTTCGTCCAGGTCTTTGCCGCGGATACCGCTGTCGGACATGATCGTGACCACATCCGGCTGCACTTCCACCAAGCCGCCGTTGACGTAAATCAGCTCTTCTTCCTGGCCGTCCGGGCGCTTGACGCGCACCGAGCCCGGCTTGAGCTTGGTCACCAGCGGTGCGTGACGCGGATAGACTTCGAGTTCGCCGCGTTCGCCCGGGATGACGATCGAGGTCGCCACGCCGGAGAACAACAAGGTCTCAGCGCTCACCACGTCCACATGTATTGTCATGGCCATGCCTCAGTTCCTTATTGGATGGTCTTGGCTTTTTCGACCGCTTCTTCAATGCCGCCGACCATGTAGAACGCCTGCTCCGGCAGGTGGTCGTATTCACCGTTGACGATGGCCTTGAAGCCCTTGATGGTGTCTTTCAGCGACACGTACTTGCCGGGCGAGCCGGTGAACACTTCCGCCACGAAGAACGGCTGCGACAGGAAGCGCTGAATCTTACGTGCGCGGGCCACGGCCAGTTTGTCTTCAGGAGATAGTTCGTCCATACCCAGAATGGCGATAATGTCGCGCAATTCTTTATAACGCTGCAAGGTCGCCTGCACCGCACGCGCGGTGTTGTAGTGATCTTCGCCCACGACCAGCGGGTCGAGCTGGCGCGAGGTGGAGTCCAAGGGATCCACGGCGGGGTAAATACCCAGCGAGGCGATATCGCGCGACAGCACGACGGTCGCATCCAAGTGGCCGAAGGTGGTGGCCGGGCTCGGATCGGTCAAGTCGTCCGCCGGCACGTACACGGCCTGGATCGAGGTAATGGAGCCGGTCTTGGTGGAGGTGATGCGCTCTTGCAAGCGACCCATCTCGTCCGCCAGGGTCGGCTGGTAGCCCACCGCGGACGGCATACGACCCAGCAGCGCGGACACTTCGGTACCGGCCAGGGTGTAGCGATAAATATTGTCGACGAAGAACAACACGTCGCGGCCTTCGTCGCGGAAGTATTCGGCCATGGTCAGGCCGGTCAGCGCCACGCGCAAACGGTTGCCCGGCGGCTCGTTCATCTGGCCGTAGACCAGCGCCACTTTGTCCAGCACGCCGCCTTCTTTCATCTCGTGGTAGAAGTCGTTACCTTCACGGGTACGCTCGCCCACGCCGGCGAACACGGAATAGCCGGAGTGTTCCACCGCGATGTTGCGGATCAGTTCCATCATGTTCACGGTCTTGCCCACGCCAGCGCCGCCGAACAGGCCGACCTTGCCGCCCTTGGCGAACGGGCACACCAAGTCGATCACTTTGATGCCGGTTTCCAGCAGCTCATTGGAAGCCGCGAGTTCGTCGAATTTTGGTGCATGGCGGTGAATGGATGCGCTGCCTTCGGCGCCCACCGGGCCCTTGTCGTCGATCGGGTTACCCAGCACGTCCATGATGCGGCCCAGGGTCTTGGGTCCGACCGGCACCAGAATCGGCTTGCCGGTGGCGTCCACTTTCAGGCCGCGGCGGACGCCGTCGGTGGAACCCAGCGCAATGGTGCGCACCACGCCGTCACCCAACTGCTGCTGCACTTCGAGCGTCAGCTCGGTGCCGCCTACTTTCAGCGCGTCATATACCTTGGGCATCGAGGCACGATCGAACTCTACGTCGATCACCGCACCGATACACTGAACAATCGTTCCTTGGCTCATGGTCGTTTCCTAAATAGTCAAATTCAAAATCTGTTTTTTGCCACAGAGAACACAGAGGTCACAGAGGTAAACCTTTCTCTGTGTGCTCTGTGACCTCTGTGGCTAATCGTTTTTCGCTTAAACCGCCGCCGCGCCGCCGACAATCTCGGACAGCTCTTTGGTAATCGCGGCTTGGCGCGTCTTGTTGTACACCAACGTCAATTCGTCGATCAGGGTGCCGGCGTTGTCGGAGGCTGCTTTCATCGCCACCATGCGCGCACTCTGCTCGGAAGCCATATGCTCGGCGACGGCTTGGTACACCGTATATTCGATGTAGCGCTTAAGCAGCGTATCGAGAATTTCCTTCGCATCTGGCTCGTAGATGTAATCCCAGTGATGCTCGAAAATGCCGCGATCTGGATCGCCTTCGGCCTTGGCCATTTGATCCGGCGCGTCCACGATCGGCGCCAACTGCATCACTACCGGCTCTTGCTTCATGGTATTCACGAACACTGTCGAGGCCAGATGGATCTCGTCGATTTCGCCCGCCAGATATTTCTCCAGCATGACTGTCACCGGCGGCAGGAGTTTTTCCATGTGCGGCGTATCGCCCATGTGCGTCAGATAGGATGCAATCTTGGCGTTCAAACGTTGCATGAAACCAAAGCCCTTATTGCCGATGGCGCACACATGCACCTGCTTGCCCGCCTGATCCCACTCTTTCATCTTGCCGAACGCGGCGCGCAGCACGTTGGTGTTGAGGCCGCCGCACAAGCCCTTGTCGGAGGTGACGACGATCAGGCCGATATTCTTGACTTGCTCGCGTTTCTGCAACAGGGGGTGCTTGTACTCGGTCTTGGCATGGCTCATGCGGCGCATCACGGCGCGGATCTTCGCGCCATACGGGCGGGCGGCGCGCATCCGTTCCTGCGCCTTGCGCATTTTGGATGCGGCCACCATTTCCATGGCCTTGGTGATTTTCTTCGTGTTCTTGACGCTGTTGATCTTGACACGAATCTCGCGGCTGCTTGCCATCGCTAATCCTTATTAATCCAACCCGAAATCAGTAGGTTCCGGTCTTCTTGAAGTCGTCCGTAGCCGCGACGAGTTCTTTCTCGGTGGCCTCGTCCAGATCATTGGTGCTGCTGATCTTGTCGAGGATCGCCGGGTACTTGCTCTTCAGGTGCGCTTGCAGCGCAGACTCGAATGCCAATACCTTGTTGACTTCGACGTCGTCGAAGTAGCCCTTGTTCACGGCGAACAGCGAAATAGCCATTTGCGCCACGCTCATCGGCGCGAACTGCAATTGCTTCATCAGTTCCGTCACGCGCTTGCCGCGCTCCAACTGCTTGCGGGTCGCTTCGTCCAAATCGGAGGCGAACTGCGCGAACGCCGCCAACTCGCGATACTGCGCCAACGCCAGACGCACACCGCCGCCGAGCTTCTTGATGACCTTGGTTTGCGCGGCACCACCGACGCGCGACACGGATACACCGGCGTTAATCGCAGGACGGATACCGGCGTTGAACAGGTCGGTCTCGAGGAAGATCTGGCCGTCGGTAATCGAGATCACGTTGGTCGGCACGAAGGCGGTCACGTCGCCGGCCTGGGTTTCGATCACCGGCAGCGCGGTCAAGGAACCGGTCTTGCCTGTGACTTCGCCGTTGGTGAATTTCGTAACATATTCTTCGTTCACACGCGCGGCGCGCTCCAACAGGCGGCTGTGCAGATAGAACACGTCGCCCGGATACGCTTCGCGGCCCGGCGGACGGCGCAACAGCAGGGAAATCTGACGATATGCCCACGCTTGCTTGGTCAAGTCGTCGTACACGATCAGCGCGTCTTGTCCGCGATCGCGGAAATATTCGCCCATGGTGCAACCGGCGTAAGGCGCGATGTATTGCATCGCGGCGGAGTCGGAAGCGGTTGCGGCCACGACGATGGTGTATTCCATCGCGCCGTACTGTTCCAGCTTGCGCACTACGTTGGCGACGGTCGAGGCTTTCTGCCCGATCGCGACGTAGATACACATCATGTTCTGGCCTTTTTGGTTGATGATCGCATCAACCGCAACGGCGGTCTTACCGGTTTGGCGGTCGCCGATGATCAGCTCGCGCTGGCCGCGGCCGACCGGCACCATGGAGTCGATGGCCTTGATCCCGGTTTGCACCGGCTGCGACACCGATTTACGCGCGATCACGCCCGGGGCGATTTTTTCCACCGGGGCGGATATCTTGGCGTTGATCGGGCCCTTGCCGTCGATGGGCTGACCCAGCGCGTTCACGACGCGGCCGAGCAGTTCGGTACCAACAGGCACTTCCAAAATGCGGCCGGTGCATTTGACCGTGTCGCCTTCGGTGATGTGTTCGTAATCGCCCAGCACCACGGCACCGACCGAGTCGCGCTCGAGGTTGAGCGCCAGACCGAATGTGTTGCCCGGGAATTCCAACATTTCCATGGCCATCACATCGGACAGGCCGTGGATGCGCACGATGCCGTCGGTCACGGACACGATGGTGCCCTGGGTACGGGTATCCGCGCCGGTTTCCAGGCCTTGGATTTTGTTTTTAATCAGTTCACTGATTTCAGACGGATTGAGTTGCATAGCTACTCCTAGGATTTAAGCGCGGACGCCATTTTTTGCAGCTGACCGGAGACTGAGCCGTCGATCACCACGTCGCCCACCGCAATGCGGGCGCCGCCGATGAGGCTGGCATCGACCTGCGTGGTCGCCTTGACCTTATGACCGAAGCGCTTTTCCAGACCGGCGACAAGCGCTTGCACTTGCACATCATTGAGCGGAAAAGCCGAGGAAATCACGGCTTCCACTTCGTTCTGGTGTTCGCGCTTAAGCGCTTCATACAAGTTCGCGATTTGCGACAGGACCGACAAGCGATCGTTTTCGATCAGCACTTTGACGAAATTTTTACCTGCTGCGGTGAGCCCGGCATCGCACACGCCGAGGAATACGCGGCTCACGTCGCCAGCATTGACCTTGGGGTCGGCGATGAGCGCCATCATTTGCGCGTCTTGCGCTACGGCAGCGGCCATCTGCAACATGCGCGACCAATCGTCGAAAGCATTGCCGTCTTTTGCAAGACGGAAAACGGCTTCGGCGTAGGGCCGCGCGATGGTGACGAGTTCAGCCATTAGAGTTCCTTCTTAATGGCTTCGAGCAGGTCGGCGTGGGCCTTGGCATCAATTTCGCGACGGAGGATCTTTTCGGCGCCGGCAACGGCCAGCGCAGCGACTTGTTCGCGCAGCGTTTCGCGTGCGCGGGTCGCTTCCTGGTCGATCTCGGCCTTGGCGCCGGCGATCATGCGATCGCCTTCCGCTTTCGCGGTGCCCTTGGCTTCCTCGACGATTTGCGCAGCGCGTTTTTCCGCTTGCGCGATCACTTCCGCAGCTTGGCCCTTGGCGTCGCGCAGGGAATCGGCAGCCTTCCTGGAAGCCAGTTCCAGTTCGTGCTTGCCGCGCTCGCCGGCGGCGAGACCGTCGGCAATCAGCTTCTTGCGCTCGGCCAGAGCATTCATGATGGGCGGCCACACGAACTTCATGCAGAACCAAACGAACACCAGGAAGGTGACGCTTTGGCCGATGAGAGTGGCGGTTATGTTCATGGTTTTACTTTCGCGTGGTCAGTCTTATTTCACAACGGCGAACAAGACGTACATGGCGATACCGACAGCGATCATCGGCACCGCGTCCACCAGACCCATCACGATGAAGAACTGGGTGCGCAGCATCGGGATCAGCTCAGGCTGACGCGCGGCGCCTTCCAAAAAACGGCCGCCGAGAATGCCGATGCCGACCGCGGCGCCCAAGGCGCCCAAGCCCATCATCAAAGCGCCAGCGATATACAGCAGTGCGTTTCCCATTTCCATTTGAAAATCTCCTTGAGTTTGACGTTACTTGATAACTAAAAATACGAATCTAGTGGTGCTCTTGATGCGCCATATCCATGTACACAATGGTCAGCGTCATGAAAATAAACGCTTGCAGGGTAATGATCAGGATATGGAACACCGCCCACGCCCACTGCAACACCCCGGCCAGCACGCCGAAACCGATACCGGCGCCGAACATGATTGCGATCAGGATAAAAATCATTTCGCCCGCATACATATTGCCGAACAGACGCAGGGCCAGTGAAATCGGCTTGGCGATCAGGTTCACGCCTTCTAGCAACAAATTCGCAGGCATACCCCATTTGCCAAAGGGCTGAAAAGCCAACTCACCCAAGAAGCCGCCCAGGCCCTTGTTTTTGATGCTGTAGAAAATAATCAGGAAGAAGATGGAAATCGCCATGCCGAACGTAATGTTGGGATCGGTGGTGGGCACCACCTTAAAGAACGGCAAGCCCAACGCCTTGGCCAACTCCGGCCCATGGTCGACTGCAAACAAGTCCATGAAATTCATCAGGAAGATCCAGATGAACACGGTCATGGCCAAAGGTGCAACCATCGGGTTTCTGCCGCTGAATGAACCGCGCACGCTGCTATCGATGAACTCGATTACCCATTCTACAAAATTTTGCCAGCCGCTCGGCACGCCGGCACTGGCTTTCTTGGCCACACGCCGGAATGACCACAGAAACAGCACGCCCAGAACGATCGAGACGCCCAGCGAATCGACATTGAACGACCAAAAACCCATGTCCTTGGCTTCTTGCGCCGTATGCGCCAAGCCCCAGTGACCATCCGGCTTTTTACCGTACGCCAGGTTCTGCAAGTGATGCTTAATGTAATCCGAAGATGAATGAACTTCGTGTGTTTCAGCAGACATAACTATGCTTCTTTAATCGTTAAAGGGGCCAGAATCCAAATCAACTGCCCCAAAATAAATCCGCTCAACAAGCCCAGCGGCAACAGCTTTAAGCTTCCCAAACCCAGCGCCAGCAAAACACCAACCACCAAATAGCGTTCCAGCCACGAACGGATGAACTCGTTTAGGTTTGCCGTCTTATTTGGCGCCTTGTTGTCCGGCGCTTTATTGATGGCGCGCATGCGCCACACAATCAACAACGTATTCGCGGTGGCAATAAACACACCGAACAAGGCCGCTTTCGTTGCCACTGCCCCCCACACGGCATATGCGCCCACAGCGACAATCAGCAAAAGCGCGAGTTGCAGGCTTAACACCCGCCGGATACGTAGATCCATTGGGCCACCTCCCCATTCGGGCCAACCCGCCGCATTTCTAAATCACGGCCTTGAAAACCCCGGGATTATATTCGCTTTCGACTATGAGCGTCAAACCAAGGCCGCCCGGCATAATCCCTAGGGCAAGAAAAAAGCCCGGGGGCACCCGAGCCTTCAAGTATATCCATTATGGTGGACCGAAGGAGGATCGAACTCCCGACCTCCGCATTGCGAACGCGGCGCTCTCCCAGCTGAGCTATCGGCCCACGACAAGCGCTATTTTACGGGCAAGCTGGCCTGGGGTAAATCCCGGGCGTGGGCAACCTCCGGCAAGTGGACCGCGCTAACCAGGGGATGCGCGTGGTGAATATCATGGTAAGTCGTTGCCAATAGCGCCTCCCGCCCAAACAGCAACGCGAATAAACGCGCACCCCAAGCCGGCAACGTCACCCGGTAAACACCGTACTCGTCGCCACGCCGGTGCAGGGCATAGAAAAAAGCAAAATAGCTTGCGCCGAAGGCGGCGCGCAGCGGGATCCAATACCACAAAAATTTCCACCCGCTCAGCAGGATCAAAAGCCCGAATAGTGCGCAACGCAACAGCGCGCCGAGCACTAACTCAGCATCCACGCCCTTGCGTGCCAACCAGCGCAAGAACGCTTGCTCCGGCGCGGTCATGGCATTCAACAAGCCCTGCAGCTTGCCGCCGCGCAGCTGGAAATACTCGGGGTCTTGCGGCGTTGCCATGAAGCGATGATGGCCGCGATGAATATCGAGAAACTCCCGATAGCCCAATGATAGCGGCGTCAACAGCATCGGCATCAAGCGCGTGATCAAATCGACTGCTCGCGCGCCGCGCAGATGCATTAGCTCGTGCGTCGCAAGCAACCAGCGCACCATGAGCAGCGGCGCGCTGCAGCACAGCGTCCACCAAGCAACCCACCCCATAGCTGCCAAGGCAAAATGGCCATACAACAGCACGTAGCAAACCAGGGGCGTCCACGTCAGCCGGCGTGCATCGGCGTCACTGCCAAAATAGGAGTTCCACGCGATCGAGGTTTCTTGCAACATCTCTTTCATGCGTTTGCGCTTTTTAGCTCTGCGGATTATGATTATCGCGTAAATCGTAATTTAGTATTCGCTGTTATACAAAACATTCGTTTCCATCCCTGAAAGGATTTTCATGCGCTTAGTATCCACACTATTTCTAGCTTTCCTGGTCACCTTCTCCGCTGGTTGCGCCATGCAGCCGCCGCGTCCAGAAAAAGCCAGCTTTGTCATCCAAGTCAGCGACAACGACCCAGCCAAATGGAACCTGGCGCTCAACAATGCCAAGAACGTGAAGCAAGCACTGGGCAAAGACAATACCGACGTAGAAATCGTTGCCTATGGCCCCGGCCTCAATATGCTCAAGCTTGAGTCGTCTGTGGGCAACGGCATTCAGGACGCAGAAAAATCCGGCGTGCGCGTCATTGCCTGCGGCAATACCATGAAAGCGCAGAAAGTCACTAAAGAGGATTTATTACCAGGCGTGGCCGTAGTGCCTGCCGGGGTTCTCGAGATTGGCGCCAAGCAGCAAGCGGGCTGGACCTACATTCGCCCCTAATATTTTTTAAGGGCAGCGCTTCGGAAAAAGCCGGGTTTTTAACCCGGCTTTTTTTATTTGCGCGTAAATTTCCACAACATCGCTGCGCCCACCAGCACCATCGGCACGCTATACCACTGCCCCAAACTCATACCGAGCATGAGGAAGCCGTTGTCCGGCTCGCGGGTGAATTCGGCCACGAAACGAAATACGCCATAACCGATCAGAAACACGCTCGACACCGCGCCAACCGGTCTGGGTTTGCTGGAATACAACCAAACAATAACGAATAACGCCAAGCCTTCCAAAGCAAACTCATACAACTGGGAAGGATGCCGGACCAAGGTATCGACCTTAGGAAAAATCATGCCCCAAGGCACATCCGTGGGACGCCCCCACAATTCGCCATTGATAAAGTTGCCGATGCGGCCAAAACCCAAGCCGAGCGGAGTCAGGGGCGCAATGAAATCGGTCACCATCAACCACGAAATGCCGACGCGGCGCGCATAAAACCACATCGCCAATAACACCCCCAGCAATCCGCCATGAAACGACATGCCGCCTTCCCACACATACAAAATGTGCAGCGGGTTCGCCAGGTAATAATCGGGCTGGTAAAACAGCACATGCCCCAGCCGCCCGCCCAACACCACCCCCAAAACCCCATAAAACAACACGTCGTCCAACATCTGGTTGGTCCAACCGGAAGCGGGGCGGGTTTTAATGCGATGCCGTCCTAGAATGATCACCATGACGAAGGCCAATAAGTACATCAAGCCATACCAACGCACCGCGAGCGGGCCAATATGAAGCGCAATAGGGTCAAAATCGGGATGAACAAACATGGGGGTCGTGTAAGAATCAGTTAAAATAAAGCGCTTATTATACGTGTTCCACAAGCCCTGGCCGCGCCCGCGATATTTTTTTCGAGGAAAATCATGCCCCGCTACCGTTCCCACACCACCACCCAAGGCCGCAACATGGCCGGCGCGCGCGCCTTGTGGCGCGCCACCGGCATGACCAATGCCGACTTCGACAAGCCGATTATCGCCATCGCGAATTCATTCACGCAATTCGTGCCCGGCCATGTGCACTTGAAAGACATGGGGCAACTGGTCGCGCGCGAAATCGAGCAAGCCGGCGGCGTGGCCAAGGAATTCAACACCATCGCGGTGGATGACGGCATCGCCATGGGCCACGGCGGCATGCTGTATTCGCTGCCCTCGCGCGAGTTGATCGCGGACAGCGTGGAGTACATGGTGAACGCGCATTGCGCCGATGCGCTGGTGTGCATTTCCAATTGCGACAAAATCACGCCGGGCATGCTGATGGCGGCGATGCGTTTGAATATTCCCACCGTGTTTGTTTCCGGCGGGCCGATGGAAGCGGGCAAGGCCGTGATCCAAGGCAAGGTCGTGCACCTGGATTTGGTGGATGCGATGGTGTCCGCCGCCGATTCGAAAAATTCCGATGCCGACGTGATGGAGATGGAACGCTCGGCTTGCCCGACCTGCGGCTCCTGCTCCGGCATGTTCACCGCCAATTCCATGAACTGCCTGACCGAGGCGCTAGGACTTTCGCTGCCGGGCAACGGCTCGACCCTGGCCACCCACGCCGATCGTAAACGTTTATTTTTAGAAGCCGGGCGCTTGATCGTGGCGTTGGCAAAGTCGCATTACGAGCGCGACGACTACACGGTGCTGCCGCGCAGCATCGCCACCTTCGACGCATTCGAGAACGCCATTTCTTTGGACATCGCCATGGGCGGCTCCACCAACACCGTGCTGCATTTGCTCGCGGCGGCGCACGAAGGTGGCGTGGATTTCACCATGAAGGAC
Source organism: Pseudomonadota bacterium (assembly GCA_021812385.1). GTDB lineage: Bacteria > Pseudomonadota > Gammaproteobacteria > Burkholderiales > Thiobacteraceae > RBG-16-58-11. Next base: position 4,318 of record JAKANO010000012.1, on the reverse strand, counting down.
ATCGACCGCATGTCGCGCAAGGTGCCGAACTTGTCCAAGGTCGCGCCCGCTTCGCAGGATTACCACATGGAAGACGTGCACCGCGCCGGCGGCGTGATGGCGATTTTGGGCGAGCTGGACCGCGCCGGCATCTTGCACCGCGATGTACACACCATCCACAGCCCGACCATGGCCGATGCGCTGGAGCACTGGGACATCATGCGCACCCAAGATCCCAAGGTGCTAGAGTTTTTCCGCGCCGCGCCCGGCAATGTGCCGACGCAAGTCGCGTTCTCGCAGAGCAAGCGCTACGCCACGCTCGACACCGACCGCGCCAACGGCTGCCTGCGCGACAAAGCCCACGCCTATTCGCAAGATGGCGGCCTGGCCGTGCTGCACGGCAATCTCGCGCTCGACGGCTGCATCGTCAAGACCGCCGGCGTGGATGCGAGCAATCTAAAATTCACCGGCCCGGCGCGCATTTTCGAAAGCCAGGACGACGCCGTGGAAGCGATTCTCGGCGATAAAGTGCAAGCCGGCGACGTCGTCATCATCCGCTACGAAGGCCCCAAGGGCGGCCCCGGCATGCAGGAGATGTTGTACCCGACCAGCTACTTGAAATCGAAAGGGCTGGGCAAGGCCTGCGCGCTGATTACCGACGGCCGCTTCTCCGGCGGCACCTCGGGTCTTTCCATCGGCCACGTCTCGCCGGAAGCGGCGGAGGGCGGCGCCATCGGGCTGGTGCAGGAAGGCGACAGCATCGAGATCGACATTCCGAATCGCGGCATCCACCTCAAGGTGAGCGACGAAGAACTCGCCACGCGCCGCGCCGCCATGCAGGCCAAGGGCAAAAAAGCCTGGCAGCCGGTGGCGCGCAATCGCATCGTGTCGCATGCGCTGCGCGCTTATGCCGCCATGACCACTTCGGCCGCCACCGGCGCGGTGCGCGATGTATCGCAATTGGAACCCAAGGACTAAGCGATGCGCGCGTTGATCGGCGGGCTGCTGTTGAGCTTGGCCGCTGCAAGCTGGGCGGCCGACACCATCGTCACCACCAATCCGGAAACCGGCCTCAAGTCCTGGAAAAAATCCGATCGCGGCTTCAGCCTGGAACTCGTGCAACTGCTGCCGGAATTCGTGCAAGCCACCTACGCGTCGCGCGACCTGCCGCCGGCGATTTACGCCAGCATGCACGACTACTGCATCTTCGGCACCATCGCGCGCAACGAGACCAGCGCCCCGCTGTCTTACCGTGTGGCAGAATGGCGCTATATTACCGCCGACGGCAAGCAACATCGGCTGCGCACCAAGTCGGAATGGATCGCAACGTGGAAGAAGCTCGACGCCGACTTCAGCTACTCGATTCTGCCGGACGACATGAGCTTCGAAGAAGGCGATTGGGCACAAGGGTTCACCACGCCGCGCATCGCACCCGGCACGCGCTTCGATTTGGTCTATGTGTGGAGGCAACATGGCAAAACCTACAGCGGCAAATTGGAAAACCTCGCTTGCCCAAGCGGCACGGGCATTCGTTAGCATTGTTTTGTTTTTACCCGCGCTGGCCGCCATGCCGGTCAGCGCGCAAACCGATCTGCCCGATCTCACGCATAAGCTCACGGCGCTCGCGCCGCGCCCAGCGGCACCTGCTTTTACGCTCAAAGATCTGGACGGTAAAACGCGCAAGCTCAGCGACTACAAAGGCCAAGTCGTCCTGGTCAATTTCTGGGCCACTTGGTGCCCGCCGTGCCGCCGCGAAATGCCGTCGCTGGAGCGCCTGTATCAAAAACTCAAGGGCACGCCTTTCATGATTTTTGCGGCCGATCAAATCGAGAGCTTCGACTTGGTGTTTTCTTTCACCGGCGAGCTCGATCCCGCCCCGACTTTCCCCATCCTGCTCGACGCCAAAGGGCAAGCATCCGCGCAATGGCATGTGCAAGGCTTGCCCACCAGCTTCATCGTCGACAAGCAAGGGCGCATCGCCTACCGCGCGATCGGCGGGCGCGAATTTGATCATCCGGAAATCGAGGCCATGATACGGAAGCTCATCCATGAATAAGCTCTCTAAACTGCTCGCCTGGCGCTCCTGGCTGAACCGCGAAAATCTGCTGGCCACGGCGCAAAAGCCGCGCGTGAAAAAAACCGGGATCACCTTGCTGGCGGCGTTCCTGGGCATTTGCGCGACCCTGTATTTCGCCGGGCCGCCCTTGCTCAAGTCCTACCTGACCGACACGCTGTCGCAAAAACTCGGGCGCAAGGTCACGGTCGGCGCCATTCACGTCAACCCCTTGGCGCTATCGGTCACGGTCGACAACTTTACCCTGGCCGAGGCGGACGGCAAGACGCCGTTCGTGGCCTTCCGCGAACTCTATGCAAACGCCCAATTGGCCTCGCTCGCCTTCGGTGGCCCGGTGTTGCGCGAGATTCGGCTCACCGAACCCAAACTGCGCTTGCAGCGCAACCTGGACGAGACTTACAACTTTCAAGACCTGCTGGAAAAATTTACGCCGCCGCCTGCAACGCCCGCGCAAAAACCTGAAAAATCCAAGCCGCTGTCGTTCTCCCTCAACAACATTCAAATCCTCGGCGGCCAAATCGATTTCGACGACCGGCCGCAACACAAGATGCACACCGTGCGCAACCTGCGCGTCGTGATCCCGTTTCTGTCCGACCTGTTTTACCGCGTCGACGATTATGTGCAGCCGGAATTTTCCGCCGTGGTCAACGGCGCGCGCCTCGATCTCAGCGGCCAGAGCAAGCCGTTCGAAAAGGATCGCGAAAGCAGTTTGGAGCTCAAGCTCGATCGATTGCAGCTCGGCACTTATTTGAGTTATGTACCGAAAAAGCTTTACTTCACCCTGCCCTCCGGCGCGCTCAGCACCGACCTGAAAATCGCTTTTCAGCAGCCGCAAGACCAAGCGCCCAAGCTGTCCATCTCCGGCACGGCAACGCTGCGCGATCTCGCCCTGAATGAAGCAAAGGATGTCCCGACGCTCAAATTAAAACAGCTGACGGTCAATCTGCGCAGCGTGGAGCCCTTGGTCAAGCGCTTCGCCATCGACAGCGTTGCCGCCAGCGATGGCGAGCTGTATGTGCGGCGCGATCGGAACGGTCGACTCAATCTCGCCAACCTGGTCGAGCCGGATAAAACCGACGAGCCCTTGCCCTGGTTCGAAATCAAGCAAGCCACGCTCGACCGCGTCGCCGTGCAGGTGCGCGATGAGGCCGTGCCGCATCCCTTTGAAACCCTGCTGAATGTCGAGCACATTGGCGCACAAGGCATCGGCAGCGAAAAAGGCCACAGCGGCAAAATCGATTTCAGCGCCACCGGCCCGGAAGGCGCAAGCCTCAAGGCCAATGCCGATCTGGTGCTGCAACCGCTCGGCGTGCAGGGCAGCGTAACGCTCGCAGCGCTCCCGATCAAAGCGTTTGCGCCCTACTACGATCAAGCCCTCGCGCTGCAAATCAGCCAGGGCACGCTGGGTCTAGCCACGCGCTTCAACTTGGCGCAGGCAGCAGAACCCTCCAAGGATAAGAACCCCGAACTCGCCGTCACCTTAAGCGAGCTCGGCGTGCAAGTGGCCAACCTCAAAGCGCGCCAAGTTGGCGACAAGAACGATCTGCTGCAACTTGGCAATCTTGATATCCAAGGCGGCGCGCTCGACCTCGGCAAGCAACGCATCGCCCTTGGCGAAGTTGCGCTTAAAAATACCCAGCTCAATGTGGTGCGCGATTCAGCGGGCAAGATCAACCTCACGCAGCTGGTGCGCGCAAGCAGCAGCACGCCGGCCAAAGCGCCCACCAAGGCGGGCGCGGCATGGCAATACGAGATCGCAAAAATCATCGTCGACGGCACTGCGCTGCGCCTGCGCGACGAAGCGTTAAAGACGCAAACCGCCAACATCGGCTTGGAGCATATTCAAGCGCACGTCGAACACCTGTCTTCGGCGCCCAAATCTATCGCTAATCTCAGCCTCAACGCGCAAATGGGGCGCTCCGGCCGCATCGCGCTCGACGGCAAGTTCAGCCCGCAACCGTTGACGGCCAAGCTGCAGGTGAACTTGAAAAACGTCCCGATCCTGCCGGCGCAGCCTTACTTCTCGGATAAAGTGCATATCACCGTCACCAGCGGCACGCTCTCGGCGCGCGGCAAGCTGGATGCCAATCTCGCCGCCGAACCGGTCGTGCGCTACAACGGCACGGCGCAGATCAATCAATTCGCCAGCGTGGACCAGGTCAATAGCAACGACTTTTTGAAATGGGACAGCCTGTACTTCGGCGGCATCCAAGTCGTCTCCGCACCGCTCAAGCTAGCCATCGGCGAAATCGCGCTGAGCAATTT
>JAKANO010000003.1 GCA_021812385.1 Pseudomonadota bacterium | reverse complement strand
ACCGAAAAAGAGATTGCGCTCGCCGTGAAAAAGTTGAATCATCGACCCAGAAAGTGTCTCGCCTATCAGACACCCCACAGTGTATTTATGAAGGCTTTGCGTGGCGCGCTTGTAAGTTGAATTCGCCAAGAAGTTTGCCCCATTAAGCAGTAATGCCGGCTATCGCGAGCACTGGATGCTACTTAGCAAGACTCTGGGTTTTGCCTTTTATTAATTATGATTATCCCTCTCTTGCTTATTTTCCTTATAAAGTTGGCTCCATCTATTGATAATGTAGATAGCAATTACAATGATAGAAATGAAAAACACAACACCAGCAAGTGATTTAAACCCAGCTGCTGCTAGCGCCATTACACTAACTAATAACACAGGTATAACCAAATAAATCATGTTTTCATCTCGACTTTGAAATCTCTTTAATAACAAATAATGTAATTTGTAGTGCATTGAAGGCCAACAACAGCAGCACCTACTCCAAATCCACCCACTCCCCTTGCTGCTCCTGAAAAAGAGCCATTCTCACCTATTTGCACTTGGGCCTCTGCGGCTGGGCCTCGACCACCCATAGCAGCAACTGAATATTGAGTTTGACTACCCTGCGCCACAGAACCAGGTTCATAACCAAAGGGGTCACATAACCAAAGGGGTCACATCTTGTAATGATACTTTTTGCATAACTTCAAGCCTAGCTATGCACAGCCGCCACACCGATAGGCGCCCAAAGACAAAATCAAAGCAACCCAACAAGGCGCGCAAGGGCGCAGCAAGAATCGGCATGAATTTTTTCCTTTGGTGGCGGCAGCGCAATGGCGCTACGGAAAGTCAACGCCCCGTCTATGGCTTGTTTGTGATTTGACGGCTTTCGGCAGAATAGCGGCTGCATATGCCAGCGTCAATGCAGCTGATTGATCTGTGCGCGGAGGATAAGGATTGATTGGCGGCTGGTAATGCAACTACTCATGCAAGAAAAATCGGATGATCCACGAAAGGCGCGAAAAAAGAAAAGCAAAAGGCTCGTACTTCGCGCAGGTCTTGGCAGGGGTGGTTGCCGGCAAGGATGCCGGCGCTACAGGGATGCGGCTCTGCTTGGTAATGGCTATATTCTTCTGCCGCTAGCCTGTGAAGAAACATCCGCAGGAAGGGATGTCGCTAAACAAACACAGAGCGAATGTATTTCTAAAACTCCATGTCCTCTGTGTACTCCGTGTTGAAAGCGCTTTTAAAAGTTCTCGTGTTCGCCTAGATAGCGCCATTTGCCGATGGGCAAATTGCCCAGCACCACCTTGCCGATGCGAATCCGCTTCAAGCCCAGCACTTTCAAACCGACCATCTCGCACATGCGGCGGATTTGGCGTTTTTTGCCTTCTTTCAGCACGAAGCGCAATTGGTCTTCGTTTTGCCATTCCACAATGGCCGGCTTCAGCGCTTCGCCATCCAAGCTCAGGCCGTGGTTCAACAACGCTAGATTTTTATCCGAGAGCTTGCCTTCCACCCGCACCAAATATTCTTTTTCGATAGGTGAATCTTCGCCGATCAACTGCTTGGCGATGCGCCCATCCTGGGTCAGCACCAGCAAACCGAGAGAGTCGATATCCAGCCGCCCGGCGGGGGCTAACCCCATCAAATGCGCCGGACTGAAACTCATCTTGGAGCGATCCTCGCGATAGCGCGATTCGGCACAGATCAAGGACGCGGCCGGTTTGTAGCCCTTCTCCGCTTGGCTGGAGACAAAGCCGATGGGCTTGTTGAGCAGAATGGTTACCCGCGCTTCTTGCTTGGCTTGGGCGGATTTATCCAGGGTTATTTTTTGCTCGGGCAGGATGCGCGTGCCCAGCTCGGTGATGCGCTGGCCATCGACGAACACCCAGCCGCGCGCGATATAGCTATCGGCTTCGCGGCGCGAGCACAGACCTTGTTCGGACATTAATTTCGAGAGTCGGATTTTTTCCATATATCAATAAAACACTTGAACCGCCAAGGCGCCAAGAACGCCAAGACAGCGCCAAAGGTTTGGCAATTTTATTCAAATTCCGCACTCAACCCACACACCAACTGAAGACGCTTTTGTAGTTCTTGGCGCTCTTGGCGTCTTGGCGGTTCCCCTAGTTTTTAAGCCCGTTTACCTGCCAACATTCTGTCCAACTGCTTTGCAAACGCCTGACAATCACTCTTACTAAAGGCCGCAGGGCCGGAAATATCCGTGCCGCTGCCGCGTAATTCTTCCATAAAATTGCGCATGCCGAGGCGTTCGCGAATATTGTCCTCGGTATACAGTTCGCCGCGTGGATTCAGCGCAATGCCGCCGCGCTCGATGACTTGTGCGGCCAGCGGGATATCGGCGGTGATGACCAAATCATCCGACTGCATTTGATCCGCGATTTTGTTATCCGCCACATCGAAACCGTGCGGCACCTGAAGCGCGCGGATATACGGCGAGGCCGGCACGCGCAACAGCCGATTGGCCACCAGCGTGAGTGTTACCTGAACCCGCTCCGCGGCGCGAAATAAAATTTCTTTAATCGCGCCGGGGCAAGCGTCGGCATCCACCCAGATTTGCATGCCTAGCGGCCCCGGCCGCCTGACTTCGGCGAAAACAAAGCGGCTTGCGGCCGCGAATTATTGCGCGGCGCACTCGGTTTAGCGTGGTGCGGGTGCATGGCCAGTTTCTCCCGCAGTTGTTTGGCTTGCAATTGCTCATCCGCCAGCATTTGGTGGCGTGCCGCCTCGGACATGACCACCCCGGCAGCCGCTCCCGATTGCGGCGGTCTGGCTTGCTGGGCTCGGGGTTGCTGCGATCGATCTTGCGGTCCCCGGGCTTGCTGCGCACGCGGTTGTTGTGCACGCGCTTGCGGCGGCCTAGCATTCGGATTGGCCGTACCCGTACGCGCTCTATCACCGCCTTGGCGTGGCTGCGAACGTGCGCCACGCGCTTGTTGCGGACGACGCGCCATGGGCGGACGACGGTCTTCTTGTTCGATCTCGGCCTTCGTCCTGACCGGAGCGACAAAACCGGTCACGGCTTCGCGCGGAATTTCGCGCTTGAGCAAACGCTCGATGGCGTTCAAATATTTCACTTCCTCGCGGTCGACCAATGAAATCGCTGCGCCGGAGCTGCCCGCGCGGCCGGTGCGGCCGATGCGGTGCACGTAGTCTTCCGCCACATTGGGCAATTCAAAATTGACGACATGCGGCAGTTGATCGATATCCAGGCCGCGTGCGGCGATATCGGTCGCAACCAGTACCGGCAGCACGCCTTCTTTAAATTGTGACAGCGCCTTGGTGCGCGCCGCTTGGCTTTTGTTGCCGTGAATCGCTGCGGCGGCAATGCCGTCCTTGACCAGCTTCTCGGCCAGGCGGTTGGCGCCATGCTTGGTGCGGGTAAACACCAGCACCTGCTTCCAATCGCCCTGCTTGATCAAGTGGCTCAAAAAATCGCGCTTCTGATCTTGCGCCACCATGTACACGCTTTGCGCCACCAGCTCGGAAGGCGCATTGCGGCGCGCTACTTCCACCAGGCCCGGCTTATGCAACAAGCCATCCGAGAGCGTTTTAATTTCATCGGAGAAGGTGGCCGAGAACAATAAGTTTTGCCGTTGCTTCGGCAGCAAGGCGAGAATTTTGCGGATATCGCGAATGAAGCCCATGTCCAGCATGCGGTCGGCTTCGTCCAGCACCAGAATTTCGACACCGGATAAATCCACGGTCTTTTGCCCGAGGTGATCCAGCAAGCGGCCCGGCGTGGCGACCAGAATATCCACGCGGCCTTTCAAGGCTTTGAACTGCGGGTTGATGTTGACACCGCCGAACATCACCATGGAATTCAGTTGCAGATATTTGCCATAGGTTTGCACCGAGGTTTCGACCTGCGCCGCGAGTTCGCGCGTCGGCACGAGGATCAGGCAGCGCGGACGGCCAGGGCGCGGGCTTTCAATCGGGTTCTCCGATAAACGATGCAGAATCGGCAAGGTAAATCCGGCGGTCTTGCCGGTGCCGGTTTGTGCGGCGGCCAGCAAATCGCCGCCAGCCAGCACTAAAGGAATCGCTTGCGCCTGGATCGGCGTCGGCGTGGTATAGCCGGCGTCATCGATGGCGCGCAAAAGGGAAGGCGCCAGACCGAGGTCGGCGAATTTTGTTTCAATAGACATGCATTACTCCTGCGGCGGCCTATCGCGCACTTTGCGCAACACCAATCGCGGCAGACGAATTAATGATCGATATGATCGGGGAGTGAGAAAACGACCGGTGCGCCTGATTGGTTGGGCGCACGGAAGCTTTGGATTATACGGAGATTGTCCAGAATAGCTAGCCTAGACCGATGCAATAGAGACCGCATGGCGGTCATGGGATTTTTAGTGGATGTTTTCAGCAGAGAAAATAAGCACTTGGTCGCCCACGAAATTGACGTCGACGTGGCGTTGCGCATCGCCCCAACTGCAATGCTTTACCCCCAGCACATCGCTGCATTTTGCGGGCGGGCCGAGAATCTGCTTCACTTCATCGTAAGACATGCCAACCTTGAGCTTGTTGTAATTTTCAACGCTCAAGGGGCTGCAAGCCGCAAGAAAAAATGCCAGGCTTAAAAGAATGATGTATTTCATGATGGCCTTGATTTGCCGCACCACAATATTGCAGTGCGGCAGGATTACACGTCTGAGCCTAGCGCCGGTGTCCGCCACCGCCGCCGCCACCGCCATAACCACCGCCTCCGCCGCCATAGCCGCCGCCACCACCGCTACGGCCTCCGCCTCCACGCTTGCCGCCAAAACCGCCGCCCCCACCACCACCGCCAGCGGTTTGTGGTCGCGCTTCGTTCACGGTAATGGCGCGGCCATCCATCTCTTTGCCGTTCATGGCGGAAATAGCCGCTTGCGCTTCCGCATCGCTGCCCATTTCGACAAAGCCGAAACCTTTGGAGCGCCCTGTATCGCGATCGATAATGATTTGCGCCGACTGTACCGCGCCATGTGCACCGAATTGCTGTTCCAGGTCGCTATTGCTGACGTTGTAGCTTAGATTGCCTACGTAGAGTTTTTTGCCCAATTGCTGATCTCCTACAAAAATTGAATCCTAATCGCCAACCCGACGACCCATAACAACTGCAATTCTGATGGCTTGCTGCTTGGGTTAAACAGAATTGCTCTAAGCACTATAGTCCAAGTTCAAGCACACTGCATACGGTTTAAATTACAGAATCCGCATCAATCCGCTGCGGCTTCGCGCACGAAGGAAAAACCCAAGGGTGCTGGCGGCACTGCTGGCAAGGAAAGCGCTTCGAACATGTCGAGATAAATCGTCACGGGTTTATCCAAGCCTTCGTAGATAAGCGTGTACTGATCGAGGAAGCCTTTGCCGCGCTCGACGGCTTTTGTCTCGAATGCGCAACACGCGCCAATACGCTGGTAGTGCACCACCTCGCCATGCGGCCCGCGCAACGCGTTCAGGTAGCGCCATTCCGATACGAAGCCCGGGCCGGTTTTGACCGGGTGCGCTTTGTCGAAACCGTAACCGGCGTCACTCGACACGGCCTCCAGCACCGCCACGCCCGCCGATAATTGGCGCCGCAGATCGCGCAATGCCAGTCCACGATCGGGCGTATCGGCCTGTTTCAATAGCCGCAAAAAACGCTGCGATGGCGCATGGCCTTGAGCGCCCGCCCGATAAAACCAGAGCATCGCTTCGGCAGGATCTTTCTCGACACCGTTGCCATCGAGCAGCAAACGCGCCAGAAAATATTGTGCTTCTGCCTCATTCTGTTGCGCTGCCAGCTTGAGCCAGACAGCTGCTTTGGCAAAATCACGACCTGGATCTATGCGGATATAGTGCAAGCCAAGGTGCAGCTGCGCCTTGGCATTACCGCTTTCCGCTGCTTTTTGAAACCATTGTTGCGCCGTTTCAAAATTTTGCTTCACCCCCTCGCCGGACTCGTACATCTGGCCCAACGCGATCTGCGCCGGCGGGTAATTGGCATCAGCGGATTGTTGCAACCAGGGCAAAGCTTCCGGCAGGCTCCGGATGAATCCCCGGCCCAGTCGATACATTTGGCCGAAGGCATACTGCGCTTCAGGCACGCCCTGCTCGGCCAACGGTTGCAACAGCAACAAGGCCTGCGCGTAATCCTTGCTGCGATAGGCAGCCAAGCCGTCCTCCAATTCGCCCGCATGCGTGGCGACGGATAACAGCAACAAGGCGAGACTAAGACATAAGCGCAACATAATCTTTATAAAGACAACGATCCATCACCACCAAATATACCCGCCGCCCGCGCGCGTTCGGCGGCGGGTTCGTTAACGATGCCTTCTTGAATCCATAGCGCCGGCAACTTTAAGCGGATGCACTCATCCACCAAGGCATCGATATGCTCGGCGGCACGGAAGGCGTCGACCAAATCAATCGGCCCAGGCACTTCCGCCAGGCTGGCATAAGCCGCTTCACCCAATACTTCGTTCACGAGCGGACGCACCGGAATGATGCGGAAACCAAAACCTTGCATCGCCTTGGCGACATGGTAGCTCGGGCGATTCGGCTTGGGCGATAAGCCCACCACGGCGATCGTATGCGCGCGCGTCAACAGCGCTTTGATTTCTGCGGCAGTAGGATTTTGGAACGGCATCAGCGCGCGCGCCTCAAGCCAGCTAAACGCGGAACATATGCAGGGTGTGGAAACAGGGGAAGGAGAAACAGAAATAAACCAGCAGAAACCACGAAATTCTCGCTTCCGACTGAGAGTTCAATCGGAAGCGAAGAATTGTTAGACCATATCTTTCAGTGCTTTGAGCGGCAGCACTTTAACAACTTTACGTGCTGGCTTAGCTTTGAACATCATTTCTGCGCCGGTGAAGGGGTTCACGCCCTTACGCGCTTTGGTCGCGGGCTTGGTCACGACTTTAACTTTGAGCAAACCAGGCAATTGGAACACGCCGGATTTCTTCAGGGACTTGCCCATCATGCCAGCCATGGAGGCTAACACAGCACCTGCATCTTTTTTGCTGATGCCGGTATCGGCGGACAGTTGCGCCATGATTTCGGACTTGGTGGGAGCTTTTGCTGCCGGAGCGGCTTTGCTTTTTGTGACCATTTATTTCCTCCTTAAAAGGGACGTTGGGGTTGCAGGTGCGAAGAATCGTAACACAACTAAAATGCGTGATAACAGCTTTTTTTAAGCATTTTTATAAAATTTGATGCATGCATCTTGCTTACGACAAAAAAAAGTTTTTTCTACTATAGGTAAATTAGTAAACGCTGCTTGTCGCTCGAAATATTTTCTGATAGGAAACCAACGCTTGTCGCCGCGAATGCATCAAGCGCGCAAGACAGCCCATCGTTATGGATAAAATTTTGGCTCGCCCTCGGGCCGCGTCTTGAAGCGCTTGTGCAGCCAATAGTATTGCTCGGGCATCTCGCGCACACGGTCTTCGATAAACGCATTGACGCGGCGCGTGTCGGCCACGACATCTTGCGTCGGAAAATTTTCCCACGCCGGATAATAGGTCAACACATAGCCGCGCCCCCAGGATAACTGCCGCGTCACCACCGGCACGACCACCGCGCCGGCGAGTCGCGCCAAGCGCGAGACGCCGGTGATGGTTGCCGTCGGCACGCCAAAAAACGGCACGAAAATCGAATCGCGCGGCCCGAAATCCATATCCGGCAAATAATAAAAAGGGATGCCACGGCGCATCACTTTGACCACGCTGCGCACATTATCCTGGCGCGAAAACAGATACGGCGCATTAAAGCGTTGCCGCCCGTGCAACAGCAATTTATCCAGCACCGGATTTTTTTGCTGGCTGTACATCGAAGCGGCATGAAAATCCATCGCGACGCGCGAGCCGCCCATGTCCAGTCCGACAAAATGCGGTGCGAGCATGATGACCGGCTTGCCTTGCCAGGCTTGTAAATTTTGTATCCCCTCGACGCGCACCAAGCGCCGTATGCGTGCGCCGCGCGACCACCATGAAATACCGCGCTCCACTATGCTGCGCCCAAAGGCGCGAAAATGCTGCCGCACCAAACGCTCGCGCGCCGCATCGCTTAGCTCGGGAAAACATAAGCCCAAATTAATCCGCGCCACGACGCGCCGTTCGCGCCCCAAGGCATAGAACAACATGCCCAAGCCCTGGCCGATGAGCGCAAGCAAGGGCAGCGGCAAAAAATGCAACAGCCAGAAAATAAAGATGCCCAGATAGATCATGTAGCTCTCGGTGAATGCACTGCGCCCGCGGGCGGCGTGCCCTTGTAGCGGTTGTAACTCCATAGATACTGCTCGGGACAATCACGGATAAGCGCTTCCAGCGCGGCGTTGATTTGGCGCGCGGCCTGTTCGGGATTTTCGCTTAAGGGGGGTAATGGCGGCATATAGCGAATCGCATAGCCGCGCCCCTGTTCGAGGCGTCGCGCGTAAAAGCAAATAATCGCCGCGCCGGTCTTTTGCTGCAAACGCGCCATCAGCGTCATGGTGTAAGCCGGTCGCCCGAAAAAATCCGCCCACGCGCCGTCGCCCTGACTGGGCACTTGATCCGGCAAGGCGCCAATCGCTTCGCCGCGCCGCAAGGCCGCGAGCAATTTTTTCACCCCGGCATAATCCGTGGTGGCCAACTCGATATGACCGCGCGCACGACCGGCACGCATCCATGGCTCCAACCAGGCGAACTTGGGCGGGCGATACAGTTCGGTGAAGGGGAATCGCGAGCCACTATATAAGCCGGCAATTTCGAAGCAACCCAGATGCGGTGTGAGCAACAACATCCCTTTACCGGCCGCGCGCGCGGCTTCGACATGCTCCCAACCCTGCACCTCACGCACCAATTTCAGCACCTCGGCCTCGGGGCGGAACCAAATCACGAAGATTTCCAAAAAGGCTTTGCCGGCCGCAGCAATGCTGCGCTGCAACAAACGCTGAAACGCGGCAGGCTCGGTGGCAATGCCGCTCGACTGCAGGTTTTCACGCATGCGCTGCGCATAGCGGGCATCGGCCCAATAGATCAGCCGCCCCATCAGCGCGCCCAGGAAGTGCATCCACCTTAATGGTATAAGGGCAAATAAGCGCGCGATCACCGTCATGGAAAAATCACATGTCTTTCTGGTTTAGCCAAGCTTTGGTATCCTGTGCGGCTGTTTAGACTATTGATAATGAAATAGAGGCGAAATGAACGAATTTCTGTTTACGTCGGAATCGGTTTCCGAAGGCCATCCGGACAAAGTATCGGATCAAATTTCCGACTCCATTTTGGACGCCATCTTAACCCAGGACCCGCACTCCCGGGTAGCGTGCGAAACGCTATGTACCACCGGTCTAGTAGTCGTGGCGGGCGAGATCACTACCAATGCCATCGTGGATTTCAACCAAGTCGCGCGCAATACCATTAAGCGCATCGGCTACGACAGTTCGGAAATCGGCTTCGACTACAAAACTTGCGCGGTGATGGTGAGCCTGGGCAAACAATCGCAGGACATCGCCATGGGCGTCAACGAAGGCGAAGGCATGTTCTTGGACCAAGGTGCGGGCGACCAAGGCCTGATGTTCGGCTATGCGGTGGACGAAACCCCGCAACTGATGCCGATGCCGATCCACTACGCACACCGCTTGATGGAGCGTCAAGCCGACTTACGCAAGGATGGCCGCCTGCCCTGGCTGCGCCCCGATGCGAAATCCCAGGTCACCATTCGCTACGTAGATGGCAAGCCGGTCAGCGTGGATACCGTAGTGGTCTCGACCCAGCATCATCCGGAAGTCTCGCACGCGGTACTGTCGGAAGCGGTGATCGAGGAAATCATCAAGCCCATCATTCCGGAAGCCATGCGCAAAGAAACGCGCTACCTGATCAACCCCACCGGCCGCTTCGTCATCGGCGGCCCGATGGGCGATGCCGGTTTGACCGGCCGCAAGATTATTGTCGACACTTATGGTGGCGCAGCGCCGCATGGCGGCGGCGCTTTCTCCGGCAAGGACCCGTCGAAAGTCGATCGTTCGGCCGCCTATGCCGGGCGCTATGTGGCGAAAAACATCGTCGCCGCCGGCCTCGCCAGCAAGTGCCAAGTGCAAGTGGCCTACGCCATCGGCGTGGCCAAGCCGGTATCGCTGATGGTCAACACCTTCGGCACCGGCAAAATATCGGACGAAAAAATCGTGAACCTGATCGAAAAACATTTCGACCTGCGGCCCAAAGGCATTATCCAGGCGCTCAATCTGCTGCGCCCGATCTACACGCGCACCGCGAGCTACGGGCACTTCGGCCGCGACGAGCCGGACTTTACGTGGGAGGCCACGGACAAGGCGGAGGCGCTGAAAGCCGACGCGGGGATTTAGTTTTTCACCGCAAAGGTTCGCGAAGGAAAACCATACTTTTTTGAATTCCTTTGCGTTACTTCGCGTCCTTCGCGGTTAAAGATTTTGTATTTTTGATTATCCCCACACCTCCGAGGGGCGCTGCAGCGAGTTCAATCTCGTCAGGCTCGGTGGAGTGGCTCAGTAACAACGGCGCCTATTCATTGACCATGAATGGAGTTGCCATGAGCGCTGTTTTAAATCCCAATTTCACCGACTATAAAGTCGCCGATCTGTCCTTGGCCGATTGGGGCCGCAAGGAAATCCGCATCGCCGAGACTGAAATGCCCGGCCTGATGGCGATTCGCGAGGAATTCAAGGCCCAGCAGCCGCTCAAAGGCGCGCGCATTACCGGCTCGCTGCACATGACCATCCAGACCGCCGTGCTGATCGAGACGCTGACCGCGCTGGGCGCGCAAGTGCGCTGGGCTTCGTGCAATATTTACTCGACGCAAGACCACGCCGCCGCCGCCATCGCCGCCGAGCAGATTCCGGTGTTCGCCTACAAGGGCGAGTCCCTGGAAGAATATTGGGAATACACCCACAAGATTTTTGAATGGCCGAACGGCCAATTCTCCAACATGATCCTGGACGACGGCGGCGACGCCACGCTACTGCTGCATCTGGGCGTGCGCGCCGAGAGCGATATTTCCGTGCTTGCCAACCCCACCTGCGAAGAAGAGCGCGTGCTGTTCGCCGCCATCAAAAAATGCCTGGCGACCCAGCCCGGCTGGTACTCGGCGCGCATCGGCCACATCAAGGGCGTGACCGAGGAAACCACCACCGGCGTGCATCGCCTGTACCAGATGTTCGAGGAAGGCAAACTGAAATTCCCCGCCATCAACGTCAACGATTCCGTCACCAAATCCAAGTTCGACAATCTGTACGGCTGCCGCGAATCGCTGCTCGACGGCATCAAGCGCGCCACCGACGTGATGATCGCCGGCAAGGTGTGCGTGGTGTTGGGCTACGGCGACGTGGGCAAGGGCTGCGCGCAGGCGTTCCGCGGCATGGGCGCCACGGTGTGGGTCACGGAAATCGACCCGATCTGCGCGCTGCAAGCGGCCATGGAAGGCTATCGCGTGGTGACCATGGACGAGGCCGCCGACAAGGGCGACATCTTCGTCACCGCCACCGGCAATGTGCACGTCATCAACCACGATCACATGATCAAGATGAAAGACCAGTCGATTGTGTGCAATATCGGCCACTTCGATTCCGAAATCGACATTGCCTCGGTGGAAAAATATGAATGGGAAGAAATCAAGCCGCAGGTCGACCATATCATCTTCCCGGACGGCAAGCGCATCATCGTGCTCGCCAAGGGACGCTTGGTGAACCTGGGCTGCGCCACCGGGCACCCGAGCTTCGTGATGTCGGCTTCCTTCTCCAACCAGACCATCGCGCAAATCGAGCTGTTCAACCACACTGCCGACTACCCGGTGGGCGTGTATGTGCTGCCCAAGCATTTGGACGAAAAAGTCGCGCGCCTGCACCTGAAAAAAATCGGCGCGCACCTGACCGAGCTGTCCGA
This sequence comes from Pseudomonadota bacterium, assembly GCA_021812385.1. Lineage (GTDB taxonomy): Bacteria > Pseudomonadota > Gammaproteobacteria > Burkholderiales > Thiobacteraceae > RBG-16-58-11. The sequence goes on along the minus strand of JAKANO010000003.1, from coordinate 289,480 downwards.
CACGCAAGCCGCTTACATCGGCGTGCCGAAAAACGGTCCGTACAAGCCCAACCACTATCGTTATTAATTTCTCTTAAACCGCAGAGGCGCAGAGGCGCGGAGGAAAGGCAGATGTTCTCTGCGCCTCCGCGTCTCTGCGGTTAGGTTTTGATATGAATATCCAGCGCACCTTCAGTTTCGAATTCTTCCCGCCCAAGACTTCCGAGGGCGTGGAAAAACTGCGCGCCACGCGCAAGCAACTGGCGCAATTCAAGCCGGAATTTTTTTCCTGCACCTTCGGCGCCGGCGGCTCGACGCGCGACCGTACCTTGGAAACCGTACTGGAAATCCAGGGCGAAGGACTGGCGGCTGCACCGCATCTTTCTTGCGTTGGGTCGACCAAGGAAAATATCCGCGAGATTCTCAACACCTACAAGTCACACGGCATCCGGCACATCGTCGCCTTGCGCGGTGACCTGCCTTCCGGCATGGCCGAAACGGGTGAGTTCCGTTACGCCAACGAACTCGTGGAATTCATCCGCCAGGAAACGGGCGACTGGTTCCGCATTGAAGTCGCGGCCTATCCTGAATTTCATCCGCAGGCAAAAAGTGCCCAAGACGATTTGAATGCCTTTGTGCGCAAGGTGCAAGCCGGCGCCAGCGCGGCCATTACGCAATATTTTTATAACGCCGATGCTTACTTCCGCTTCGTCGACGACTGCCAGGCGCTCGGCGTACAGATTCCCATCGTGCCGGGCATCATGCCCATCACCAACTCGACGCAACTGGCGCGTTTTTCCGACGCCTGCGGCGCGGAAATCCCGCGCTGGATTCGCAAGCGCCTGGAGGGTTACGGCGACGATTTGGACGCCATTCGCGCCTTCGGCCTGGATGTGGTCACCGACCTGTGCGACCGCCTGCTGCAAGGCGGCGCCCCGGGCCTGCATTTCTACACTTTGAATCAAGCAGGTTCTACTTCTACCATTTGGCAGCGCCTAGGTCTGTAGCCAGCCTGATTTCGGCTCAAATACAACCCGACAAACGAGAACACTGGTAAAGTCATGCCGCTTCATGTTCATGGCATGGCGCCTCAGGGGGTCCGAAGCCCCATAGCCAGCCGCGCTAAACAGGCAAACCCAGGGATCAAACAGTCGATATGTTTTTTCAGCGTGACGATCACAGAATAAGCATCATCGGCGGCGTGATTCTGCTGGTGCTGACCTTGACCGCCGGCATCTCCGTGTTTGTCGTGATGCAGCGGCAGGCCGAGGCTATCTTGGCTAAGAACCTTGCATCCTCGTTGCAGCTCAACAATCGTTTGGTCGACAGCCAAATCAATCACAGCATTGCCAACACGCTGGCCCTCGCCGACCGCATTTCCCTTATCACCAATCTGACATTGCTTGCCGCAGATCCGGACACTTCCAAGGCCGTTTACGAATTGCAGCGCAGGGCCAACACGATTAAGGCCACCGGCTTCGAGGGCGTGTCCATTTACAGCGCCACGGACCAGATAGTGGCCAAAGCCGGACATTTTTCGAAAAGTTCCGAGCCGCGCATTCCATTGCATTCACCCCACCGCGTCATTTTGCTGTGGGATCAGGAATTCGTTCTGCAAACCAGTGTAGATATACTGGATGATCAAAAGCGCCGCCTCGGCTCAGTGATGACGGAAACGCGGCTGCCGCAGCTCATGCATGCCATTAACGATATCAACGCCATCGGTAAAACCGTCGAATTAGCGATTTGCGCAGCGCAAGATCAACAGTGGATGTATTGCTTTCCACTCAACCCGACGATTGCCAAATCGACGCGCATCGCGCGCATTCAAGCGGGCAAACCCTTACCGATGCACTACGCCTTGGAGGGCAAAACTGGCCTGATCTTCGCTAAGGATTATCGCCGCGAAGCGGTGGTCGCAGCCTATGCCCCGATCGGTGCGCAGGGCCTCGGCATCGTGCTGAAAATAGATCAGGCGGAACTTTACTTTCCGATAGCCGGGCAATTGAAGTTTATCGTCCCGCTACTCGTCTTCATGCTGCTGATAGGCGTGCTGCTGTTGCGCTGGCTGCTCGTACCCCTGGTGCGCAAGCTCTTCCGTTCGGAACAAGAAAAGCTGGCTGCCAACACGCGGCTACACGATTTAGAGGAGCGCTGGCGCTTCGCGCTGGAAAGCGCGGGCGCGGGTGTATGGGATCTCAATGTGCCGTCTAACGAAATCCTGCTCTCCCCTGAATGCAAGGCCATGCTGGGGTTCGCCGATGATGAAATCGGCAGCAGTATGGCGGAATGGGAAAAGCACATTCATCCGGACGACTTGCCCGGCTTGATGGCCGTGCGGCATGCGCTCTTAAATCGCCAGGAACAATACTTTACCAATGAGCATCGTAAATTGTGTAAAGACGGCAGTTGGAAATGGGTGCAGGCGCGCGGCATGGTGGTGTCCCGCGCAGCCGATGGCACGCCCTTGCGCGTGATTGGAACCTACATCGACATTAGCGCGCGCAAGGCAGCGGAACAGCGCATCATGCACATGGCGAGCCACGATACGCTCACCGGCTTGCCCAACCGCGATCTACTGCAGGACCGCATTCAGCAATCCATCATCCAGGCGCAACGCGGCCAGAATGCGCCGGCGCTGTTGTTTATCGATTTGGATCAGTTCAAAACCATCAATGATTCGCTGGGGCACGATATGGGCGATTTGTTGCTGAAACAAGTCGCGCAAAGACTGGTGTCCAGCGTGCGCACCGAAGATACCGTGGCGCGCCAAGGCGGCGATGAATTCATCGTTCTCCTGCTGAATATCAGCGATATCCAGGATGCCGGCCTGTTGGCGCAAAAACTGCTGGAGGATTTGGTCATGCCATTTCAAATCAACGGCAAAGAATTGCACATCAGCGCGAGCATCGGCATCGCCGTGTTTCCCGACGACGGCAAGGATGTGGACACGCTGCTGAAAAACAGCGATGTCGCCATGTACCACGCCAAGGAAGCCGGGCGCAACAACTATCAGTTTTTCACCGAAAAAATGAATCAGCTCGCTGCGGAAAGGCTCGCCTTAAGCACCGATTTGCGCCATGCCATCAACCGCGACGAATTGCTGCTGCATTACCAACCGATCATCGACATCGCTAGCAACCAGTTGGCGGGCATCGAAGTGCTGCTACGCTGGAACCATCCCGAGCATGGCTTTATTGCGCCGCTCAAATTCATTCCCCTGGCCGAGGAAACCGGGCTCATCACAGCCATCGGCGAATGGGTTTTTGTATCGGCCTGCAAGCAATTAAAAACTTGGCAAGCCCAGGGGTATGAAGTGCCGCGACTGGCGATCAATCTCTCTGCCAAACAATTCCGCCAGAAAACCTTGGCGGGATCGATTGCACGCATTTTGCACGAATCCGGCGTATCCGCAGACAGCATCGAATTGGAAATGACCGAAAGCCTGCTCATGGAAAATACCGATGCGGTGACCGAGAACTTAAAGCAGCTGGAAGAAATCGGGCTGGGCATTTCCATCGACGACTTCGGCACCGGTTATTCCAGCCTGGGCTACCTCAAGCGCTTCAACATCAATACGCTGAAGATCGACCGCTCGTTTGTCATGGACATCGCCAGCGACCCAGACGATGCCGCAATCGTGACGGCGATCATCGCGCTGGCGCATAGCCTGCAAATGCAAGTGGTCGCGGAAGGGGTGGAAGATGCGGCCCAACTCGCGTTCCTGCAACAGCATGGCTGCGATCAGTATCAAGGCACGTATTTCTGTCCGGCGCTGAGCGCAGCGGAGTTCGTTTCGAAATTGCAGCAGCGCCCCGCTTAATCTCCCGGCTCACAGTCAAATTTAACGCGCGGCTCGTTGTAAATCTGCAAAAATTACCTATTATTATGTAGTCTTACTAAGTACATATCAGTATTTTCCGGCTGCAAGCAAATTGATACATTGCGATGGAGATTACAAATTCATGCGCTATCTAGAACATTGGGGCATGATATTGAAAATAACGAACAATCAAGGTATTAAAAAACCAATGACAAAAACATCGGGGTACGCAGCAAAACCGTTGCAAGCTTGCAAATACAGGCTCGCCAATCGACTGCATCATCTGCTCTGCCTAGCAGCAGCAGTGTCTATTTGGTCCGTCAGCGCAAATGCCCAGAGCGATGCCAGTGACGGCGCCTCGCCAGCCCTATCCGCCACGGCAACCGCCGCGCCGCTGGTACCCCCACAAGAAACACTCGACGATAGCGACGTGGCGCAAACAGGCACGGCGCCGGGACGCACGGTGAAACCCACCCCGGTTGCGCCGAGCGGCAAGCCGTTTCAATTAGGCGCATTCCTGATCTATCCGGAAATAGACGCCACCTGGACCTACGACAGCAACCTGTATTCTTCGAACACCGCGCCGCTGGGCGACCATGCCTGGATCTATTCGCCCGCGCTTTGGGTGCAATCGAATTGGGCCAGACATGCGCTGAATTTCCACGCCGGCGCCGACCTGACGCGCTATGACACTTACGGCACGGAAAACTCCGACGATCAAAACATCAGCGCCGAGGGCCGCTATGATTTCAGCGCAGATACCAATGTCTACGGCGGTGCGTACTTCGCTCGGGAGCACGAGGATCGCGAATCGCCCTCGGCGCGCAACGGCCTGACCCCGACCGAGTATTTCCAGCGCCGTTACTATGGCGGGTTCTTCCGCCAGTTTGACCGGCTCTCGCTGCGCATCGCCGGCACGGCGCAGCATTTGAATTACAAGGATGTGAATTTCATCACCGGCGGCGGCGCACTCAGCATCATCAACAACGACGATCGCGACCGCTGGCAGTACACCGGAGGCTTCCGGTTGGGGTATGAAATCACGCCGCGACTCGAGCCCTACCTGCAAGTCGCTTTCGACAACCGCCGCTACGACATCAAGGTCGACGATTTGGACTACAGCCGCGATTCCCAAGGACAGCGCTACCTGGCCGGCCTGCGCTGGAACGCGCCGCGCCAGATCAAGCTCGACGCTTTCGTCGGCTGGTTGCTTCAAGACTACAACGACCCGCGCCTCAAAGACATCAGCGACGCGGTAGCCGGGGTCGCCGTGCAATGGGCCGCCACCGACAAAACCACCGTGTCGGCGCATCTGGACCGCACCGTTGAGGAGACCACCGTCACCTTGACACCCTCTCCCGGACTCGTGCTCGTATCGTCGAGCTTCCTCAACACCTACGGCTCGGCGGGTGTGGAACATCGCTTTAACAATAAACTTTCAGCGCGGCTAAACGGCTCGGTATCGCACGTCGCGTATCAGGGCATCCCCCGTACCGATGACTACTACGGCGCCACCATCGGCGCGACCTATCGCATCCACCGCAATCTTTTTCTGGATCTCAGCTACACCGATCGCAAGCTGAGCTCGAGCATTCCGACCGAGGATTTCAGCAAACACCTGCTGTTCGCGCGCATCGCGATTCCATTCTCGCACTGAGCGATATACACATTATTAAGTAAAAAAATTTACCTATTTTTAAGCATTGATACTCAGCCCATCAACCCTGATCATTGTGTTGTTGAAGACAGCAAGTTTCTGTTTGCACTGTGATTAGTTTGTTCATTTACTAGATTGAATAAGGCGATTGGAAAATGCTTCCCGCCCATAAATCAGTAAATTATTAAATAACATTACGTACGTCTCTCAATAGTATTGGTGCTTATAACTCATCTCGGAAAGGTAAATCATGTCTACAAAAATACATACATTACGTCCAATCGTAATCGTGACGGCAGCAGCTTTCGGCATCGCCATTAGCGCTTCGAGTGCAGCGCCAACTTGGCTCGGTGCAATTTCTCCCATTTCGACCGCACAAGCGGATGAAGGCCCCAAAGGCGCGGGTGGACCCACCGGCGAACATGGCAAAAAAGGCAGCGGCGGCCCATCTTCGGATGTGGGCGGCAGCGGCAGCGGCCAAGGTGGCCCGAGCGCCGACAGCGACGCTAAAGGTCCACGTTTCGGTGGTTCCGGCTCGAAGCCGACGCCCGGCACGCAAGGCGGCAAGCCAGTGTGGGCGCAAGAAGGTCTGCCCTCAGATCTGGAACTGGGTCGCCTGAGCGTAGTGCGTGCGCCTGCGCAAGTGATCGATCGATCCTTGGCCGAAGCCTTGGCCACCTTGCAGCCCGCGTTCTACAACCAGGTGATTGCGATTGCCGACAACCCCGCACTCACCTTGGAACAGAAAGTGGCTGCGCTCCAAGCCGTGGTTAAGTTGAGCTTCACCGATACCACGATGGTGCGCATCGATTCGCCGTTGCAGAACCTTGGCCTGTATAAGGATCTATTGGTCGACGGCAAGATCATCGCGCCTGCGGCGACCTATGACACAACCAGTTCCGCAACGCGCGCCCTGCTGTTGGCTGCGGTGTTTGTCGGCTCGGCATCCGACAAGACCATCCCGGTGAGCACCGCCACCGTTGATGCGATCAACAAGATCATGGAACTGGCATTGCCGGTCGGCGTGTCGGCAACCGACGTAGCAGCCGTCGCCGAAGCGGTGCGTCAGGCGATTGCCGAAGCGCACGGCTAAGCAGTAGCACGACCTAGTATGCCGGGCGTGCAAACGCCCGGCAGCATTCCTCAATTTTTGAGCTGGAGAAATTACCAGTGAATGTTCCAATGAAACACAAGACCAAAATATTGGCAGCAGTCGCACTCATGATCGGCGGTTCGCTGTACGCGCTCGATCACTTCACCGGATCGATTGCGCCTGGTTTAATCAACCTGGCACACGCCCAAGAATCGGGTGGGCACGATGAAGGCGGTGGCAGCGGTGGCAGCGGTGGCAGCGGTGGCAGCGGTGGCAGCGGTGGCAGCGGTGGCAGCGGCGGCAGCGGCGGCAGCGGCGGCAGTGGCGGGCACGACAGCGGCGGTGGCAGTGGTGGCAGTGGTGGCAGTGGTGGCAGTGGCGGCAGTGGCGGGCACGACAGTGGTGGTGGTGGCAGCGGCGGCAGCGGCGGCCATGACAGCGGTGGCGGACACGACAGTGGCGGCGGCCATGAAAGTGGTGGTGGAGAAAGTGGCAGCGAAGCCAAGGGACACGGCACCAAATACAAACATCAGGGGCACGGTGGCGGCCAACACGGCGCCGCGTCCGCGCACGAGGCAGGCGGTGACCGCTTTGGCGGCGGCAGCGGACTGCGCGGCAACAACCAAGTGCCCGAGGGCATCGGTCGCTACGGCGAAGGCTTCACCGAATTGAGCCCCACGGATGAGGGTCGCTTCCGCTATTGGGGCGGTTTTGTCTTGCCGGAAGCGCCACCTACACCCGATACAACGGCTACAACAGACCCCACGCTCAGCTCGACCACGGACTTTATACCCGGACCGGGTGGTGGGCCATCGGTGAATGTGCGAAGCGCACTCGACGCCTCACCGCGTTGCGAAGGCGTAGCTTCGAACATGCCGGCCGCACAACAGTTCGGCGGAGGCAATCTGTTGCGCCTGAATGCGGCGCGCGGGCTGGTCGATCCAGCGCTTGCGGCGAGCGGCAAAATCGCCTCGCCCTATCTCATGGGCAGCTTGCAAAACGAGCTGGTCAAAGGAACGCCGAACACTGAGCTCGCGGGCACCTATCTGGGACTCGTGGCAAAGGCGCCGGTAACGGCCGACACAGTCAAGAAAATAGGCTTTCAGTTGTGCGCGCGGATGAGCGATACGCTAGCGAAAGACATCGCCCAAGTCGCCGAGCAGCAGCGTCTTGCACTGGCTAAAGCCAAGGACGAGGAAGGGACAAAAAATGCCAAGCCGCAATAGGCACTCGCAGCCATCGCATGTTTCACGGCAGATGCTCGTAGCCGCGCTGTGTGCAGCCGCAGTGGTAATGGCGCCCGAGGTCGGCGCCCAAGGCAAGAACGGCAGCGCGCTGGGCCCGTCGGCCGGCACCATTGGCGGCGGCGTAAGCGGTGCTTCCAATCGCGGCGGCGCCGCTGGGGTCAGCAATCCCAGCCCCGGGGGCAGCCCGTCCTCGCTCGGCGGCCCCACCCAAAGCAGCGGGCCGCAGAGTACGGAAACATCGCGCTCCGGCTATCTCGGAGGTAGAACCATCGAACCCGTAACGCCACCTCCGCCAACGCCACAACCGCCTGGCACGCTTACGCTTACCGTGGCGCAATTCGGCAAGTGCCCCACATTGGGCGGGATATCCAACCCACAAGCGCGCATGAGTGGCAACAACAGCGGCCGCATCAATGCCGTGGCGCAATACCTTAACCAAGGTCAGGCGGCGCAAAACGCGACTACGCACTACCTGCTGGCGGATATGCAGGAAGAGCTGGAGAAATCCCGGCCCGACTTGACCTTGGCCGCAACCTATCTGGGCATAGCGTCTGGTGTCCCAGTCACCGCCGCGCTCGTGTCCGAGGTGAGCGAATCACTCTGCTCACCCGTGCCGCGCAACGTGGCCGAGGCGATTGCCCCGGCAGCCGAAGCGCAGCGCCAGCGGCTATTACTCGGGCGCTAAGCCGAATATATCCAGCGCAGAAAAAACCCCCAACCGTGAGCGACGGTTGGGGGTTTTTAACGATCAGCTTTCGGATGACGACTCAGTACACGATGGACGCGCTGGTCTGCTTGTTCTTGGAGGCGTCGTAAGTCGAGCCGCTCAAGCTTACTCCGGTTACGCTAAAGCTGAAGGTGCCGCGCGATTTGGTGCTGGGCGAGGAGAACTTCGCTAGCCCGCGCGAACTCGTCGTAGCCGTACCAGTTGCACTCACCACACCACTCCAGCTTCCTTTCACCGTGGCGCCGCTGATCACTTTGCCGTTGGTATCGGTAATCGTGACGCTAGCCGTGGCAAGCGTACCGTTGCGCTTGATCGACAAGCTCATGCCGATTTTTCCCACACGAATCGTCGACGTAGCCCCCGGCGACACGCTGATCAAGAGCGTTGCCAAGGAGGCAGCGCCGCTGGCGTCGGTCACGGTCAGGGTCGCGGTATAGTTGCCCGCCGCGTACACGTGCGTTGGATTGGCCGCGGTCGATGCCGCACTGCCATCGCCGAAATTCCAGCTATAGGTAATCGCGCTGCCATCCGGGTCATACGAGCCGGCGCTGGAGAAATTCACCGTGAGCGGCGCCGTGCCGGAAGTCGGCGTGGCCGAGGCCAAGGCCACCGGCGGCTGCGCCTCGGCGGCGTTTACGCTCCCGCTGGCGATGTACTGCCCCAAGCTGGCGTAATCGGAATAGCCGGTGCTCAGGTCGCCCTTGCCGGCACCATCGATCTTCAAATAGTAAGTGGCGGAAGTCGGGCTATTCGCGACGATGCTGGCGTTCAAGGCATCGACCGGATTGGAGGAGGCCAGTAAGACGCAATTGGCATCGGACAACACCCAGGGTCAGAACTTGCAATCACACATTCCTGTCGCGTGTTACTGCGGATCAGCCTGACGTGTTAATGCAAGACCTGCCCCTGTTGCTTATCGCCCATCGCAGAACGAGTTTCAATGAATACTCAGTTGATCCGGTTTATCTGACCCTTCTTTCAGTGGCGCATCTTTTAGCTTCTTGGCAAGCTCAACCGCCCATGTGTCCGACTCGGATTTGCTCCAACTAAAATCATGGGTCTCGCTTTTCCAAGCTGCTGCCACGTCCTGTAGCGATGATTCGCCACCATTCCTTCGTGTCCTGAGTTGCATGATCCGATCTCCTTCTAAGTAAGAAAATCCATCTTTCCAACGTTGGGTTTTCTCAGGATCTGCGCAATGACGGCTGTGATTTGCTGCTTTCTTTCGCGCTGATGAATGGCTTGGGTCGCCGCCTTTCGACGACGCTGCGAAGCTTGCAAAGGAGCGGGCGCTGACTATGCGCTGTCAACTTCAACGAAATGGCCAGACGATGACCAGAACGTTGTTTTGCCCGAACACGGTGTTACCCGAGAAATCCAAAGCTTTGGAAAGATGGACTTTATTTATAGCCACTGGCGCTTGGAAATCAACACTTCATGAAATGGGGTCAATCGCTTTTAACCCGATTCGCGGCGGCGCAGGAAAGGGGCCGCACCTTCAGCCGGCAAACGCGCCCTTCGCCGCAACCATCGTCCGCGCCCGCAGTTGCCCACACCCGCCCTCCACGTCCTGCCCCGCGGAGTGGCGCAACTTGGCGAGGATGCCTTGCCGATGCAAGCTGCGCGCCATCTCGGCGGCCCGCTCCCAGCTGGGGCGGCGGTAGTCGAAGCCATCGACAGTGTTATAAGGGATCAGGTTCATCACGGCGTATTTGCCGGCCAGCAGACGCGCGATGCCTGCCAGCTCCGCATCCGTGTCGTTGATGCCTTCGAGCAAAGTCCACTGGTATTGAATCGGGTAGCCGGTGCTGCGGGCATAGGCCTCCCCCAGTGCAACCAGTTCGGCCGGCGTGATGTCCGGTGCCTTGGGCAACAGTTGCCGGCGCAAGGCTTCGTCAGTGCTGTGCAGCGAGAGCGCGAGGGCAGGCTTGACCGTGGACTGGGACAGCCGCTCGAACACGCGCCGGTCGCCAACGGTGGAGAAGACCAAATTCTTGTGGCCGATGCCGCCTTCCGTGCCGAGCAGGTCGATGGCCTCCAGCACGTTGTCCAGGTTGTGTGCCGGTTCGCCCATGCCCATGAATACGACTTTTTTCACGGCGCGATGACGGCGCGCCAGCACCACCTGCGCGACGATTTCGGCGCTGCCCAACTGGCGCAGCAAGCCGCTGCGGCCGGTCATGCAGAATACGCAGCCCACGGCGCAGCCGACCTGGGTGGAAACGCACAGCCCATCGCGCGGCAGCAGCACGCTCTCCACCGTCTGGCCATCGGCCAGCGCCACCAGCAGGCGCGCCGAGCCATCCTCGCCGGGATGCTCGGAATGCAGGCGCGCCAAGCCCTGCCACTCGGCGAAGAGGCCGGGTAAGGCATCGCGCAAAGCCAGAGGCAAAAAGTTTTCGGCGCGCCGCCTTTTGGTGTCGAGGGAGCGCCCCTGCACCCAGGCGCGCAACACGCGCCCCTCATGGCACGGCGCCGCGCCCAGGTCGCGCAGACGTTGCCGAATGCGTTGGATTTGCTGGGGTTGTGGGATACGCATGGATGGGGGCGGATGATAGCACGGGGCCGCGGACGCCCTGGCCTTGCACCCCCTTGCACTCTGCGCGGATGGGGGGAAGCAGTCAGTGCCGTCACTGGCGAAATACCATTCCGCCGCGAATCCAATCCGCGTTTACGTGCCTCTTAGCGGGTAGAGGGTTATCCTCGGCAGAGGCGAAAGGAAAGCGATATGTTCTACGTAAAAAATCTCCCGGGCTGGGAACGTTGGTTGCGTGTGGGTAGCGGCGTCGCCATGGCCATCTATGCCCTATTGCGCGGCGGCGGAATCGTGGGTTGGATGCTGGCGGCGGCCGGTATCGGCATCGCCTTGACCGGCGTGCTGGGCTTTTGTCCAATGTGCGCATTGGCCGGGCGACGCCTGGCAAAACGGGCGCGGAACTAGTCCGATGGCGTTCGCGGAAAAACATTACCCCTTGCTCGCAGCGGCACAACTGGGCGACCCCGCCGCGCTCGATCGCTTGTTGCAGGTTTGCCAGCCCGACATACGGCGCTATGCGCAGCGCAATTGTCTGATGAGCGACGTCGACGATGCGGTACAGGAAACGCTGGTTATCCTGTCGCGTCGCGTCAAGTCGGTACGCGCCGTGGTGGCCTTTTCCGGCTGGCTGTTCACCATCGTCAAGCGCGAGTGCAGGCGCTTGGAGCGACGGTTGTTCGGCATCGAATACTTGGATGAACAAAAGGCCGAGCATTGGCTGGCGGCGCATTCCACCGATGCGTTACGGCTGGACTTGGCGCGAGCACTCGAATCGCTCCCGCAACACTATCGTGAAATCATTTTGCTGCGCGACTTTGAAGAAATGTCCATCCGCGAACTGGCGCAACAACTCGCGTTGACCCCCGTAGCGGCAAAGAGCCGGCTGCATCGGGCCCGGCAGTTGATGCGGGAATATTTGCTCGCGTAAGGAGGCACGCAATGGAATACAACAAAACACTGGACGTCAGCGGGCTATGCTGTGCGGAACCTATCCTGCGAATCACCCAGGCCTTGAAAACCGTCGCCTCAGGTGACGTGCTGTTGGTGACCGCCGATAAGGCTTCCATGCGCAAGGACGTTCCCGCGTATTGCAATCAAACCACGCATGCGTTGATCCACCAACAGGAGTCACAGGGTAAATTGCAGTTCTGGATACGCAAGCGCTGACGCTCGTTTGTTTAGGCGATTACCGACAACAAGCCAGGAATTTCCGAACTGTTGCACCCGGTTTCACTTGCGCACAATCTCCCCCAATACCGCCAGGCATTTGTTCACGTTCTCTTCGCGGCTGGCGTAGCCCATCAACCCGATGCGCCACACCTTGCCGGCGAGATCGCCCAGGCCGGCGCCGATTTCCAGGTTGTATTCATTCAGCAAGCGGCTGCGTGTTCCGGCATCGTCCACACCCTCGGGAATGCGCACCGCATTCAATTGCGGCAGGCGATAAGGCTCGGCCACCAAGAAAGAAAAACCGATCTTTTGCAAACCGTCTCTGAGCATTGCGTGATTGCGCTGATGCCGCGCCCAGGAATTTTCCAGGCCTTCGTCCTTCAGCATCACCAAGGATTCGTGCAAGCCGTACAGCGCGTTGATCGGCGCGGTGTGGTGATAGGTGCGCTTGGCCGACGACCAGTAGCCCAGCACCAGGTTCAAATCCATGAACCAGCTTTGGCAGGTCGTCTTGCGATTTTTCACCGCCTCCACCGCGCGCGGGCTGAAGGTCACAGGCGACAGGCCCGGGGTGCAGGACAAGCATTTTTGGCTGCCGGAATACACCGCGTCCAAGCCCCACTCATCCACTTTCAAAGGCGTGCCGCCGAGCGAAGTGACGGCATCGACGATGCTCAACGCGCCGTATTGCCGCGCCAGCGCGGCCAGGGTCTTGGCATCGGATTGCACGCCGGTGGAAGTTTCGGCGTGCACGAAGGCCAGCACTTTCACGCCGGGGTTGGCCTTGAGCGCCGCTTCCACTTTATTCGCATCGACCGGCTCGCCCCAGGTGTCTTGAATCAAGATCGGCGTCGCGCCGCAGCGCTTGACGTTCTCCACCATGCGCCCGCCGAACACGCCGTTAACGCAGACGATGGCCTTGTCGCCCGGCTCCAGCAAATTGACGAAGCAGGTTTCCATGCCCACCGAACCGGGCGCGGAGACCGGAAAGGTCAGCTCGTTCTCGGTTTGAAAGGCATAGCGCAACAGGATTTTGAGTTCCTCCATCATGCCGACGAAAGCCGGATCGAGATGGCCGATGGTGGGGCGCGCCATGGCGTCGAGCACGCGCTGCGGCACGTCCGAGGGGCCGGGGCCCATGAGGGTGCGTAGCGGTGGGTTGAAAGAAGTGATGCGTTTGATGGCGTCAGATTGCATGCTTGGTTTCTCCTGTTTGATTTTCACTACAGAGATCATAGAGCGCACAGAGATTCCTGGTTAAGGTTTTACTCTGCGTTCTCTGTGCTCTCTGTGGTTAATGATTTTTTTGATCCGCGCGGCTTCTCTACCCGCTCGCCCATCAAGGGCCGCATCGCGGTCAACATATTCGACAGCACCGCCGAATTCTCGCGCTCCAATTGCGCCAGCACGGTCTTCATGTGCATGCGCTCGGTGGGCATGCCGAAGCACGCCGGGCAATTTTCCTGGATCACCGGTAGCGGCGCGTTCTTGGCGAAGGCCGCGGTCTGGCGTTCGCGCGCATAAATCAGCGGGCGGATGATGCGGATATCGCCGGCATCATTCACATAATTTGCTTTCATGGTGCGCAGCTTGCCGCCGAAAAATGCGCTCATCAAAAACGTCTCGGCGGCATCGTCCAAGTGCTGCGCCAGCGCCAGCACGTTATAACCCTCGCGCCGCGCGCAGCCGTACAGCATGCCGCGGCGCATGCGCGAGCAAAAGGCGCAAAACGAATCCTTGGTCATGGATTTCTTCGCCTGCTCCAAAATCGGAAAGCGCTCGACGAAATACGGAATGCCCAAGGTGGGCACGTAATCTTTCAGCGGCGATGGATCGTAATCCGGCGATTGCGGGTCGATGGTGCAGGCCGCGAGGGTGAACTTGATCGGCGCCTTCTTTTGCAGATCGAGCAACACGTGCAGCAGCGACAGACTATCCTTGCCGCCGGAAAGTCCCAGCAGCACGCGGTCGCCGTCGCGGATCATGCCGTAATCGCCGATGGCCTTGCCGGCGGCGGAGAGCAGGGAGCGCGGGGGTTTGATCGGTTCAATCATTTAGAAATACTTCACCGCAGAGGCGCAGAGGCGCGGAGGAAAACCTCTGCAAAGACCAATTGTGAATTTGTCTTTCTCTGCGCCTCCGCGCCTCTGCGGTAAGGTTTTCCAAGTCATAAACTCGCGCTCCGTCCGCCATCCACCGCCAAAATTTGCCCGGTGACATACGGCGCCTCATACACAAAAAATTTCACGCTGCGCGCAATGTCCTCGGGGCTGCCCTCGCGCTTCAGCGCGGTATGGGCGACGATGCGGCGGCGTTCGCCATCGTCGAAGGTCGGGTCGTCTTCTGGCCACATAATCGGGCCCGGGGCGACGGCGTTCACCCGCACTTGCGGCCCCAGTTCGTGCGCCAAGGATTTGGTCAAGGCCACCAAGCCAGCCTTGCCGATGCTGTACACCACATAGCTTTTCAGCGGCCGCTCGGCGTGGATATCGGCGATGTTGACGATGCAGCCGTGCGTTTGGCGCAAGGCATGCGCCGCCGCCTGCGCCAGGAATAGTGGCGCCTTGAGATTGGTGCCGATCAAGTCGTCCCAGTTGTCCGCCGTGATCTGCCCGATTTCGGTCGGATAAAAACTCGATGCATTGTTGATCAACACATCCAGCCGGCCATAGTGCTTGAGCGTGGCTTCCACCAAATGCGGCAAGCGGTCGATGTGCAGCAGATCGCCCTTCACCAGCGCGCAGGAATCTCGGCGCTGATGATTCAATTCAGTGGCCAGTGCCTTCGCCTCGTCGTGCGAGGAACGATAGTGCACCATCAGGCGCGCGCCCTGGGCGTGCAGCTGGCGGCAAGTGGCCGCGCCGACGCGCTTGGCGCCGCCGGTTATAAGTACGATTTTTTCGTTGCCGAATTGATCGAGGTTGGGCATGGGGGAAAGGTCAGCGCGGGGCCGCTGTTATAATTCGCAAAAGCAGGAATTTACCACACTCCACATGCCCTCACTACCCAAACCCAGCCCGGAAGCGGCCGCCCACAGCCAGCGCGTGCAGCAGCGCATCCGCGACGAGATAGCCACGCGCGGCGGATGGATTTCGTTTGCGCGCTATATGGAGCTGGCGCTGTATGCGCCGGGACTGGGTTATTACGCCGCGGGCGCGACCAAATTCGGCGCGGCCGGTGACTTCACCACCGCGCCGGAACGCTCGCATTTATTTGGCCGCACCTTGGCGCAGCAAGTGGCGCAGGGGTTGGCGCAAACCGGCGGCACTGTGCTGGAAATTGGCGCCGGCAGCGGCAAGCTGGCCTGCGATGTGTTGCTGGAATTGCAGCGCCTAAACGCCCTGCCCGCGCACTACGCCATCCTCGAACTTTCGGCCACGCTACAAGCACGCCAACGCGAGCAAATATCGGCGCAAGCGCCGCAACTGTTGGAACGCGTGCAATGGCTGGAACGTTTGCCGCAAGACTTCACCGGCGTCGTGCTGGGCAATGAAGTGCTGGACGCGATGCCGGTGCATCTGGTCGTACGCAAAGATGGCGCGCTGTGGGAGCGCGGTGTGGGCGTCGGCGACGAGCAATTCATCTGGCAAGACCAAGCCATCGCCAACGGCGCTTTGCTGCAAGCCGCGACCACATTGGATTTACCCGAAGGCTATCTCACCGAAATCAACCTCGCCGCGCCCGCCTTCATCGCCAGCCTGGCCGAATGCATGACGCGCGGCATGATCTTGATGATCGACTACGGCTTCCCGCGCGCCGAATACTACCACCCGCAGCGCAGCCAAGGCACGCTGATGTGCCACTACCGCCACCACGCCCACGGCGAGCCGTTTTACTGGCCGGGCTTGCAGGACATTACCGCGCATGTCGATTTCAGCGCCATCGCCGACAGCACGCCGGGTTTGCAGTTGCTGGGCTATACCAGCCAGGCCAATTTCCTGATCAACTGCGGCATCACCGACTTGCTCGCGGAAATCTCGCCCGAGGATGTCACACGCTATTTACCGTTGGCCAATCAAGTGCAATATTTATTGTCCCCTGCCGAAATGGGTGAGCTGTTCAAAGTGATCGCCTTGGGCAAAGGGATTGAGATGCCTTTGATCGGCTTTGCGCGCGGCGATCAGCGGCATCGCTTATAAACGGCCGCAGGCGCACGAAGAATCCCCCTACTAAGTTTATCTATATGTTCGGCCATGGATGGTCTATAAACAGACTTCCATTCACGTTTCGATTTGCACCCGCAGACTGCAAAACCTGCCGCGCACATCAGCAAAGGAGCACATCATGGATACCCAGAACCAAGGCCATATCGTTCACGATTTCAATGCCATCAACTTCGTCGGCGCCGATCCGCTGCCGCGCGATCAGACGCAAAGCATGCGCTTGCACGAACCGGAACAAATGCTCACCTGCATCGACCCGATCACCGGTCGCGACATAAAAGATCTTGCCGGACATCCCTACCTCGTCGACGGCAACGTCACCATGTACTTCGAATCCGAGGCCACCCGCCAGGAATATCTCGACACCCCGATCGACCATCCCTTCCATCTGGTCGACAACCCGACCGACGAGGGCTATGACGAAGGGTAAACAACCACTTGGCCCGATCCCGGCAGCTCTCCAATGTACGCCGCGACGCTGTGGGGGCCCCTGCGAGCCGCCGAGTAACGCAGCCGCGCCGGGGGCTGTCGGCGGATTTATGTTTGAGCGCGTAGCCGCGCAGCGGATCGCGCGAATTCGAATCCGACGCCCGGTGCGGTGAGCAACGTAGGGGAGTCGCCCAACGGGCGACCGGCGAACGGGGCGTCCTTTTCTTTGGTTACATTTCTTTTGGGCAAGCAAAAGAAAGTAACTGCCCCGCCGGGGCATGACCGGCCCCAAAATAAATCGCGCACAGCGCGACTCCTAACAGCAGTCCAAACAATCCCCAATAAGCCACTTCTCCAACAACAACGAAAGAGTATTCAATTGCCGCATATAACCTAATAGGTTATATTTCCGCATGGAGAAAAAGAAGCCGCATTACCTTCTATCCGAAGTTCAGCAGGTCGTTAGAGCACGGGGAGTCAATGCTTTTACCGCGACCGCGTTGACCGGAGCTGCCGCATTGGGACTATCCTGCGATCAGGCGGTGGCGATTGTTTTAGGGCTTAAACAGAAGAATTTTTATAAAAGCATGACCACGAATGCCGATCACAAAATCTGGCAAGACGTTTATCACGCGGTAGTAAAGGCAGGCTTAGTGGCTTACATCAAGGTCACCCTGCGCGAAAATGGAACAGTAGTTATCCAATTCAAGGAGAAATGAAATGAAACACCCGTGCCTGAATTGCGAGAATGGCGATATGGTTCGCGGCAAGAAAGATGCGACGATTGAATACCGTGGTTACTGCACCACTATCCGCGCTGTCGATGGCTGGCATTGCCCCGCATGTGGGGAAATTGAGTTTGCGGGTAAGGAGGGTACGCGCTACGCGCAAGCATTGGAAAAGCTGCGCCTGAAAGTCGACGCGGAAGAAGCGGCAGAGCTTGCCCGTATTCGCAAGAAGCTCAATCTCTCACAGCGGCGTGCCGCCGCAATCGCTGGCGGTGGGGTCAATGCTTTTTCCCGGTATGAGAATGGCAAAGCAAGACCTGTCGCTGCAGTGATTAATTTGTTCCGGCTGCTGGATAAACATCCTGAGCTGATTGATGAGATTACGCCTTAAGCCATCTCGATTCATTTGTGACGATAAATATGTGCAACCCCGCCCGCGCTTCCACAGAGTCCATCCTTCAAAGTTTAAGCTGCTAATAGCAAGTCGCAATCGCCATTTTCATTAAACGAATTGTAGGTGGCTTCTGCGTCAAAACGACGCCATTGAGCTTTTCGCGTTGGCCCACTCATGGCCCAATGTCTGGCGCGCGCTGTTTGGTGCCCTAGGCTCAAGACAATGCTTAATGGCTTAAAAACAACCCACAAAAGCGAAACACTCATCAGGTGTCGAAAAATTTGTAAATGTGCATCTGCAAGCGCACGAAGAAGTAACTGCTTCTGATCAATTGTCAGACTCTCCAGAGATCGACTAAATTGTTCATTGAAGTGTTCTACCAAATTCTTATGCACATAACGATTTACAATCACAATAGCGAACCAGCGTAGAAAAGAGAGATTATGGGTAAAGCGGATCATGCCGTTCAAAGCCTGCCTAACCAATTCATACGCAGGATCATCAAATTTTAGTTTACCTTCGAGAGCCGCATTAAATAGGTTGGCGCGTATAACAAAAAGCTTTTGACGCGTAAGCGCAACATGGTATTTTCGATGAAGTGTAAAGAACATTACCCACAGCACTATAAAGATTAGGCTTACGATCACAATTTTGAATTGCAATTCAATCATCACATATCCTTAGGGTGCGTTTCACCTGTTTTGGTTAACCCACTGGTGCTTCGAGTTGCATCAAAGTATTTTTCTAGGGTAGTTATTTGAGTTCCCATTTCACGAATTGTTTGAATGCGTAGTTTTCGTTCCCTATAGGCATAGAGAACGGCTACGCCAGCTATCAATATAGCTCCGATAACCAAATACACAAGTAGTTCATACCCTAAAGGGTATTCAGGTGAACCCTTTCCACCCTTCGAATCAAGAGACAATGCCGCTTGTAATCCAATTTGAATATTGGCAAGGGTCGTTACTCCCTTTAACTCCCTAGCAATTTTCAGGAAGGCATCACCGATTATCCACGCCACAAAACCTATCATTCCCCACTGCACGAAAATTTTGGCTGGGGCCCCCATTAAGTTCACAAATCCAGATGCAATTAACATCCCCGGGGTCAACTTATCAAGGGATCTTCGACCGACAGTATTTTCGCGGTTATCCTTCTTTTTTTTCATTTATCAAACCCAGATATTCAAAAAGTGTGGGGGGATATGGCGTGGTTGGTTCCAAATACTGCCTGAATACTTACGCGATAGCAAAATCGTGTTTCGTTGGTAGACTTTCCTTTGAACCAAGTCTTCGATTTACCTAACCCCCCAGGTAGTGGAAAATCCCCCCTTTCCCGTTTTTCACCGCCGGCTTAAATCTTCACCTTCATGGATAGCACCAAAACCCAAGCCCGCCTCGCGCGCATCCCGGCCATCGTTTATCCGGAAGAACTCCCCATCGCCGCCAAGCGCGAGGAGATTGCGCGCGCCATCTCATCGCATCAAGTGGTGGTGATCGCGGGCGAGACCGGCTCGGGCAAGACCACGCAGATCCCCAAGATTTGCCTCGATCTGAAGCGCGGCGTGAATGGCTTTATCGGCTGCACCCAGCCGCGGCGCATTGCGGCGCGCACGGTGGCGGGGCGCATTGCGCATGAATTGCAATCGCAACCGGGCGATCTGGTGGGCTATAAGGTGCGCTTCACCGATAAGGGCAGTGCGGACAATCTGATCAAGGTGATGACCGACGGCATCTTGCTGGCCGAGACGCAGACCGACCGGCAGCTTTTGCGCTACGACACGTTGATCATCGACGAGGCGCACGAGCGCAGTTTGAACATCGATTTTCTGTTGGGCTATCTGAAGCAGCTCTTGCCCAAGCGGCCTGACCTCAAGCTCATCATTACTTCCGCCACCATCAATACGGAAATGTTTTCGAAACATTTCAGCGATGCGCCGATCATCGAGGTCTCGGGCCGGCTGTATCCGGTGGAGATGCGCTATCGCCCGGTGCGCGCGGATGACGAGGACGATCAAGAGCGCGATCTGGAGCAGGCCATGGTGGATGCCGTAGACGAGCTTTCGCGCCTGTCGCGCGAGGGCGATATTTTGATTTTCCTGCCGGGCGAGCGCGAGATTCGCGACACCGCCGAGATGCTGCGCAAGCATCACCCGCCGGGGGTGGAAATTTTGCCGCTGTATGCACGTCAATCGGCGCAGGAACAGGAGCGCGTGTTCCATCCCGGCAATGCGCGCCGCATCATCCTCGCCACCAATGTGGCGGAGACCTCGCTCACCGTGCCCGGCATCCGCTATGTGATCGACCCCGGCATCGCGCGCATCAAGCGCTATAGTTACCGCAACAAGGTCGATCAATTGCTGATCGAGCCGATTGCCCAGGCCTCGGCCAATCAGCGCGCCGGGCGTTGCGGGCGCGTGGCTTCCGGCGTGTGCATCCGCCTGTATAGCCAGGAGGATTTCCAGGGCCGGGCGCCTTTTACCGATCCGGAAATCTTGCGCACCTCGCTCGCCGGCACCATCTTGCGCATGGCGGCGCTGGAGCTGGGCGATGTGGCGCAATTCCCCTTCATTGAGCCTCCCGCGCCGCGCATGATCGCCGACGGCTACGGCCTGTTGCAGGAACTGAACGCGGTGGACGAGGCGCGCCGCCTGACGCCCGTCGGCAAGCGCCTGGCCAAGCTGGCGCTCGACCCCAAGCTCGGGCGCATGCTGCTGGCGGCACAGGATCAGCATTGCGTGACCGAGATTCTGATCATCGCTTCCGCGCTCTCGGCGCCCGACCCGCGCATCCGCCCGCTGGGCGCGGAGAATGCGGCGGACGACAAGCACAAGGCCTTCGTCGGCGAGCACTCGGACTTCATGGGCTTGCTGAAAATCTGGGCGTTCTACGGCGAATTGCTGCAGCACAAAAAATCCAAGCGCAAGCTGATCGACGAATGCCACAAGCACTTCCTCTCCGCCTTGCGCCTGCGCGAGTGGCACGACCTGCACGGCCAATTGGCGGCGCAGGCCGCCGAGCTGGGCCTGCGCCTGAATCCCTCGCCCGCCACCTACGAGCAAGTGCACCGCGCCCTGCTGGCCGGGCTGATCGGCAACATCGGCGTGAAGACCGACGAAGGCAATTACCAGGGCGCGCGCGAGATCAAGTTCCACATTCATCCCGGCTCCAGCCTGTTCAAAAAAGCCGCGAAGTGGATCATGGCGGCGGAGCTGACCGAGACCGGCAAGCTGTATGCGCGCAACGTGGCGAAGATCGAGCCGGAGTGGGTGGAGCAAGTCGGCGCGCATCTCATCAAGCGCCACTACTTCGACCCGCATTGGGAAAAGAGCGCCGCGCAAGTCGTGGCCTTCGAGCGCATCGCGCTGTATGGCCTGACGCTGATCCCGCGCCGCCGCGTGCACTTCGGCAGCATCGATGTGAAACAATCGCGCGAGATTTTTATCCGCGCCGCGCTCGTAGCCGGCGACTACGACAGCAAGGCGCCGTGCTTCGCGCACAACCGCAAGCTGCTGGACGAGATCCGCGAACTGGAGCACAAGTCGCGGCGGCAGGATGTGCTGGTGGACGAGGACAAGATGTTCGCCTTCTTCGATGCGCGCATTCCGGCCGATATTGTCAACGGCCATGGCTTCGAAAAATGGCGGCGCGCGGCGGAGCAGGAAAATCCCAAGGCCCTGTTCATGGCGCGCGAGGACTTGATGCGCCACGGCGCGGAGAGCGTGACCGAAGAACTGTTCCCCAAGACCATGGCGGTGGGCGAGGTGGATTGCAAGCTGAGTTACCGCTTCGAGCCCGGCCATCCGCTGGACGGCGTGACGCTGACGGTGCCGCTGCATCTGCTGAACCGTCTGGATGAAATGCGCTGCGCCTGGCTGGTGCCGGGCATGATCCGCGACAAGCTCACGGCGCTGATCAAGGGTCTGCCGAAGAAGATTCGCGGCGCGTGCGTGCCGGTGCCGGAGTTCGTGACGGGGTTTTTGGATGCCGCCCCCGCTCACGCGATGGGAGAGGGCCGGGGAAAGGCTGAATTAACCACCACCCTCGCCACCTACATCAAGAAAAAAACCGGCCAAGACATCGGCCCCGACGACTGGCGCATCCACGACCTGCGGCCGCACTTGCGCATGTATATCCGCGTGGTGGACGAAGCCGGCATTGAGCTCGCCGCCGGGCGCGATCTGGCGGAGCTGAAACAAAAGCTCGGCCAAGCGGCGCAAATGACCTTCGCCCAGGAAGCCCCGACCGAGCACGAACAGAGCGGCCTCACGCAATGGAGCTTCGGCACCTTGCCGGAAAAAATCGCCTTCAATCGCGGCAAGCAACAGCTCACCGGTTACCCGGCGCTGGTGGACGAAGGTGAGACGGCGGCGATCCGCCTGTTCGACACGCAAGCCGCGGCGTTGGATGCGCATCGCGGCGGCGTGCGGCGCTTGTTGTGGTTGGCGCTCAAAGAGCAAATGAAGCAGTTGGAAAAAAGCATCCCCAACTTCAACCAGATCGCCCTGCAAGCGCGCAATGTGATGAGCGCAGACAAGCTGCGCACCGATTTGCTGGCCTGCATCGCCGACCGCGCCTTCATCAGCGACGACGCGCTGCCGCGCAGCGACAAGGAATTCGCCAAGCAGCGCGATCGCGCCAAGACGCGCCTGCCCGCCGTGGCGCAGGGCGCGGCCAAACTGGCGGCGGAAATTTTCACCGAATGGCACGCCATCCAGGCCCGCCTCGGCGCCAAACTGCCCTACCCGCTCGTCACCGACATCCGCGAACAACTGGCGCGCTTGGTGTACGACGGCCTATTCGCCGCCACGCCCTGGGAACACCTGCAACACCTGCCGCGCTACCTCAAGGCGATCTTGCAGCGCCTCGACAAATACGCGGCCAACCCCGAGCGCGACGCGCGCCATGCGGTCGTCCTCAAAGAGTGGCAGCAGAAATTCGAGGAGCGGCTGGAGAAGCAGCGCAAAGCGGGAAGCGTCGATGGTGTCGATCCAGGGCTCATGGACTTCCGCTGGATGCTGGAGGAAATGCGCGTCTCGCTATTCGCGCAGGGGCTGCGCACCCCGTATCCGATTTCCTGGAAGCGCTTGGAAAAAGTGTGGTCGGAGTTGGCGGGGTAAATATTAAAAGGCCGGCTGCGGCAGCTTGCCCTTGACCAGAAACAGCGCCAGCGGAAAGTCGTGCACGCCCGCCCCCTGCCGCGCATAAAACCGCACATGTTCTCCCGATGTCTCGCACAACCAGGCTTCAAAAGCGCTAGGCGCGGGCTGGGGCAGCGCGCTGGGCGTGAACAAGGCGAAGTTGCTGCCGCGCGCCGGGTCGCGCGCCGACGCAAACTCGAAAGCCTCGATGCCGGCCGCGCGCAGCGCCGTGCCCAGCTGCTGGCTGGCGCTGTAATCGGCGGGATCGGTCAATTTCTTCTGATGCCGCACGAACGGCGGCTCGCGCAGATTGATGCCGCGCGGCGTGCGGTATTCGGCGCCGAACAAGGTGTGCTGCGTGACGTATTTCTCGGCGGGTGACGTTGTCATCCCGCTCCAAAAAACGCAGCGGTAGTAGGCCGCCTCGGCCAGTACGGTTTCATCATTAACTGAGCCGTAAAACAAACTGGGTTCGGTGCGCGAGCCGAAGCGCGAGCCATGCGGCAAGGGCGGGTAACGGAACGGCGCGGCCAGCAGATAATGCAGATGCTCGGTTCCGCGTCGCAGCACTGGCTTGGTGGCCTCCAGCATTTCCTCCAGCGCGGCTTGCTGATCCAGCGAACGGACCAAGCTGTTGGTGGCCACTTGCTCCTGGCTTTCCACCAGGCGCCGCAAGGTGCCGGCGAGCGGCTTTGGTTTAGCTTCGGCTAAGTAGCGCCGCCAATCCGTCACCTAAAGTTTTCCGCGCATGGCGTCCAGGTATTCCAGCACCCGGGTCAGGCCCTGCACCGATTTGATTTGATCGGATGGCAAGCCGCCCGTATGCAAATTCTCGGTACGCATCCAGTGTTGCATCTGCGCCGGTTCGCCGCCGACCAGCACATACAGCGCGCGGTAAACCCGGATCAGCAGCAGCGCCAGTTCGCCCGATTTGGACTCGGGCGCAATGCGGCCCCGGCTGAGCGCCGAACGATCCTTGCCGATCACCTGCCCCAGATCGGCCTGGGTCATGCCCAAGGCCTTGCCGGCGTTGAGCAGCGCCTCGGCCAGAACCTCGGCTTTATCTACTTGATGTGCTTGCGCCAATCCCATCTATATACCCCTCGCTGGATGAATGTGCTGCATATGCACATTATAGGCATGTTTTGATTGATTTGCACAGACAACTTGAGTAAGCTAAACCGTATCCGCCAAAGCCTCTTCCAGCTCCAACCACGCTTCTTCCAGCGTAGCGATTTTTTGCTCCAGCGCTTTGTGTTCCTGATCGAGTTGCGCCAGGGCGGCGGCGCCCAAGGTTTGATAGGCTGCGGGATCGGCGAGTTGGCGCTGGTTTTCTTGCAGCGCGGCCTGCGCTTGCTGCAAGTCTTTTTCCACTTTGCTTTGCTTGGAGAGCAGGCTTTTTTTGCGTACTGGATTGGCGCGCGCTGTTTTCTCCACGGGCGCAGGAACCGGTGCGGGTGCTGCGATTGGTTCTGGCGCGACGACTTTTGCGCGTCGTGCATCGACCCAAGCGCGGTAGTCTTCCAAGTCGCCATCGAAGAGCTGCACCGTGCCGTCCGCTACCAACCACAATTCATCGGCAGTGGCGCGGATCAGGCTGCGGTCGTGCGACACCAGCACCATGGCGCCGGTGTATTCCTCCAGGGCCAGGGAGAGCGCATCGCGCATGTCCAGGTCGAGGTGGTTAGTGGGCTCGTCCAGCAGCAGCAGATGCGGCTTTTGCCAGGCCAGCAGCGCCAGCGCCAGACGGCTTTTTTCGCCGCCGGAGAAACCGCCGACGGGGCGTTCGTCGTTTTCGCCCGCCAGGCCGAAGCGCCCGAGAAAGTTGCGCAAGTCTTGCGTCTTCACATCCGGCGCGATGCGCAGCAAATGATCCAAGGGCGTGGCGCTGGTATCCAGATGGTCCAACTGGTGCTGCGCAAAATAGCCGATGCGGATATTGCCGGCGCGTTCCACGCGGCCGGCGCTGGGCGCCAACTCGCCCACCAGCAATTTGATCAGCGTCGATTTGCCGGCGCCGTTCGGCCCCAGCAGCGCGATGCGCGCACCGGCGCGCACCACGAGATTAACGTTGCTCAGCAACACGCGTTCGCCATACGCCGCAGAGGCGTTTTCCACCAGGATCAGTTGATCCGGGCTGCGTTCCGGCGCCTGGATTTCCAGGGCAAAATGCCCGTCTTCCAGCTGCATCGGCGCGATGCGTTCCAGGCGCTCCAAGGCTTTCAAGCGGCTTTGCGCCTGCTTGGCCTTGGTGGCCTTGGCGCGAAAGCGCCGCACGTAGTCTTCGAGATGCGCGATCTTCGCCTGCTGCTGGCGCACGGCCTGGTTTTGCTGCGCCACGCGCTCGGCCAGCGTGCGTTCGAAGTCATCGTAGTTGCCGCTATACAGCGTGATGGCTTTGTTTTGCAGGTGCGCGATGCGATTGACGCAGGCATTGAGAAATTCGCGGTCGTGCGACACCAGCAAGATACTGCCGGGGTAGCGCGCCAGGTATTGTTCCAGCCACACGATGGCTTCCAGATCGAGGTGGTTGGTGGGCTCGTCCAGCAGCAGCAAATCGGCGCGGCGCATCAGCGCGCGCGCCAGGTTCAGGCGCATGCGCCAGCCGCCGGAAAAGCTCGACACCGGGCGCTGGATTTCTTCCGGCGCGAAGCCCAGGCCGCTCAACAATTGTGCGGCGCGCGCCGGCGCGGCATAGCCTTGGATCGCTTCCAGGCGATGTTGCGCGTCGAACCAGGCGTCGTCGTGTTTTTCATGCGACAGAATTTCTTCCAGCTCACGCAATTCGCTATCGCCATCCAGCGCGAAATCCAGGGCGGAGCGTTCGGAGTTGGCAATCTCTTGTTCGACGAAGGCCATGGTCTTGCCGGCTTGCAGCGAGACTTCGCCGCCATCCGGCTTGATCTCGCCGCGGATCAGGCGAAACAGCGTGGATTTGCCGCTGCCGTTGGGCCCGACTAGGCCCACGCGCTGCTCGGCGAACACTTGCAGGTTGGCGTTGACGAACAGCGGCTTGCTGCCGGCCAGTTGATTTAAGTTTTGGATATTCAGCACGGGCGCCATGATACCCGTCCAGCACCCGCGCGTCGAAAAAACTACGCGGCCGATACCCCGCGATAAGTGTTTTAGTGAAACGGCATTTATCGGGTTAGAATGAAGTTTTCGCTCCTGAGGAACACCATGGCAGACACATTGCAAACCCTCAAAGAAATCATCGCCGAAAAGCTCGATATCAATCCGGACACGATCACGCCCGAGAGCACGCTGGAAGACCTCGGCCTGGATTCGCTGGATACCTTCGACGTTATTTTCCGTGCCGAAGACGCTTTCAATATCAAGGTTACCGATTACCAAGCCGATATAAAAACCTTGAAAGACGTGGTTAACTTAGTTGATCAGTTGATCAAGGAACAACACCCCACATAAGGGCACATCTATGCGTCGCGTCGCCATCACCGGCATGGGCATCATTTCTCCACTGGGCAATACGCCGGAGATTTTCTTTGCCAGTTTGATGGCGGGCAAGTCCGGCATCCGCCGCCTACAAGCCGATTTCACCGAACAGCTGGATGTCAAGATCGCCGCCGCTGCGGATTTCGATCCGCTGCAATACTTGACCAAGCACAAAGCCTCCGGCTTGGATCGCGTGAGCCAATTTGCCTTGGTCGCGGCCAACCAAGCCATCGCCGATTCCCATTTGGATATGGCGCAGGCCGATAAATCGCGCATCGGCGTTTATCTCGGCACCGGCATGGGCGGCGCAGCCGCCAGCGAGGAAGGCTACATACGCCTGTATCGCGACAACGCGACGCGCCTCAAACCCTTCACCGTGCTGATGGCGATGAACAGCGCCGCCGCCTCGCAAATTGGACTGGAACACGGCTTGGCCGGGCCGAATCTGACGTATTCCACGGCTTGCTCTTCTTCCAGCGTCGCCATCGGCGAAGCTTTCCGCCAAATTCACCACGGCTACGCCGACGTGATGCTGGCCGGCGGCAGCGAGGCCTTGCTGACTTACGCCACCATCCGCGCCTGGGAGGCGCTGCGCACCTTGGCCAAGGAAGATCCCAACGACCCCGGCGCTTCCTGCAAACCGTTCGCGCTCGACCGCAACGGCCTGGTGCTGGGCGAAGGCGCGGCCATGGTGGTGCTGGAGGATATGGCAAGCGCACAGGCACGCGGTGCGAAAATCTATGCCGAGCTGACCGGCTATGGTTGCGCCAACGATTGCAGCCACATTACCTCGCCCACCGTCGAGGGCCAGTCCTTGGTGATGCGCGCGGCGCTGAACTCCACCACGCTACAGCCTGAGGATATCGGCTATATCAACGCCCACGGCACCGCTACTGCCTTGAACGATGCCGTCGAAACCGCCGCCATAAAGGCGGTGTTCGGGGAACACGCGGCCAAGCTCGCCATCAGCTCGACTAAATCCATGCACGGCCATCTGATGGGCGCGGCCGGCGCGGTGGAATTCATCGCCGCCCTGATGGCGCTGGAGCAACAAGCCATCCCCCCCACCATCAACCTCAAAAATCCCGATCCGAAGTGCGATCTGGACTATGTGCCAAACCAGGGCCGCAGCGGCGTCGCCCTGCGCCATGTGATGTCCAACTCGTTTGCTTTCGGCGGCACCGGCGGCGTGCTCATCGCCAGCAAAATCTAAATTTCGCAGCAGTCATTACGACGGATTGCGCAAGCGCGCTAGAACGTGTATTTTTTGCCCCTTAAATCCAGAGTTAAATCCGGGCGCACAGCCCTATAAACCCAACTCCGACAAACACTTATATCAACAGGAGCTTTGACCAGCATGAGCGATATCGCCGCTTTGAACCAACGCTTTGCCATTCCGGGCCACATTTCCTTCAAAGAATCCGATGGAATGATCGTGGCCGAGATCGACAATCTGCACGCCAAGTCGGATATTTGCCTGCAAGGCGCGCATCTCATGCACTGGACGCCGCATGGCCAGCCGGCGGTGATCTGGATGTCCCCCGCCGCGACCCTCGCGCCAGGCAAATCGATCCGCGGCGGCGTACCGGTGTGCTGGCCTTGGTTTGGCCCGCACGCAACGCGCACGGACGTTCCGGGCCATGGTTTTGCGCGCACCGTGATGTGGGAAGTGATCGGCACCAAGGCGCTGGAAGACAACGGCACCTGGATTGCGTTGCGCTTGGTGCCCACCGAAGCGACCCGCGCGCAATGGCCGCATCCCAGCGAATTGATCCTGCAAATCGCCGTCGGCAAAAGCCTGGACATGGATTTGGGCACGCTCAATTGCGGCACGCAGCCGATCACCATCGGCGATGCGCTGCACACCTACTTCACCATCAGCGATATCCGCGAGGTTCTGGTGCATGGCCTGGAAGGCACGACCTATGTCGACAAAGTGGATGGCGGCGTGCATAAAAAACAAACTGGCCCGGTGCTGATCGAAGGCGAAGTGGACCGCATCTACCTCGATACCGCCGTCGATTGCGTGATCGAAGATCCGGGTTGGCAGCGCCGCATTCGCATTGCCAAACGCGGCAGCCATTCCACCGTGGTATGGAATCCCTGGATTGAGAAAGCGCAAAAAATGGGCGATCTCGGCGAGAACGGTTACCGCAAAATGTTGTGCGTGGAAAGCACCAATGCCGACACCGACGTGGTCACGATTGCGCCCAGCCAAGAGCATCATTTGTGGGTGCGCTATACGGTGGAAGCCAAGATATAACCCAGAAAAAACCATTGAACCACGGAGTACACGGAGTACACGGAGAAAACCAAAACTTGAATTACTCTGTGTACTCCGTGGTGAAGCGTTTTTAGGAAATCCCCTTTGCATTCCGCAACCGAGCCGGCCGAAGCCAACGCTTACTGGCCGGCGCACGCTAAACTGCTGCTGGACAGCTACCGGCAATGGACCGGCCGCGATTTGCTAATCAGCGACGATCCGGCGCGCGCACTGTACCACGCGCCCTTTGCCCTGCTGTCGCACGACAGCGCAGCCGACACGCGCTTCACCTACGCCAATCTCGCGGCGCAAGCCGCATTCGAAATGCCGTGGTCGGAAATCGTCGGCATGCCCTCGCGGCACTCCGCCGAGCCGCTGGCCCAAGCGGCGCGCGAACGCTTGTTGCAGCTCGTCGCCACGCAAGGCTATATCGACGATTACAGCGGCGTGCGCATCGCGCGCTCCGGCCGGCGCTTCACGATCCAGCACGCCACGGTGTGGAATTTAGTCGATACGGATGGCGCGATGCTGGGACAGGCGGCTTGTTTCAGGGTGGAATGATTCGAGCCAAGCGGCCGTTCTGCGCAAGACGGCCTAAGCCGCAACACACACTTTGTTGCGGCCGCCGGCCTTGGCCTGATACAGCGCCCGATCAGCCAGATTGAGCAGCATATCGAGGTTGACGTCCTTGCCCTGCAACGTGACGACGCCGATGGAAACCGTGAAATGCAGCGGCAAGCCGGCCTCCCGTATGACATCGGTGGTAGCGACAATCTCGCGCAAGCGTTCCGCGACTTCCAGCGCTTGCTGAAGACCGGTTTCGGGCATCAACACCACGAACTCCTCGCCGCCCACGCGACCGATAACATCGACGCTGCGCAGCGTATCGCGCAGGATCTAGCTCAATTTCCGCAAAACGGTGTCACCCGCCTTGTGGCCATAGGTATCGTTGATGTTTTTGAAGCGATCGACATCGAGCATGAACAAGGAAAGCGCATGGCCATAGCGCTGCACATGCGCAAGCTCGGCTTCACCCCGCTCCATGAAATGGCGCCGGTTGGACAGGCCGGTTAGATAATCCTTGGTTGCTTGGAGCGCGAGTTTATTCAGCAAGGCGCGGCGCTCGGTGATGTCCTGAATCTGGGCCACGAAGTACAGCACCTTGCCGTTCGCATCGCGCACCGCAGAGCCGCTGAGCAATATCCAGATCACGCGGCCATCTTTGTACAAGCAGCGCTGTTCCACCTGGTAACTACCGTGCGTACCCGTCAGCAATTCTTGCATCAGCGCCAGACCGGCCTCCAAGTCGTCCGCGTGGGTAATGTCCTGAAAGGTTTTTTGCTGTAGCTCCGCTTGCGTGTAGCCGAGAATGCCGCACAAGGCGTCATTGACCTGCATGAAGCGGCCTTCCAGGTTCACCAGCGCCATGCCGATGGCGGCCGCTTCGAAGGTCGAATGGAAGCGATCTTCCGATTCTCGCAAGGCGGCTTCGCGTTGCTGGCGCTCGGTGATGTCTTCGTTGGTGCCCACCATGCGCAGAGGTCGGCGGTTGGCATCGAAATAGATGCGCGCCCGCGCCTGGATGTAACGCAAGGCGCCATCGCCGCAACGGATGCGGAAGCGCGGCGTAAAGGACGCGCCTTGCGCAATGGCCACCTCCAGGGCAGCATCCACGGCCGGCCGATCCTCCGCCAGCACGCTGTTGCGCCAGGCGTCGTAGAGGCTGGAAACCTTGTCCCGATCGATACCGTAGATGGCATACATGGAGTCGTCCCAGATCAAATCGCCACTCACGATATCGTAGTCCCACACGCCGACACCCGAGGCCTCGGTGGCCATTTGCAAGCGCTCCGCGCTTTGCCGCAAGGCGGCGGCCGCTTCACCCGCCCGCTGATCGAATACCCGCTGGCGCAACTGATAGGCATGAAGTCCCAAGCTGGACACCACGACGATCAGTGCGAACAGCCCGCCCTGGGTCAGCGCATCACGGCGCCAGGGTTGGAAAACCACGGCCAAGTCACGGCTGACGGCCACCACTAGCGGCTTGTCCATCTTCAGTAAAACGGGACGGATCGTGCGTTGCGCCATCATCCGCGTCTCGTTGGTAGAGTACACCTTCCCCGTGTAGACCGTGGCTAGCCGGCCGCTCTCCCGATGCCGCGTGAAGAAGGAGCCGGGTTGCGCTAAATTCAGGCCCTGCACCCCATCGCGCTGCGGCTCCATGAGGAACACCTGACCATCGCCATGGGCAATCCCATCCCACGCATCCGGCGCGTACAGCACCGAGCGCATCAAGGTCTTGAAATATTCCGGATCCAGCGTGGCGGTAACGGCCCCGGCAAACTCCCCGTGCGGACCGGGAATCATCCGCGTGATGCCGATGACGTATAAACCGAGCGCGCTTTTGAACGGCGGCGAAACGTACAGGGTGTCGGCATTGGGATGCTGTTTGACGGTCTGAAAATAATCACGATGACTGAAGTTGCTGCCAACCAACTGGTGCTGGTTCGAGGCCAGCAGGATGCCTTGCGCATCCGTGATTCCGATATAGCGGATGCCCGGCATGGCATTGGTAAGCGCTTTGAGATAGCGCGTTTCCGCCTGCAATGCGGCTGCATCTTTCCAGTTGGGCAGGTCGTCGCGCACGCCCTCCAGCGCCAGGTTGGCGCTGGCCATCTCGAGTTCCATGTTCTCGGCGATGACCCGCACCTTGCTTAACAGCCGATCTTGCTCGCGCTGGGCGGTGCGGCCATGTTCGAGGTACAGATTGAACGCAATCGCCGCGCCCAGCGCGAGCAAGACAAGGCTCAGCCCTAGCCACTGGAAAGGTATGGGGCGGCGCATCATGTTATTTGGCGGGTCATGCCTCTCTCGTGATGTTGCGCGTTGGCGATCCTTGCAGGGGTCACGCAATACCGCAAAACTTATTGAAATTAATCAAATATAGTATCCACCGCGGCAGATAGCTTGATATACCTGGAATTGGCTATTTTTCCGCATAGCCAGCCCGATTTAAATCGACCGATCGCCGCCCGGACTCGGATGCAATTCGATGTAGAAGGTGGACATCGTCGAATCTTTCGTCGGCTCCACATTGGCTTGGCTGCGCCGCAGCAAGGCTTCGACCAAAGCGGCCTTGATGCCCTGCTGGTCGATGATTTCGGGGTAGAGCCGATAATGTTTCTCCACCGCGAGCGCTTGTTGCCGCGCCTGCTGCTCCAGTTGTTGGCGCGTGGCGTTTTCCAATTGCGACAAGGACAACAACCAAGGCGCCTGCCACGCATGAAAGTCCTCAATCAAGTCTGCATGTGCCGCATCGTGTCCCGCAGCCGCCAGCAACAGCGCGGGAAATGCCTGCGCCGGCAAGCTGCGCCCATCCAAAGCACACGCTGCGCCGAGGCAACGCAGGCCCGCGCCGCTGCCATCGGCATGCCGCAGAAACCATTGCGCCACGGGCGCCGTCCCGGCGCAAGCATTGATGTAACGGGTCAGATATTCGGCTGCGTTCTGCGCTGTGCTGCTTAGGCGTTGCAGCACCGGACTAAAAAAATGTTCGGCTGCGGTATAGCCGGCGCGCCACACAATAGACTCCTCGAGTTCCATTGCTTGTTCCTGCACCACGCTGGAAAGCAAGGCCAGCGGCTGCTGCGCGCTATCCAGCAGCCATAATTCGAAATGATCTTGCAGCGCAAACGGCACTTGCTGATGCACCCGCGTCAGATGCTCGTATACCATCGCGCCCATTTCTTCCAAGCGCAAAAAATCGTCCGAAGGGTAAATAGCGCCGCGTTTTAAGCCTTGCGCCAGCGACCAGCTGCCATAGCGAATATCGGTAATCTGGGTCCAGCGATTCACCGTCAAACCTTCCAATAGCGCATCGTTGGAAACGTAAATATCCCAATGCGCGCCGTCCAGCGTCACGGCCTCGGCAGAGGCATAGCGAATGGTGTGCATGACGCCACGATACGGGTTGAGCAATCGCTGGGCAAAGTATTCGACCGACATGCAGCCAATTTACCGCAAGCCATGATCGTGCACAAATAAGCTCAAAATAAGCTGAGATAGGCCATGGCGTGTTCCGGCGGTTGCGCCAGCACCGCTTGCGTGGTGACAAACAGCACAAGCGCCGTCAGGGCCAGAATGGCGCTCCCGAAAATAAAGCGCAGGATATTTTTCAGATGCATGCGTCTCACCTCAATGTCCAGCGAGCGGGCGGGTTTGCACTGTTTCGCAGCACACCCAGGCTTCCATCCCCAGCCACCAGGACTCATCCTCATCTGGGGTGACCTTGCACGCTTGCGCTGTTTGTTCTTTCTGTGCTTGCGCATCCACGCCTTCCAGCAATAAGCCGTACAACATTTTCATCTCCTTAAAAAACAATCACGATGGATCATGGCGTGTATTTAAGCTGCTAAATAGGGCGTGAGGCGGAGGGATGCGGGCGCGCAGGGGATGAATTGTGGCGAAATTCGGGCGCGTACATTGGCCGCTGCGCGCGCCGCGCCGAATCGTGTATATTCGCCGCCATGGGACGAACAATTGCGATTGTGGAAGACGAGCCGGCGATCCGGGCCAACTATGCCGAGGCCTTGCGCCGCCAGGGATATGAGGTGGCGGCGTACGCCAATCGGCGCGAGGCCATGGCCGGCATGCACACACGCTTGCCGGATCTGGCGCTGATCGACATTGGCCTGGACGACGAAATCGATGGCGGCTTTACGCTGTGCCGCGACTTGCGCGCCAAATCGGAAACGCTGGCGATTATTTTTCTCACCGCGCGCGATAGCGATTTCGATACCGTGGTGGGTTTGCGCATCGGCGCCGACGATTACCTCACCAAG
This sequence comes from Pseudomonadota bacterium, assembly GCA_021812385.1. GTDB lineage: Bacteria > Pseudomonadota > Gammaproteobacteria > Burkholderiales > Thiobacteraceae > RBG-16-58-11. The sequence goes on along the minus strand of JAKANO010000003.1, from coordinate 255,837 downwards.
GACATCAGCCTGCCGCATTTGCTGGCGCGCATCAGCGCCTTGTTCCGGCGCATGGACGCGGTGGCCTCGCATACCGACATCGACGAGCTGCTCACGCGCGGCCCCTTGCAATTGGATTTGAAACGCATGGCCGTGCAATGGCAAGGCCAACCGGTGTCGTTGACCGTGACGGAGTTTTGGATGGTGCATGCGCTGGCGAAATTCCCCGGCCATTTGAAAGACCGCGATCATTTGATGAGCGAAGCCAAGCTCACCGTGGACGACGCCACCATCACCTCGCACATCAAGCGCATCCGCAAAAAATTCGCCGCCCTCGACCCGCACTTCGACGCCATCGATACGGTGTATGGCATGGGCTATCGCTGGAAAGAATGACCCCGGCCATCGAACCGCCAAGGCGCCAAGAGCGCCAAGACACACCATCCAATGCTTGAAATGTGAACGTGGAAATGATTTTGTTTTCTTGGCGTATTTGGCGTCTTGGCGGTTGGAACTGATTTTTTAGGATAATGCATGCCGGCCCTACACCCGCGTTTTGGCATTCGCGCCAAACTCCTGCTCACCTCGCTCGCCCTGCTCGCCGTGCCTTGGGTCGGCATCTCTTTCGTGCAGGAAATGGAGCGCTTCCTGCGCCAAAGCCACGAACAATCGGTCGCCGCCACGGCGCAGGCCGTCGCCACCGCCTTGCACGACCGGCCTAAATTATTCGAAGCGCAGCCCAGCACTGCCACCGCTTGGCAAGAACCCGGCGACATGTATTTATTTTCCTTGCCCAGCCCGATCGATCTGGATGGCGCGGCGCGCGATTGGCCCACCTCTATTGTCACTCACACCTACACCGCACCCGCCGGCACGGACCTTGCCCCCGCCAGCAATGCAGCGCTCACGCTACGCTTGGGTCAACGTGGCGCGTATGTGTATGCCCTGCTCGAAGTCAGCGTGGCGCAAATTGATTACCGCGTGCCGCAGCAAACCTCGGTTGAACAAGCGGACCATATCGAGTTTGCGCTGACCTCGCCGGAAGGCGAATTCAAACGCTATGCGGTGAGCCCGGTGCGCCCCGGCGAGGGGCCCGCTTACGCCCTGCAATTTGAAGATGGCAAACTGATGCTCGGCCCAGCCGAACCGCGCATCAAAAGCGTGTGGCGTGAAACCGCCAAAGGCTACAACGTGGAACTTGCCATACCGCTTTCCTTGCTCGGTGACCATCTGGCATTTGGCGTCGTCGATGTGACCCAAGCCGAAGCCGGCGTCGCCACCTCGATCACCACTTCGACCCTGAGCCAACGCGCCGGCATGGGGCGGCTGATTATTCCTTCGCCCGAGATTCAGCAAGTGGTGCAAGGCCTCGGGCGCGCCACCAGCCGCATCCGCGTGGTCGATAAACGGCAGCGCGTGATTGCCGAGATCGGCAGCTTGAAACGCGCGCAGCAGGCGCTCAGCATCAACAATCCTTCGCTCGCCGAACGCATCAAGGCGGTGACCCTGCGCCCCTTGTTTGCACGCATCCTCAAACAACCCAGCAATGATTTTACCGACGATAGCGCGCGCGCCACGCGGCTTGAAACGCGCGAATTGGAAAGCGCCTTAAGCGGCGTCCCGCAAACCGGACGACGCGCAACCCAGGACGGCCAGGCCGTGATTGTGTCGAGCGCCTATCCGATCTGGGTGGACGATCAAGTCGTGGGCGCGGTGGTGGTCGAGGAAACCACCAACGCCATGCTGACCATGCGCAACCAAGCCTTGGAAAAATTGCTCACCAGCGTGCTGGCGGTCTTTCTCATCGTGATGCTGGTATTGCTGCTATTCGCTTCGCGCTTGTCTTACCGCATTCGCAAGCTGCGCAACGAAGCGGAAGCGGCGATCGACCTGAAAGGCCGTGTGCGCGGCGGCCTGAAGCAAAGCGCACAAGTCAACGACGAGATCGGCGATTTGTCGCGCGGATTTTCCAGCGTGCTGGAACGGCTTGGCGAATACAACCACTACCTGGAAAATATGGCCTCGCGCTTATCCCACGAATTGCGCACGCCGATCGCGGTGGTGCGCTCCTCCTTGGACAATCTCGCACAGCAGGCCACGACGGCGGAAGCCAAAATCTACATGGAGCGCGCGCAACAAGGCGTGCAGCGGCTGAATACGATCCTGACGCGCATGACCGAGGCGCGGCAACTGGAGCAGGCCCTGCAAAGCGCTGAGCAAGAGCGTTTTGATTTGCAGCAGGTGGTGGCCGGCTGTGTCGCAGGATACCGCGGCGCTTACCCAGATACGACCTTTAATTTGCGCATTCCGTCCACGCCGGTCTTGCTCAATGGCGCGCCCGATCTCATCGCGCAAATGCTGGATAAGCTGATTGCCAATGCGGTGGATTTTCACCTGCCCGACAGCACCATCGACATCGCGCTGGCGACGACCAACGCTGAAGCCAGCATCACCCTCTCCAACGAAGGGCCGCTGCTGCCGGAAGCAATGGCGGCGCAGTTATTCCAATCCATGGTTTCGGTGCGCCCGCATAAAACGGATGGAGAGCCACACTTAGGTTTCGGCCTGTATATTGCGCGGCTGATCGCCGAATTTCATCGCGGCACGGTGAGCGCAGCCAATCGCAAGGACGGCGCCGGGGTGGTTTTCACCGTCACTTTGCCGCTAACTTAAGCCAAATTCCCCTTAAGCTCAGCAGCTTATCCTCCGATAATCTGCTTATGATCACGCATCCGCTCAAAAACGTAGCCGCTTGGGTCGATTACTTCGACCAAGCGGACATTCCGGTACTGGCGCGTACCGAGCGCGAGCTCGTGGGTTTCAAACAGAACGAGGACAACCTCAACGGCCGCGAAATGGCGGATGCCATCTTGCATGATCCGCTGATGACGCTGAAGGTGCTGCGCTACCTGCACTTCCATCACAGCAAGCGCCAGTCGATGGAGATCACGACCATGGCGCGCGCCTTAATGATGCTCGGCACCACGCCGTTTTTTCGCCACTTCGCGCATTTGCCCACGGTGGAAACGACGCTTCAGGCCTATCCAGACGCGCTCACGCGCCTCATGCGCAACATGAGCTGCTCGCGCCATGCCGCCCTGTACGCCCAGGACTGGGCCATGCTGCGTAATGACATCGAGGTGGACGAAGTCACGCTGGCAGCGCTGTTACGCAACTTGGCGGAAATCCTGTTGGGCTGCTTTGCACCGCAATTGATGTTGGCGATTCGGGATTTGATGCGCGCCGATCCACATCTGCGCAGTGCTGATGCGCAACAGCAGGTATTGGGTTTTCCTACCCTGGATTTGCAGATGGCGCTGGCGGCGCGCTGGCAACTGCCAAAGCTGTTGCAGCAATTAATGGACGAAAACAATCTCGATAATCCGCGCACCAAAAATGTCGCGCTGGCTTTCCGCTTGGCGCGGCATTCCGCCAACAACTGGTTTGATGCCGCGCTGCCGGACGACTATAAAGAAATTGCGCAACTCTTGAAGCTCTCCGAGGAGGAAACCCAGGAGCGCGTTCAACGCATCACCTTGCAAGCGGCCAAGAGTTGGACTTGGTATGGCGTAGCGCCTGCGGCGGCTTGGCTAGCGTTATTACCCAACCCGCACTGAATTCAAAACGCCGTTAAATATCCAGCTCCGCAAACACCGGCGCATGGTCGGAAGGTCGTTCTACCTTGCGCGCTTCCTTATCGATTTGCGCGGATTTGCAGGCCGCCGCCAACGCTGGGGAAAGCAGAATATGATCGATGCGCAGCCCCATGTTGCGGCGAAAGGCGTTCATCCGGTAATCCCACCAGGAAAATATTTTTTCCGGCTGTTCGAATAGGCGAAAGCTATCTTGCAGGCCGAGCGCTTGCAGCGCCCGAAATGCCTCGCGCTCCGGCGCCGAACATAACACTTGGCCTTCCCAGGCGGCGGGGTCGTGCACATCGCGGTCTTCCGGCGCGATGTTGTAATCGCCAAGCAAGGCGAGCTTAGGGTAGGTTTTCAACTCTTCCGTCAACCATGCCGTAAGCGCATTCAACCAGGCCAGTTTGTATTGATACTTGTCCGAATCCACGCTCTGGCCATTGGGAATGTACACATCGACGATGCGCACGCCATTCACCGTCGCCGCCAATACGCGCTTTTGTTCATCGGCAAAATTGGGGATGCCATAAATCGGGTCTTGCAAAGCTTGCTTGCTCAGCATCGCCACGCCGTTGTAAGTTTTTTGGCCCGCGAATATACATTGATAGCCTGCGGCATTTAACTCCGCCAGGGGGAAATTGATGTCTTCTTGCTTGGTCTCTTGCAAGCACAATACATCCGGCTGGTAAGTGGCGAGCCATTCCAGCACTTGCGGCAGACGCACCTTCAGCGAGTTGACGTTCCAGGACACGATCTTCATAAAGCGGGAAAACTTTCGGGGATAGAGGCTTTGGTGCTAAGGGACTTGCTAGGGTTTTGCAGCGCCGCTGTTAGCCGGTTTGGCGGCCGGTTCGGAAGCCGGCTTGGCTTGCTGCCCCGGCGCCAAGGGATTGGTTTTCGGATAGCCCGCTTGATCTAATGCGCCGGCCCACTCCGCTTCGTTAAAGCCCTTCAGACTAATACTCTTGCCCACCAACAGAAGCGGTATGAGACTTTCTTTCGACACTTTTTTCATTTGCTCCAGATCGGCTTGATTCTTGCCGGGCAAACGCTCGCTAAACGGAATGCCGCGCTTCACCAGATAAGCCTTGCCCAAAGTGCAAGCTGGACCGCAATCGCCGGTATACAACGTGACCGGGAAATTCTTCACCGCTTGTTGCACTGCATAAGGCAATTTGTCGGTCTCGACAATATTATCGGAGAATTTCTTTTCTTCGACTTTTTTGGCGTTTGGCGGCGGCGGCTGATCGGAGTAATGCACGCTGCCTTTTTCATCGACCCATCGGTACATCTGCGCTTGCGCAGCGCAAGCGACACAAATCAAGATGAAGAATACGATTTTTTTCATATGCGCAGCCCTTTTAACCGCTTTTGATAATAGGCCTGCAAACCGCCCATGCCAAGCAATATACCCAAAACAAGAGCACCCAAGCCAATGCTCACCACCAGCCCAATGGAGGGTTTCTTTTGCCGGCTCTGACTTTGCACGAGCTCAGCGCTCATCTGCGCAAGCTCTGCCTGCAAGTTCGCGATCTGCGGATCTGGATCCGAACCTCGGGCGCTTGCATGCAGCGTGTTTGTTTCCATTTTAAGCATGCGCACCGGCAGCCACCCCACGTCGCCCGCGGCAGTTTTGACATGCACGTAGCCATTATCCTCGGGCACGATTTCAACTTTGGTTCCGGGGTCTAGGCTTTTGATGATCCGATAAGTTTCAGCACGCCCACTGCGTAAGTTGACGCGCGTACCTTCGGCAATGGTTGCCGTGTCCGCCAAGCTTGGCAAGACCCACGCCAACAAGGAAATCAACAATAAAACCCTCATTAGTTCAGCCCGTTACGTTAATTCCTTAATGTAATATCACAGGGCATGCACCAAGGCAAGTAAATTATGACGCGGCCACCATGCCGGAGTGGCGTAGCAAGGCATCGATCGTGGGCTCGCGTCCACGGAATGCAACAAAGGATTCCAACGCCGGACGGCTCCCGCCTTGGCCCAAAATCTCGCTCCAAAAGCGGTGCCCGACTTCCGTGCTCAACACGCCATTCTCTTCGAACAAGCTATAGGCGTCGGCGGACAACACTTCCGCCCATTTATAGCTGTAATAGCCGGCGCCATAACCGCCGGCAAAGATATGCGAGAAATTATTCGGGAAGCGGTTGTATGCGGGCGGCTGCATCACGGCAACTTGGTTGCGGATGTCTTGCAACAAGGCCAGCGGGGTTTGCCCCGAATCGAAGCTATCGAAGTCATAGTGCAGGTGCATATCGAACAGCGCGAATTCGATCTGACGCACGGTCTGCATGCCGCTCTGGAAGTTTTTCGCCGCCAACATTTTGTCGAACAAGGCGCGCGGCAAAGGCTCTGCGCTATCGACATGACGGGTCATGTGGCGCACCACGTCCCATTCCCAGCAAAAGTTTTCCATGAATTGCGAAGGCAATTCCACCGCATCCCATTCCACGCCGTTGATGCCGGACACGCCGAGATCCTCGATCTTCGTCAGCAGGTGGTGCAAGCCATGACCGAATTCGTGGAACAGCGTGATCACTTCATCATGCGTGAACAGCGCGGGCTTCCCCCCGACCGGGGCGGAGAAGTTGCAGGTGAGATAGGCCACCGGGGTTTGAATCGCGGCGTTTCTGCGGCGCCGCGTAATCGCATCGTCCATCCAAGCACCGCCGCGCTTATGATTGCGCGCGTACAAATCGAGGTAGAACTGGCCCACCAACTGGCCAGTCTGATCGGTGAGCGAAAAAAACCGCACATCGGGATGCCACACCGGCGCATGGGTGGCATGGATTTTTAGATCATAAATGGTTTCCACCACTTTGAACATCCCAGCCAACACTGGGCTTTCTGGAAAATATTGCTTCACTTCTTCATCGGAAAAACCATAGCGCGCTTCGCGCAACTTTTCGCTGTAGTAGCCCACATCCCAAGCTTGCAAATCTTGCATGTCATATTGTTCCGCAGCGAACGCACGCAACTCGGCCAAGTCCTGCTGCGCGAACGGCTTGGCACGCGCAGCCAAAGACTGGAGAAAATCCAGCACCTCCGCCGGGGTCTGCGCCATTTTGGTGGCCAAGGAAACTTCGGCGTAACTCTTGAACCCCAGCAATTGCGCGGCCTCTTGCCGCAGCTGGAGAATCTGTTTGATCAAGGCGGTGTTATCCCATTCCGGTTTGCCGAACTCCGAAGCGCGCGTGGAATAGGCGCGGTAAATTTCCTCGCGCAAGGGGCGGTGCTCGGCGTATTGCATCACCGGCATATACGATGGCGCATGCAGGGTAAATTTCCATCCCGTCTTACCATCGGCAATCGCGGCTTCTTGCGCCGTCTGCAGCACGTCGGCGGGCAGCCCCGCGACTTCCTCGGCACGCTCCACATACTTGGCGTAGGCATTGGTGGTGTCGAGCAGGTTTTCCTCGAACTTGGCCGCCGCCGATGCCAGATCTTCTTGGATCGCCTTGAAGCGTTCTTTTTGCGCCTCCGCCAGTTCCGCGCCGCCTAAACGAAAATCGCGAATTTCATTATCGACGATCTTTTTTTGCGGCGCCGATAATTGCGCGTATTCGGGCGATGCTTTCAGCGCCTTGAATTTTTCGAACAGCTTGAGGTTCTGCGACAGATCGGCATAGAACTCGGTAATTTTCGGCAGATTTTCGTTGTATACCGCGCGCAGTTCCGGGCTATTCACCACGGCATTCAAATGCGAGACCTGCGACCAGGCGCGCGATAATTGCTCGTTCGCATCTTCCAGCGGCGCGACAAAAGCAGCCCAACTGGTGGCGCCAGCATCGGCGACGAGCTTTTCCACCAGCGCGCGATTCGCGGCCAACAACTGTTCGATCGCGGGCGTGACATGCTCCGCCTTGACCTCGGCAAAACGCGGCAGACCGCTAAAATCCAATAAGGGGTTCATGGTTTTCTTTCAAGGAAACGATTGCCTCATTATACTAGCCAATCTTGAGAGGCCATCCATGAACATCATCCCGCACCACGCGATCCATCCGCAAATTCATGCCAGCGCCTACATCCACCCCAGCGCGCAAATCATCGGCGAAGTCATTCTCGGTGCGGATGTATCGGTGTGGTGCAATGCGGTAATTCGCGGCGATGTGAATCACATCCACATCGGCGCCGGCACTAATATCCAAGACCTTTCCATGCTGCATGTCTCGCATAAGAGCGCCTGGGATGCGCTCGGCGCGCCGCTGCTCATCGGCGAACGCGTGACCGTCGGCCACAGCGTGATCTTGCACGGCTGCACCATCGGCGACGAATGCCTGATCGGCATGGGCTCGATCGTCATGGACAAAGCCGTGCTCGAACCGCGCGTGTTGCTCGGCGCCGGCAGCTTGGTGCCGGAAGGCAAAACGCTGCAAGGCGGCTACCTCTATCTCGGTCGCCCGGCAAAACAATTGCGGCCGCTCACGGCAGAGGAGTTGGCCTACTTCGATTACTCGGCACAGCATTACATGCGCTTAGCCGACAGTTACAAATAGACCGTGATGCTGCCTTTAACTTTTTCTACATCGGGCTATGAAGCCTTGTTTGGGGCCGATGAATGATGGCACGAATGCTGGCTTTATTATTGCTCTGCTTGTGCAGCGTGCCCGCCTTTGCAGCCAGTTGCACCGGCAAAGGCATCGAGCTGCAGGTGCTCGGATCGGGCGGGCCGGAGACGCAAGACAAGCGCGCCTCCAGCAGTTATTTGATATGGCAGGATGGAACAGCGCGGGTGCTGGTGGATAGCGGCGGCGGCAGCGCGCTGCGCTTTGGCCAAGCGGGCGCCAACATGGCGGATCTGGATGTGGTTTTGTTCACGCATTTTCACGCCGATCACAGCGCGGATTTTCCGGCGCTGGTGAAATCTTCTTACTTCGAAGATCGGCAGCGCAACTTGCCGGTCTATGGGCCTGCCGGCAATGCATCGTTTCCGTCCGCAACGGCGTTCCTGCAAAACCTGTTCGGCGCCAGGCACGGCGCTTTTCGCTACTTGAGCGAATACATCACGCCCGGCGCGGGTAGCTATTTGTTGCAAGCGCATACAGTCAAGCTCGGCGCACATGCGGTGCGGCGGGTTTTTTCCGGCGCCGGCATTACGGCCGATGCCACTACGGTCATCCATGGCTCGGTTCCCGCCCTGGCATGGCTTGTACAGATTGGCGGCCAACGCATCGCATTCAGCGGCGACACCAATGGCGACAATGGCAATCTAGAAAAACTGGCCGCGCACGCGGATATTTTTGTCGCGCACAACGCCGTTCCCGAAGGCGCCAGCGGCGCCGCCCGCGCGCTGCACATGCCGCCTTCCGTGATCGGGCGTATCGCCGCAACGGCCGGGGTAAAGCAGCTGGTGTTGTCGCATCGCATGTTGCGCACCCTAGGCAAGGAAGCAGAAACGCTTGCCAGCATTGCGCAGCACTACACCGGCCCAACGGAATTTGCCAACGATTTGGATTGTTTTGCGCTGCATTAGCGGATGCCCATAGCGCCGCTTTGCCGTAAACTGAGCTCACTTATTCTGGATATACCTATGCGCAAACTTTTATTGCTCGCCCTGCCGCTGCTGCTAAGCGCTGTAACGGCAACTGCTTACGACACTAGCCGCAGCACGAAAACCTTACCCGCCAGCGGCACGGTGCAAGTGGCGTTCCCCCCGGATGAAGACGCCAACGCCCTGATCGTGCACGCCCTTCGAGAAGCCCGCAACACGATTCGCGTGCAGGCCTTCAGCTTCACCAGCAACGAAATTGCATTTGCCTTGATCGAAGCCAAGCGCCGCGGCGTGGATGTGCAACTGATCGCCGACGCGGAACAAACGCGCAAACTGGAAAATAATAAGTTAGGCCTAATGTATCGCAACGGCGTGCGTATCTGGCTCGATCAACAGCACCAAAGCGCGCATAACAAAGTCATCGTCATCGATGATGATGGGCCGAACCCGACCGTGGTCACCGGCTCGATGAACTTCACCTATTCCGGCCAATTTAAAAACGCCGAGAATGCGCTCATTTTACGTGGCAACAAGCCATTGGCAGATGCCTACAGTGCAAACTGGCAGCGGCATTTCAACCATGCCACGCCCTATCGCCCCTAGGTCATGCGCCTCTCTCCTTTATGCTTGCTCCCATGACCAGCCCTTTGCAAGACGCGCTAGCGCAAGCCAACGACGCCAGCTTGATTTGGCAACTTGGGCTAGTCTTTGCCAGTTGGGGGCTGGCTTGGTTATTGACCCATTTCCTAAGCCGACGCTTTACCCATAAACAGCAGCCCGATTTAAAGCTGAATGCGATCTCGTATGTTTTGCTGCCGCTGCTGGCGTTGACCCTGCTGATTATCGGTAAGTCAGCGCTGCAACACTGGATGCCGGTCAGTCTGCTGCGTTTATGCATCGCCCTGACATTAGCCTTCACCTTGATTCGCGCTGCAGTGCATGTGTTGCGCATCAGCTTCGCACCTAGCGAGCTTCTCAATCTGGTCGAGCGCACGCTCATCGTCGTGGTCCTCATCGCGGCAGCCTTGCATTTGACCGGGTTGCATCGCGAAGTCCTGAATACGCTGGACGACATCGGCCTGAACATCGGCAAACAACGCGTCTCGCTACTGCTGGTGTTGGAGGGCGCGCTGTCCATGCTGGCGACGGTGGCCATTGCGCTGTGGGTCGGACGCTTGATCGAGGCGCGCGTCATGAGCGCCAAGACCTTGGAGCCCAATCTACGGATCGTGCTGGCCAAAGTGGTGCGCGCTTTGCTGATGCTCATCGGCGTATTGATCGCCCTGCCGCTGGCAGGGATCGATATCACCTTTCTTTCGGTATTCGGCGGCGCGCTCGGCGTCGGCCTCGGCTTTGGCTTGCAAAAGGTCGCCAGCAATTACATCAGCGGTTTTATTATTTTGCTCGACCGTTCGCTGCGCATCGGCGATGTGGTGACGGTGGACAATAAATACGGCGAAATCACGCAGATCAACAACCGCTATACCGTCGTGAAAGGTTTAGACGGCACCGAGGCCATCGTGCCCAACGAGACCATCATTACCTCAACCGTGGTGAATCATTCTTTCAGCAACCGCAATGTGCGCATGAATCTCCAGGTCTCCATCAGTTATGCCAGCCCCCTGGAGACCGCCATGGCCATCATGAAAAATACCGCCCTCGCCAATCCGCGCGTCTTGCATGAGCCGGCGCCGGAGGTCTATCTAAAAGAATTTGGCGATAACGGCCTGCTATTAGAACTGGTGATCTGGATTAGTGATCCGGAAGAGGGGCAGTTGAGCCTGCGCTCGGCATTAAATTTAGCGATCTGGCGCGAATTTCAGGCGGCCGCTATTGAAATCCCCTACCCGCGACGCGATATTAAGGTTGTTGTAGATTCCGCCCCATCTGCCGATATACGTTCTTAGCAACGGCAGAAGAATCTAGCCAGGTATTGTTTATAGTTGGTTTCGGGTAGAATCAAGACTTGCACATCCCTCTTTAAAAAGGATTTACCATTTATGTTCAATGGCTTAGTTGATCTACCCTGGTGGGGTTATATCGTTGTCGCCCTGGTTTTCACCCATATCACCATCGCCAGCGTAACGATTTATCTACACCGCTGCCAAGCGCACCGCGCCTTGGACTTACACCCCATCGTCAGCCATTTCTTCCGTTTCTGGCTCTGGCTGACCACCGGCATGGTGACCAAGGAATGGGCCGCGATCCACCGCAAACACCACGCTTTTTGCGAAACCGTCAACGACCCGCACAGCCCGCAAATTCTCGGCATCAAGAAAGTGTTCTGGGAAGGCGCCGAACTCTATCGCAAAGAATCCAAGATCCCCGCGACCATGGAAAAATACGGTAGCGGCACGCCCGACGACTGGATCGAGCGCCATCTCTATACGCCTTACTCCGCACGCGGCATTGCGCTCATGGCGATTATTAATATCGTCCTGTTCGGCCCAATCGGCCTGACGATTTGGGCCGTGCAGATGGCCTGGATACCCGTGACGGCCGCCGGCATCATCAATGGTATCGGCCACTACTGGGGTTATCGCAATTTCTCCGCCGACGACGCCAGCACCAACATCATTCCTTGGGGCATCTTGATCGGCGGCGAAGAGTTGCACAACAACCATCATGCTTACGCGACTTCGGCCAAGCTCTCCAGCAAGTGGTATGAGTTCGATATCGGCTGGCTCTACATCCGTACGCTCGAAACCGTGGGACTCGCGCATGTCAAGCGCGTGGCGCCGCAAGTCAAGCTTGATCCGGCAAAGACCTTGTGCGATGCCGACACGGTGCAAGCGGTTATTACCCATCGCTACGAAGTCATGGCTAAGTACGTGAAATCGCTTAAGGCCACCATGGGCGACGAAATTCAAAAACTGCATCAACAAGGCGTTAAGTTCGACATCAAGACGTTCCGTCGCTGGCTGCACTTGGGCCCGGAACTCAAGGCGCCGGAACAGGCTGAACTTACGCAAGCGCTCAATTCGAGCAAGGTGCTGGCGACGATCTATGCCATGCGCCAAGAATTGGCGACCTTGTGGGAGCGTTCCACGCTGACCCAAGAGCAGCTCATCAAGCAATTGGAAGACTGGTGCCATCGCGCTGAAGCCAGCGGCATTGAGGCACTGCAGCAGTTCTCCCAGCGCTTACGCCGCTACGCCGCTTAATACGGTAAGCACTAAATCAAACGGCGCACCACTTAACGTGGTGCGCCGTTTTTTTGCCCGCTACAAAGCAACACGTAACAATAAAAAACCCCGCCGGAGCGGGGTTTTTTATTTAGAAACCGAGCGTGTTACTTCAGCTTGGTTTCTTTGTACGGCACATGCTTGCGGGCAACGGGATCATACTTACTCATCTCCATTTTCTCCGGCATGGTACGTTTGTTCTTGGTCGTGGTATAGAAGTGCCCTGTACCCGCACTCGATTCCAGCTTAATTTTTTCGCGTCCGCCTTTTGCCATGATCTAATCCTTAAATCCGCTCGCCCTTGGCGCGCAATTCAGCCAGCACCACGTCGATGCCGTTCTTGTCGATAGTCCGCAACGCAGCGTTGGAAATACGCATGCGCACCCAACGATTTTCGCTCTCAACCCAAAAGCGCCGATACTGCAAATTCGGCAAAAAACGGCGTCTGGTCTTGTTGTGGGCATGGGACACGTTGTTCCCGGCCATCGGGCCCTTGCCCGTGACTTTACATACACGCGCCATGATCAAAGTCCTTCATTCGCTAAAAAGGACGCAACTATACAGCAGTTTGCAAAATGGCTCAAGAGGCGCTATTGTCCCTGTCTTTGGCCCCAGTCTACCGCCCTGATTCCATGTTGGAAGTTGTTCATCTGTCCTGCCTCCGTGGTGAGCGCACGCTCTTTACCGATCTCAGCTTTACCCTGTCTCCAGGCGAGTTGCTACAGGTCGCCGGCGCCAATGGCAGCGGCAAAACCAGCCTACTGCGCATGTTATGCGGCTTGAGCGCTCCCCTTGCAGGCGAAATTCGTTGGAACAATGCCGCAGCGCGCGGCGAGGATTTCAACCGCGATTTGCTCTATATCGGCCACCATTCCGCCGTCAAAGAAGAATTGACCCCGCTGGAAAACCTGCTCATTGCAAGCACTTTTGCCTCCGCCCCGCTGACCGAATCACAAGCACTGGACGCGCTCAACCGCATCGGCTTGGGCGGACGTGAGCACTTGCCGACAAAAGCCCTGTCGCAAGGGCAAAAGCGGCGTGTGGGCTTGGCGCGATTGCTGGTGTCGAATGCGCCCTTATGGATTTTGGACGAACCTTTGACCGCATTGGACGTGCTCGCGGTTGAACTAATTCAGGCGCGCTTGGCCGAACATTTGGCGCAACAAGGGATGATTGTGCTCACGACCCACCAAGCGCTGCAAGTGCCCGGCATTACGCCGCGCCAGATTGCGTTGAGCTAGCCATGGGAAAGCTTTTTATCCGGGTGATCCGCCGCGATTTGTTGTTGGCCTACCGGCGCCGCGCGGATGTGCTGACGACCCTGTTTTTCTTTGTCATCGTCGTTAGTTTGTTTCCCTTGGGTGTGGGCCCGGAGATGAAAACCCTGCGCCTGATTGCGCCCGGTGTGGTTTGGGTCGCCGCGCTACTGGCTTCGATGCTATCCTTGCAGCGTTTGTTCGCCGCCGACTACCAGGACGGCACCTTGGAGCAAATGCTGCTGGCGCCGCACCCCTTGGGTGTCATTGTGCTGGGTAAAATCGTGGCGCATTGGATGGTTTCTGGACTGCCACTCGCCTTAATGGCGCCGCTCTTGGGTTTGCAGTTTGATTTACCCCCCGAAGCGCTGGGCATATTATTTATCGCTTTATTGCTCGGCACGCCGATTTTGAGCCTCATCGGCGCTGTCGGCGCGGCTTTGACTCTAGGGCTGCGCGGTGGCGGGGTTTTACTTTCATTATTAGTATTGCCGCTGTATATCCCGGCCTTGATTTTCGGCGCGGGCGCAGTCGAAGCGTATATCGCCGGGGTCAGCCCCGAGGGGCATTTATCCCTGCTCGCTGCTTTGTTGATTTTTTCTGGTCTGGCTACGCCGTGGATAACCGCACTGGCTTTACGCATCGCAATGGAATAAGCATTTATGGCATTAAATATATTTAAGTATTCTTCGCCCGCCTCTTTTTACCCCTTGGCTGGCAAAATGGTTCCGGTGTTTTATGGCCTGGCGGCAGTTTTCACCATCGTCGGCCTATATATCAGCTTTTTTGTCGCGCCCACCGACGCCACGCAAGGCGAAGCGTATCGCATTATTTTCATCCATGTGCCGGCGGCCTGGATGTCGATGTTTATTTATATCGTCATGGCGATTTGGGCCGGGCTTGGACTGGTGCTGAATACCCGCTTGTCGAGCATGATGGCGCAAGCGCTGGCGCCGACGGGCGCGATGTTTACCTTCGTCGCATTAATCACCGGCGCGTTTTGGGGCAAGCCGACCTGGGGCACGTGGTGGGAATGGGATGCGCGCATGACCAGCGAACTGATCCTGCTGTTCCTGTATATCGGCTATATGTCGCTGACCGCCGCCATCGATGACGTGCGCCGCGCCGATAAAGCCGGCGCGATTCTCGCCATGGTGGGCGGGATCAACGTTCCGATTATTTATTTTTCAGTAAAATGGTGGAACACCTTGCACCAAGGCGCATCCGTCAGCCTCACCAGCTCGCCCAGCATGGCAAAAACCATGTTGTTGGGCATGCTGATCATGGCCATTGCCGCCTGGATGTATTCCATCGCGGTGGCCTTGTCGCGGGTGCGCTTGCTGATGTTGGAGCGTGAAAAATCCAGCGCCTGGGTGCAGGAAATTCTGGAACAGAAATCATGAACTGGGGTAGTTGGTCAAATTTTATCGATATGGGTGGCCGCGGATTTTATGTCTGGGGCTCCTATTTCATTACATTGATTTGCATCGTCTTTGAGCTAGGACTATTAGCGCGGCAAAAGCGCGCCCTATGGCAACGACTGACGCAGTTGATGAAACTGAACAAACAAGGTTGATTATGAAACCAAGGCATAAAAAATTACTGTGGGTCGTTGGCGGCTTGTCGCTGCTGGGCGTGGCCACTGGGCTAGTGTTGAATGCGCTCAAGAGCAATCTGAATTATTTCTACTCGCCCACCCAAGTTTCAAACCATGAAGCACCGAGCAATCGCACGTTTCGCCTCGGCGGCCTGGTGGTGGAAGGCAGCCTCAAGCGCCAAACCGATGGCCTGACCGTGGAGTTCGTCGTCACCGACACCGCGCGCAATATTCCGGTGGTCTATAAAGGCATTCTGCCGGATTTGTTTAAAGAAGGTAAAAGCGTCGTGGCACAAGGCAAGCTCGGCGCCGACGGTCACTTCGTCGCCGATCAAGTGCTCGCCAAGCACGACGAAAACTACATGCCGCCAGAAGCCGCCAAGGCGCTGGAAGACGCGAAAAAACTTAAAGCCAAAGAGGCGCTCAAACCATGATTCCAGAATTCGGTCACTTCGCACTCATACTCGCCCTCCTGCTCGCGCTGGTGCAAGGGATATTGCCGTTGATCGGCGCCGCGCGTAATCAGGCCACGTTCATGGCGATCGCCCGTCCGGCGGCACAGGGGCAATTCGTATTCGTCGCCATCGCATTCGCATGCCTGGCGTACAGCTTCATGGTCAATGATTTCTCCGTGACCTATGTCGCGACCAACTCGAATTCGCAGCTCCCTTCAGCCTACCGCTTTGCCGCGGTATGGGGCGGCCATGAAGGCTCGATTCTGCTGTGGATTTTTATCCTCAACGTGTGGACCGTCGCCGTCACGATTTTCTCGCGGCATTTGCCGCAGGTGATGGTGGCGCGCGTATTAAGCATCATGGGATTAGTCAGCGTCGGTTTCTTGCTGTTTACGCTGCTCACTTCCAACCCCTTTGAACGTTTGATTCCGGCCGCCGCCGAAGGCCGCGACCTCAATCCCTTATTGCAAGACCCCGGCATGGTGATTCACCCGCCGATGCTGTACATCGGCTATGTTGGTTTCTCCGTCGCCTTTGCCTTCGCGCTGGCCGCGCTGATGGGCGGCAAACTGGATGCGGCTTGGGCACGCTGGTCGCGCCCCTGGACCACCACCGCATGGCTGTTTCTGACCTTGGGCATCGCACTCGGCAGCGGCTGGGCCTATTACGAATTGGGCTGGGGCGGCTGGTGGTTCTGGGATCCGGTGGAAAACGCCTCCTTCATGCCGTGGCTGGTCGGCACCGCCTTGATTCACTCCTTGGCCGTTACTGAAAAGCGCGGCACCTTCAAAAGCTGGACCGTATTGCTCGCCATCTGCGCTTTTTCGCTCAGCCTGCTGGGAACATTTTTAGTGCGTTCCGGCGTGCTGACCTCGGTGCATGCGTTCGCCACCGACCCGCGGCGCGGCATATTCATTCTGGGCTTCTTGGTCGTGGTGATTGGCTCGTCCTTGCTGTTGTTCGCTTGGCGCGCGCCCAAGGTCGGCATCGGCGGCAAATTCGCCTTGATCTCGCGCGAAAGTTTTCTGCTGGCCAATAACGTATTGCTGTTGGTTGCCGCGGGCGCCGTACTCCTCGGCACGCTCTACCCCTTATTCGTCGACGCCTTGGGACTCGGCAAAATATCCGTCGGCCCACCCTATTTCGACACCATCTTTTTGCCCTTGATGGCGCCGGCGATTTTTCTCATGGGCATCGGGCCGATTGCTCGCTGGAAAGAACAAGCCCTGCCGGAATTGGTGCAGCGCTTGAAATGGGCGTTCGCGATTGCACTGGTCAGCGCCTTGCTGCTGCCGTTCGTGATCGGTAAATGGACACCCTTGATCAGCCTCGGCTTGCTGCTCGCTTTCTGGGTGATCGCTTCGGTGGTTTACACCGTTTGGAGCCGTCTCATGCTGGATACACAAACCGGCTCTCTCGGCGCGCGCATGGCCAAGCAATCCCCCAGCTGGTGGGGCATGCTGCTCGCGCACTTGGGCATCGCCGTGTTCATCATCGGCGTCACGCTGGTGAAGGGCTACGAAACCGAGCGCGATGTGCGCATGGACGTTGGCGACACGGCCCACGTCGGTGGTTACGTCTTCACGTTCAACGGCGCAACGCCAAAAACCGGACCGAATTATCAAGCCTGGGTTGGCGATATCGCCATCACCAAAAACGGCAAGCCGGTGCGAACGCTGCACCCGGAAAAACGCGTTTACAACGCCACCAACATGGGCATGACGGAAGCGGCGATCGATACCGGCCTCACGCGCGATCTGTATGTGTCGCTCGGCGAGCAGTTGGAAAACGGCGCCTGGGCGGTGCGCGTCTACCACAAGCCGTTCGTGGACTGGATTTGGGGTGGCGCGGTATTCATGGCGCTGGGCGGCCTATTGGCGGTTTCCGACCGACGCTACCGCTTGGCGCAACGCGCGCGTAAAGCCGAAGCCGCCATCGCCATGGGGAGCAAAGCTTGAAAGCGCGTTTCCTGATTCCGTTCGCAATTTTTATCGCGCTGGTCATTGTTTTTTTCAAGGGGCTGCATCTCGATCCGCATGAGATTCCATCGCCGCTGATCAACAAGCCCGCGCCCGCCTTCAACTTGCAGCAGTTGCATGACCCGAGCAAAACTTTGAGCGCTACGGATATGCGCGGCCAAGTTTGGGTTTTCAATGTCTGGGCTTCCTGGTGCGTGTCGTGCCGCGAAGAGCATCCGATCTGGGTGGCATTCTCGCAAGCACATCCTGAACTGCGCATCATCGGCCTCAACTACAAAGATCAGCGCCCCGACGCGCTGAACTGGCTACAGCAGCTCGGCAATCCCTATGTGCTCAGCGTCATGGATAGCGATGGCCGCGTGGGCATCGACTACGGCGTGTATGGCGTGCCCGAAACGTATGTCATCGATAAGCAAGGCGTGATTCGCATGAAGCATATCGGCCCGATCACCCCGGAAGTCTTGCAATCGAAAATTCTGCCCTTGGTACAGGAGTTATCGAAATGAAGCGCGCCCTGCTTGGCCTAGTGTTGCTGACGCTGAGTAGTGCGAGCCTGGCGAAAGAAGCGCCGCCGATAGCCCAAGACCCGGCAGTTGAAGCCCGTCTCTTGAAGGTCGGCAAGGAATTGCGCTGCTTGGTTTGTCAAAACGAAACCTTGGTCGATTCGCATGCCGATTTAGCCCAGGACTTGCGGCGCGAAGTGCGTGAACTGATTCGTCAGGGCAAGACCGATGAGGAGATCAAATCCTATTTGACGCAGCGCTACGGCGACTTCGTGCTGTACCGTCCACGCGTCACCACCGTCACTTGGCTGTTGTGGTTTGGCCCATTCCTGCTGCTGGCTGGCGCGGCGCTAGGCGTTGGCTTATTCATCCGGCGCCGGCGCCGTGCGCTCGACGAAACACCGCTCACGGCGGAAGAGTCTGCGCGCATTAAATCTCTATTGCCCAATGACCAAGGAAAACAGGTCTAAAAAATGAACGTTGCAATGCTCGTTTCACCCCATCCCCTCTCTCCTAACTCTCTCCCGCTTGCGGGAGAGAGGGACGCAGAGATGGACTTGGACTCGCTGCGCGAGTGTCATCTATTTGAAAGCAAAAACGTATGACCACGCTGTATCTAATCGGCGCCTTAATGGCGCTTGTCGCGATGCTATTTGTCGCGCTGCCCCTGCTGCGCGCACGCAGCAAATCCGACACCTCCCCGGCGCAAGACGCGGCCAATGTGTCCATCTATAACGACCAACTCGCAGAACTGGAAACCGACCTTAACAACGGCTTGTTGTCGCAACAACAATTCGATCTGGCCAAACCCGAGTTGGAACGGCGCCTATTGCAAGATGTTTCCGCTGGCGGCGCCATCGCACCCGCCGTGCAAAGCCCGCGTTGGGTCGGCATCGTGTTGGCGATCCTGGTGCCGGTTATTGCGGGCGCACTCTATTTTAAACTGGGCAATCCCGAGGCGATCAATGCGCCGACTTTTTCCGATCAAGCCAGCGCGCAAGGCCAGGAAGTCGAGGCCATGTTGCCGAAGATCATGCAACAGCTTAAAGCGCACCCGGACGATGTTGAGGCATGGCAAATGCTGGGACGCGCCATGTTCGCACTACAGCGCTTCCCCGAGGCTGCAAAGGCCTATGATCAGATCACCCAACTCCAACCCGATTCGGCACAGGCACTGGCCGATTACGCGGATGCATTAGGCATGGCCCAAGGCCAAAAACTGGCCGGCAAGCCAACCGAACTCATTAAGAAAGCGCTCAGGCTCGATCCGCAAAATCCCAAAGCGCGTTATCTGGCGGGATTCGCCTCCATCGAAGAGGGCAACCTTAAGGGGGCGATTGCCCATTGGGAACAACTGCTCGCAGAACTCCCCCCGGAGCAAACGGGCGTGGACATGCTGCGCGAAAAAATTGCTGAATTAAGGCAACAGGCGGGCATGCCTGCAGCGACCGCAGAGGCAGCGCCGCGTGCAAAGCCCGCGGACGCGGCTGCTTCGATCTCCGGCAAAGCGCGCATCAATGCCGCGTTGAAAGACCAAGCTGCGCCGGAAGACACGCTGTTTATTTTCGCGCGTGCCGTGTCTGGCCCGAAAATGCCCTTGGCCCTGCTGCGCGTCAAAGTGAAGGATTTGCCGGTGGATTTCACTCTCGATGACAGCATGAGCATGTCGCCGCAAATGAAGCTTTCGAATTTCCCCGATG
Organism: Pseudomonadota bacterium; assembly: GCA_021812385.1. Lineage (GTDB taxonomy): Bacteria > Pseudomonadota > Gammaproteobacteria > Burkholderiales > Thiobacteraceae > RBG-16-58-11. The sequence continues at coordinate 236,042 of JAKANO010000003.1, read as the reverse complement.
TGGTGATTGTCGCGCGCGTCTCTAAAAGCGGTACCGCGATGACGCAACCGGGCGATCTCGAAGGCGTGAGCGCGCCGGTGAAACTCGGTGCGCGTAATGTGCAGGTGGAAATCTCGCGCAAGATCGAATAAGGCTTTTTTCGCACAGGCCGCAGAGAAACCTGAGCTTGCTCTCTGTGGCCGCGTGCTCTAAATCAACCCCCGCTCCGCCAACGACACGCCGCCACCTGCGGCCACAATGAAGTGATCCAGCACGCGCACATCCACCAGCGCCAAGGCTTGCTTCAGCGCCTGCGTGATCGACTCGTCGGCACGGCTGGGTTCCGCCACCCCGGAAGGATGGTTGTGCGCAAAGATCAGCGCCGAGGCGTTGAGATGCAAGGCGCGCTTCACCACTTCGCGCGGATAGACGCTGGTTTCGCGCAGCGAGCCGCGAAACAACTCTTCCATCGCAATCACGCGGTTTTGCGTATCCAGAAATACCGCCATGAACACTTCATATTCGCGAGTGCCGAGCTGCAAGCGCAAATAATCCCGCACCGCTTGTGGCGAGGTGAGTGCGTCGCGCTGCTTGGCTTGCTCCTTGAGCGCGCGCCGCGCCATTTCCATCACCGCTTGCAGTTGCGCGTATTTCGCCGGGCCTAAGCCGGGCACGGCGCAGAAGGCATCCACGCTGGCATGGGACAAGGCCGTGAGGCTGCCGAAGCTTTGCAGCAATTCGCGCGCCAGATCCACGGCGCTTTTGCCGCTCATCCCGGTGCGCAAAAAGATCGCCAGCAACTCCGCATCGGACAGCGCATGCGCGCCCTGCTCCAGCAAGCGCTCGCGCGGCCGCTCTTGCGTCGGCCAGTCGGTAATCGCCATCCCCACCCCTTTCCCGTAAAATGCTCCGTATTATGGCGCAAACCCATTCCAAACGCATATTGCTCGGTGTCACCGGCGGCATTGCGGCTTACAAGGCGGCAGAACTGACGCGCCTGCTGGTTAAAGCCGGGCACACTGTGCAAGTGGTGATGACCGAAGCGGCAACGCATTTCGTCGGCCCCGCCACCTTTCAAGCGTTGTCCGGCAAGCCGGTGTTGACCAAGCTGTGGGATGGCGACAGCGGCATGGCGCACATCGATTTATCGCGTGACGCCGATGTGATTTTGATCGCGCCCGCCAGCGCCAACTTCATCGCCAAGCTGGCGCACGGGTTGGCCGACGATTTGCTCTCTACGCTGTGTCTTGCGCGCGCCTGCCCCTTGACCGTGGCGCCGGCGATGAACAAACAAATGTGGGACAACCCGGCAACGCAGCGCAATTTAGCGCAGTTGCGCCAGGATGGCGTCGCCCTCTTCGACCCCGCCAGCGGCGCGCAAGCCTGCGGCGAAGTCGGCATGGGGCGGATGCAAGAAGCGGAAACCTTGCTGATCGAACTCGAAGCCTTGTTTCAACCCAAATGCCTCGCGGGCCAACGCGTGCTGGTGACCGCCGGACCGACTTACGAAGCCATCGATCCAGTGCGCGGCATCACCAATTTATCCTCGGGGAAAATGGGCTATGCCATCGCGCGTGCGGCCTGGGAGGCGGGCGCCGAAGTCGTATTGATTAGCGGCCCGACTGCGCTGGCGCTACCGCCGCATGTGCGCGCCATCCACATCACCAGCGCGCAAGAAATGCAGGCCGCAGTACTGCGGGAAATTAAACCGATGTCGATTTTCATCAGCGTGGCGGCTGTCGCCGATTATCGCGTGGCGCAAACCGCAAAACAAAAGCTTAAAAAGACCGACACTGCCCCGACGCTCACGCTGACCCCTAATCCCGATATCTTGGCGCAGGTTGCAGCGTTGCCCAAGCCGCCCTTCTGCGTCGGCTTTGCCGCGGAAACCGAAAAGCTCGCCGCCCACGCGCAAGCCAAGCGCGCGCGCAAAAATATCCCGCTGATTGTCGCCAATCGCGCACAAGACGCCTTGGGCCAAGACGAGTCCGAACTTATTTTGATCGATTCGCACGGCGCTCACGATTTACCCCGCGCCAAAAAACTTGTTCTTGCCCGGCAAGTTATCGCACATATCTCAGACTTGTTGTAAAGCACAGGCATGACACAGCGCTTTTCGCAAATCTAGACCTGCTGCATAATTCACTTAATAAAAATTTGCATCCTAAAATAGCAAGAACAAAACGCAAAGAAAGAGCATCCACCCGTGCAAAAAGTCGATCTCATGATCCTTGATCCGCGCATTCAGGATCAATTACCCGCCTACGCCACGCCCGGCTCCGCCGGCTTGGATTTACGCGCCTGCATTACCGACCCGTGCATCCTCGAACCGGGAAAAACCGAACTCATCCCCACCGGCATGGCGATCCATATTGCGGATCCGGCCTACGCCGCGCTCATCCTGCCGCGCTCCGGACTCGGGCATAAACATGGCATCGTGCTGGGCAATTTGGTCGGCTTGATCGACTCCGATTACCAAGGACAGTTATTCGTTTCATGCTGGAATCGTGGGCAAACGACCTTCACCATCAATCCCATGGAACGCATCGCGCAGCTGGTGATCGTGCCGGTCGCCCGCGTGGATTTCAATATCGTCAGCGCATTCGGCGAAAGCGAACGCGGTAGCGGTGGTTTTGGCAGCACCGGTAAGCACTAAACCATAAATATAAAGCCGGCAGGCAAACACGTCGGTTAAACAGGTACTCGAATTAGATTCCTAGCTAAGCGAGGCCGGAGCAGCGTATGCAGCATTCATTAGCACGGATTACTTTCGCGGCTTTGCTTGCGGTGTTGGCGCTCGTCATCATCGCGGCATCTCTGTTATACCGTGTAACGCAAGAGCACGAACGCTTCGTCAGCCAACGCACGCCCGCCTATGCGGGACAACTGCTTGTCAGCCAAATATCCACTATCACCGGCGACTGGAGCCGCGCCACGCAAGCCATCGCGCAATCGCCGCTCGCATTGCGCTTACTGCAAACGCAAGATGAAGCAGAGCGTCGCGCGCAACTCGCCAACATCGTCAGCTTGCATCCTGATTTGGGCGAGATTCATATCCTGAATAGCGACCAGGCCAATGGGCAGTCGCCCGTTTCCGGCATGTTGAGCTCGCGCCAATTGCACATGATTGAAACGGCGCGCGCGGATAAAAACAACACGGCAAGCTTGCGCGCCGACTTGCCGTTACTGACGCTGACCGAGCCGGTACGGGACACGAGTGGCGCGGTTATCGGCTACGTTTTGGTGGGACGCCATCTCGACGAAATCCGATTGTTGTTCGACCAGACGCCGTTGATTGACGGCTACGCTGAATTGCAACAAGTCAACGGCAGCACCGACGTCCTGCTGAAGCGCGGCGATGAGCACCTGAAAATGCAAGGCATCCCCGAAACACTTCCGCTCCAGGGCACCCCTTGGCGCTTAGCGCTGTGGGTGCGGCCGGCAGCGAGCGGCATTGCAGATCATCCGTTGCGCTCCCTGATGAGTATTGGCGCTGTGCTCATTCTGCTGATCATCGCGATGTTCGGACTCGCGCACACCTTGGCTAACCGCGCACTACAGCGCGACCTGAGCGCACTCACCAAACTGTTTTCGGACATCACGCACGACCGCATGCGCAAGCAATACCCGGTCGCACTCAAGGAAATGAAAAACGCCTACCAGGTGATGTATCAACTGGGCAAACTCATGGTCGGCAAGCACTTGCGCACCCTAAACTCGGCGGAAACCGACCATCTGTCTCAAGTCAACAACCGGCGCAGTTTCGAGGCCAAGCAGCGCGAGGTGTTTGCACGCGTGAACGAGGGATGGGCGCACAGCCTGCTCATTCTCGATATCGATAATTTCAAACAGGTCAACGACACCTTCGGTCACGAAGCCGGGGATCAATTAATCGTGCAATTCGGTAAAGCGCTCAAGGACAATTTGCGCGGCAGCGACTTCGTGGCGCGCCTGGGCGGCGATGAGTTTTGCGTGATTTTTCCCAACACGCCACTGGGCAAAGCCAACGAGTTGGCGCTGCGCCTGCGAGAAAAGTTGCCGCAACAGATGACCTTGCAGCCCGACGTGATCCACAACGTCAGTTGGAGCGGCGGCTTGTCCGAATATAGCCGCCACGATCAATCCGAGAATGCAGCGCTTGCCCGCGCCGATCAGGCGCTACTGGATGCCAAGCGCACTGGCCGCAACCGCACCGAGATCAAAGCCGCCGCGTAATACGCTCAGCCCTGCGGCACGGCACGTCAAACCGCTTGATGCTCAAGCAAAGCCTCTTGGATCGCCGCATCCAGCCCCTCCCAAGTGCTATCGCTTTTCATCACAAAACGCTGCACGCGTTCATGCATTTCGCGCGGCGCGGCAGCCGCAGCTTGGCTATCGGTTAGCGCGAGCACGGGAATGTCCAGCCAAGCGGATTCGGCCTTGAGTTGTTGCATGAATTGCGCGCCATCCATTTCAAGCATCGCCCAATCGAATACAATCATGCTCGGCGGAGCTTGCCGCATACTTTCCAACGCCTCCGCGCCATTGGCGGCTTGCACAACTTTCCAGCGCGCTGCTTCCAGCTGGCTTGCGAGGTGCGCACGCAAGTCTGCATTTTCCTCCACGATCAGGATCGTATTGCTCTCGCCCCGCCGCACCCAATATTTCACCACGGGTACGAGTGCCGCCATATTGATCGGCTTTTGCAAATAATCCGCCGCACCCAGACTAAAGGCGAGAATCTTTTCCTCGATATTAGACAGCATCACCACCGGTATTTTTCCCAATACCGCATCGCTTTTAAGAGAACGCAACACGGCCCAGCCATCTTGCCCCGGCATGAGCACATCCAGCAAGACCAAGTCGGGCGCTTGTGTTCCCGCCAAGGAAATCGCCTCTGCGCCGGTTGCGGCGCTGATGACGCGAAATCCCGCCTGCAGCAGCGCCTGCTGCAACAAGTGCCGAATGATGAGATCATCGTCGACCACCAGCACTGTACTGATCTTTTTGCGGCGCTCCGGTTGCATCTCGCCGATCCTGCGCAAATCCGTGTCCTGCGCCTGCGTTGCATCGATAGCCTCTTGCGTCGGCAGGCGCACCACGACGGGCAACTTCACGCGAAACACCGAGCCTTTGCCAAAACTACTTTCGACGCCGATATCGCCGCCCATCAGCTCGCAAAAACGCTTGCTGATCGCAAGCCCCAGTCCAGTGCCGCCATATTTTCGGGTCGTGGATGCATCCGCCTGGCTGAAGGGCTCGAACAAGCGATCCATCTGGGCTGCGTTCATACCGATGCCGGTATCCGCAATACTCAGCACAATCCAAGGCTGGCCGTCCTGCATGATTTGCGCGGCACTTAAGGCAATCTGCCCCTGTTCGGTAAATTTGCAGGCATTGCCGATCAAGTTAAACAGGATTTGGCGCAACTTGGTCATGTCGGCGCACATCTCGCCAACCGATGCATCACAGTTCACGCTGAAGCGGTTGCGATTTTTAGCCACCAGAGGCTCCACCGTGGCCGCGACTTCTTCGATCAAGTCTTGGATGTCGAAGCAATCCAGGTGCAAATCCATGTGCCCCGCCTCGATTTTGGATAAATCCAGAATGCTGTTAATCAACGACAGCAAATGCCGGCCGGCGCTTTGAATGATTTTCGAATCCTCCGCCATCTCAGGCTGGCTGGCGGCTTGCGCCTCTTCTTCGATCATTTCGCTATAGCCTATGATGGCGTTCAGCGGCGTCCGCAGCTCATGGCTCATATTGGCCAGGAATTGGCTTTTGGAACGATTGCGCGCCTCCGCGGCCAGCTGCTCCATCACGGCTGCCTGCGCTTTTGCCTCGGCGCGTTTGCGCTCAGTGATGTCTTGCATCACGCCGAACAAGCTGCTGCGCCGGCCTTGATCATCGAAGGAGGGCTCCCCAAAAATGCTGATATGGCGCAAGGTATGGTCCGGACGCAACACGCGAAACTCGTCTTCCACGACGCCCCCATGCTCCGCCGCCGAGGCAATCGCCGACGCCATCCGCATCCGATCATCGGGATGAATCATCGCCAATACTTGCTCATAGCTTGCGGGTAGATAGGGCGCCAGGCCGAATATTTCATTCAGTTCCTTGGACCAAATCAATTCGCCATGCGCTGGCGAATATTCCCACTCTCCCATCTGCGCCACGCGCTGCGCCCGCCGCAAGCGCGCCTCGCTACGGCGCACCACTTGCTCAGCCGCAAGCCGCTCGGTGATATCGCGAATAACCGCAACCCCCATGTGTTCACGCACGCCATGCACGGCGGTAAAGCTGATCTCCAAGGGAAACTCCAACCCATCTGCGCGTAGTCCATAGATGTGTTGCTGCATCTCTTCAACCATCCGGTTGATGCCCTGATCCAAATGGCAACAGGTTGCATCGCTGGTTAATTTGGGAAATAACCGGCAGACTTCCCGGCCCTGCATCGCCTCCGCAGCATAGCCAAACATTTTCTCGGCGGCAGGGTTAAAAGCAATAATGTGCGCATCTTCATTAATCATGATGATCGCTTCCCTCGCATTGTTCAGCACCGCTTCGGCACGCTCCTTTTGCTCGGACATCATGCGCTCTTGCATCTCTTCCGCTAGCGTCACGCCGATCCAATGTGCGCACAGCTCCAGTAATTCCATCTGTGCCCGGCTGATGTCTAACGTCGTCGCATCATAGCGAAACAGGCTCAACACACTCGTCAATGAAGCGCCGACCGGCACCGGGATGCCGACATAAGCAAAGGAGCTGGCGCCAGCTTGTCGCAGCTCGCGCACCATAACTTCGCGCGCAATGACCGCATCGGCAAAGCCCAGCCAATCGTCCAGCAGCGGGCGCTGCGATACGGCAAAAATGCCCGGCACTTGCAGCAAGCCATCCATTTCTCTAAAGCTGATGCAAGCCGCATCCAGTTGCAATCGCATGCACACCAGACGCAGCACATCATCGATTCTGCGCTGGGCCTTGCTGCGTTGCGCGGTGATTTCAGCGAAATCGGCCAGCCAGGCTTCGCGGTTCACAGCGGCATTAAAGGTTTCGATTGTTTCGCGAATTTCCGGCGCTGCATTTAAGGAAGAAGCGACCGGTCCTTGATGCTCGCCCTGCTTTAACTTGTGCGCCATTTGCGTGACGACTTGCAGCGGGCGCAAACCGTTGCGCAAGGTAAAAGCCATCACTCCAAACAAGACCAAGATGGCAGAACCGATGATCGTCAGCTGGCTGATGACGTCGGCCCAGGCTTGGTTGATGAATTGGACGTGTGAAATAGATGCCCGCAATCTACCGTAATGCACGTCGCCCAGCATCACCTGCTGTTCGATTGTTTCATCCGGCAGGGAGAGATAACGATAAAACCAAGTGGGGCTCGTCAATGTTGGCGGGACGGATTGCACGCGCACCTTCCCGCCATCGGGATCGGTAAAGGTAAACGCGGTAAAAGGCGCATGCGCCACACGCGCCTTCAACATTTGCTCGATCGTCGTATAGTCCCCCACCACCGCTTGCTCAATGACCGCCTGGGTTATCGACTCCAGCGTGGCGGCCGAGTGGTCGGCGACCATGCCGCGATAGAGCCGCACTTCGGAGTTGATAAACAAGTAGGTGGCTAAGGGATAGATGACCAATAAAATGACGCCAGTGACGCCCAGTAAGCGCGTCAGCAAGCTAATTTTGCCAAGTTTCAATCCCAGCATTTTTAATCCTTGAGCAGTTTCTCGCGGTGGAATCTGCGGTAATTCTCGTATTCCGGGTCGGACGCCATGACAAAGCCGCCGCTTTGATCCGTTTTCAGCAACGCTGCCACCTGAGCCAAAATCCTTTTTCCTTCGGCATCATTGCGCATTCCCACAAAAGCTTGCTGCACCGCGCGAATGGTCGATTCAGGCACGAAATTTGGATTTGCCATAATCGCCAAATCATTAAAACTTTCTGATACCCAAAGCACCCGATAATTAAAAGATTCACGTTTGGAAAATGCCTCCATCACATCCTCGTTGACGCCGGCCGCTGCGGCTTTGCCGCTTTTCAATAAGCCAATCGCCCCTTCTTGATTACCGGCAAATAGGGCGCTGACGTTCACCCCCTTGTGCAACAAGGCGTTCATCGTCAATTTATAGCCCACGAAGGCCTCCTCGGAAGGAAAGGCAACGGCTTGACCTTCCAATGCCGCTAGTTTCTGAATCGGCGAATCTTGCTTCACGACGATCAGGCCGCGAATACCGTCTGTATCCGGGCGCGCTATGACGCGCCATCCCAGTTTCACGCGGTCAGGGGTGAAAAGATGATTGGTATAAGCAAACTGCGCTTCCCCTCTGGCCGTCAGCGCCGTGGTTTCGGGCGCGGTCTTGGCAATCTTGAGTTTTAAATCCACATTAGCTTTTTTGGACACATAGGCCAGGATCGGATTCCATTGCTGCGCGGTCAACGTCGCGCTGCGCTGGTTCAGCACGCTGAAATAAAATATTGGTGACTGCGCTTGTGCCATGTTCGCCAGCAACAAGGCGCCGAACATCAGGCAACATCTCAGTAACGTCCTATGCATATCCTTAGGCCATCGCGTGCGGTATGTGACTCGCCGGCAATAAAGCGCTTGTTTCGCAATCCTTAAAGTGTTGGCGAATTCGAATAAACTCTGAATCGATTTCAAGAAAGGCTTGCGCCACCTCGGGATCGAAATGACTGCCGGCACCTTGGGAAATAATTTGCAAAGCCTCTTCATGCGGAAATGCTTTTTTATAGCAGCGCTGTGAAGTGAGCGCATCGTACACATCGGCTAATGCCAAGATTCTGGCTGCAATTGGAATCGATTCTCCGCGCAGCGCATTGGGATAACCGCTGCCATCCCATTTTTCGTGATGCCCCTCCGCAATATCGATGCCCATGCGAATCAGCATATTCCCCGGATGCTGCGCATCCACCGCGCGCAGGGTGTTGCCGCCGATCACAGCGTGCGTCTTCATCACCTCCCACTCGGCCAAATTCAGTTTGCCGGCTTTAAGCAAAATATGATCAGGAATGCCAACCTTACCGATATCGTGCAACGGCGATGCGGCGTAAATCGCCTCGACAAATTCCGCATTGAGCATCTTGCGATATTTTTCCAACTTGCCGAGATGCTGCGCCAGCACCCGGCAATATTCGCGCATGCGTTCCAAGTGCGCGCCAGTCTCGGTGTCGCGCGACTCGGCGAGCTTGGACATGGCGAAAATCGCGGCCAATTGCGCCGAGGTTATTTCTTTGACTTGCGCTTGCACCCGCTGTTCCAGTTCGCTCTGATACTGCGCCTCACGATCGTAGATTCTCTTTTTTTGCAACGACGCTTCAACCCGTGCACGCAACAACACCGGATTGAACGGCTTCGGCAAATAATCCTCGGCCCCGCGCTCGATGCATTTAATGACATTTTCCATTTCATCGTTGGCCGAAACCATGATCACCGGCAAATGCAACAAGGCTTGCTCGGCTTTGATTGCTTGCAACACCTGATAGCCATCCATCTCCGGCATCATCAAATCCAGCAACACCATATCGCAGGCGTTTTTTCGCAGCCAGCCGAGCGCTTCGTGCCCCGATGCCGCCGTGACCACAAAATGACCCTGTTGCCGCAAGCGCCGCGACAACATGTCACGGTTAGCCTCAAGATCATCCACCACTAAAATTCGAGCCGTCATACTCTCTAGTCCTGCATCGGGAACACACAATGAAAAATGGGATATCAACGCCAAAAAATGCGCTTTTCTGTCCTTGTTATAACGGACGCAAACAGCCTGACTTTAGATACGCAAGCACGCGCAATGAATGCCCGAACGGGCTATTGATGGGCAAATAACAGGGATGGACGCCTGCCGGCAATCCAGTTCCAAGATACGGTGTTAAGCCGGGAGTAAAGCAGAACCGCAAACTAGCGACACCCGCATGTTGCGGTTAACGCTTGCTTGCAACGCGCCGGATCGGCGTGCACCGGCGGGCATTGTGGATGCCCGCCGGCGCAGCGCCAGGCGTCATTTCAATTCGGAAGTGCAGTGCGGACAGCGCGTGGCTTTGAGTGCAATACTCGAAGCGCAGAATGGGCACTCTTTGGTATCGGGCGCAGCCGGCGCCTCTTGTTTCTGCAGACGGTTGAGGTTTTTAATCAACATAAATACCGCGAAAGCCACAATCAGGAAGCTGATGACGCTATTGATGAACAAGCCATAGTTGATGGTCACAGCACCGGCTTTTTTGGCATCCGCCAACGAAGCATAGGGCGCAACCGCTGCCACACCGTCTTTCAAGACGACGAACATATTGGAAAAATCGACATTACCGAGCAACATGCCGATCGGCGGCATAATCACATCATCCACCAGTGATTTCACGATGGCGCCGAACGCCGCGCCGATGATGATGCCTACCGCCATGTCCACTACGTTGCCGCGCATCGCGAATGCCTTAAATTCTTTAAACATGCTTTGCTCCTTGGGTTACAAAAGATAGGGGGTATGAATACATCATATGCGCATCACAACATGATTATAGAACGGATGAAATGCAAAATGGCCCACAACGGGCCATTTCCTTAAACTGGCGGAGGCGGTGAGATTCGAACTCACGGAAGAGTCTCCCCTTCGCTGGTTTTCAAGACCAGTGCCTTAAACCACTCGGCCACACCTCCTATATACTTTCCGATTCGCTGGTTTTAGCTCCGACATAACCTGCATCCGCAAGTTAGTCTGCGCAAGCGCCGGCAAAGCCGTCGCCAAGACCAAACCGTGCCTTAAACCACTCGGCCACACCTCCTATATACTGTCACCACCAGCAAGAGCGCTTGCCTGCAAAATTCGCGGTTAGCATGATAACCGCAACGGGGCTTTGGTTCCAATGGACTATTGAAACTTTCACCACTCTTCAGTAGTCTTAGTTAAGCTTTTTCATCTTTCTTAAGGAGTCGCGCTATGCAACCCCAAAACCAATATCAATTTGGTGCAACCACCGCCGGTGGCCAAGTCATTGTCTCGAATGCGCAAAAAGTGTTGCGTAACACTTACATGCTGCTTGCCATGACGCTTATTTTTAGCGCCGCCATGACCGGCGTCGCTATGATGATGAACGTCCCCTATGGGGTCAGCTTGGTTTCCAGCCTAGTCGCGCTGGGACTGCTCTGGTTTGTCATGCCGCGCACCGCAAATTCCAGCGCCGGGATTGTGACTGTATTTGCCATTACCGGTTTGCTGGGCTTTGGCCTAGGCCCGGTGATTAACCACTATCTGAGCTTTTCCAACGGCACGCAAATCGTCATGCTCGCGCTGGGTATCACCGGTGTGGCTTTTGCCGGCCTTTCGGGTTATGCCTTGATTTCGCGCCGCGACTTCAGCTTCATGCGCAGCTTTTTGATGGTCGGCGTCCTGATCGCCTTCGTGGCCGGCATCGTATCCTTGGTCGCCGCCATGGTGGGCTACCCCATGCCGGCACTGGCCTTAACCGTCTCGGCCATGTTTGCCTTCCTCATGTGCGGCATGATTCTGTGGCAAACCGGTGAGATCATTAACGGTGGTGAAACCAACTATGTGCTGGCCACCATTAGCCTGTACGTTTCGCTGTATAACTTATTCACCAGCCTGCTGCACTTGCTCGGCGCTTTCATGGGCGACCGCGACTAGGCACGCTTTTCATCGCATAAAACGGGGCGGCTTGACCGCCCCGTTTTATTTCCCCGTTTTATTTTTACCCGCGCTCGAACAAGGCAATCGACTCCACATGCGTCGTGTGCGGAAACATATTGGCAATGCCCACACAGGTCATGCGATAGCCTTTTACATTGACCAGCACATTGGCGTCGCGCGCCAATGTCGCCGGATTGCAGGACACATACACAATCCGCGTCGGCAACTCTCCAGACAGCGCCAACACCAATTCGGCCGCGCCATCGCGCGGCGGATCGATCAGCAATTTGTCGAATCGGCCCCAGCTAGCTAGCGCTTGCTCGCTCACTTCGAACAGGTTCTGCACTTTAAATTCGGTGCGATGACTTAAACCATTGTGCGAGCTGTTGGCCGCGGCACGCGCCACCAATGCGGCGCTGCCCTCGAAGCCCACGACCTCGGCACCGCGCCGCGCAATGGGCAACGTGAAGTTTCCCAAACCGCAAAATAGGTCGGCAATGCGCTCGCCCGGTTGCGGATCCAGCAAGGCCAGCGCGCGCCGCACCAAAATGCGGTTCACAAAGGGATTCACCTGGGTAAACTCGGTCGGCTTGAACGGCATTTCTACCGCGAATTCCGGCAAGCGATAACAGAGAGCCGGGCTGTCGAGCGGATAGAACGCATGCGCCGTGTCCGGCCCCTTGGTTTGCAGCCACCATTGAATTTGATATTGGTCGGCGAAGGCGCGTAATTGCGCTTCATCGTCTGGCGTGAGCGACTCCAATACGCGCAACACCAATACGTCCACATCCTCGCCCACGGCAATTTCAATCTGCGGCAAGCGATCCGGCTGCGACAGATTGCCGATCAGCGCACGCAGCGGATCGATCAGGCGCGCGATGCGCGGCGGCAGCACTTCGCAGTCATGCATGTCGGCGATGAAACTGCTTTTGCGCTCATGAAAGCCGACCAGCACACCGCCCTTTTTCACCACCAGCCGCACCGACATGCGCGCCCGATAGCGGTAACCCCAGGTCGGCCCATGGATCGGCGCCAGCAATTGATCCGGCTTCACCCGTCCGATGTGCCACAGGTTATCTTCCAAAATGCGCTGCTTGGCCGACACTTGCGCCGCGCCATCCATGTGCTGCAGGGAGCAGCCCCCGCACACGCCGAAATGCGTGCAGCGTGGCTTTACCCGGGTAAAACTCTCGCGCAGCAGCTTGCCCAGGTGCGCGAAAGCAAAGCTGGGTTTGTTGCGATAAACCGTGTATTCGACACGCTCGCCGGGCAGCGCGCCTTCGATAAAGATTGCCTTGCCCTCGTCGTGCGTAACGCCGCGCCCTTCGTGGTCCAACGATTCAATAATGACGCTCATCGCGCGCTCCGCAACACATTCATATCCACTTTCATCCCTGCAAAACTATTCTGATTGCCAAGCCGCAAGAAACTCCTGCCAATGCGCTTGATCGAGGCTGCTCAGTTGGCTGCGCACCAGCGCGCATTCCTGTTGGTAATGCTCGCCGGTCAACTGCCCGCGCAGCAATTGAAACCGCAAATACACCAAATAGGTATTCACAGCGTCGGTTTCACAGTAGTTGCTGATGGCGGGCAATTCGCCGCGCTGATACGCGGGCCACACTTGCGCGCCATCCATGCCCAATTTTCCGGGAAAGCCGATCAGCTTGGCCATATCGTCCAGCCCGGTATTCGCGCGCGGCTGATACATCGCCAACACATCCATCAAATCCAAGTGCCGCGTGTGATAACGGCTGATGTAGTTGTTCCATTTGAAGTCGCGATCATCCTCGCCCATGTCCCAAAAGCGCGGCGCGGATAGTCCATGCACCAGTGCGCGATAATTCAACACCGGCAAATCGAAACCGCCGCCATTCCAGGTCACCAATTGCGGCGTGTATTTCTCGATACCATCGAAAAAACGCTGGATATTGACCGCCTCATCCTCACCCGACAAAGACCAGACGCGAAATCCCTCATCCGAACGCAAGGCGCAGGAAATCACCAGCACGCGATGCATGGCGTGCTGCAGGAAATCGCTGCCGGCGATTTTTCGCCGGCGCTGAAAGGCGATCTCGGCCACCTGCTCCGCGGGAGTATCGGCAGGCAAATCGAAGAGCTTGGCCAAACCGACGGTATCGGGAATGGTTTCAATGTCAAAAGCGAGTACAGGAACCATCGTTGACCTATTTGTGACAAATTTGACAGCGTTTAAAAAAGGGGGAAAATGCTTTTTGACTATGACAAAAGAATCGCATTTAACTTAGGAGGACACTTATGCAAAGCGTACTCGAACAACGTTTTCCCCATATTGTCTCGCGGCTCACTGAAGTGTGGTTGGATGGCCGGCAAGCCAGCGCCTATCTCGATGCCTTATTGTTTAAGGAAAGTGCGCGTGCCGAACGCCATGGTTTTAACGACGATACCTGGATGGAGCTGACGTTTTTGAACGATCTGCTATTACAAGAATACCCGCCGCAAATTTCACCGCTGGCCATCGATATTTGGTCCTTTGCGGCGGATGCTGCCCCGACTATTTCTTAACCCAAGCCCCTCCGGCATTCTGTACCCACCAACCGCTTGCCGCCTTATCGATCCAACGCTGCGCAAAGGTGGAACGCACCTCGGCCTCCCACTCCGGATGGCCGTTGGCCCGGGCGATTTCCCGATATAAAGCCGCGCGATCGCGGTTCTCGTCCGCAACCAAGCCATTCACGCTTTGCCGTGCGGCGAGCGGCACAAGGCTGGCATCGCGCACCGCGACATTCCCGTCCCGCGTCAACCCTACGGCACCGCTGGCATAATAAGTCGATAGACTGTTATGCCGCGCTTGCATCGATGCCTTAACAGCAGCAATAGCCGGGGTATTCACTTCCAAGTCGGCCGCAGCAGACGCGCTACCGGCGAACGCAAACAACATGATCCAGAGCAGTTTCGTTATGTGTTTCATTTCACTTCTCCCTTGTTTTCTGCTGCCGGGTTGGCTGGTTTGCCTGACTTAGCATCAGGCTTGGCCTCGGGCTTTAATTGCCAGACTTCATCGATGATTTTATCCGCCGCCTTCTCAGCCGCTGCGGCTGGAAAGTAAATATTGATCGTCACACAACCGGTCGTGATGAGCCCGATAGCGACGAGCGTTCCGACTAAGCGTTTTTGCATACTGTTCCTCATTTCACAATCGGTTTGCCACCCTGGGTGGCGCGCTGGATACGCGCCAGCAACTCATCCCAGTCCACACGTCGATTGTAGCCGATCACCGTCAAAGCCGGTATCCCGCCGCCTTGCACGATGACATAGCCGCTCGGCGCTTCTGCTATGCCGCCCATCTCACACACCCCACGTGACAGGCGACAGCTTAAACCAATGCGCTTGTAGCCAAATTGCTCGAAGAAACGTAAAAAACTTCTTTGAATGGCCGCGGCACCGCCGCCGCCCCCGAGCGCGGTAATGTTTTCCACCGCGCGTTGCGAAATTTTACGCGGGTAATCGCCAGCGCTGCTGGCCACTTTCGCATCGAAGCGCACCGGTTTCCAGCCGAATAACTCCAAATCGCTGACGGTGACATCCAAGCGCCCTTGCATGCTGCCGAAGGAGAACGTTTGCGTCAGCAAATCCAAATCCAAATTGCGCATATCGATATTGCCATACACATGCGGCGTGGGGCCAAACAGGTCGCTGGCCGCCAAGTCTTTCACCACCACCGTGCCGTCGAACACTTTGAACAGCAAAGCGCCATCCACTTGTAGCGACTGCTGCGCGTAACGCACTTGCGGAATAATGGCCGACAGCGTGCCATGCATGGTGGGGAGTTGCAGCGCCTGCGACAAGCGCAGCATCGAAATTGGCTGTACGGCGGCACTGAGCGTCCATTTCCAGCCTTCAGCCTCACGGCGCGCCTCGACAGCATCCACGCTCAAAGCGCCATCCAAAATCGGGATGCGCAGCGGGTCCAATGCCATACGATCCGCTGCAACCGACGCCTTGACCTTAAAGGGGCCAATTTCCAATTTACCCAACTTGCCGCCAGATACGCTGATGCGATTATCGCGTGCTTGGTTTTGTTGCCAGGCTAGATTCGCATTGATGCCGTTTATGCTGAGTTGCTTTTCATCTTGCTGCACGGCGCCTTGGTGAATGGCTAAGCTCGCTTCGTTCACCTGGCCTTGCTTAAGGTTCACGTTGGCATCGGCTGTTCCGCTCAGGCGCAGATTGCGCAACATGCCGGCAGGCGCTATCGGTAGCAAAAACGTGCGATAGGCGCCGTCTAAGGCAAGGCCGTTGCCGGACAACTGCAACTGATCGATGCGACCAGCCGCGCGATCCCATACGCCGTTGAAGCGCGCCGTCCCGATTCCATTCCAGACGAGCTGCGCTTGGTCAACAATCGCCTGCTGCTCCGTCAGCCAGCCTTGGGCGGATAGGCTGCGTGTTCCGGGCGCGAAATAAAACGGCTGCCAATAGACCTCGCCCTCGCGCCAATCGGCGGAGGCATTCCAGCGCCACGCATCCGCGCGCCCGCCCTGCAATCGGAGTGTTGCGCCGAGTTTTTCGCTGGCCCGCGTACCCGCTGCATCGCTGAACGCCACGTTGCCCAAGGTGGCCGATACATCGAAGCGGCTGAGTGCGGCCTTATCCCAATCCAGCTTGCCGCTCAGATCGACCACGCCCTGGCTAAAACGGATGTCTTGCGCTGGCAGCCATCCATTCAGGCGCATGATTTTGCCCTGCTTGACGTCCAGGCTCGCCGTCATTTTGTCCTTGCGCCAATGCAATTGCGCTTGCCAACGTTCCCCCGACGCAGGTTGCAACAGCAGTTCTAGCTGTTGCTTTTTAGGCCAGTAATGAAAGCTCAGCGCTATTTTTTCGCCGCTGTCCAGCACGCCTTGGCGGCACGCAATCTCATCATTTTCGATACGCGCTTGCGGGCAATGCAGCGTGAGTTTGCGCCATTCCTGCGCTTGAAACTTGGCCTGGTCAATGCTGATTTCCAAGGTGGCTGGCGTCGCCAGCGTCAGGCGCGCCACAATGCCGCGCAGGCTGAAAGTCGGCGCGACGATATCGTCAACACGCAATTGCAGTTCTTGGGCGTAGGCGCCCATACAGGGAAAAAGCAAACACCATGCGCCGATTAAGCGCAGCGTTTTAAGCGGGGAATACACCAGTGGAGAGGTAGCGGTCGCCGCGATCGCAGACAATGGAAACGATGGTGGCGTTTTGCACGCTGCTGGAAATCCGGAGCGCGGCCACCAAGGCACCGCCGGAGGAGATGCCGGCGAAGATACCCTCTTCGCGCGCCAGGCGTCGCGTGGTCTCTTCGGCCTCGGCCTGGGAAACATACAAAATTTTATCCACATTGCGCGGATCGTAAATCTTCGGCAAATATTCCTCGGGCCATTTGCGAATGCCCGGAATTTGCGAGCCTTCTTCCGGTTGCACACCGATGATTTGCACGGCGGGATTTTGTTCCTTGAGATAGCGCGAGCAGCCCATGATGGTGCCGGTGGTGCCCATGCTGGAAACGAAATGCGTGATCTGCCCGGCGGTATCGCGCCAAATCTCCGGCCCGGTGCCTTCATAGTGCGCGAGCGGATTGTCGGGATTGCCGAATTGATTGAGGATCAAGCCGCGACCCTCGGCTTGCAGCCGATTAGCGGTATCGATCGCTTGCTCCATGCTGCCCGCCTTAGGCGTGAGCACCAACTCGGCGCCGAAAGCGCGCATCACTTGCTGGCGCTCCACGCTCATGTGTTCCGGCATGACCAGGATCATTTTGTAACCGCGCATCGCCGCCGCCATCGCCAGCGCGATGCCGGTATTGCCGCTGGTGGCTTCGATCAAGGTGTCGCCCGGCTTAATCTCGCCGCGCGCTTCGGCGTGCACGATCATGGACAGCGCCGGCCGATCCTTGACCGAACCGGCCGGATTGTTGCCCTCGAGTTTCAGCAACACGGTATTGCTGGTGTTGCCCGGTAAACGCTGCAGCCGCACCAAGGGCGTATTGCCCACGCATTGCTCGATGGTTTTATACATTGGCAACATCAGGCTCCATCGAACCGCCCTGATATAAGTGGTCGCACTCGCTGACCACGCCGGCGATGGTGATCGCATTTTTGCCATGCGCCTTGGCATGTTTTAAGGCGCGCCAGGCCCGCGCATACAGCTCTTCGCGCTGTTCCCCGGAGAGATAAATCGCCACGCCGAAACTCGCGCTAATCGGGTTCAGCAGCGGCAGGATCAACTGATCGGATAAATCCATACGCATGCGTTCGGCAACGATCAACGCGCCCATTTCATTGGTCTCCGGCAACAGAATGGCGAACTCTTGGCCGCCATAACGCACCGCCACATCCACCGTACGCACCGCTTGCTTCAGCAGCGTGGCGATATGTTTCAACACCTCGTCACCCACGTCGCGCCCATAATCGGCGTTGATTTTTCCGAAGTCGTCGATATCCATTAACAGCAAGGCCAGCGGCCGGCGCGAGCGCTCCCAGCGCGTAATTTCTTCTTCCATGCGCATATCGAGGATGACGCGATGCGGTAGACCAGTCACGGTGTCATGCTGCTTCAACTCGGTGATTTCTTCTAACGCCGCTTGCAGCGCATGGTTGCGCTTGGAAAGCTGGCGCCGCACATCGTCCAGCTCTTTTTTCAGCTTCTCATTTTCATCGTGAATTTGCTCGAAAGCCGCAATATCCATTTCCGCCGCGATGAACAGCATTTGATTCATGCGATATACCCGGCCGGAGAACGTGCGCTTCACCCCTTCCGGCGCACCCAGCGTCAACAGGCCGTGATAAATCAAACCATTGGCCTGCACCGGGCTGTGGCACAAGAGATTGAAACTGGGTTCGATGAAATTAGCGGTGGAGAAGCCTTCGGAAATACCCGCCAAGGTCATGAGAAAACCTTCATTGGCTTCGACAATACGGCCTTCTTCGGAAATCAGCGCCACGGCAATGGCGCGAAAATCCTTCAACCAGGCGGGCAGTATTGCTAGCGGAGAAGCGCTCAACGATGCCTCCTAATTAACCGGGAATACGGCCATAAACATCATCGAAGCGCACGATATCGTCCTCTTCCAAATACGGGCCGGTTTGGATTTCGATGATTTGCAGCGGCACCTTGCCGGGATTTTCCAAGCGATGGCGGTTGGTCTTGGGAATGTAGGTGGACTCGTTTTCTTCCAGATAAATTTCCTGATCGCCATTGGTGATGCGCGCCGTGCCTTCGATCACCACCCAATGCTCGGAGCGGTGGTAATGCATTTGCATCGAAAGCTTGGCGCCGGGGTTCACCAGGATGCGTTTGATTTTATAGCCCACGCCTTCTTCTAAAATGGTGTAACTGCCCCAGGGCCGCGTCACCGTCAGATGAATTTCCGTGAGGTGCGCATGATCTTGTTTGACGGCAGAGACCAGCGTTTTGAGGTCCTGCACCCGATCGCGCGGGCAAACCAGCGTCGCATCGCGCGTTTGCACCACCGCCAAATTCGTCACGCCGAGCGTCGCCACCAAGCCATGCTCGCTCCACAGCAAATTTTCTTGGCTGTCGATGGCGAGCACATCGCCCTCGGTCATGTTGCCCTGCGCATCCTTATCGCGCTGCTGGTAAATCGCCTCCCAGGAGCCCAAGTCGTTCCAACCCATATCCACTGGCACCACTGCAACTTTGTCGGTCAATTCCAACAAACCATAGTCGATGGATAAATCGGGCATGCTGGCATAGACATCGCTAGACGCCTGCATATCGTTTTTTTCCGCCAACGCTTCGGCCGCGGAAAATATTTGCGGCTGGTGCTGCCGCACCATTGCCAAAAAGTGATCGGCGCGGAACACGAACATGCCGCCATTCCAAAAATAATCGCCCGAACTCAGATAGCCTTGGGCCGTCGCCACATCCGGCTTCTCCACAAAACGTAAGGCCTGGTGCACTTCGGACAAGGCTCCCGCGCCCGCCAAAGGCTGGCCGCTTTGAATATAGCCATAGCCGGTGGCCGCTTCCGTGGGCTGCATGCCGAACAAGGCGATATAGCCCTCCTTGGCTGCGGCTTCGGCGGCTTGCCAAGCGCGCAGGAAGGCATCGCTATCCGCGACCGCATGGTCCGAGGAAAACACGCCGATTACGGCATCCGGCGTTTCGCGCGCAATCCGCGCCACGGCCCAAGCGATGGCCGGCAAGGTATTGCGACCCATCGGTTCGGCCAGCACCCCGCTGGCCAGTGCCGCATCCAGGGCGAGCAACTGGCCCGCCACTTCAAAGCGGTACTCGGACGAAGTCACGGTGCACACATGCGCCGGGTCTACCATCGGCAAAGTGCGTAGAACGGTTTGCTGCAACAGGCTTTCTGCGCCGTTCAGGCACAGCAGCTGCTTGGGTTTGGAGGAGCGCGACAAGGGCCACAAGCGCGTGCCGGAACCGCCGGCAAGCACAATCGCGTAACGCTTGGCGGACACTTGCGGCTGCGCCGTGGGATGCAGTTTGACATTCGGTGCGTTCATATCGTTTTCCTGTGCGAATTGCGGGCGCCAGCGCACGCGCTAAATTGGCTACACGATACCACAAATTAGTTTCTTAACCACTTAAAACAAAAGGGATTGTTGCCAGCTTAAAGCAAGGGATTTCTGGCAATTTTGCGACCCTGTGCTAGATTGGTCTTATAGCTCCTCGCAAGCAAACAATGCGGCCGAAAGGCGATACGGAGATCCGCGATGCCACACAAATCCTCGTCCACAGAACCATTGCCGACCACTCAGCCGCAGGATGCCGCAGATCTGCTGCAAGCCCTGGAATCCCTGCGCGACGAAATCGGCGGCATCGCCGAGGACATTATCAGCGCGCTGCGTGAAGCGGGCGTGACGCCGGCGGAAGAGCCAAAATCACACTAAATTTACATGTGCGCGATGATGCGCTGACCGAAAGCGGAACAGCTCACTTGCGTTGCATCCGGCATTAAGCGCGCGAAATCGTAAGTCACTTGGCGCGCGAGAATCGCCCCTTCCACGCCCTTGATAATCAGATCCGCCGCTTCCAGCCAACCCATGTGGCGCAGCATCATTTCCGCCGAAAGGATGATGGAGCCGGGATTGACGTAGTCTTGCCCCGCGTATTTCGGCGCGGTGCCGTGCGTGGCTTCGAACATCGCCACCGAGTCGGAAAGATTTGCACCGGGTGCAATGCCAATGCCGCCCACTTGCGCCGCCAGCGCATCGGACACGTAATCGCCGTTCAAATTCAAGGTGGCGATCACCGAATATTCTTCCGGGCGCAGCAAGATTTGCTGCAAGAAAGCATCCGCAATCACATCCTTGATCACAATCCCATTAGGCAGTTTCAGCCACGGCCCACCATCGATTTCAACGCCGCCGAATTCGCGCTTGGCGAGTTCATAGCCCCATTTCTTGAAGCCGCCCTCGGTGAACTTCATGATGTTGCCCTTGTGCACCAAGGTCACGGAACTGCGCTGATTGTCGATGGCGTATTGAATCGCCTTGCGGATCAAACGCTCGCTGCCCTCGATCGAAACCGGCTTGATGCCGATGGCGGAAGATTCGGGAAAACGAATTTTCTTCACGCCCATTTCATTTTGCAAAAACGCAATCACCTTGCGCACTTCCGGCGTGCCGGCTTCCCACTCCACGCCGGCGTAAATGTCCTCGGTGTTTTCGCGGAAGATCACCATGTCGGCTTTTTCCGGCTGTTTCACCGGGCTGGGCACGCCCTGGAAATAGCGCACCGGACGCAGGCAAACGTATAAATCGAGCAACTGGCGCAAGGCCACATTCAGCGAACGCATGCCGCCGGAAGTCGGGGTAGTAAGCGGGCCCTTGATCGAGACCACATACTCGCGCACCGCTGCCACGGTTTCATCCGGCAGCCAGCTATCGGCGCCGTAAACGCGCGTCGCTTTTTCGCCGGCATACACTTCCATCCAGGCGATTTGCCGTTGGCCGGCATAGGCTTTTTGCACCGCCGCATCGACCACGCTGCGCATCACCGGCGTAATATCCACGCCCGTGCCATCGCCTTCGATGAAGGGAATAATCGGCCGCGCCGGCACATTGAGCGAAGCATCGGCATTGACGCGAATTTTCTCGCCATGCGCCGGAATTTGAATATGTTGAACCATCATGACTCCCCAAAAATCAAAAAGTAAAAAACCAATCAAGTAAAAAATGAGACAGGATAGTCGGGCGTTTATAATAAACGCCTCAAATATCCTGTCTGATCTCGATGTCGCGCTTGATTTTGTTCAATAAGCCCTACGGCGTCGTGTGCCAATTCAGCCCTGGTCACACTGGGGGCACGCATCCCACGCTCAAGGAATTCATCCCGATTCCGGACGTTTATCCAGCGGGCCGGCTCGATACCGACAGCGAAGGACTGCTTATTTTAACCGATGATGGCGCCCTTCAGCAGCGCATCAGCGACCCCCGGCACAAATGGCCTAAAACCTATTGGGTGCAAGTAGAAGGCATCCCAGACCAGGCAGCCTTGGACCAACTAGAACGCGGCGTCGACCTGGGCGATTGCGTCACGCGCCCGGCACAGGCGAAATTAATAGCGGAACCGCCTGGGCTGTGGCCGCGCAATCCACCGATACGCTACCGCAAAAACATCCCCACCCAGTGGCTGGAAATCACGCTGCGCGAAGGCAAAAACCGTCAAGTACGCCGCATGACCGCAAAAGTAGGCTTCCCGACCTTGCGCTTAATTCGCTACGCCATCGGCGCCTATACCCTGGAAAATCTCGCCCCCGGTACTTGGAGTGAGGCCGCAGATGCAGCGCAAACCCAATAAAACACCAGCTTCTATCCGTCGACACACCAACCCTGAAATTATTTTATTTTAAATAACAACAAGATACATGCATATTGCGCTGTTTTCATTGGGAAAAACCCACACACTCAAAATTAATCGCCTATCTTGTCAACCCGATGATTTGCTACAGCGTTAAAGCCAGCACGCACAGAATCATTGTGTCGTAGGAACCTAAACTTAAATTTAATGAAGGAACACAAATGAACAAGTTTTTATCCGCTTTGATCGCTATCGCTTTCTCCGCTGCAACCATGCAAGTGATGGCTGCTGATGCTCCTGCTGCTGACGCTGCTAAAGCTGAAGCCGCTGCTCCTGCCAAGAAGTGTGGCGACAAGAAAGAAGCCGCTCCTAAGAAAGCAGCCAAGCACCACAAGAAAGCCAAAAAAGCTGCTGCTAAGAAGTGCGGCGACAAGAAAGAAGCCGCTCCTGCTGAAGGCGCTGCTAAGTAATATTGCCACTAGGCTTAAAAAGGCAGGGGTTTCCCCTGCCTTTTTTATTGCCTGCCATTTAAGCATCCATCATGTCGCAAATCTGGTTCCCTCACGTCACGGTCGCAGCGGTCATCGCGCATGAAGGTAAATTCCTGTTTGTCGAAGAGCAAGCCGATGACGTTCCGGTCATCAACCAACCCGCAGGACACTGGGAGGCGCACGAGAGCCTGATTGAAGCCGCGGTGCGTGAAACCCTGGAAGAAACCGCCTACCACTTTCAACCCAGCGCCCTGATCGGCATTTACCGCTGGTCGCACCCGCATAAAAACATCACCTATTTACGCTTTGCTTTTACCGGCGAACTCTTGTCGCATGACCAAGAGCGCCCGCTGGATAGCGGTATTTTGCGCGCACTCTGGCTCACGCCGGAGGAATTGCTCGCCCAAAGCGCACGCCACCGCAGCCCCTTGGTCCTGCGTTGCCTACAAGACTATCTCGCCGGGAAACGTTATCCTTTAGAACTCCTCAACGATTTTATCTAGGTCTATGCGCAGCTTGGTCATTCTACTTATGCTTTTCAGCGGCGCCGTCGTTGCTGCAGAGAATGAAGTCGGCATTTGCTACAACTATGGCTGCGCGCAAAAAGCGACGGTTCGATTCGACGCCGACGACCTGGTCTACATCAATTCTTTCTTCAATAACGCCGACAATGCCGCCGCTGAAAGAAATTCGATTCGGCTTGCCATTGGCGCCATGAGCCAGATCGCCGGTGAACAAACCCCGATCCACAATGACAAAGCCCGCAACAACAACGAAGAGGACGTGGATGGCCGCATGGATTGCAT
This sequence comes from Pseudomonadota bacterium, assembly GCA_021812385.1. GTDB lineage: Bacteria > Pseudomonadota > Gammaproteobacteria > Burkholderiales > Thiobacteraceae > RBG-16-58-11. The sequence continues at coordinate 212,333 of JAKANO010000003.1, read as the reverse complement.
CGATCATTCGCAGACCACTACCGCCTACCTCAAATTTATCGAAGCACGCGGCTGGTTGCAGTTTCACCGCGTGTTGGAGCCGATACGCCGCGCGCCTTTGCTCGTGAACGACCACTGGAGCGCGCGTATCGAAGAAACCAGTTCCGGCGCGCAATTCGCCGTCGATACCTGGTTCCTGGATAACGGCCAGCCCGCCAGCATTTTCCCGCTGCGCGCCTGGCTCCATGGCGCCGAACCCCATGGCTGAGCGCGTCGTAGTCGGCATGTCCGGCGGCGTCGATTCCTCGGTTGCCGCCTTGTTGCTCAAGCGCCAAGGCTATGAGGTCATCGGCCTGTTCATGCGCAACTGGGAGGACGACGCGGAATGCCCCGCGAAGCAGGATTTCCTCGACGTGCTGGCGGTCGCCGACGTCATCGGCATCGAAGTGGAAGCGGTCAATTTCGCGCAAGAATATAAAGAGCGCGTATTCAAGTATTTTTTGCAGGAGTACCAGGCCGGGCGCACGCCCAATCCGGACATCCTGTGCAATTCGGAAATCAAGTTCAAAGCCTTTCTCGATCACGCGCTCGGCTTGGGCGCCAGCAAAATCGCCACCGGACATTACGCGCGCTTGCGCGAACATCAGGGCGAATTTTTCCTGCGCAAAGCACACGACGCGAACAAGGATCAGTCGTATTTTTTATATCGCTTGCATCAGCATCAGCTGTCCAAGACCTTATTTCCCTTAGGCGACTTACCCAAGACCGAAGTGCGTGAAATCGCGCGCCAAGCAAATCTGCCGACCCACGCAAAAAAAGACAGCACCGGCATCTGCTTCATCGGCGAGCGCGACTTTCGCGCCTTTCTCGAGCGCTACCTGCCGAAGCAGCCGGGCGACATGGAAACCCCCGACGGCCGCCTGGTGCACCGGCATCAAGGCTTGATGTACTACACCATCGGCCAACGCCAGGGCTTGGGCATCGGCGGCCAAGGAGAACCTTGGTTCGTGGCGGGCAAAGACCTGGCGCGCAATGTGCTGATCGTGGTGCAGGGGCACGACCACCCCTTGCTGCTCAAATCCGCCTTGCACGCGCAAGATCTGAGCTGGATCGCGCAACGCGCCCCCGACAGCGCGCGGGCGTATGCTGCAAAAACGCGTTACCGCCAGCAAGACGCGGCCTGCCGTTTTAGCGCGCTTGACGCTCCCAGCTGCAGCGTAGAATTCGAATCCCCGCAGTGGGCGGTGACCCCCGGACAGTCGGTCGTAATCTACGATAACGATATTTGCCTTGGTGGTGGCATAATTAGCTGATTCAAACAGCACGACCATACCCGATAGCCTTGTCATGGAAGCCCACAAGTTGATGCGCCAAGACGGAACGGATCACGAACGCGTATTGCTGCAAAAGCTGCGCGACACCTTGACTGAAGCGACCATGGAGGCCGGATCCAGCCTGTCCGGCCCCAGCACGCGCTTATTGCTGACTTGCATCACCCTCATCTCCGAACGCGAAGCGCAACTGGCCGCCGCCGCCCCCACCTTAAGCACGCCCTCGACTGTTCCCAGCGGCATGGTGGAACGGCGCGGTGCACAGCGTTCCACTATGTCGCATGTTGCGCTGTTGCGCGAGGTGGATGCGCTCACTTTGCAGAAACTGCTCACCAGTTGCACCTTCCGCGACTTGATGCCGGATGAAGTCCTGCTCACGCCGGGCCGCGCCAACCGCCATGTGTACGTGGTGATGTCGGGCAGCGTGCGCGTGCACTTGGACGAGTTGAGCGGGCCGCCGTATGTCGAAGTCCCGGTCGGCGAATGCGTGGGCGAGCTCTCCATTCTCGGCGACACCAAAGTCACCGCGCACGTGGTCGGCAATGAAGCGGCGCGGCTCATGGTGATCGACCAGGACTTGCTCTGGCTGTTGATCGACCACTCGCCGCAGTTGGCGCGCAAGCTGCTGTACACGCTGTCGCACCGCGTCGGCTCCGACAACCTCATCCTGCGCCGCAGCCTGCGGCGGCAACGCGAATCCGAACTCAACGCCAACCTGGACGCCTTGACCGGCATCGCCAATCGGCGCGGCTTAACCAGCTATTTCGATGCGCTCGTCGCAAGCGGCGCAACGCAAAACGCGCCGCTTTCGCTGATGATGATGGACATCGATCATTTCAAACGCTTCAACGATACCCATGGGCATGTCTTGGGCGATAGCGTGTTGTGCGCCGTGGCGGGCATTCTCGCCGATCATGCGACGCACGGCTTGGCGGCGCGCTACGGCGGGGAAGAGTTCTCCATCGTGCTGCCGGGTTACGACCTAAATCAAGCCTGCTACCTGGCGAATACCATCCGCGAAAAGATCCAGGAAGTCCAATTAGTCACCGCCCAAGGCGAAATAGTCCCACCCATCACCATTTCCATCGGCGTGAAGCAAATGCACGAAAGCGACACGCTGCAAACGCTCATCCACGATGCCGACAGCGCCCTCTATAGCGCCAAGCGCAGCGGTCGCAACTGCGTGCGCGAGCATACGTCGCAAGACTGATCACCCGTTGCGGCAAAAAGCCCGAATTTAATTAAATAAATCCGTATTTTTGCCGTTAAAACAAGCTCGTTCACCGGCCTAGGGGCGTCAGGCTTGTTACCCTACCAACACAGATTAAATGCGCATTCGGTGCGGATAGCGCGCAGCAGTTGGATATGCGGCGCAGCACTGCTGCTGTTCGCGCATGGCGCGCAGTGCGCCATCAGTTTCAAAGCCGCCGCCTCGGCCGCCGCCAGCGGCGCGACCATCAGCTACCGCAGCGCCGGCACGGTCACCAGCGCGAACAGCGGCAACCTCACGGCGCGCCTGCCGGCGGCCGTGCCGGGCGAAATGTTTTTTTGCCAAGTCAGCTCGCGCGACAATGTCGCGCACAGCATGCCGGCCGCTTGGTCCCAAGCGTATTCGCTCAGCAGCAGCGGCACCTTGCGCGCTTCGCTGTTTTATAAAATTTCCGCCGCCAGCGAAACCAATCCCGTGATCACCCATCCCGGCGGTGGCCGCATCATGGCGCGCTGCACGCGCTTTCGCGGCGTGGATCCGAGCAATCCGCTGGATGTCGCCTACGCTGCGCAATATGCCGCGAGCTCCGCCAGCGTCGTGAGCGGTAGTCTGAGCAGCGTATCCACTAACGACATGCTGCTGTTTACCGCGCATCTGAGCGCCACGCCCAACGCCCCAAATGGCTTGACCAGGCCCAATGCTTGGACGCGACCGTATTACTCGCGCTCCACCAACAACGCCATCGCTTTAAACTACCGCGCGCAAGCCGCGCCGGCACTGGTCGGTCCGATCAGCGCCACTGCGTCTGCGGCAGCGGAGAATTACGGTGTATTGCTGGCGCTGCGCAGCGCGGCCAGCCTGACCATCAGCAAACCCGCCGGCACCGTGGCGGGCGATGTCATGATCGCCGCGGTCACGAGTACGCCCTCCTCGATTCCGATTACTGCGCCAGCGGGTTGGACCTTGATTCAATCGCAGCAGCAAACAGCCAGCACATCCAGCGTGGTATCGGCGTTTTACCGCGTGGCGGGCGCCAGCGAGCCCTCGAGTTATACCTGGATACTGGCTAGCGGCCACGCCGGTGCAGTGGGCGGCATCGTCAGTTATAGCGGCGTTGATACGGCCGCGCCGCTCGATGTTTCAGCCAAGGCCGCGACACCGAAGTCTCTGAACCATGCGGCGCCCAGCGTGACCACCACCCAGACCGGCGACATGCTGGTCACCGTGCATGAATACACCAGCGCGCGCAGATGGACGCCGCCCGCCGGCATGACCGAGCGTGTCGATATCGCTTCCAGCGGCGGCAGTAGCTCCGGCATTAGCTTGGAGATGAATCAATTATTGCTCGGCGTGCCCAGCGCCACCGGCACAAAAATCGCCCGCGCTGCATCCAACAGCGATGCCGGCGCCACCATCAGCATCGCGTTGCGCGCCGCCGTCGCAGCGCCGCACCACATCGAAATTCAGCATGATGGCGCGGGCGTGACGTGCGCGCCCGAAACCGTCACGCTGCGCGCTTGCGCCGATGCCGCTTGCACTACGCTCTACACCAGCGGCGGCGTAAGCGGCACGCTCTCGCCCAATGGCAGCGTGTTCAACATCGGCAGTTCCGGCATCGGCAGCGGCACGGTCAGTTCCGCCACGCCGGGCACCTACACGCTGAACGCCAGCGTATCGCCGGTGCCGAGCGGCAGCCCCGCCGCGAGTTGCCGCAATACCACCAGCGGCAGCACCAGTTGCAGCATCGTCTTCAGCACGACCGGCTTGACACTGAGCTTACCCAATTTCCCGGCCGCCAGCGGCACCAATTTAGCCAGCGTGCGCGCCACCGACAGCACTTGCAACAGCAGCTTCAACGGCAATCGCAGCCTGCGCTTTTTCAGCGCTTACACCAATCCGAATAGCGGCACACAAGCCAGCAGCATCAACGGCGCCGCGATCAGCACCAGCGCCGCCAGCCCGACCACGCTGACGCTGAATTTCGTCAACGGCCTCGCTACCTTCGGCCTGAATTACGCCGACGTCGGGCGCATCACGCTGGACGCCACCGACGCGCTCACCGGCACCCATGGCGCAAGCGCATTTGTCGCCTATCCGGTGGGCTTCGTGCTGTCGGCCATTCAGCGCAGCAGCGACAATTTGCCCAACCCGGGTGCGGCCAATGCCGCTGGCGCAAGATTCGTCAAAGCCGGCGAGAATTTCGGCGCCACAGTGCGCGCCACCAATGCGCTGGGCAACACCACGCCGAACTTCGGCCGCGAAGCTCCGGCTGAAAGCGTCAAGCTCAGCGCCGCGCTGCTTGCCGATCCGGACTTGGTCCACAACCCGGCGGTGAATGGCGTATTCGGCGCATTCAGCAATGGCGTCGCCAGCGGCAGCGCCTTTACGTGGAATGAAGTCGGCATCATCACGCTCACGCCCAGCTCGTTGAGCGGCAATTATTTGGGCACGGGCATCAATGTCACGGGCACGCCCAGCGGCAACGTCGGGCGCTTTTATGCGCACCACTTCGGGCTCACGCCGCACCCCACCAGCCCGCTGTTGAATCGCGCCGACACCGCTTGCAGCGCGTGCATTTTTACCTATATGGGCGAACGCCTGGACGCACAATTCAGCCTCACGGCACAGGCGCTAAACAACAGCACCACGCAAAATTATCAGGGCGCGTATGCCAAGCTGAACCTGGCCGCAGCGGGCAATCCGCTCGGATTCGGCGCGGTGGATGGCGGCAATTTTCTCAGCGCGCGCTTGAGCATCGCCAGCCCCGCCAGCGGCGCGTTTATGCTGGGCGCGGCGGCGAATATCGTCGCGCCCTTGATTTTCACCCGTGGCGTGACACCCGATGGCCCCTATAACACCCTGCGCATCGGCATCGCGCCCGTGGATGCGGATGGCGCGGCCATCGGCGCATTCGATCTGGATACCGATGGCGCCATCCCCGGCAACGAGCATGCCTTGCTCGGCGGCACCGCAATGCGTTATGGCCGCATGCAGCTTTCCAATGCGCATGGCTCGGAATTGCTGCAACTGCCAATCCCGGTGCTCACGCAGTACTGGAACGGCGCCGGCTATATCACCAATCGTGACGACAACGACACCGTGCTCGGCGCCGCCAACATTTTGCTCAGCAACTACCAGCGCAATTTGAATAGCGGCGAAACCCTGGTCACGCCGCCGACCTTCATCAATGGCGCAGGAAAAATCACCTTATCCGCGCCGGGCGCAGGCAACGACGGTAGCGTGGACTTGCACACCAATGCCCCCACCTACTTGCCAAGCAGCACCACACGCGCCACTTTCGGCATTTACAAGGGCGGTCCAATGATTTACCAGCGCGAAAACTATTAGCGCAAAAGACGGATTAAATCATTTGACAACAATAACTTATTGATATAAGTTCAAGTAGATTCCATAATTGTCGGCCTATGTTAAATAAATTTTTCGGCAGCCCGAAGAAACAACCCGGCTGGATGGCCTTGAGCTACGTCCCGGAAGGCTTGTGCCTGGCGCACGTACAACCAGCGGGCGACGACGACAAGCCGCGCGTGACGGTATGCGGCGTAACGGCCGACGACGGCAAGCAAAACAAGCTGCTGGAAAAGGCCGCCAAAGAACTGCAACTGGCGCGCTATCACTGCAGCACCTTGCTCGCCCCGCGCGAATACCAGATGCTGGTGGTGGAAGCCCCGAATGTGCCCGCTGCGGAGTTGAAAACCGCGATGCGCTGGCGCATTAAGGATTTGCTGGATTTTCATATCGACGACGCCACCATCGATGTCTTGGACATTCCACCCGACAGCAGCGGCGTGGCGCGCGCGCATTCGATGTACGCCGTCGCGGCGCGCAACAGCGCGATCGAGCAGCGCGTCAACCAATTCCATAGCGCAAGCATTCCGCTGGAAGTCATCGACATACCGGAAATGGCGCAGCGCAACATCGCGGCGCGCCTGGAAGAGCCGGGGCGCGGCTTGGCGCTCATCTCGTTTAGCGAAGACAGCGGCTTGCTGACGGTCACCTACCAAGGCGAGCTGTATCTGGCGCGCTCTCTCGATATCGGCTGGCGGCAACTGGGGCAGGGCGACGCCGAGGCGCAGCAAGCGCAGTTCGATCGCATCACCCTCGAGTTGCAGCGCTCCTTGGACAACATCGAACGCCAATTCCAATTCATCAGTATTTCGCGCCTGTGGATTGCGCACCTGCCGGACATGGATGGACTGCGCGCTTATTTAGCGCAAAATCTTTCCGTCGCGGTCTCGGATTTGGACTTGAACGATATCTTCGATTTCTCGCGCGTACCGGCGGTGGGCGCGTTGAATAATCAGGCACGCTTTTTCTTGACCCTCGGCGCCGCATTGCGCCACGAGGAACGCGCGCCGTGAGCCAGCAGATCAATCTCTACAATCCGATTCTGCTGCAGCAGAAAAAGATTTTTTCCAGCGCCACCATGGCGCAATCCTTGGCCGTCTTGCTCTTGGGTTTACTGGCGTTCTATGGCTATGCGCGCTATCAAGTCGCCAGCTTGCAAACCGAGACCGAGCGCAGCGCGAAACGCCTGGAAAACGCGCAAGCACGGGTGGCGCGACTATCGCAGCAATTTAGCCCGCCGCTAAAAAGCGCGGAATTGGAGAATCGGATCAAGCGCGTGGAAGCGGAATTAGCAAGCTTGGCGCAAGCCCAACAAGCCATGCAGCAAAGCGGCTTGCTCGATAGCAAGGGCTTCTCACCTTATTTTAAAGCCTTGGCGCGGCAAGTCGTGGACGGCTTGTGGCTCACGCAATTTTCCGTCGCCGGCGGCGAAATGCGCATCAGCGGCCGTTCGCTAAAACCGGAACTGGTGCCGGATTACATTCAACGTCTGGGGCGCGAGCAAGCGATGCATGGGCGTCAATTCAGCATGCTGGAAATGCGCCAGCCGGAAGTTGCCGAGGCCCAAGAGGGTAAACCCGCCAAGCCCATCAACTTGCCGCGCTATATCGAATTCACCTTGCAATCCGCAACCCCGGGAGCGCAGCCATGAAGGCGCGGCTGCTGGCCTACCGCGAGCGCCTGGATGCGATGAGCTTGCGCGAGCGCGTGCTGATTTTCTTAATGCTGGCTGGTGTTCTGGTAGCCTTGGCCCTGACCAGCGCGCTCGATCCGCTGCTGGTGCAACAGAAGCAATTGTCGCAAAAGCTGACACAAACGCAGGCGCAAACCGCAGCCATGGAAGCACAAATGAGCGCCTTGGCGGAAGCCGCGAAAATCGATCCGGATGCAGGCAACAAGCTGCGCCTTTCGCGGTTGGAAATCCAACGCAACAGCGCCTACGCCAGCTTGGCCAATGCCCAGCAAGGATTGGTGAGCGCGGATCGCATGACGCAGATGCTGCAAGATCTCTTGGTTAAAAACACCCAATTGAAATTGCTCGGCATTAAAACTTTACCGGTCACCTCGCTACTGGAACCGAAGAAAAGCGCTGCAGCGGATGGCAAGACCGCGCAGCCAGCGCAAGACAGCGCGCCCGCCGCGGCGCTGGGCCTATACCGCCATGGCGTGGAAATCAGCGTCGAAGGCAGTTACCCGGAGTTGTTGGCGTACTTGGCAACGCTGGAACGCCTGCCCTGGCGCGTGTACTGGAGCGAGGCCAATTTATCGGCGCAGGCCTACCCCACATCGCGCCTCACGCTGACCCTATTTACGTTAAGCTTGGACAAGACATGGCTCTCCGTTTAGCCGTCCTGCTCATCGCCTTGCACGGCGTCGCACAAGCCGAGTCATTGCCCGACCCGACGCGTCCGGCTACAGGCTGGAATGTGGCAACGCCGGCAGAGGCCGTGCCGAGCGGACCGCAACTGCAAGCCATCCGCACGCAAAACGGCATACGCAGCGCCTTGGTCAGCGGACAAACGGTGCGCATCGGCTCCCAAGTAGAAGGGGCCCTGGTAACGCGCATCGATGAAGATCGCGTATGGTTACGCGGGCCGAACGGCGTGCAACAGCTCAAGTTATTTCCGGAAGTAGAAAAACAACATAGCGCGAACGCTCCAGCGCCGCACATTAAAACCCCTGCAAAGCCTCGGCCGCATCCGACCAAGCGCATGGGATTAAGGAAGGAAACCGAATGAAGAAGCTGGTTCTGCTATTGCTTTTATTCACGGCCGCGTGCCAAACGCCGCCGCAAAAACACCCCACGACTTTGGATCAAATCAATACGGAGTTGGACAGCGCCGTGCGCACCAATGAAAAGCTGAACGCGACGGATGCCGTCAACCGCGCATTGTTGCCGCCACTGGTCGTCGATATCCCCATTACCAGCGCGCGCCCGGTGGAGCCGAAATTCGACCTGGTGGTCAACAACGCGCCAGCCGCTCAAGTGTTCAATGGCATTGTCTCCGGCACGCCTTACAGCATGCTGGTGCATCCCGACGTGACGGGCAATATTTCCGTCAACTTGAAAGATGTCACCGTCTTGGATGCCCTGAATGTCATCCGCGAACTCTACGGCTATGATTATCGGGTCATCGGCACGCGCATCTATATCGAGCCCCTGACGATGCAAACGCGGGTGTTCCAGGTGAATTATTTGACCGCCCAGCGCAAAGGCACCTCGGAAATCAACGTCACTTCCGGCTCCATCACCAGCAGCACCGCCGGCAGCGCCAGCGCGAGCGGCACCACCACCTCGCCCACCGCCACCGCATCCGCCTTGCAAAGCAGCAAAATCTCCACCACCTCGAACAGCGATTTTTGGGGCGAATTGCAAGCCGCCTTATCCGTCCTCGTCGGCAAAACCGAAGGGAGTTCCATCGTGATCAGCCCGCAATCGGGCGTAGTGGTGGTCAAGGCCTTTCCGCCGGAATTGCGCGCCGTGGCAAATTATTTGCGCGCCACGCAACTTTCGGTGGACCGGCAAGTGATCCTGGAAGCAAAAATCATCGAAGTGCAATTGAGCAATGGCTTTCAATCCGGGATCAACTGGGCCGGTTTAAATAACGCCAGGCAATTCTCCATCGGCAGCGGCGCCAATGCGCAGAACATTACCCTGCCCAACGGCGACTTAAGCGCCGACACCACGCTTTCCGGCCTGCTGGGCAGCGGACTAACGAGTGCGACGGGCGCGACCACCGGCGGCATTTTTGGCTTGGCCTTGCGCACCACCAGCTTTGCCGCGCTGTTGGAATTTTTGGAAACGCAAGGCTCGGTCTCGGTGCTCTCCAGTCCGCGCATCGCGACGCTCAACAATCAAAAAGCCGTGCTGAAAGTCGGCACGGATGAGTTCTTCGTGACCAATGTCAGCACCACCACCACCACCGGCACCACCACCACCTCCAGCCCCAATGTCACGCTGCAGCCGTTTTTCTCCGGCATTGCGCTGGATGTCACGCCGCAGATCGACGAGAACAACAACATCATCTTGCACATCCATCCCTCGGTCAGCGATGTGACCAGCAAAAATCGCGAAATCGATTTGGGTTCTTCCGGCACGCTCAACTTGCCGCTCGCCTCCAGCACCGTCAGCGAAACCGATAGCATCGTGCGCGCGCTGGATGGGCAAGTGATTGCGATCGGCGGCCTGATGCGCTCGTCCTCATCCGACACCAATTCGCAAATCCCGGGCGCCGGCGATGTGCCGGTCGTGGGCAGTTTGTTCCGCCGCAGCAATCGCAGCGTGACGAAAAGCGAGCTGGTGATTCTGCTCAAGCCCACCGTCGTCAAGAACCAGGATACTTGGTCGCAGAACCTGCTCGAGTCGCAGCGCAATGTGCAAAACCTGCAACATCAAAATTCGCCCAAACCCTAGACGCGGCTTTTTCAATGGCCTAAAGCCGGTATAATTCTCCGCAACGCATTGCGGCAGGTACTATGTATAGAAAACATTTTGGACTGCGCGAGACCCCTTTCTCGATCACGCCTGACACAGCCTTTTCCTTCGCTTCAGGCGCATTCCAAGAAGCGCTCAACACCTTACTCATCGCCGTCAAAAATGGCGAAGGCTTCATCAAAATCACCGGCGAGGTAGGCACCGGAAAAACCTTGCTATGCCGCAAATTTCTCGCCAGCCTCGGCGATCGCTACGTTTCGGCTTACATTCCCAATCCCTACTTGGAGCCCAACACCTTGCTGGCGGCGCTGGCGGACGAATTAAACCTCAAAGTCCGGCGCGATCTCGACCAGCACTTGATGCTGAAAGCGTTGACCTTGGCCTTGCTTGAATTTGCACGCGATGGCAAGCGCGTCGTGATCACCTTGGACGAAGCGCAAGCCATGCCCATCGAGACGCTGGAAGCCTTGCGCTTGCTCTCCAACCTGGAAACGGAAAAACGCAAGCTGCTGCAAGTGGTTTTGTTCGGTCAACCCGAACTGGATGAGAAGCTGAATCTCCCCGCGCTACGCCAACTCAAGCAACGCATCGCGTTTCATTATGCCCTGGCGCCGTTAACGCGCGCGGAATTGGATTACTACGTCTCCCATCGTCTGACCGTAGCCGGGCATTCGGGCGGCGCATTATTCTCCCCAAGCGCGCTCACCGCCCTGTATCAATCCAGCGGCGGCACCCCGCGAATTATCAATATCTTGTGCCATAAAGCCATGCTGCTGGTGTTTGGCCAAGGCAAGCAGCAAGTCGAAGAAAAACATATCCGTACTGCCGCCTCCGACACCCCGGCAGCCATCATTAAAAGCCATCGGCCGTGGCGGTGGCTTGCGCTCGGTTTACTCGCCATCGGACTCGCCGTAACGGCTTGGGTGTTGCTGCGATGAGCGTCATCAACCGCATGTTGCTGGAGCTGGATGAACGCCGCGACAGCACGGTGCAACAGGGTCTGCCCGGCATGGTGCGCGCGGTTCCCGCGCGCTTGCCCAGAGCGACCTATCGCCCTTGGTTGTGGGGTGCGCTCGGCGTGGCTTCGATCCTGCTACTGGGATTCTTTATTTGGCGTGCAACGCTGACTGCGCGCAACACGATTCCAGCGGCTGTGTCTGCCTCGCCGCCACCCCGCTTGATCGCCACCCCGCCGCAGCCCTTGCAATTAAAACCCGCCACGAGCTTGGAACACGATGCAGCCGCCATTGCGGTGGAAAATGCGCAACCCATCGACACAGCGCCCATACCAATACCGAGCCGCGATGCGCGGCCGATGGCATCACCCCCCAGCCCCCCGATCAAGCCCGCGCAAAAATTTATATTGTCCGCGAGGGAAGAGCCAACGGCGCAGGGCGTCAAAGCCGAACCCGCGACAAAAACCAGCCCCGGCACAGACAGCGCAGCAACGGGCATGAAACGCGTCTCCCAAGAACAACAAGCCGATTTCCGCTATCGCGAAGCCTTGTCGCTAATCGCGCAGAACCGCGCACAGGAAGCGCAAACGGCGCTTGAGGATGCGTTGCGGCTAGACCCTAAAAATCTCGCCGCGCGCCAAGCCTTGCTGAGTATTTTGCTCAAGGCGAGACGCTATCCGCAAGCCGAGCAAGTGTTGCAAGAAGGCTTGCGCCTCAATCTCGCTATCGCCCCGCTGGCAACGGCACTCGCGAGTGTTCAGCTAGAGCGCGGGGATGCCGTGGCGGCCTTGGCCACCTTGGAAAAATACGCGCCACAAGCCCATGGCAATGCCGACTACCATGGCATGTATGCCGCATTACTACAGCGTGCCGGGCGCCATGCTGAAGCGGTCAATCAATTCCAAGCCGCGCTTAAAATTCAACCCCAGCACGCCAACTGGCTAATGGGTTTGGGCATTTCCTTGCAAGCTGAAAAACGTTATGCAGATGCCGAACAGGCCTACAACCGTGCGCGCGCCAGCAATAGCTTGGCGCCGGATCTGCAAGCTTTTGTCGAGCAGCGCTTGCAACAGGTTCGGCAAGCGCATTAACAAATAAGTTCTCAGCTTGAAACTTGCGCCGAATGGTTCTAACTTGAAGTTATATCGATCACTTCGAGGAGAACATCATGCTCGAATCAGACCTGCAAACCCTACGCGGCAATGCAAGCACGCCACCCGCGGATTTCCCCTATGCACCGCTCGATTGGGCTCCAGAAGACGCGAAGCTGCGCGCTGAACAGGAAGGCTTAACGCTCAGCACTCTGCATTGGGAAACCATTCGCGCCCTACAAGAGTATTTCGCACGCAATGCGGACCAAGGCATTCATGGCCGCGCCTTGCACGATGCGCTGGATGAGCACTTTCATGGTCAAGGCGGGATAAAATTTCTCTATCAGATATTTCCGGGCGGGCCGGTTGCGCAAGGTTGCCGCTTGGCCGGCCTGAAAATGCCGTCTATTGCCGTCGACTACAGTTTTGGCAGCGTCATGTAGGCAGTACGGCAGCTAGCCGGCTTGCGCTGCATTGAGCGCCAAATCCTGCGCCAGTGTTTTGGCCGGATAGTGAAAGCTGACCGGGCCGTCGAATTCGCCGTTGACGAATTGTTTGACGAACGGGTGTTGCGAAGCCAGCATCTCCGCCGGCGTGCCCGAAGCAACCACCACGCCTTCCGAAATAAAATACACGTAGTCGACGACTTTGAACGACTCGGCCATGTCGTAGGTGACCACGATCGAGGTGATGCCCAGCGCATCGTTCAGGCGCCGAATCAAATTGGCGATGACGCTCAGCGAAATCGGGTCTAAGCCGGCAAACGGCTCGTCGTACATTACCAGCATCGGATCCAGTGCAATCGCGCGCGCCAACGCCACGCGGCGCGCCATGCCGCCGGACAGATCATCGGTGCGGAAGTCGTGCACGCCGCGCAAGCCCACCGCGTGCAATTTCATCAGCACCAGGTCGCGGATCATGCTTTCGCTTAATTGCGTATGTTCGCGCATCGGGAACGCCAAATTTTCAAACACCGACAAATCGCTGAACAGTCCGCCGGCCTGAAACATCATGCCCATTTGGCGCCGCAGCGCGTACAAGGCATCGTCGTTCAATTCGTGCACGACTTGACCTGCCACCTTGACCTGCCCGGAAGCGGGCGTCAGTTGGCCGCCGATATGCCGCAGCAAGGTCGTTTTGCCGCAACCGCTCGCGCCTAAAATTGCGACGACTTTGCCGCGCGGGATGGCGAGGTTAATGCCCTTCAGTACCTGATTATGGTTATAGGAAAAATGCAGGTCTTTGATCTCAACTAAATTCTCTGCTGCGGACAATGCAAACTCCCCGGTAGCGCTCTGGCGCAAAGGCGCTAGCTTGCGCAAACCTAGGGCCGGCGTCAAGGCGCGGCCGCGCATGCCCCAATAACCCCATGCACTTAACGCCCATTCGGCTGTTCGCGGGTATAAAATGAACCCGGCATTACAACAATAAATTTATCGGCGCCACCGGCCGCATCGGCTTCAAGCGCACGATCAAGACCATCCAAACACCAGAGGAGAAACACATGTCGATGCAGCCGCTTTCGGACCCATCCGAGACCCCCGCAGAAATGCCCTTTCCCGCACCGTGCCGCACACTGCAAACGACTGCACCGTTGCGTTGGCTGCGCTTGGGCTGGGCGGACATGCAACGCGCGCCGCGCCTAAGCCTGACCTATGGCTTTGTGCTGACGCTTATCAGCGCACTCATCGGATTGCTCACCTGGCGTTACGGCACGTTTGCCCTGTACTTTGGCTTGGCCACCGGCTTTGTATTCGTTGGCCCGATCTTGGCCGTCGGCCTGTATTCCATCAGCCGGCAACTGGAGGCGGGGCTGAAGCCGTTCATGGGCTATTGCATCCAGGAAGGCTGGCACCATGTGCGCGGACTGATGGTATTGGGCTTGGTGTTACTGATCGTGCTCTTGGTGTGGGCCAGGGCGGCCGCCATGGTGCATATCTTCGTCCCAGTCGATGCCAATCCCACTTGGCAAGAACTCGTCCCTTTCATCGGCATTGGCAGCGTGGTCGGATTAATTTTTGCCTCGATCGTGTTCGCCATCAGTGCCTTTTCCCTGCCCATGATCATGGATCGCAAAGCAGACTCGATCACGGCCGTGGTGAGCAGCGTGAATGCCGTTTTAACCAACAAGGGCGCCATGTTGGTATGGATCAGCTTGATCGGATTGACGGTGATCCTTGGTTTTGCCACGGCCTTTCTCAGCTTTATCGTCATGCTGCCCTTGATTGGACACGCCACCTGGCATGGCTACCGCGAAACCATCGACGCCTCGGCCTGGCCCAGAAATGCCCCGGGAGAAGCCGAGTAATCTTTAGCCGTACTTCAGTACACCCCTAAAATTCAGGGTATTCGCGCCGATAAAGTATCCATGTCAGGGGTGAGCCTCACCCCTTGTTTTTTGGAAACTTTACCTAGCGACCATGGAAATCAATTTCGCGGAAAAACGCGTGCTGATCATTGACGATCATCCCGGTATGCGCTCGTCGATGCGCGCCATTCTCAGTGCCTTTGGCGTGATACTGGTGGAAATGGCCAGCACCGCCAATGAAGCGATTCGGCGACTGCAAGCCAAGCCGTTCGATGTCATTGTTTGCGACTATTTTTTGGGCGATGGCACGGATGGCCAACAGCTGCTGGAGCAATTGCGGCGCAACAATGTCATTTCTTTGTCGACCATTTTCATCATGGTCACAGCCGAGCGGGTATATGAAAAAGTCGTGTCCGCCGTCGAACTGGCGCCGGATGATTATTTGATCAAGCCCTTTTCGGGCGAAGTACTGCGCAGCCGCTTGGAACGCCTGATGTCGAAAAAGCTGGCCTTCGCGCCGATCTACAAATTGCTCGAGGACGGCAAGCTCGCCGAAGCCACGCAACTGTGCAAAGAACTCACCAAACATAACAACAAATACTCGATCGACATTTTGCGCCTATTGGGCGAACTCTATGTCACCCAGGGCAAATTCGATGAGGCGCAAGATATTTACCAGCAAGTGGTCAATATGCGCGCCGTGCCTTGGGCGCGCATGGGGCTGGCCACGATGTTCCATTACCAACATCGCCACCACGAAGCGGAAGAACTCCTGGAAGAAGTGATCGACGAGGCGCCGGAATACATGGCGGCCTACGACCTGCTTTCCAAAGTATGCGAATCGCAAGAGAAAAACGAGCGCGCGCAGCAAGTGTTGGAGCGCGCCGTCGCCGCATCGCCTCTAACCGTGCATCGCCAAAAAGATATGGGGCAACTCGCCATGCGCAATGGCGACATGGAGACCGCGGAGAAAGCGTTTGTCAGCGTGGTCGAGCGCGGCAAAACCTCGTTCTTTCGCAGCGCCGAGGATTATGCGAATTTATCGCGCGTGCAACTGGAGCGCGGCAAACACACGGAAGCCTTGAGCACGTTGCGCGATGTGCGCGAGTCATTCAACGGCTCGCCGGAAGCCGAATTCACCGCCTCGGTCATGGAAAGCCTGGTACATCAAAAGACCGGCAATACGGCCGCCTCGGCCAAGGCGCTGGAATCCGCGCTCGAGATCCAAAAAACGCACGGCCTCAAATCCCAGGAAGATCTGTCGCTGGACTTGGCCAAGGCTTGCTTCGCCCATGGCAAAGATGATGAAGCGAAAAGCTTGATCGAAAACCTGGTGCGCAACAATCACGATAGCGCCGCACTGATTCAAAAGGCCAAACAATTATTCAATGAGGTCGGCAAAGGCGAAGAAGGCAACGCCATCGTCGACGGCAACGTTAAAGAAATTATTCAGCTGAACAACCAAGGCGTGATGAAAGCGAAAGAAGGCGACCTGGACGGCTCGGTGCAACTGCTGACCGAAGCCGCGGAAAAAATGCCGGGGAATCTGCAAATCATCCTCAATGCCGCCCAAGCCTTGCTGGTGCACATCGACAAGCGCGGCTGGAACGAAGGCTATATGGAATCCGCGCTGCGCTACATCAATGCAGCGCGCGGTATCAGCGTCGCGCATCCAAAATTGCTGTCCGTGAACAAGCTCGCGCAAGACGTCACCAAAAAATACGGGGTTGCCGCCTGATGTCGGCGCCACTGGATCTCAACGCCCTGGCGGCTTCGAGCATCCATGAAGTCAAAAACCTGCTCGGGCAACTCACGCTGTCCTTGGAAGAAATCGCCCAAGCGCAATGCCCCGGCACGGAACAAAAAATCGCCAGTGCGCGCTTCGCCTGCAGCCGCGTGGTGGATCGCCTGACGGAAATGCTGGTCCTGTACAAGCTGGATGGCGGACACCTGCAGCCGAGCATCGCCGCGCACTCGCCCGCCGATTTTTTGGAAGATTTGATGTTATCCGCGCATCACTTAACCGCCGGGCGCGTTGAAATTTGCGTGCAGCAAACAGCCGCCGCACCTGCCTTCTGGTTTTTTGACCGGGATTTAACCGAGAGCGCGCTCATGAACGCTGTACACAATGCGCTACTGCACGCACGTTCGCGCATCACCCTCAGCACCGAACAAAGCGGCGATTACCTGGCGTTTCGCGTGGCTGACGATGGCGCGGGTTATCCGGCTGCATTACTGCAAGCGGCGCTGGATGCGCCACGCGCATCGGCACAGGGTAGCGGGCTGGGCCTGTTTTTCGCCAGCAGCGTGGCGCAAGCGCATTGCAATCAGGCGCGCAGCGGCAAAGTCATGCTGGAAAATAATCCCGCCGGCGGCGCGGTGTTCAGCTTGTACTTGCCCTAACAGTCCACCACGGTTCCTGCCGTTGGCACGGCCACCGACCATCCCAAGTTTTTTTGAATCAGCGCGCCGAAACCCAAGGCCGTTTCTTCCTCGCCATGCACCACGAAAGTTTGCTGCGGCGGCGTTTTGAAATGCTGCAGCCAGGCCAATAAAGCGGCTTGATCGGCATGCGCGGAAAGCCCACCCAGCGTATAAATTTTCGCACGCACCGGTATCGACTCCTGATAAATACGCACCGACTTGGCGCGGTCCACCAACTTGCGCCCCAGCGTGCCTTGCGCCTGGAAGCCGGCGATGATCACCGTACACTCGGCGCGCGGCAAATTGAATTTCAAATGCTGCTTCACGCGCCCCGCATTGCACATGCCGGACGCGGAAATAATGATAGCGCCATGGCGGATGTGATTGAGCGCGATCGAGTCTTCGACCGTCTCGGTAAAGCGAATGTGCGCCGGGCCGTCTTGGCTACGCTCCCAACGCAACAAGGCTTGCGATTCCGCATCCAGCAATTCGCGATACTTGAGCGTAATCTGCGTCGCGGCGGTCGCCATCGGCGAATCGACAATGATCTCGGTATTTTTGGGAATGCGCCCCTCGTGCATGAGCTTGGTCAACAAATACAAAATTTCCTGGGTGCGTCCGACGGCGAAGGCGGGAATGATCACATTGCCTTTTTTATGATGCAGGGTGTCGTTGACGGCCGTCGCCAATTCGTCGATCGTTTCCTGCAAGCCCTTATGCAAGCGATTGCCGTAAGTGGATTCAACCAGCAGATAATCGGCGGATTCGATCGGCGTGGGGTCATTCATGAGCGGCCGCATGGGCATGCCCAAGTCACCGGAGAACACCAGCTTCTTGGTGCGCGCACCTTCTTCCGTAACCCATACTTCCAAAATCGCGGAACCGAGAATATGGCCCGCATCGCGAAACAGCACACGCACTTGGGGATGCGGCTTGGATTCACTAGCGTAATCGACAGTGCGCAAATGCTTTAAACAATTCTGGGCCTGGATCACGGTGTACAAGGGCGCGATCTCGCGCGTCGCGCGGCCGCGATTTTTGCGCTTGGCGTAGTTCTGCCATTCGGCTTCTTTTTCTTGAATGTGCCCCGAGTCGGGCAGCATCACGCCCAATAAATCGGCGGTGGCCGGCGTGCAATACACCGGCCCGCGAAAGCCTAAATTCGTCAGGCGCGGCAGCAAGCCGGAATGATCGATATGCGCATGCGTCAGCAATACAAAATCAATATGCTCGGGATCGAAGCGCGGAAATTGCCGGTTCTTATCCTCCGCTTCGGGGCCGCCTTGGAACATGCCGCAATCCACCAGAAAGCGCACCTGCTCCGTTTCGACCAGATAGCAAGAACCCGTGACTTCATGGGCTGCGCCGAAAAAGGAAATTTTCATTGCGTGAAGAGACCGTTTTAGTGGCTGACCAACATTAGTCCTGCTCTTCGGGCCAGTCCTTGATGTAGCGCTTGAGCAGCTTGTTTTCGAATTCGACATTGCTGAGCGCGGTGCGCGCAACGTCGTAAAAGGAAATGATGCCGATCAAACCTTCTTCGCCCACCACCGGCAAATGGCTGATATGACTCTCGGTCATCAGGCGCCGCACTTGATCGGCGGTATCGTCCGGATGCCCCACGACGGGCGAGGCCACCATGACATCGCGCACCAGCGTATTGCTGAGATTGCAATTGGCCTTGCACAAACCGCGCACGATATCGCGGTCGGTCAGCAGGCCGACCATCCGACCGCCCTCTTTCACCACCAAAGAGCCGATGTCGTGCTGCCCCATCAGCGTGATCGCCGCCAAAATATTGCTATCGGGGGCAATGCTGAAAATCTCGCCACTATTCTTCGATGCCAAAATCTCGCGAATGCTCATGGGGCACACTCCTTCGAAAAGTCCTTCTACATCATGCCAAATACTTATACTAGATGCAATTACCGATCACCGCGCAACAACTTGACGCACATAAAAAAATAGCAGGGCACCATGGCTCTGCTATTTTTAACTGACCGCTGCTTGCGCAAACTGCTTAGAACGGAATATCGTCCTCGAAATCCTCGAAGTCTCCGCCCTTTTTGCTCGCGGGCGGTTTGCTGCTGGCGCCGCCACTCTTGCTCTCGCGTCCGGCGCCTGCGGGGGCTTGGTCTTGCACTTCGTAGTTGCCGCCGCCGCTGCGACTGCCGAGCATTTGCATGCGGTCGGCGATGATTTCGGTGGTATAGCGGTCTTGGCCTTCTTTGTCTTGCCATTTGCGCGTTTGCAAGCGGCCTTCGACATACACTTGGCTGCCTTTTTTCAAATACTCGCCGGCGATCTCAGCCAGCTTGCCGAAGAAGGCGACACGGTGCCATTCGGTTTTTTCCTGCTTCTCGCCGTTTTTATCCTTCCAGCTATCGGTCGTGGCCATGGTGATATTGGTAATGGCGTCGCCGCTCGGCATGTAACGCACTTCCGGATCCTTGCCGAGATTTCCAACCAAAATCACTTTATTAACTGACGCCATTTTCCTGCTCCCCCTCGATGAGTTTTTGCACAGCGGCTTCGTCCCAGCCGCGCATGTCTACTTTCAAAATTGCGATACCTTCATTACCGACCACCAGCGCTTCGGAAACGCCATTGAGCTTGGCTAATTGCCGCGACAGTTCGGTAGCGTGTTCCTCCGCCATCTCGCGCACATGAAACAAGCGCGTGCGGACGGCAGGCGGGCGTTCCATGCTGAAGGCTAAAACCAACCAGAGGCCGATTAAAGCGCTGCAAAAAATGAACACGGCTGATGCGCCATAGTGTTGCGAAAGATAGCCGCCCAGCACACCGCCCAAAAACAGCCCAAAAGACTGGCTCGTATTATACACGCCCATCGCCGTCCCCTTGGCCGAGGCGGGCGCGATCTTGGAAATGAGCGAAGGCAAGCTGGCCTCCAGCACGTTGAAGGCGACAAAGTAGCACGTCAAGGAAAGCACAATGCCCCACAAATGACCGATCAACTGCGACAGCATGAGTTGCGCAATCAGCATCAAGGCGATGGAGGACACAAATACCAGCTTGAGTTGGTTCTTCTTCTCGCCATAGATAATGGCAGGCACCATCAGCACAAACGAACCGAGCAATATGGGCAAATAAATCACCCAATGGTGACTCTGATCAGCGCCTGCCGTCTTCAGCAAGGCGAAGGGGATCACTAGGAACAAGGCCATTTGCGCGGTGTGCAAGGCAAAGATACCGAAATTCAAGCGCAGCAATTGGGTATTCTTAATTACATCCTTGAATTTGGCGGACGTAGCCTCGGCATCGCTATGAAAGCGGCTGATGCGCGGATTGGGGATGACGAAGCGCACCCAAGCCATGGCGATCAAGGCGAGAATCCCGGTTAAGACAAACATGCCCGGCACGCCGATCCAATGATTGAGCGGGGAAGAAATCACCAAGGACAGGGCGAAAGTCCCGCCGATGGTGGTGCCGACCATGGCCATGGCCTTGGTGCGATGCTCTTCCCGGGTCAGATCGGCTAACAACGCCATCACCACTGCGGATATGGCGCCGGCCCCTTGCAAGGCGCGGCCAATGATCACATGGGTAATGTCGTGGGCGCCGGCGGCGATGAAGCTGCCCGCCACCAGCATCAATAAACCAATATATATCATTCGCTTGCGGCCGAATCGATCAGACGCCATGCCGAACGGCAACTGCAACAAGGCCTGCATGCCGCCATAAATCCCCAGGGCCAAGCCGGCTTGGGTGTGCGTTGCGCCCAATGAGCGTTCTGCATAAATGGCGAACACCGGCAGCAGCAAGAACATGCCAAGCATGCGTAATCCGTAAATACTGGCCAAGCTGGCCGCCGCCTTGAGCTCGAAAGGCGACATACGTTCAATATTGTTTTTCATCGCGGTTGTTGGGTTAGCTGGAAAATTTGCGTATATTAGCAGGTTCGCCAAAGCTTAGAAGAAACTGACTTTACCTATGGAATTTATTCGCGTTCGCGGCGCCCGTACGCACAATTTAAAGAATATCAACCTGGATATTCCCCGTAACCAGTTGGTGGTGGTCACCGGCTTGTCGGGCTCGGGCAAATCCTCCCTGGCCTTTGACACCCTGTATGCCGAAGGCCAGCGGCGCTATGTGGAGTCGCTCTCGGCGTATGCCCGGCAATTTTTGCAACTCATGGAAAAGCCCGACGTGGATTTGATCGAGGGCTTGTCCCCGGCGATCTCCATCGAGCAAAAAGCCACCTCGCATAACCCGCGCTCCACCGTGGGCACGGTCACGGAAATCCACGACTACTTGCGCTTGCTGTATGCGCGCGCCGGCGACCCCTACTGCCCGGAGCACGGCATCGAACTCTCGGCGCAAACCGTGTCGCAGATGGTCGATCAAGTCATGGCGCTGCCGGAAGACACCAAGCTGATGATCCTGGCGCCCATCGTCGCCGGGCGCAAAGGCGAGCAATTGGAATTATTCGACGAGCTGCGCGCGCAAGGCTTCGTGCGCGTGCGCATCGACGGCAAAGCTTACGAAATCGACAAGCTGCCGAAGCTGGATAAAAACAAGAAACACACAATCGAAGTGGTGGTCGACCGGGTTAAAGTGCGCCCCGACATCAAGCAGCGTCTCGCCGAATCGTTCGAGACCGCGCTGCGCCATGCCGATGGCCGCGCCCTGGCGGTGGAAATGGACAACGAGAAAGAGCATCTATTCTCGGCGCGCTTCGCCTGCCCGGTGTGCGATTACGCCCTGGCGGAATTGGAGCCGCGTTTATTCTCCTTCAACAACCCGATGGGCGCATGCCCGAAATGCGACGGCCTGGGCACGATCAGCTTTTTCGATCCCAAGCGCATCGTCGCCGTGCCGCATCTCTCGCTCGGCGCCGGCGCGATCAAGGGCTGGGATCGGCGCAACCAGTTTTATTTCATGATGCTGCAAAGCTTGGCGCTGCATTACGGCTTCGACCTCGATCAATCGTTCGAAGAACTGCCGCAAAACATCCAAGACATTTTGCTGTATGGCAGCGGCACGGAAGTCATCGCGTTTAAATATCTGGGCGAGCGCGGCGGCATGCAAAGCCGCAAACATCCGTTCGAAGGCATCGTCAATAATTTCGAGCGGCGCCACCGCGAAACCGATTCGATGGCGGTGCGCGAAGAGCTGGCGAAGTACCTCAACCACAAGACTTGCCCGACGTGCGAAGGCACGCGGCTGCGCATCGAAGCGCGCCACGTGCGCGTCGGCGAAAAATCGATTTACGAACTCAGCCACATGCCCTTGAAACAAACGCTGCCGTTTTTCCAGCAGCTGCGTTTGGTCGGCGCAAAGCAAGCCATCGCCGACCGCATCATCAAGGAAATCACCGCGCGCCTATCCTTCCTCACCAATGTCGGCTTGGATTATTTGTCGCTCGATCGCTCGGCGGAAACACTGTCCGGCGGCGAGGCGCAACGCATTCGCCTGGCCTCGCAAATCGGCTCCGGTTTGACCGGTGTGATGTATGTACTGGATGAGCCTTCGATTGGCCTGCATCAACGCGACAACGAGCGCCTGCTCGGCACCTTGAAGCACCTGCGCGATTTGGGCAACAGCGTGATCGTGGTCGAGCACGACGAAGAGGCCATCCGCATCGCCGATTACGTCATCGACATCGGCCCCGGCGCGGGTGTGCATGGCGGCCAAGTCGTGGCCGAGGGCACGGCTGCGGAAGTGATCCAAAATCCCGACTCGCTGACCGGCCTGTATCTTTCCGGCAAGCGCAAAATCGCGATTCCTACGAAACGTGTACCACCTGATCCCGAACGCTGGCTCACCCTGTCCGATGCGAGCGGCAACAATTTAAAGAAAGTCACGCTCAAGCTGCCGGTGGGCTTGCTGGTGTGCGTGACCGGCGTTTCCGGCTCGGGCAAATCCACGCTCATTAACGACACGCTGTACCCGGCCGTGGCGCAGCATCTGTACGGCTCCTCCACCGAGCCTGCGCCGCACAGTGAAATCGACGGCCTGGAGTTTTTCGATAAAGTCATCGACGTCGACCAAAGCCCGATCGGGCGCACGCCGCGTTCCAATCCCGCCACTTATACCGGCATGTTCACGCCGATCCGCGAATTGTTTTCCGGCGTGCCGGAATCGCGCGAGCGCGGCTACGAGCCCGGGCGCTTCTCCTTCAACGTCAAGGGCGGGCGCTGCGAGTCCTGCCAAGGCGACGGCATGCTGCGCGTGGAAATGCATTTCTTGCCGGACATCTACGTGCCGTGCGACGTGTGCCACGGCAAGCGCTACAACCGCGAAACGCTAGAGATCCGCTACAAGGGCCAGTCGATCCATGAAGTGCTGCAAATGACGGTCGAGCAAGCGTTCGAGTTTTTCCAAGCGGTGCCCACCGTAGCGCGCAAGTTGCAAACCCTGCTCGACGTCGGCTTGGGTTACATCACCCTCGGCCAATCCGCCACCACGCTTTCCGGCGGCGAAGCGCAACGCGTCAAGCTCGCCCTGGAACTCTCCAAACGCGATACCGGCCGCACCCTCTACATCTTGGACGAACCCACCACCGGCCTGCACTTCCAAGACATCGAAATGCTGCTCACCGTGGCGCATCGCCTGCGCGATCACGGCAATACCGTGGTCGTCATCGAGCACAATCTGGATGTGATCAAAACCGCCGACTGGGTCATCGACCTCGGCCCCGAAGGCGGCGACGGCGGCGGGCAAATCATCGCCGAAGGCACGCCGGAGACTGTGGCGCAGTGCAAAGATAGTTATACCGGGAGTTTTCTGAAGCCGATCTTGCTCGGCAAGTAAAGTCGCCACTTTTTTCCTTGTGATCGATTAGGCTCGGTACAAGCTTGCGTGAAATTTGCGGGGTTCATTTTAGTTGTTGGTGCGCTGGGTATTACGTAAAGCAGCCGGACATAATTGGCCTGTCGTACCTCTGCCGCTGCCCACATTTTACTAGGCGAAAGCAGCTACTCAGATGCGCCCGCACTATCCGTATTAGTGCGGGTTATTATAGAGACGCAGCAAAATGTAAGTGCTTGTGAATCAGCAAATTGCGTGGGCATAATGAGCGCCCTAAATAAGAATTGTTATACGGACGCTGGCGTCCGTAAATTAACTGTTAGCCCACATGACTCCCGACCGCGCCCTTGAACGTTTGCACGCATATGAACAGGAGCTTCATAGCATCCAGTCCCGTTTTCGTCACACACGGGATGCGATTCGCATCGCTGATGGTGATGAGGGACGCCTACAACAGATGGTTATTGAGCTCCGGGACTTATTTGACGACCTTCTTGGAAAGAACTCTTACAGCAGCATGGTTGTAACGGCATACAACGAAGGCGTAAGCAACTTCTTCAACAGCCCAACATTCAACTCTGTCGAAAGAATCCTTGGGGTTGTATCCGCAGCACTCACAAGAATTCGTGAAAACCCGTCAATTCTCGCTGCTGCGAATTCACCTCAGGAGCCGCAAGAAATGGCTTCACAGCAATCATTGCACCTACCCGACCGCGTCACTCTTCACTGGTTATACAAGCATGTGCCATACACTTTGTGGGTATGGCTGGGAGGGCTTCTCATCGCAGCATTTGCAATCGGAGTTACTGCTGCTATCAAGCTCACGTTGGTACAACAGTGGTTTGGTGTGTTGTGCTTGAAAGTGGGCTAACCCTGCGGTGCAGGGGACGCTGCGCGATAAAGCCGCGCAGCGTCCCTGACCTAGAACGTTAGGCAACGAGGATAGACCTAGTGAAATGGGAAGTTCAGCTAAATGGTGACGCGCTCGATCTGAAAGAGCTGAGCAAATCCCTTGTAGACGATGATCTCCGTGTGCTTGAGAGGAATGGGCAGTACTTCCTTGAGTCAAACAGATTCGAAGAGCTTACCAATCCAGAAGAACTCGCTTCACTTGCCGCAGATATTCTGAAAGTGTTGACAGGCGCTGTTCGCCTGTCTCTTGGGGGAAGAACACCATTGCACGTTGCTAATACTGCAAGGGTGAGACCTGACGGCGGCAGAGACGTATTTGTTACCTTATCAGACACAATCCATGCCAGAGCAACTATTGGCGTTGAAATAACGCGATCCGACGGAACAAAGGAAGTAATCCATCCGGCGCATAGCGTCCCCGGGTGGATTAAATTGGGTTTAACGAACCTAAATGTTGCGAAAGCGCTAAGGCTTCTTGGTACAGACGAACATAATTGGGTTAGCCTGTATCGCCTTTATGAGGTAATAGAAGAAGACGTTGGTGGCCTAGATAAAATTGTAAATCACGGATGGGCGACAAAGACATCCATCAAGCGTTTCAAACGTACTGCAAACAGCCCGGGTGCCGTTGGTGATGATTCTCGGCACGGAAAAGAGTCAACCACTCCGCCCGCTGATCCTATGGATATTGGCGAGGCACGCGCATTGGTTGAGGTTATCTTGCACAACTGGTTGCGGTCGAAAATATGAAATCGTTGCCTAACAATGCCATCAACTCGGACGTTCAAATGGTTTTTATTCACCTTCGTTAGGCGATTCCGATGCATTCTGAATAAAACGCCGCTTTGCCAGACATACATTAATTTTTCCATCGACCGCTAAAACAGAAAGGAGCATCCCATGACCCTATCCGAAACCACCGACCTCTCAACATCCGACTGGCGTGCTCATATTGCGGCATTACAGGAGCAAAGCCGCCAAGCCTACCTTGCCAAGGACATTGATTGCCTAAACCGCCTGTGGTCCGATGCGTTGATCGTCAATTCACCCATCAATCGCGTTCTTGGCAAGGACGAAGTACTTAAGCTGCTTCAACGGGGCGTGATTGCACACGCATCTTATGATGAGCATATCGAGGTGACGGCACGGCAAGGCGAAGTCGTCATTGTCATGGGGCATGACTTGGTCACTGACGCTGCAGCAGCGCCGCAAGTCCAACGTCGTTTCACAAACGTCTGGCGGGCAGTGGGCGCGTCATGGCAGCTAATCGCGCGACACGCAAATCCCATTTGCCAGCCTTGAAGCGCCGCCAGCCCATTTGCGCTTTGTAACGCACTGACCAAGCACGGTGTTGCCTGGACTGTTCGTCCGCAATCCATTGAAAAACAGTCGTGCCGCGCCCATATTATAGAAATGCACAAAGACCCTACTCTTGCGCTCGCCGTGTCCCGTCCAATGGCCTTGGACGCCGGGCAGCAGCCGCGCTTTCACTGCGACGAGATGCTGGCGCATTTGGCGCGCTTTCTGCGTGCGGCCGGTTTCGATACCCGGCTTGCCAGCGACGGCGTACCCGACCGCCAAATCCTGCGCGAAGCCGTGGATGAGGGGCGCTGGCTGCTGACGCTGGACCGGAACATCATGGAGCACAAGCTGGCGCGCGATGTTGCGATTCTGCTGCAGCAAGGAACGCTGGATGAGCATGCCGAATTTCTCGCCGCGCGCTTCGATCTGGATTGGCTGGGACAGGCGTTTAGCCGCTGCCTGCTGGATAACGCGCCGCTGGAGGAAGCGAACGCTGCTCATTACGCGCGCGTTCCCGCCGAATCGCGCCCGGTGGCGCAGGTGGTGAAGCATTGCCCGGAATGCGGGCGCATCTACTGGCGCGGCTCCCACTTCCAGCGCATGCGCCGCCGCTTGGTGGACTGGCAAGAACGGCATTGCCCCAGTGAACATGCGAATGATGATATAGCGCTGTAGAAACTACGACGCTTTGCTTCCGCGCGCCAACAAGCTCGTCATCAACGCCCGCAATTTGGCAGGCCGCACCGGTTTGTACAAAATCGGCAAGCCGCTCGCTTGCATGATCACGATGGATTCGGGCATGGTATCGCCGCTGATCAGGATGGCCGGCACAGCGACACCCAAGCGTTTACGCAGCGCGGCGACTGTATCCACGCCGCTCTTTTGCGGCAAGCGATAATCGCAGATGAGCAGCGCCGGTGCTTTCTGATCCTGATCGATACGGCTGCCGGCCTGCGCGTGATCAGCGGCGGTCAGCACGTCGAGCCCCCAACTGGAAAGCAAGCCTTGCAAGGCTTCTCGCGCTGCTTGATCGTCCTCGATGACCAGCACGCGCTCGTAGTTGAACTGTCCTAACTGCCGCTCCGCAGCGCTACGGCGCTTGATCTGAGTTGCTTCGGCAATGGGGAGCATGAGATTGAATACGCTGCCCCGCCCAGGCCGCGAATAGACTTCGATTTTGTAGTGCAGCAGGCGCGCAATCCCCGACACGATGGCCAAACCCAAGCCCACGCCTTGGGCGCTGTTGCGTTCCGCATTGCCGACTTGGTAGTACGCCTCGAATATTTTAGGCAGATGCTCGGCAGACATGCCGACGCCGCTATCCCATATTTGCACCACCCATTGCCCTTGGCGGCGCCGGCAAGCCAGCAACACGCCGCCGCGCTCGGTATAGCATATGGCATTGGCCACTAAGTTGTTCAATAGGCGCTCGAGCAAGATACGGTCGCTATTCACCCACGCCGGGCGAACATGCATGCGCACATTCAAGCCTTTTTGTTCGGCCAAGGGCCGGAACGCTTGCCCGACGCGCTGCAACAGCCCCGCCAAATCGCAGGGCTGCAAATTTGGTTCGAGCATGCCGAAATCCATCCGGGAAATATTCAGCAAACCGTCGAACATACTTTGCAGCGCGGCGACCGAATCTTCTATGCGCTGCGCCAGTTCATGCTGCTCGGGGGTGATCGCGCGATGCTTTAAGGTGGCCGCAAACAATCCGATCGCATGCATGGGTTGGCGCAAATCGTGACTGACGCTTGCTAAAAAATTGGACTTGGCCCGATTGCTCTGTTCGGCTTCTTCTTGTTTCACTGCGAGCTCGTTTGACACCGCGCGCATGCGCAATTCAAGTTCCGCCAGACGATCCTGCAAAGAATTGGCCATGCTGTTAAATCCTTTTTTCAAGCGCAGCAAATCGCCAGCAGAATTTTTCTCCACCCGCATACCCAGATTGCCTTATGCCAACGCCGCAAGCACTTGTGACAATTCGCGCACCGACAGGCTAACGCTGCACCCGCAGGACGGTGAGCGCGATGCTCAAGCCTGCCATGTGCATCTGTTTTTTGTTCCCATGCAGGCTGGGCAGCCCGGTTTCTTTGTTGCCTTAGCATGCCTGTCAACAGCAAGTAAAGGCTATTGGCTTTAATGCCTATATCGAAAGTAATAGCGCTAGGCGGACTCCACTTTGGCCCTAGCCGTTTGCCAGATTTTTATTGCTGCCGAAACGGCCAAAATGCAATCTCCACAACACGTAGGAGAACATCATGGAAACGGTAAACAACATGCCAGGCCTCGCAGCTCTCATCGCCTTAGCGCTTGCCTTACCGGCTTCGGCGGATGAGTACAACGCTAACCGCACCCAGGAACACGCCGCGCTGCAGCCGGCGGCGGCCAAAATATTCAAATCCGCTCGCACGGCAGATGCGGCGCAAAGCCGGGAGGAGCAATCTGCCCAACAAAATGCGCCGGGGTCGAACCCGGACAATATGCCCTACCTCACTTATGCCGGTGCGGGAAGCACTTCGCCTTGTAACGACGAATAGCTTGGGGATGCGCGATGTCACAGGAAAATTCAACCACCCATATCGACATCACTCTCCAGCAGCTTGGAGAGGAGATGTCGTGCCTTACCCTCAGTGTGGGTGAGCCGCAGAAGACGACGCTCCACCTGAGTTTGCAAGAGGCCAGAAAATTGGCAGGCAACTTAATTCAACACGTACACCTAGCCGAAGTCAGCAACAGCCTCAAAAAAACCGCGTTGAAGGCTGTTTAATTTACCCTGAGAAGGCCCCTTACGCTGCCGATGGCAGGCACTCATCATATGGCTGTCATCTGATGACAGTAGGGTCATGATTTTCTAAACGCTCACCAAGCTAATGCGTTGAGGCGCCTAGAGGAGATCGGCATGCAACCTAGACTGCTGCAAATATTTTCAAGAATAGGAGAAAGGGCCCTGGAAAAATCACGTGCTTATTATTACCCGCAAGCAGTGAAAACCTGGGCCGTTGCGGACGACCTGAGCGATGTGGAGTTCGCGGCCATGCTCCGGGAAATCGACAGCTTCAGCGCGCAGTTTTCCGGCGCGCACACGAAATAAATGGGGCCGGAATAATCTGGCCCCATTTTCGTATTTAACCAGTTGAATGCCGGCTAATGCTTGGGCGTCTGGACATCTAAATTCAGGCTCAGTTGCTGCGCCGCCAGCACTGCCTCGGTGCGGTTATTGACATCCAGCACGCGGAAGATGGCGCTTAAGTGAATTTTGACCGTCCCTTCGCTCAGATCCAATTCCCGGGCGATCAACTTATTGGGCTTGCCGAGCGCTAACAGACGCAGCACTTCCATCTGCCGCGCCGTCAATCTGTTGCCCCACTCCGCCTTGGCTAGCGTTGCCATAGCTGGTGTTGCACTCACCAGATCTTGCCGCATGGCCTGCGGCGGCACATAGATGCCACCGGCCAGCACCAAGCGCAAAGCCGACAGCATGACGGTGGGCGTCGTGGATTTGTGAATAAAGCCAGCGGCGCCATTGCCTAATGCTTGCTGCACATCCTGCAGATCGTCCGATCCGGAAACGATGACCACCGGCACTTCCGGAAACTGCGCGCGAAATTGCTGCAAACCGTCGGTGCCGTTCATTGCCGGCATGTTGAGATCCAGCAGCGCTAAATCGAGGTCGGATTCTACGCGCGCGCACTGCATGGCATCCGTCAGGCTGGCCGCCTGCACCAATTGCGTGTCCGCGCCTAACTCGTTCAACACCATGCCCAGGCCGGCACGAAACAGATCATGATCGTCAGCAAGTAATATCTTCATAAAGCACCTCTAAAAACAGGCCGCGCACTGCGCGTAATGCACATTAGTTCGTTTATCGCTAGATTGATATTCAGCTTATTCTATTTGAAATGCATATACCAGAACCATATCTTATATTTAATATTTTCATGACGGGATTACATCAACGGTTCCATCGCGCCACCCGCGTCATTGTCAAAAATCATGCGGATTTTTCCCTGTCGCACCGCACTTAGCAGATCAACCGCAGATCAACCATTGACACGACCCATGCCGCTGAGTAGCGTACGTCCATCGCACATATAAAGCCGACTGATGGACCTCGCTCAATCCCGTGACACAGCATCCTGGCCTTCCGGCCCGTTGCGCCTCAAAGATGTCTTGGCGCACTTGCTCGCCGCAGGCCATATCCCCAAAAACGAGGGGAATAATTTGCTCACCGCACAACGCAGCGAGCGCGCCGACCAGCATCCCCTGGTCTTGATTGCCACGCAGAAATGGCGCAGCTTGTGCGCGCCGCACGCCGTCATCAACATGGAATTTCTGACGCACTGGTTGGCGGAGCAGAGCGGACTCGATGCTTATCATATCGATCCGCTCAAGATCGATGTCGCGGCCGTCACCGGCGTCATGTCGCAAGCGTATGCCGCGCGCTATCGCATCCTGCCGGTGGAAGTGAATGCGGATGAAGTGGTGGTCGCCACCGCCGAGCCTTATGTGCGCGAATGGGAAGAAAGCGTGCAGCAAGTCGCGCGCCGACCGATTCGGCGCGTGATCGCTAACCCACTCGATCTCAATCGCTATATCGCGGAGTTTTACAGCCTCGCGCTATCGGTGAAGCAAGCCGTGCGCGCGCAGGAAGGCGCGACGCAAAGCGGCATTACGAATTTCGAGCAATTGGTCGCACTCGGGCGCATGGGCCAACTCGATGCCAATGATCAAAGCGTGGTGCGCATCGTGGATTGGCTGTTGCAATACGCCTTCGAACAACGCGCCAGCGATATTCACATCGAGCCGCGGCGCGAATCCGCCAATGTGCGTTTCCGCATCGATGGCGTGCTGCACCTGGTGTATCAAATTCCGAGTGCGGTCTACAACGCGATCACCAGCCGCATTAAATTGCTGGGCCGGATGGATATGGTCGAGAAACGGCGACCGCAAGACGGCCGCATCAAGACACTAAGCCCGGGCGGCGACGAAATTGAATTGCGGCTTTCCACCATGCCCACGGCGTTCGGCGAAAAGCTGGTGATGCGGATTTTCGATCCGGAAGTGTTGGTGCGCAATTTTAGCGAGCTGGGTTTTAGCGATGACGAAGCCCAGCGCTGGGAAAGTATGGTGGCGCGACCCAACGGCATCGTGCTGGTGACCGGGCCGACCGGCTCGGGTAAAACCACCACGCTCTACACGTCGCTCAAGCAATTGGCGGAACCGGAAGTGAATGTGTGCACGGTCGAAGACCCGATTGAAATGGTGGTGCCGAACTTCAATCAAATGCAGGTGCAGCCGGGTATCGGCCTGGATTTCGCCAGCGGTATCCGCACCCTGATGCGCCAAGATCCGGACATCATCATGGTGGGCGAGATCCGCGATCTGGAAACGGCGGAGATGGCGATTCAAGCCGCGCTCACCGGCCACTTGGTGCTCTCCACGCTGCATACCAACGATGCGCCGGCGGCCATCACGCGCTTGATGGATTTGGGCGTGCCGTCTTATTTGATTCAGTCCACTGTGCTCGGCGTATTGGCGCAGCGTTTGGTGCGCACCTTGTGTCCGCATTGCAAGCAGCCCACCACCATCGACGACGACACCTGGAACGAGCTGGTGCGCCCGTGGAAGGCGCCCAAGCCCGCGACGGTATACGCCCCGAGCGGCTGCTTGGAATGCCGCATGACCGGCTATCGCGGACGTAGCGGCCTGTATGAAATACTGACGATGACGCCGGCGCTTTCCAAGCTCATCACTCCCGATTGCGAGTTGGCAAAAATTCGCGATCAGGCTTACCGGGAGGGGATGAAGGCATTGCGCGTTTCGGGTGCCGCCAAGGTGGCGGCTGGCATCACCACCCCGGAAGAAGTTTTAAAAGTCACGCCGCCGCCTTTGTGATTTGAACCATTGCGGCACCTAATCGGAAAAACCCTAGCAATGATTAAACTACTTTATTTTGCGGCCTTGGTGGACATGCTCGGCACTGCCAGCGAACAACTGGATGCGCCGGCACCCAGCGATATACGTGCACTCGTGGCCTTGCTCAAGCAACGCGGCGGCGCATGGGAAGAAGTGTTTGGCAACAGCAGCGTGCGCATCACCGTGAACAAAAAATTCGCGGAACTGAACACGCCGCTGCAAGCGGGCGATGAAGTCGCCTTTATTTCCGGCTGGGTTTAACCGCGCCGTTCCAACGCAACATATTCGCGCTGGGTTTCACCAGTATAGACTTGCGTGGGGCGGAAGATGCGGTTCTGCCCGAGCTGCTCTTTCCAATGCGCCAGCCAGCCAGCGACGCGCGACATCGCGAATAGCGAGGTGAATTGGTCGGGCGCAATGCCCATTTCGGAATACAGCACCCCCGAATAAAAATCGACATTGGGGTAAATGCCCTTGGCGCCCAGACGCTCGGTCGCGGCTTTCTCCACCGCTTGGGCGATGGCAAACAGGGGGCCGACCTTGCTATCCTTGTAATCCGCGAATTTGTGCATGAGGTGTTCCATAATCACCGCGCGCGGATCTTTGACGTTGTACTCGCGATGCCCGAAGCCCCAGACTTTTTTCTTCGCTTTGAGTTGGGCGTCGATATAGGCATCGGCCTTCTCCGGCGTACCGATTTCTTGCAACATCTTCACCACTGCTTGGTTTGCACCGCCATGTAGCGGTCCCGAGAGCGTCGCAATGCCGGAGGCAATGACGCTATACGGGTTGGCCAATGTGGAACCCGCCACCAACACGGCAAACGTGGAAGCATTGATGGTGTGCTCGGCGTGCAGGATCAGGCAGATATCCATGATGCGCGCGATATAACGGTCCGGCTCTTTACCGGTCAGCATCCACAGAAAATTCTCGGCATGGGTCAGGTCCGTGCGTGGCTCGATCGGATCGTAACCATTGCGAATATGCTCCCACATTGCCACCATCGTCGTCATATGCGCAATGATGGTCACGGAGGTGTTGTGCACGTAATTCAGATCGGCGCAGTGGTCGCCGCTGGTTAAACAGTCCGCGTCGGTATGGTACATGCCCAGACAAGCCATCATGGATTGCAACATATCCATCGGGTGGCCATTCGGGGGGAGCTGGCGCATCAATTCACGAATGCGAAATTTCACGCGGCGGTTATCGCGCATATCCTGATCGAAGGCTTTGAGCACCGTACGCGAAGGCAAACTTCCATCCAACAGCAGCAACGCGGTTTCTTCAAAGGTACTGCGTTCGGCTAGAACTTCGATCGGGTAGCCGCGGTAGGACAGAATCCCTTTATCGCCATCGATGAAGGAAATATTGGATTTCGTCGCTGGAACACCTTCCAGGCCGGGTACGTATTCGTTCATGCTTGCTCCCCGTACAAAAAAAAGGAGGCGTCCAGCGCCCCCTCTTGGTCTTGCTTATTTTTTTACGCCGTGTTGTTTAGGCGGAGAAAGAGGAGCCGCAGCCGCAGGTGGACGTGGCATTCGGGTTCTTAATCACGAACTGCGCGCCTTCCAAACCTTCTTGATAATCAATTTCCGCACCGACCAAATATTGAAAGCTCATCGGATCGATCAGCAGCGTCACGCCGCCTTTTTCAATTGCGGTGTCGTCTTCCGCTTGATTCTCGTCAAACGTAAAACCGTACTGGAAGCCGGAGCAACCACCGCCCGATACGAAGACCCGCAGCTTCAGGCCCGCGCTACCTTCTTCTTCGATCAACTGCTTTACTTTGGCCGCTGCGTTATCGGTGAACACCAGCGGGGAAGACATTTCGATTGGTGCATTCATGGCAAACTCCTTCAATCAATAGTGGTTCATTATCCAATGCTTATGTAGATTGGTCAATGATCGTAGCGTGGCTAAACCCTTCTTGCGACGTGGTTCCTTCGACATGCACCATCTTGCCTTCAACGATGGCGCCCATGTGCATTTCTAGGGTTTTATAGAAAACATCCCCGGTAACGTGGCACTTGGACTGCAGCTCCACGTATTCGGTGGCATGGACCGGACCCACCACTACGCCATTAATGACGACATGCGACACATGAATTTTGCCCTCGATCTTAGCGTTTTCGGACAATACCAGCGTGCTGGGACCTTCACCGGTCATGGTGACATTACCTTTGATCAAACCATCGACGCGCAGTCCACCGCTAAAAGTCACATCGCCCACCACCTTGGTGTCGGCGCCGATCAGGGTATCAATGCGATTCTGCGGCTTGCTCGGTTTGCTAGAAAAAAACATGGCTTGGCCTATCTGTTGATAATTTAAAGAGTTACGTTCTTAGTCCATTTGGGCTGTGCGCTGCCGGCCTCGAAAACACGCACCTGGACACTTTTTGGAGTCAGTCCAGCCGGCAATTGGAATGCGCCTTCCAGCCGCAGATAGTACTTAAATTTAACAGCAATCGTTTGGAGCTTATCCCGCGTGCCGTGCGCTTCGGCGGCTTCCGGTTGTATCGAAACCACCTTTTTCCCTGCTTGCTCGCCGGTCACCAAGAATTGCACGCTGCCAACGAATTCTTGCTCTCTTTTGCCGGATTTCAATAGTAGCAGCCGGTAGCGATATTCGCCAGCCAGAAGCGGGTTGCGCTCCATTTTAAAATGGTAAATCGAAATCGGCCCGGGGCCATGATCCGGCGACAATAAATTGCGAAAAAACGCGTTGTCTTCGCGCAGCGTCACATTTTCTTCTTGGAGACCTTGCAAGGACTTGGCCAAATCCTTGTTCGTGGTTTGTTCGATCTCGATTTCCTGCTTCGTGCGAAATTTTTCGGCTTTGAGCTCGACGTTATCCTGTTCGAGTTGCGCGACTTTGCTGCGCAATTGCGCCATCTGCTCTTGCGCGCGCCCCTTCTCGAAACCGGCTAAGCGCAGACCGGTTTCAAACACCCATTGCCCTAATAGCAAACCCGCCGCAACCAATACGCCGACCGCCAGCATGCGCAGCGGCCACGGGATGTGCGTGCGAACCAACAAACGCGGGGCATTGATCCCGAATTTGGATTTAATGTTGCGGTAGAGCTTATACGCCACGCGTCGCTGCCATGACTACGGCAATACCGGCACTTGATCGAGTCCCATGGCCTCGGGCAAGCCAAACAAGAGATTCATGTTTTGTAGCGCTTGGCCGGAAGCGCCTTTGACCAAATTATCGATCACCGACAACACCACCACGGTATCGCCGCCCTGCGGGCGATGCACGGCGATGCGGCAGATATTCGCAGCCCGCACCGAACGCGTCTCCGGGTGCATGCCGGGCGCCAACACGTCGACGAAGGTTTCGCCGCGATAACGGTTTTCGAATAGCGCCTGCAGGTCGACATCTTTGGTTAAACGCGCATACAAAGTGGCATGGATACCGCGAATCATCGGCGTTAAATGCGGCACGAAGGTGAGACCCACCACCTGCCCCGCCGCCCGGCTCAAGCCTTGGCTGATCTCCGGCAAATGGCGATGTCCCGCCACGCCATAAGCCTTAAAGTTGTCGCCCGCCTCGGCCAGCAGGGCGTGCACTTCGGCCTTGCGCCCCGCCCCGGACACGCCGGATTTAGCATCGGCAATCAAATACTTTAGATCGACCACGCCGGCCTCGATCAGCGGCATGAATCCCAACTGCACCGCAGTAGGATAACAACCAGGATTCGCGATCAGGCGCGCGCCCTTGATTTTTTCGCGGTTAAGCTCCGGCAGGCCATACACCGCCTCTGCGACCAATTCCGGGCAAGCGTGAGTCATACCGTACCACTTCTCCCAGGTCGGTATGTCGGTGATGCGGAAATCCGCCGCCAAGTCGATAACTTTCACGCCGGCCGCCAACAACTCGCGCGTTTGCGTCATGGCAATGCCATTGGGCGTGGCGAAAAACACCACGTCGCATTGATGCAGCGGCGCCGTGGCCGGATCTTCGAATTTCAGCGACACGCGACCGCGCAAATTCGGGAACATGTCTGCCACCGGCATGCCGGCTTCCTTGCGCGATGTGATGGTCGTCAGTTGCGCTTGCGGATGCTGCGCCAGTAAGCGTAACAACTCGACCCCGGTATAACCGGTACCGCCGACAATACCAACTTTGATCATGACAAGGCTTCCTCTTCAAATCCGAAGGATGATGATAAATCAGTGGGGATAGACGCGCCAATGAAAAAGCCGCCCGAAGGCGGCTCTCTGTACAGATCGTAACGCGATTAGCGTTTGGAGAACTGCTTACGCCGACGGGCTTTGTGGAAGCCGACTTTCTTACGTTCCACTTCACGCGCATCGCGGGTCACAAAACCGGCCTTTTTCAGGGCCGTTTTGAGATCGGCGCTGTAGTCGATCAGTGCACGGGTAATGCCGTGGCGCACAGCACCGGCTTGGCCGGATTCGCCGCCGCCGAGCACGTTCACTTTAATGTCGAACTTCGCTTCGTTTTCGGTCAGCACGAGCGGTTGACGCACCACCATGCGGCCGGTTTCACGCGAAAAATATTCGTCGACGGGTTTGTCGTTGACGACGATATCGCCTTTGCCAGGCTTCAGAAAAACGCGCGCAATCGAGCTCTTGCGCCGACCCGTACCGTAATACCAGGATCCAATCATTTACTTTCCTTAAATTTCCAAAGCTTGGGGTTGTTGCGCAGCGTGCGGATGATTCGCACCGGCGTACACCTTGAGCTTTTTGATCATCGCATAGCCAAGTGGTCCTTTGGGCAACATGCCCTTGACCGCCTTCTCGAGAATACGCTCGGGATGCTTAGCCTGCATTTTGTTGAAATTGGTGGTGTAAATACCGCCCGGATAGCCGGAGTGACGATGATACAACTTGTCCTCGGCTTTGTTGCCGGTGACACGCAGTTTTTCAACGTTAACGACGACGATAAAGTCACCGGTATCCATGTGCGGGGTGTAAATAGTCTTGTGCTTGCCACGCAAGCGGTGTGCTATCTGGGTCGCGACGCGGCCCAATATCTTATCGGTGGCATCCACGACAAACCAGTCTTGTCTAATGTCTTGCGGTTTTGCTGAGAAGGTTCCCATGGCGGATCCAATTGCTAAAATTGCGAAAGCCGAGAACTATATCGGGTTTACCCCTGGGCTGTCAATAAAAGCTTGGCCAATATCCATAAACCCGGGGAAATCGCGCTAGCAGGCTGCCCCGCCCGCGTCGGTGCAACGCGCTACGCGCGCACCCACCTCGCGCGCCACGTAATCGGGGGTATTGGCCGCGCCATAACTCGCGTTGGCCGTGAAATCGAAGAGCGTAACGGTATTACCTCCCTCAGTGTGGCTGCTGGCTGCGCAGCTGACCTGGGTGGTAAATCCCGCCAAACTGCTACCGCTGAAGTTCAGGGTAAAAGGTGTACCGGCACAACTAAAGCCCGGAACCCGCAGCGCCTGGTACGCACCCCATTCGATCCCCGCACGCGCCGCCTGATAGGCGCGCGCACTCTGGATATCGATGGCCACCGTCGCCTGCTGGGCGCCGCTAAAAGTCACCATGGCCGCGCCCAGCGCGGCCAAAATTACCAAAATAAAGATCGCCGTGACCAGGCTGAAACCACCTTGTCTTACACCAAAATTAGGGCACATTGCTGACATGCGCCTCCTGATACAGTTGCACCGATTCACCGGCCAGGGTGATTTTAAGGGTCAAGGCCACCACCCCGGCGCGTGCCGTGACACCCGGCGTATAGGTAAATGCGCAAGATGACACATTGCTTGCCGCCAAGGCTCTGGCTGCGGAAGAAGCCGCCAAACTGGCTGCCGTAGGCTGTACGGGGGTGATTGGATAGCCTGCGTAGCGCGTTAGATTCATATTTCCGGCAGCGCCATCACAGGCATAACTCACCGCTCCTTGCACAACTTGGAAGCGCGCATCCGGCGATTCAAAGGGAAATTGCTTGGCGGAGAAATGAATGATCGGTTCGTTGGGCGAACTGGCATCGATGCTGGTGATGGCCGCGCTATTGTCTCCGGCATAGGCATCCGCGCCGGCAATTCCCAGGTTGTAGATCACCAATTGATCGCCGGCGACGATGCTCTGTCCAACGCCGGCGGCAAACGGCCCCAGCTGCGAAAGGCTCGTGGCTGTTTGGCTGAAGTCGAGGAAGCCCGCTCCCGTCGTGCGATAGCGGCCGCCCGTGCGCGTCAGCAACAATTCCAGGGTCTTGCCGCCATCCGTGACGCGAATGCTGTTGGGCAGCGCCAACTTGATATCGCGCGCCATGCGGCGCAGCGCGGTATCGGCGATATCCGACATTTCCGCGCGCCGCGTTGCGTCGACATAGCCCTGCACCGGTAAGCGTATGAACACCGCTACCGCAGCCGCGATCACGCTGGTAATGGCGATCACGACCACCATTTCGATCAAGGTAAAACCGGCTGCAGCGCTATGTAATTTCATGATCCGTAAGCGCTACGATAGCCGCTGAGCACCACCGGTACATTATCCGGTCCGGTAATGGTCACGCTAATCAGCTTGACGCTGCCGGCGGGAATTTGCGCGCCGGCCGGGCCGAGCGTGGTGTCGGCAACGCTCACGGCTGAGTTATATCCAGCGAGCTCAGGAATCGCTGTGGCGCCGTCAATGGGGAAAATCCCTGTGGTGGCAAAGCCGTTGTAATCGCCGATGTCGTCAAACAAAGCCCGGTTGGCTTGCGTTGCCGCGCCGCTAAACCCCCCGCTTGGATTGGAAAAATTTTGCTGCTCGATTTCTTCCAGCAAGGACTCTGCAACCACGATGGCTTGCTTGCGGATCAGCGGGTCGGCGCTGCGTTGCGTCGTCAGATTCATCACCGATAACACTCCAGCCAAAGCAACGCTCACAATGACGATAAACAGGATGGCTTCAACCAAGCTGAAGCCGTTTTGGCACCGGCGCATGCGATTCTTAGGGGTGCACATAGCCGGTCTCTGGCTCCACCACGATTTGCCGCGCAAGCGTATCGCCACTAATCGCCAGTACTTGCGCCGCACTGGGTTGGCCAAGGCTGTTGAAATAAAAGTTGGTGCTGGAGATACCGATACCGGATGGCGCCGAGACGACAAATGCAGCACTATCCGTAGGATTGAGCACGCGGCTGGCACAGCCCGCGTCATAGCATAACGCCACGCTATTAGCATTGCTCAGTACATACACATTGGTGTGCTGCGCCTGCGCCAGTTTATGGGCGTAACGCATGGAACTGATAGCCGCATCCTGAAAGCCTGCCGCATCAAAACCGGCTTGCGAAAAAAAACGTGGCGCTGCAATGAGCGCCACGATTCCGACGATAACGATGACGACGATCAGTTCGACGAGGGTGAAGCCCCGCCATTCGCTCCGATGGAGCCCATACTGTTGCAACTTAGGCATCGCACAAAGTCACCACGAGATGCTGCAATTAGTTGCATGTACTGTTTACGAGCGTAACCACCGGTGCGTTGCCTGCGGCAGTTGGCGCTTGATACGTAAACGAACAAGTCGTGGAACCAACAACGGCAATGGTTAAAGTGTTGCCTGCGGCGGCGCCACCGCCGGTGAGTGTGTAATCCGCCGTACCGCCCTGATTCAGCTGAGCCGCTATGCCGATACCCGCCACATTGGCAGTAGGGTAGCGGTTAATCAGGCTGACGTTTTGCCCTTCCATCGCCAGATTCACAGCACCCGTCCCCAAGTTCTGAACCAGCGCGCCTGCGTGTGCCAATGCCGCAGCGGATCTGACCGCGCCTATTGCCCCATTCAAACTGGCGCGTCGTGCCTGATCCTGCACACCGACAAATCTGGGCAGCGCCGTGGCCGCCAAGATGCCCAAGATCACGATGACCACAATTAATTCGATTAAAGTAAAGCCGTTTTGGTTTCGCATTCCGTTCCCCTTCGAAAAATTATTGCAGCAAACTGCATTAAACCGATTCAAATAAAATGCGCACCTGGCATGCCGTCAGAACCACTGATAGGGCTCCACCAAGGCCAGGATGACACCTTCGATATTTTGTTTATCGGCAATATCGTGGCCAGCTTGAGGCTTAATACTCGACGCTGGGCGCACTTGAAACCGCACCTCCTTGCGTCCGGCGGAATGCGCCACAAAATGCCGGCCCGCCACCACATAAACCAGAGTTTTATCGCGCAAATCGAAGTACCAATGCCCTCCCGGCACGCTGCCGGGAGCCGGGCCAAAGCGTTCGCCCAGGTAATTTGACGGCTTACCAATCAGCCAGTCCATCGGGTTATCGTCGACCAAAGCACGTTGATCTTGCCGGCCATTAAGCAATTGATCCGCGATTTTCATGCGCAGCGTGCTGCGCAAATTGCTGATCATCTGCTGCATCGCGGCTTTCTCCGCCTGCTCTTGGTAGAGCGCCAGGCGATCCAGCAAGACCACGCCCAGCAAACTGATCAACACCACGGCGACCAAAAATTCGAACAAGGTAAAGCCCGAGGACGATTTCACGCGCAGCTTCCTCGTTCTATTTTTTGAGCGCGACTTGGCCCAGATCCCAAATCGGCAGGAATACGCCCAGCGCCAATACCAACACCATGCCGCCGATGGCGACAATCAAAATCGGCTCGATTTGCGCGGATAAATTCTTCACTTGGTATTCCACGTCTTGGTCATACATGCTGGCGATTTCTTCCAGCAGCTCATCGATGGAGCCGGTTTCCTCGCCCACCGCCACCATTTGCAATACCACCGGCGTGAACACGCCGGCGGCCGAAGCGGTGCGCAAGATGGTTTCGCCACGCTCGACGCCATCGCGCATCTGCTCGATGCGCTGCGCGATGTAATCGTTGTCCACCACTTTCGCTACCACCGACAGCCCTTGCACGATGGGCACGCCGCTTTTCACCGCCAGCGCCAGGCTGCGCATGAAGCGCGCCAGCGTGGCTTTTTTGACGATGTCGCCTACCACCGGGATGCGCAGCTTGAATTTATCCCATTGATATTTCCCGGCAGGGCTTTGGATATACATGCGCAAACCGAATATCGCCGCCACGGTCGCCGCCAAGATCAGCGGCCAAAAACGCAAAGTGAAATTCGACATGCCGATCAATATGCGCGTCAACACCGGCAATTCAGCATGGAATCCGGCATATACCTTAGCAAAAGCCGGAATCACGAAAATATTGATGACCACCATCGCGGCGACAATCGCGACCAGCACGAAGGTCGGATAGCGCAAGGCTGCTTTGATTTGTTCGCGCGTGCGGCGCTCGAAATCCAAGTGATAAAACAGCCGCAGAAAAATCTCTTCCAAGCGTCCGGTCAATTCCCCGACACGCACCATGCTGACGTAAAACGCGCTGAACACCTGGCCATGCCGGCGCATCGCCGCCGACAACTCACGCCCGGCATCCAGACCTTCGCGCAATTCTTGCAAGAGTTTGGCAAAGGCTTTGTTGATGGTGGATTCTTGCAGCCCGCCCAGGGCGCGCATGATCGGCACCCCGGCGCGCAACAAGGTGTGCATCTGCCGGCTGAATAACAGCACATCCAATAGATCAACCTTAGGCTCCAACAGCTTCGTGAAGAAACCGCCGGAGATCAACTTGCGTGCGACCGGCGCGAGATTGATTTCCAGCGGGGTAATGCTGCTGTTGAACAGTTGATCCGCGACCGCACCGGGGCTGGCGTTTTCCAATACGCCCTGCACCATTTCGCCGCGCGCGTTGCGGCCTTTATACGCGAACAACGCCATGCTAATCCTCCACCGTATTGCTCACGCGCATGGCTTCCGCAATCGTGGTCTTGCCATTGGCCACCAAGGCCACGGCGTGACGGCGCAAGGACCAGCCGGCCATTTGGCTGCGTGCGACTTTGATGAAGTGATTGGGGTCGCTGTGGTTCAGCGCTTCCACCAACGGCGCCGTCATTTCCATCATTTCGTACACGCCGACGCGCCCTTGAAAGCCGGTGCCGTTGCAGTGACTGCAGCCGCGCCCATGCACGTACTGGCGTTTTTTCGCTGCTTCGCCCATTTCCAGTTCGAGCCAAGTCAACTCCGTCGGCAGCGGCGTATACGGCGTGACGCAACTCTCGCATAGCGTGCGCACCAGGCGCTGCGCCAATACCGCGCGCACCGACATCGCCACCATATAGGCTGGCACGCCCATATCCAGCAGGCGAATCGGCGTGCTCACGGCATCGTTGGTATGCAAAGTCGAGAGCACCATATGGCCGGTGATGGCGGCGCGCATCGCGATCTGCGCCGTTTCTTGATCGCGCATTTCGCCGATCAGCATGATGTCCGGGTCCTGGCGCAAAGCGGAACGCAATACGCGCGAAAAACTTAAGTCGATTTTCTCGTTCACT
Organism: Pseudomonadota bacterium; assembly: GCA_021812385.1. Taxonomy (GTDB): domain Bacteria; phylum Pseudomonadota; class Gammaproteobacteria; order Burkholderiales; family Thiobacteraceae; genus RBG-16-58-11. The sequence continues at coordinate 169,996 of JAKANO010000003.1, read as the reverse complement.
TGCACTTGGTTAATGCCCGGCAGGCGGTATTCCACGGGGTCTTCGACGGTGATGATCTTGCTCTCCACCGAATTCAATTCCGCCAGCACCGAATACAGGGTCGTGGTTTTACCGCTGCCGGTAGGGCCGGTCACCAACACCATGCCCTGCGGCTGTTTAAAAATCGCGCGGAAGCGTTGCAGCATTTCCGGCGGAAATCCCAGCCGATCCAGGCTCGGAATGCCGCTGCCTTGGGACAGCAAGCGCATCACCACCGATTCGCCGTACTGCGTCGGCATGGTGGAAATCCGCACATCGACAGACTGGGTTTTGAGTTTCACATTGAAGCGGCCATCCTGCGGCAAGCGCTTCTCGGAAATATCCAGGCCCGACATGAGCTTCAGGCGCAAGGCCAGCGCCGAAGCGATTTTAGGATCGGCTTCGGTCTGCAAATGCAGCACGCCGTCGATGCGAAACCGAATCTGCACCCGGCTTTCCTGCGGCTCGATATGAATATCCGAGGCGCGAATCTGCGCCGCATCTTCGAACACCGATTGCAGCAACTTCACCACCGGCGCATCTTCCAGCGCCAGATTTTGGCCCAAGCTGCCGAAATCCACGCCCGTCTCGTCATCCATCTCGGCTTCCAGCGCTTGCGCCAGGCCGCTGATCTCATCGGTGCGCCGATAGATGCGATCAATCGTCGCCATCAATAGCGTTTCATTCACCACCGCCAAATTGATATCGCGTTTTACAATGCGCGCGATTTCGTCATAGGCAAACAAATCCGTCGGGTCCGCCATGCCCACCAACACACCCGCGTCCTTTTGCTCCATGACGATGGCGCGAAAACGGCGCGCCTGCGTTTCCGGCAACAAGCGCACGATTTCCGGCTTGAGGTTGTAGTATTTGAGATTGATGAAGGGAATATTCAGCTGACGGGCAATGGCCTCGGAAATTTGTTCTTCCGTGGCATAGCCTTGCTCGACAAAAAATCGCCCGAGCTTGCGCCCGGAACGCTTTTGCTCCTCTAGGGCGAGCTTCAACTGCTCTTCGGATACCAGCTTTTGGCTCACCAAAATCTCGCCGAGACGAATTTTTTCAGGCCGCGCCATGCCGTCCCCTCAATTGCCGTAAAATAAACAAACTCATGATAATCAATGACTTTTCAAGGTAAAGACCGATGCTCGATTTAGTGTTGTATCAACCCGAAATCCCGCCCAATACCGGCAATATCATCCGGCTCTGTGCTAATAGCGGCACGCAACTGCATCTAGTTGAGCCGATGGGCTTTACTTTGGAGGATAAAAAACTGCTGCGCGCCGGCCTGGACTATCACGAGTTCGCGCGCTTGACGGTGCATAAGAGTTGGGAGGCCTGCAAGGAACAGCTCGGCATGCGCCGGCGTTTTGCGCTCACCACCAAGGCGAGCCGTTGGCATACCGATGTGACGTATGAAGCTGGGGATGTGTTTGTGCTGGGGCCGGAGACGCGCGGCTTGCCGCCAGAGGTATTGGCGGAATTTGATCCGGGTCAGCGTTTGCGCTTACCGATGCAACCGGAATCGCGCAGCCTGAATTTATCCAACGCGGCTGCGGTGATTGTTTACGAAGCGTGGCGCCAACTCGGATTTAAAGGCGCGTTGTAGCAATCTGCGCGCAACGTGCAAAACCCACTTAACCCAGCTGGCCGTGGCAATGCTTGTATTTCTTGCCGCTGCCGCACGGGCATGGGTCGTTGCGACCCACTTTATGCTCTTGGCGCACGAAGGGTTCCGCCGCCTCTTCCGGGGCTGCCGTATCGGTTCCCAACACTTCGTCGTAGTCCGCATGATGATACTGGACGTTCTCCGGCTCGGTACGCGCATCGACGACTTCCACGTCTTCCGGACTGCGGATTTGCACGGTCATGGTAACGCGGGTGACCTCATACCAAATCGTATCCAGCATGGCCGAGAACAGCTCAAACGCTTCGCGCTTGTATTCCTGCTTGGGGTTTTTCTGCGCATAGCCGCGCAAATGAATACCTTGGCGCAGATGATCGAGCGCGGATAAATGCTCGCGCCAATGCGAGTCCAGGCTTTGCAGCATGATGCCGCGCTCGAAATGATGCATGCCTTCCGCGCCGACCGACTCGATTTTCTCTTGATAGCGCGTATGGGCCGCATCGACAATCTTTTTAAACAAGCCCTCGGCATCGAGCTTTTCATCCGCATCCAGCCATTCCTGCAAGGGCAAATCCAGACTTAATTCAGCCGCCAAGTTTTGCGTCAATCCGGCAATATCCCATTGCTCGGCGACCGTTTCCGGCGGCACAAACTGGCGAAATACGCCGTCCAGCACTTGCTCGCGAATGCCGGTAATGGTGTCGCTGATATCTTCCGATTCCAACAGTTCGTTGCGTTTCGAGTAGATCGCCTTGCGCTGGTCGTTGGCGACATCGTCGTATTCCAGCAACTGCTTGCGCATGTCGAAGTTGCGCGCTTCGACTTTGCGTTGCGCGTTTTCGATGGCGCGCGTGACCCAGGGATGCTCGATGGCTTCGCCCGGCGGCATTTTCAGCCGATCCATGATGGCGGCGACGCGGTCGGAGGCGAAGATGCGCAACAGCGGATCTTCCAGCGACAGATAAAACCGGCTCGAACCCGGGTCGCCCTGACGTCCGGCGCGACCGCGCAGTTGATTGTCGACGCGCCGTGATTCGTGGCGCTCGGTGCCGATAATGTGCAAGCCCCCCAGGCCGATGACGTGATCGTGGCGTTGCTGCCATTCGGCGCGCAGGGTGCTGATGCGCGCCTGTTTCTGTTCCTCGCTGAGCGTGTCGTCGGCTAATGTCGCGTCGATATCGCCTTGCGGATTGCCGCCCAGCACGATATCGGTACCGCGGCCCGCCATGTTGGTGGCGATGGTGATCATGCCCGGCCGACCCGCTTGCGCCACAATATCCGCCTCGCTCGCATGCTGTTTCGCATTGAGCAATTGATGCGGCAGTTTTTCTTTTTTCAGCAAGCCTGAAAGATATTCGTTAATTTCAATCGAGGTGGTGCCGACCAATACCGGCTGGCCGCGCATTTGGCAATCGCGCACATCCGTGATCACCGCCTCGTATTTTTCCTTGAAGGTACGGTATACCTGATCCATGCGATCTTGCCGCACCATGTCGCGGTGCGTCGGGATAATCACAGTTTCCAGGCCATAAATCTGCTGGAATTCGTACGCTTCGGTGTCGGCTGTGCCGGTCATGCCGGAAAGCTTGTTGTACAAACGGAAATAATTCTGGAAGGTGATGGAGGCCAGCGTCTGATTTTCTTTTTGGATCGCCACGCCTTCCTTGGCTTCCACGGCTTGGTGTAGACCATCCGACCAACGGCGGCCGGACATCAAGCGCCCGGTGAATTCATCCACAATGATCACTTCGTCGCCTTGCACCACGTAATGCTGATCGCGGTGGTACAGCGCGTTGGCGCGCAACGCGGCATACACATGGTGCATCAGGCTGATATTGCTGGCGTCGTATAAACTGCTGCCCGGCAACAGCAAGCCGGCTTGCGTCAGCAGTTCTTCTGCGTGTTCATGACCGGCTTCGGTGAGCAATACTTGATGCGCTTTTTCGTCTACGGTGTAATCGCCCGGGCCATCTTCGACTTCTACTTTGACGAGCTTGGGTGCGAGCGCATTCACTTTGACGTAGAGATCGACGTTGTCTTCCGCCTGCCCGGAAATGATGAGCGGGGTGCGCGCTTCGTCGATCAGGATCGAATCCACTTCGTCGATAATGGCGTAATTCAACTTGCGCTGCACGCGTTCTGCAGGGCTGAATTCCATATTGTCGCGCAGGTAGTCGAAACCGAATTCGTTATTGGTGCCGTAGGTAATATCCGCGGCATAGGCCGCCTGTTTTGCATCGTGCCCCATTTGCGACAGATTGCAGCCCACGCTCATGCCCAAAAAGCGATGGATACGCCCCATCCATTCCGCGTCGCGGCTGGCCAAGTAATCGTTCACGGTGATGATGTGAACGCCGTTGCCGCTCAGCGCATTGAGGTACGCGGGGAGTGTCGATACCAGGGTTTTACCTTCGCCGGTGCGCATCTCGCTGATTTTGCCGTCGTGCAAGGCCATGCCGCCGATCAACTGCACATCGAAGTGGCGCATTTCCAGCACGCGCTTACCCGCTTCGCGCACCACAGCAAACGCTTCCGGCATAAGTTGATCCAGCGTCTCGCCATTGCTGAAGCGTTGTTTGAATTCCGCGGTCTTTGCGGTCAATTCCTGGTCGGAGAGCGCTTGCATTTGCGGCTCTAGTGCATTAATTGTTCGCACCGTGCCCGCATATTTTTTTACCAGGCGCTCGTTACGGCTGCCGAAAACTTTTTGAAGCAAAGTCGTGATCATGTTTGTTCTTTGGTCAATAAAATTAAGGTGCAAGTACCGCGATAAAACACGCGCGATGCTTGCACCTCATCGGTATATAAGGCTCGACTTAGCCCGGCAAGTTCAAATAGCGGATGGGATTTTGTGGCGTACCGTTCAAAAGTACTTCGAAGTGCAGATGCGGCCCGGTTGAACGACCCGTGCTGCCGACTTCGCCGATCTTCTGGCCGCGCAACACAACATCGCCTTCCTTAACCAGCCGTTTGGAAGCATGTGCATATCGACTGACCAACCCATTGCCGTGGTCGATTTCGATCATATTACCATAGCTGGAATTGAGTTCGGAGTATACGACGATGCCGCCGGCCGCGGCCTTGATCGGGGCGCCGACATCCGCCACAAAATCCACGCCTTCATGCATTGCGCGCTGCCCGGTAAATGGGTCTAGCCGCCAGCCGTAATTCGATGAAAAAAACCCAATCGTTACCGGCAATGCCGAGGGTAGCGCCGCTTTGCGCACCTGCTCGCGCGATATCAATGACTCCATGACTGTCAACTGATCGCTTTTGTCATCCAGGGTGCGCCCTAATTTGCTCAACTCTTGCTGGAAATCGTCCATGCTTAAGTCAATGCCCTTACCCGGCAGCAGCGGACCGCCTTGGCCCGGCTTATGGTCGAAATTGAACTCTTCCTTTTTGATCCCGGATACTTTCGCCACGCGTTCGCCTAACGCTTCCAGGCGCAGAATTTGTGCCTGCATTTCACCCACTTTGACCGCCATGGTCGATAGGCGCTGTTGCGTAGCGAGGCGCTCATTTTCATTCGCGTTTTGCAATGCTGAAACCAAGACTTTTTGTACCATAGGCACTTGTACGCCGCCGAACTTGAACAGCATGAGATACCCGAAACCGGCGCTCAAGATCATGAACAGAATCAACCCCGCCATGAGCAGCAAGCCGGTTTGGCAACGCCCGACGCAAACTGTGCGCGCAGTTGCTAGGCGATTTGATACGAATATGATATTCAAGCGTATCCCCTACAATTTTTATATTCATTACGCACTATGTCAGCACGTAAGTTAGATAGCTTTTTGCACGAACCAAGCTCACCTTTGAGCCGCTTAACCGCTGCGGCCCAAAGACTTAGTGCGCTCGCACACCTTTGGGAATCCATCGCGCCTTTTGGTTTGGCGCGTTATTGTCGGGTCGGTCGCCTGGACGATGGCGTGTTGACCCTTTATGCCGATAACGGCGCAATTGCCTCGAAACTGAATCAGCAGTTACCCAGCCTACTGACAAAATTTCAGCAGCGGGGGGGTGAAATTACTGGAATTCTGGTAGATGTGCAAGTGAATCAGCCGTCATCAAAGCCTGCGATTGCGCCGAAAAACCCTATATCGAACCGTGGATTGGAAAGCCTGGAAAAATTAGAGCACGACCTACCGGAATCAGCGCTTAAGGAAGCGCTTACTAACTTAATTAAGCACCAAGTTGGATCAAATCAGGACCAGCCGACCGACGGTGATGGCCAAACCGACGACCAATAACAGCACTACTGAGAATTTGAATAACTGCCAAGCAAACCGCAACCAGCGCTTGTCTCTGAGCAGCATGCCCACCAACAAGGCGCTACCAATGGTCAGCAGGACAATCAGCAGGTAAAAACGCAGGACGATCATCATGCCCAGACGGCCACGGCTTAGCGCTAAGCGGTTTGCGCCTGGAGGCGAAGAAATCCTTGCGGCGCTTCGTCTTGGCGTTTGAAGGAAACGTACTCCCAAGCGTTTTGATCTTGCAACAAGGCGCGCAAGAGTTGGTTATTCAGTGCATGCCCGGACTTATTGCCGCTGAAAGCCCCGATCAAGGGATGCCCCAACATATATAAGTCGCCAATCGCGTCCAAGGCCTTATGTTTAACGAATTCATCTTCGTAACGCAGGCCATCCACATTCAACACCCGAAATTCATCCATCACGATGGCGTTGTCCAGGCTGCCGCCCAGCGCCAATCCGTTATTGCGCAGGTATTCCACTTCATGCATGAAGCCGAAAGTGCGCGCGCGGCTGATTTCCTTGATAAAAGACGTATCGGCAAAATCGACCGTCACGGCTTTGCCGGAATGTTCAAAAACCGGGTGATCGAAGTCGATGCTCAGCGTGACGCGAAAGCCGTTATACGGCTCGAGCTTGACCCATTTATCGCCATCCTCAACCGTAATTGGGGTTTTTACCCGGATAAAGCGCTTCAGCGCCGACTGCTCCGCTACCCCGGCCGATTGCACCAGGAACACGAACGGGCTGGCCGAACCATCCATGATCGGCACTTCGGAAGCCGTGAGATCGATGTAGACATTATCGATTCCCAGGCCGGCCAGGGCCGACATCAGGTGTTCCACCGTCATCACTTTGGCGCCATTGTCTTCCAGAGCCGAACACAAGCGTGTATCGCTCACATGGAACGGGTCGGCTTTAATAGTGGGCGCCTGCGGCAAATCCACGCGGCAAAACACGATGCCGGTATCGATTGGCGCCGGGCGCAGCGTCATGGTGACTTTCTGCCCACTATGCAAGCCAACGCCAGTGGCGCTGATGACATTCTTTAAGGTACGTTGCTTTAACACGTATTAATCCCAAGGTTTAAAGCGTAAAAACGCGCATTCTAACATAGCGTTGACCCACCCGATTTTTTGAGGGAGCCGCGCCCCTGAGCTTTAACGCCCATTTTTACAAACCCTTTACGACCGAGTACGCCTAAACCGCTCTCAGCCCCTAACCCGAAAGCCCAAGCGTTAGTCCGCTTGCTTACGCAAAAACGCCGGAATGTCCAGCAAGTCCACGCCCGAAGCCTTCATGGCTTCCACTGCCGCCGCACGCCGTCCGGAACGAATTACCGCCGGCGCATCGCCCTCGGCATAACCCATCTCGACGTTGTCGGTACCGGTTTTTTGGACGATGGTCAGCGGCTTTTGTTGGCGCGCTTGCGAAGGCATACCCAAACCGGTCGCCACCATGGTCACCCGCAGGTCTTCATTCATGTTCTCATCGAACACAGCGCCAAAAATCACCGTCGCATCTTCCGCCGTGTACTCGCGGATGGTTTGCATGACTTGGTGGATCTCTTTCATCTTCAGCGAGTGGCTTGCGGTAATGTTGACCAGCATGCCGCGCGCGCCGGACAGATTCACGTCTTCCAACAAGGGGCTCATCACCGCCTGCTCGGCAGCCAGCCGCGCCCGCTCCACACCCTGTGCTTTGGACGAGCCCATCATCGCCATGCCCATTTCCGACATCACGGTACGCACGTCGGCAAAGTCCACATTCACCAAACCGGGGCAGCTAATCACTTCGGCGATGCCGGAAACCGCGCCATGCAACACTTCGTTGGCGGCCTTGAACGCATCCAACACCGACACATCCTCGCCCAACACTTGCATCAATTTTTCATTGGGGATGATGATCAAGGAATCAACATTCTGTGACAGCGCTTCGATGCCGGAGTTCGCCACTTTCAAGCGCCGGCCTTCGAACACAAATGGCTTGGTCACCACCGCCACGGTCAGAATGCCCAGCTCTTTCGCCACTTCGGCGATCACGGGTGCAGCGCCAGTGCCGGTGCCGCCACCCATGCCCGCGGTGATGAACAGCATGTCCGCGCCATCGATGACCTCCGCGATTTTTTCCCGGTCTTCCAGCGCCGACTCGCGCCCGATTTCCGGATTGGCGCCCGCGCCCAAACCCTTGGTAATGGAATTGCCGAGTTGCAGCTTAACGTGCGCATCGCTCTTGGACAGCGCTTGCGCATCGGTATTGGCCGCAATGAATTCCACCCCTTGCAGCCCGCACGCGATCATGTGGTCCACCGCGTTGCCGCCGCAACCACCCACGCCGATCACTTTAATCACTGCATCCTGAGATTGATTGTCGAGAATTTCAAACATCGCCACCTCCTAATAAAAAAACAACTACGAAAAAAATTACCCTAGTCGGGCGAGGCATGCCTCGCCCCTACACCCTAAAAGCCCTGAAACCATGACTTCATTTTGTCGAACACTTGCTGCACTGAAGAACTCTGCATGCGCACCAATTGATGGCGCTGATATTGTTCCAAGCCGGCGAGCAACAGCCCCACGCCCGTGGCGTAGCGCGGATTGCGCACCACTTCCGACAGGCCGCCGGCGTATTGCGGCAAGCCCAACCGCACCGGCATGTGAAACACTTCCTCGCCCAAATCCACCATGCCCTGCATCATGCTCGAGCCGCCGGTGAGCACGATGCCGGAGGAAACCAGTTCCTCGAAGCCGCTGCGCCGCAGCTCCGCTTGTGCCAAGGAATACAATTCTTCGACACGCGGCTCGATCACTTCCGCCAGGGTTTGGCGCGACAGCTGGCGCGGGCCGCGATCGCCCACGCTCGGCACCTCGATCATTTCCGAGGGGTGCGCCAATTGCCGCAAGGCGCAGCCGTGAATGCGCTTGATGTCTTCCGCTTCCTTGGTCGGCGTGCGCAAGGCCATCGCGATATCGTTGGTGATCTGGTCGCCGGCGATCGGGATCACCGCGGTATGCCGAATCGCGCCGTTGGTGAACACCGCGATATCCGCCGTGCCGCCGCCGATGTCGATCAGGCACACGCCCAAGTCCTTTTCGTCCTCGGTCAACACCGCCATGCTCGAAGCCAGTGGTTGCAAAATCAGATCGCGCACTTCCAGGCCGCAGCGCTTCACGCACTTGATAATGTTCTGCGCGGCGGATACCGCGCCGGTCACGATGTGCACTTTGACTTCCAGGCGCACGCCGCTCATGCCCAGCGGTTCGCGCACATCTTCCTGACCGTCGATAATGAATTCCTGGGTCAAGATATGCAGGATCTGCTGGTCGGTCGGAATGTTGACCGCGCGCGCGGTCTCGATCACGCGCTCCACATCGGCTTGCGCCACTTCCTTGTCCTTGATCGCCACCATGCCGTGCGAATTCAGGCTCTTGATATGGCTGCCGGCAATACCGGTAAACACATCGCGAATCTTGCAGTCCGCCATCAGTTCCGCTTCTTCCAGCGCGCGCTGAATGGCATTCACCGTGGACTCGATATTCACCACCACGCCTTTCTTCAGGCCGCGCGACGGCGTTTCACCGATGCCGATCACTTCCATGCGCCCCTCCGGCAGCACTTCCGCCACCAAGGCCACGATCTTGGAAGTCCCGATGTCGAGACCGATCAAAAGGTTTTTCTGTTCTTTATTTTTCGCCATCTACATTCGCTCCAAATCCCTTAGCTTCTTACTTTATTTTTTAACGCGGTGACAAAGCGCACGGCAAAGCCATTGGGGTAACGCAAATCCACATTCGCCACCGGCTGCGGCATACGCGCGATGGTGGCGTCGTATACCCGTACAAACTTATTCAATCGCGCAGCCGGTTGGTCGCGCCCCAATTCCAGGTTCAGGCCGCTATTTAATTTGACTTGCCACGCGCGCCGCTCATTCATGGTCAAGCTCACCGGCTTTAATTTGATCGCGGCCAATGCGGTTTTAAACTGCCCGTACAAATCGGTAATTTCTTGCGCGCTCCCTTCCGGGCCGCGGAACACCGGCAAGTCGCTATTGCTGGCCGCCTGGAATAACTCGCCGCGCGAATTCACCAAACCGCCGTCCGCCCAGCGCGCCAATTCCGCATGTTCTTCCAGCGTCACTTCCAAGGTATCCGGCCATTGCCGGCGCACGCTGACGTTGCGCACCCACGGCAATTTCTTGAAGCCGTTGCCGACTTGCGCCAGGTCCAGCGTAAAAAAATTGCCCTTGAATTCCTGCGTCACGATATAGCTCACTTGCTGATAAGTGACATGCCGCAAATCACCCTTTACATCCACGCGTTTCAACGGAAACACCGGTAAATGAATCATTAAATAAAACACCGCATACAGCAGCAAAATCCCCGCCAGCGCATACAGGAAATTGGCGCTCCACAACATCAGTTGCGCCTTGTCCCACGATGACAGCACCAAGCCGCTGGAGGCGGTTGCCGCCATCGGCCGGCGCAGGAGATCGCCTTTATCTTTATTACCCCACATGCGCTTGTTCCAATACCCGCAGCACGAGCTGCTCAAAACTTAAACCCGCCTGGCGCGCGGCCATCGGCACCAAGCTGTGGTCGGTCATGCCCGGCGAAGTATTCAACTCCAGAAAATACGGCGTGCCGCTGGCGTCCAACATCAGATCGGCGCGACCCCATCCCTGGCAGCCGAGCAACTCGTACGCACGCAAGGCCAATGCCTGCAATCCGCGCTCGCGTTCCGGCGGCAAACCGCATGGGCACAAATAGCGCGTAGTGTTGGCGATGTACTTCGCTTCGTAGTCGTAAAAGGTGTGCGGGGTTTCGAGCCGGATCAAAGGCAGCGCCGTGTCGCCCAAAATAGCCGCGGTATATTCTTCGCCCGCGATAAATTGTTCCGCGATCACCAAGCGGTCATGCTGCGCCGCCAGTTCATACGCCGGCTGCAAGTCGGCGGCTTGCGTCACCTTGCTCATACCGATCGAAGAGCCTTCGCTCGCCGGCTTCACCATCAAGGGCAAGCCCAACTCTTCCACCACCTGTGCGAAATTCGTGCGCGGCGTGAGCAAGGCATAGCGCGGCGTTGGCACGCCCGCCGCCTGCCACACCAGCTTGGTGCGCCACTTATCCATCGCCAGGGCAGAGGCGAGCACGCCGCTACCGGTATAGGGAATCCCCATCAACTCCAATGCTCCCTGGATCGTACCGTCTTCGCCAAAGCGGCCATGCAGGGCGATGAACACGCGATCGAAGCCTTTCAATTCGGCCAATTCGCGTTCGGCGGGATCGAAAGGCTGGGCATCCACACCGCTATTGCGCAAGGCATTCAACACCGCATTGCCGCTCTTCAATGAAACTTCACGCTCGGCAGAGCGCCCGCCGAACAGCACCGCCACCTTGCCGAAACCGGCGCTCATGGGCGCGAACGGCAATACCTGCGAGCCGATGCCGCCGGCGCTGCCTTTGCCCGCTTCCTCCGCCATAACGCGCTTCACTCGTGTTGCCATTAATATCTCTTCACTCGTTTGATACGCATGCTTCATGATTTGCTCCCGAGCCCGAGACGGAATCCCCAACGATCCGCACCTCCGGCACCAGCAAAACTCCCTTTTCCCGTCGCACGGTTTCTTGGACCGTAAAGATCAGGCTTTCAATATCCGCCGCTGTTGCCGCACCGCGATTGACGATGAAGTTGGCGTGTTTTTCCGATACCTGGGCGCCACCGCAGCGCCGGCCCTTCAAACCACAGGCCTCGATCAAGCGCGCCGCAAAATCCTGCGGCGGATTGCGAAACACCGAGCCCGCATTCGGCTGTTGCAGCGGTTGCGCTGCGATGCGCTGCTTCAATAATTGCTTGATGCGCTGCTGTGCTGCCGTGCCGTCGCCCGGCTTGAATCTGAACCAAGCGGCGACGAACCATTCTTGTGGGGCGGGAGCGGGGAGCGGGGAGCGGGGAGCGGTCCCAGCTTCAGGCCGCAACGCGATATGGCGATAGCCGATCTCATAGGCATCCGGTTTTCGCTGCTGCAATTCGCCCTGGCGATTGATGGTTTGCACCTCATCCACAGTCTCCCAAGTCTCTGCGCCATAGCAACCGGCGTTCATCGCCAGCGCGCCGCCGATGGTGCCGGGAATGCCCGCCAGAAATTCCGCGCCTTCGAAGTCATGCTTCGCCGCGAAGCGCGCCAGCTTCGGGCTGGCCACGCCGGCTTCGGCGTAGATCCGCTTGTCTTCCAGTCGCACTGTGTTCAACACCGCATGCATCAAGATCACCGTCCCTTTAAATCCACCGTCGCGCACCAGCAAATTGCTGCCTAGCCCGACGAACAGCACCGGCTCGTCATCTGGCAAGCCCTGTAAGAACGCCGCCAAGTCCGGCAAATCCGCCGGCACATACGCCTGCCGCGCCACACCCCCGGCACGCCAACTCACATGCTTGGCCATCGGCTCGTTGATTCGCAGCTTGCCGTTCACCGCGCACCGCTCACCGTTCACCGCTCATTAATAAGCCCGGCACTTGCCCGACCGAACCCGCGCCCATGGTCAACACCACATCCCCTGCGCGCACCAAATTCATAATCGCCTGCGGCATTTCTCCCGCCGTTTCCACAAACACCGGCTCGACTTTTCCGCCCACACGGATGGCGCGCGTCAAGGCACGTCCATCGGCGGCGACGATCGGCGCTTCGCCTGCGGGATAAACCTCCGTCAACACCAAGGCATCCACGCTCGACAGCACTTTTACAAAATCCTCGAACAAGTCGCGCGTGCGCGAGTAGCGATGCGGCTGGAACGCCAGCACCAGACGCTGCTTGGGAAATGCGCCGCGCGCGGCAGCGATGGTGGCCGCCATTTCTACCGGGTGATGGCCATAGTCATCGATCAAGGTAAATTGCCCGCCGCTCGGCAGCGCAATCTCGCCATAGCGCTGGAAGCGCCGCCCCACGCCCTTGAACTCGGACAGTCCTTTCAAAATCGCCTTGTCCGAGACATTCAATTCGCTCGCGACCGCGATTGCCGCCAAGGCGTTCAGCACATTGTGGTGGCCCGGCAAATTCAAGGTCACGGCCAAGGTTGCACCGCTTTTACGCGTCACCTGAAATTGCATTTGCCCTGCTGCCGCCTTGATCTTGGTGGCGCGGATATCGGCGTTTTTCGCCGTGCCGTAAGTCACGATCGCCTTGGTCAGGCGCGGCATGATCGCTTGCACATGCACATCGTCCGCACACAACACGGCGACGCCGTAGAACGGCAAGTGCTGAATGAAATCGACGAAGGCTTGTTTCAGTTTTTCGAAATCGTGGCCATAGGTTTCCATATGGTCGGCGTCGATATTGGTCACCACCGACAGCACCGGCATCAAATACAAGAACGAAGCATCGGACTCGTCGGCCTCGGCCACCAGCCACTCGCCCTGCCCCAATTTGGCATGCGCGCCCGCGGCTTCCAAACGGCCGCCGATTACATAGGTCGGATCCAATCCGCCTTCGGCCAGCACGCTGGCGATCAAGCTGGTGGTGGTGGTCTTGCCGTGCGTACCCGCCACCGCGATGCCTTGCTTGAAGCGCATCAGCTCCGCCAGCATCATGGCGCGCGGCACCACCGGAATAGCCTTCTCGCGCGCCATCAGCACTTCCGGGTTGTCTGATTTAACCGCCGTCGAAGTCACCACCACATCGGCCTTTTCCACATTACTTGCAGCGTGGCTGTGATAAATTTTCGCGCCCTGCTTAGCCAAACGCTTGGTGGCGGCATTGTCGGATATATCCGAGCCGCTGATCTTGAAGCCCAGGTTCAGCAATACTTCCGCGATGCCGCTCATGCCGACACCGCCGATGCCTACGAAATGAATGTGTTTGACTTTATGTTTCATGTTTTTTGGGGAGCAGGAAGCGGGGAACAGGAAGCGGTAAGTACAAAATCCGCGCGTACTCCGCTTTTCCCGCTCACCGCTCCCCGCTCACTGCTTCCCGCTGTTCTCATGCCGCCAACCTCACGCAAGTTTCCGCCACGACCCGCGTCGCATCCGGCTGCGCCAAAGCACGCGCCTGCTGCGCCATCGCCAGCAATTTGTCGCGCGTGAATTCACCCAATAACTGCGCCAATTTCTGCGGTGTCAATTCGGCTTGCGGCAGCAAGATCGCCGCACCCGCTGCGCTCAAATAAAACGCATTGGTGGTTTGATGATCGTCCACGGCATGCGGATAAGGCACCAGCACGCTCGCCACGCCGGCCGCCGCCAATTCCGCAATGGTCAATGCGCCGGCGCGGCAAATCACCACATCGCACCAGGCATAGCGCGCTGCCATATCGTCGATGAAGGCCAGCACTTCCGCGCGCACACCGGCCACGGCGTAGTTGGCGCGCAATTGCTCGATATGTTTCATGCCGGCTTGATGCACCACGTCCGGCCGGCTTTCCTCTTGCATCAACTTTAACGCTTGCGGTACCGCCTCGTTCAAAGCTTGTGCGCCCAGGCTGCCGCCGACCACCAACACCCGCATTGGGCCGCTGCGATTTTGCCAACGCGCATCCGGCGCAGGCAGCGCCGCGATATCGGCGCGCACCGGATTGCCGCAGCACTGCGCGGCCACTTTGCCGCAGGGAATGGGCTTATCTTTCGGGCCTTGGAAGGCGCTGGGAAAGGCCACCAGTACTTGATCGGCAAGGCATGCCAACACGCGATTGGTGAGGCCGGCGATCGAGTTCTGCTCATGAATCACCAGCGGCCGATTGAACAAGGAAGCCATCATGCCGCCGGGAAATGCGGTATAGCCGCCCAGGCCCAACACCACGTCCGGCCGATGCTTGAAGATCGCGCGCGCACTTTGAACGAACGCCAGAATAATTTGTGCCGGCAGCCACAACATGCGCAGCAAGCCTTTGCCGCGTACGCCGCCGAATTTCAGCCACACCATTTCGATGCCCTGCGCCGGCACCAGCTTGGCCTCCAAACCATTTTTCGTGCCGAGCCAAACCACGCGCCATCCCTGCTCGCGCAAGGCTTGCGCCACCGCCAAACCGGGATACACATGCCCGCCGGTGCCGCCTGCCATGATCATGACTGTCCGCAGCATGCTCATGATGCGTATCCCTTGATCAATTGCCGGCTTTCCCAATCCACGCGCAGCAAGATGCCCAGCGCGACGCAATTCGCGGCGATGCCGCTGCCGCCGAAGGACAGCAAGGGCAAGGTGAGGCCCTTGGTCGGCAGCAGCCCCATGTTCACGCCCATATTGATAATCGCTTGCACGGACAGCCAGATGCCGATGCCGTGCGCCACCAGAGCCGCAAACGGCCGTTCCAGCGATGCCGCTTGGCGCCCGATGGCGAAAGCCCGCAGCGTGATATAGGCAAACATCAGCACCACCAACATGACGCCCACGAATCCCAGTTCCTCGGCGATCACCGCCAGCAAAAAGTCGGTATGGGCTTCCGGCAGGTACATCAGTTTTTCGACGCTGCCGCCCAGGCCGACGCCGAACCAGCCGCCGCGCCCGAAAGCGATCAAGGCGTGCGAAAGCTGGTAGCCCTTGCCGAAAGGATCGGCCCAGGGATCCATGAAACCGATGATGCGCTGCATGCGGTAAGGCGAACTCCAAATCACGATGGCGAAGCCGACCACCAGCATCACGATCAAGCTGCCGAATTGCCGGCCATTGATCCCGCCCAGAAACAGGATGCCCATGGCTACGGCGATAATCACCGCGAACGCGCCGAAATCCGGCTCGAACAACAGCAGCGCGCCGATGAACAGCATCACCACCAGCATCGGCAAGAAGCCTTTGGTGAAGCTCTGCATGTGCCCGGATTTGCGGATGGTATAGTCGGCGGCATATAACACCGCGAACAGCTTCATGAGTTCGGACGGCTGCAAATTCACCACGAACAGAGAGATCCAGCGCTTCGAGCCGTTCACCACCCGCCCCACGCCCGGCACCAGCACCAAAATCAACAGTACGATGCCGGCGATAAACAAATACGGCGCCAGTTTTTGCCAGGCACGCAAGGGAATCTGAAAGGCGATGAAGCCGAACACCAAGCTCACTGCGACGTACAGCAATTGCCGCAACAGGTAATAGCTTTCCTGATAGCCGGTATAACGGTTGGAGCCGGCAATGGCGATGGAAGCCGAATACACCATCACTGCGCCCAAGGCCAACAGCAGCAACGTTGCCCACAACAAGCCTTGGTCGTAATCCGCCTTGGCGTGTTGGGTGCGCAGCGCGGTTGCATAGAACATCATGCCGCGCGCTCCTGTTGCAATTTCTCGACCGCCGCAACGAACACCTGGGCGCGATGCTCGTAGTTGCGAAACATATCGAAGCTGGCGCAGGCGGGCGAAAGCAGCACCGCATCGCCGGCTTGGCTGGCTTGGAACGCCATGCGCACCGCTTCTTCCATATCGCGCGCCCGCAGCAGCGGAATGCCGCATCCGGCCACGGCGGCTTCAATCAGCAGCGCATCGCGCCCGATCAGCACCACGGCCCGCGCATGCGCCGCACAAGCCGGTTTGAGCGGCGAAAAATCCTGGCCCTTGCCTTCGCCGCCGGCAATCAACACCACCGGCTCGCGCATGCCGCTCAATGCCGCCACCGTGGCCCCGACATTGGTGCCCTTGGAGTCATCGTAAAAAATCACGTCGGCGATTTCGGCCACTTTTTGTACGCGGTGCGGCAAACCTTTAAAGCCGCGCAGCGCAGCGAGCAAGGGCGCCATCGGCAATCCAATGGCGCTGCACAAGCCGAGCGCCGCCAGGGCATTGGCCGCGTTATGCCGGCCGGCGAGCGGAATGTCCCGGCACGGCATTAATTTTTCTTGGCCATGCGCCAACCAGTCCGCGCCATCGACTTGCGCCAAGCCCCATTCGGCATCGTTGGCCGGCGCACGCAGGCCAAAGGTTTCAATCTTGCGTCCCGGCACAGCCATCGCTTGGCTATAGGCATCTTCGCGGTTCAACAGTTGCACGCCGTTGCCGGCGAAAATGCGCGCCTTGGCAGCGGCATACGCATTCATGTCGGCATAGCGGTCCAGGTGATCCTGCGTCACATTCAATACGGTTGCGGCATCGGCATGCAGGGTGGAAGTCGTCTCCAATTGGAAGCTCGACAACTCCAGCACAAAGATTTCCGGCATCGCCGCGCCGTCTTCAATCGCGCATAAGGCATCCAACACCGGCAGGCCGATATTGCCGGCCACCACTGTGCGCGCGCCGCTTTGCGCGCACATCGCGCCGCACAGCGCAGTCACCGTGGTCTTGCCGTTGGCGCCGGTAATGGCGATCACCTTGGCTTGGCGCGGCGCCTGGTCTTGGACTAGGGCCTGCGCGAACAATTCCACATCGCCCACCACCGGCACGCGCGTCGCCGGCAGGCTGGCCAGCGGCACGCCGGGGCTGATGGCGATCAAGTCGATATTTTCAAAACAAGCGGCATTGATTTCACCGGTCAGCACTTCCACTTGCGGCCACTCAGCGCGAATTTTCGCGGCATGTGGCGGCGACTCGCGGCTATCGGCGGCGCGCACGATCGCGCCCTGGCGCACCAGCCAGCGCACCATGGACAGGCCGGTATCGCCCAGGCCCAGCACCAATATGTTTTTGCCTTTGATGTTCATCTAAATGCTATCAACCTAGTGGCAAGATTATTTTCATCGTAATTTCAGCGTCGACAATCCGATCAACACCAAGATCATGGTGATGATCCAAAACCGCACCACGACTTGATTCTCTTTCCAACCCTTCAATTCATAGTGGTGGTGCAGCGGCGCCATGCGGAAAATGCGCTTGCCGGTGAGCTTGAACGAAGCCACTTGCAACACCACAGACAAGGTCTCCACCACGAACACGCCGCCCATGATGAACAGCACGATTTCCTGGCGCACGATCACCGCCACCACGCCCAGCGCACCGCCCAAGGCCAAGGCGCCGACATCGCCCATAAACACTTCCGCCGGATAGGCGTTGAACCAGAGAAACGCCAGCCCCGCGCCGGCGATCGCGGCACAGAACACCGCCAACTCGCCCGCGCCGGGAATGTGCGGCAATTGCAGATACTTGGCGAACACTACATTGCCGGCGACATAAGCGAAGATCGCCAAGGCGCTGGCCACCATCACCGTGGGCATGATCGCCAAGCCGTCCAGGCCATCGGTCAGGTTCACCGCATTGCTGGTGCCGACAATCACGCAATAAGCCAAGGCCATGAAGCCAAACGTGCCCAAGGGGATGGCCACGGTCTTGAAGAACGGCACGATCAATTCGGTCTGCGCCGGCAGATGGGTGCTGTAGGCGATGAACGCGACGGCGCACAAGGCGATCAGCGATTGCCAAAATAATTTGGCGCGCGCCGACAAGCCCTTCGGATTGCGATGCACCACTTTGCGATAATCGTCGACCCAACCCACGGCGCCATAGCCGCCGGTGATGCCGAGCACCACCCAGACATAAATATTTTTCAGGTCGGCCCACAACAAGGTGGCCACCAGAATCGCCACCAGAATCAATGCGCCGCCCATGGTCGGCGTGCCGGCTTTGATCAAGTGCGTTTGCGGACCATCGTCGCGCACCGCCTGGCCGATTTTGTACGCCGTCAGGCGCCGGATCATGCCCGGGCCGACCACGAATGAAATCGCCAAGGCCGTCAATGCCGCCAACACCGCGCGCAAGGTGATGTAACCGAATACGTTGAAGACGCGGATGTGCTGCTCTTGCGCCAACCATTGAAACAAGGCTAGTAACATGGCGTACTCCAATGCGGCATTGCGTTGTTACGCGTCATCCCGGCTCCTCGCATCTCAGGCAATTTCAAAGCTCCTCACAACCCGCTCCATTTCCATGAAGCGAGAACCTTTCACCAGCACCGTCGTCGTCGGCGATAGGCGGTTTTCCAAATCCGCCAGCAGCTCCTGAATGCGCTCGAAATGCTGCGCGCCGGCGCCAAACGCCTGCGCCGCATGGCGGCTTAAATCCCCCAAACAAAACAGCGCATCGATGCCCTTTTCCTGCGCGTAACGGCCAATTTCTGCATGCAGTTGCGCGCCCTCCGCACCCAGTTCGCCCATGTCGCCCAACACTAAAATTTTCTCCCCCGGCGCTTGCGCCAGCACCTCGATGGCGGCGCGCACTGAGCCGGGATTGGCGTTGTAGCTATCGTCGATCAGCGTCGCACCATGCAGCACGACCTTGCTTTGCAAGCGTCCCTTCACCCCTTTGAATGCAGCCAGTCCCTGTGCAATCACTTGCGGCTCGATGTGCACCGCCAGCGCCGCAGCGCTGGCTGCCAGCGCATTGCGCACGTTGTGCAGGCCCGGAACTTGCAAATGCGTTTGCACGGTTTGCTGCGGCAACTGAATCTCCAAGCGCGCGCTGGCCGGCAGCAATTCGTAGCGCCCGGTCACCTGCGCCGAGTGCTCCAAGCCGAAATCGATCACTGCTCGTCCGGCGTTTAATTCGCGCCACAGCGGCGCAAACGCATCGTCGGCATTGATCACGGCTATCCCGCCTGGGCGCAGCCCGGCGAAAATTTCTCCTTTGGCGCGCGCGATGTTTTCAACGCTGCCCAACTCCCCCACATGCGCGGTTTGCGCGTTATTCACCAGCGCCACGGTCGGCGTCGCCAGATGCGTGAGATAGTCGATTTCACCCAGATGATTCATGCCCATTTCAATCACGGCGAAGCGATGGCGCGCGCGCAGGCGCAGCAGCATCAAGGGCATGCCGATATCGTTGTTCAAATTGCCTTGCGTCGCGAGCACGGCTTGCGCATCGCCGGCGGCCGTTGCCAAGATCGCGGCGAGCATTTCTTTCACCGTGGTTTTGCCGTTGCTGCCGGTCACCGCGATCAGGGGAATATCGAAACGCTTGCGCCAGGCCGCAGCCAACTGACCCAAACCCAGGCGCGTGTCCGCCACGATCAGCAACCCAGCATCGTCGGCGATGCCGGCTGCCTGCGGTTGAAACTGGCTATCGACCAAGGCGGCACTCGCGCCGTTCTCCAAGGCTTGGCGCACAAAATCGTGGCCATCGAAACGCGCGCCGCGCAGCGCCACGAATAGCGCACCGTGCTGCAGCGTGCGCGTATCGGTGCTCACCGAGCTAAACGTGACATCCGTACCGCTGATGCCGGCGCCAATGGCTTGCGCTGCTTCCGTCAGGCGCATCATGCGGAATGCTCCCCGTTTTGTCCCAAGGAACGCAGCGCCACTTCGATATCGCTGAACGGTAATTTTTCGCCCTTAATTTCTTGATACGTCTCGTGCCCCTTGCCGGCGATCAACACCACATCCGTGGCGCGCGCCTGATGAATCGCATAGTCAATAGCGGCGGCGCGATCGACCTCCACATGAAAGTTCGAGGCCATGCCGGCGACGATCTCGTCGATGATGCTGCGCGGATCTTCATTGCGCGGATTGTCGCTGGTCACCACCGCCTCATCGGCCAGGTTCGCCACCACATCGCCCATCAACGGGCGCTTGCCCTTGTCGCGCTGCCCGCCGCAGCCGAACACGCAAATTAACTTGGCGTCCGAAGCCTTGGAATCGGCGGCCACTTCGCGCAGGGTCAGCAGCACTTTTTCCAAAGCATCCGGGGTATGCGCGTAATCCACCACCACCAAGGGCTTGCCCGGGGTGCGCAACTGCTGCATGCGTCCCGGCACCGGCTGCACGTGCTGCACGCTGACGATGGCCTGCTCGAACGGCACGCCGCCCACCAGCAAGGTGGTTAACACCGCCAACAAATTGGAGGCATTGAATCGGCCCAGCACGCTGCTTTCCAGTCGCGCTTCGCCCCACGGCGTGGCTACATCGAAGGCCAAGCCTTGCGGCCCGACGCGCAAATTGCTGCCGCGCACTTCGCCCGCTTCGAAACCATAAGCAATCACTTTCACGCCATGCGCCTCGGCTTTCTGCCGCAATTCCTGCGCATACGGGTCATCGCCGTTGAGCACGGCATGGCGCAATTCCGGCCAGGTAAACAAGAGCGATTTGGCACTGGCATAGCGCTCCATATCGCCGTGATAATCCAAGTGGTCGCGCGACAGATTGGTGAACAGCGCCATTTCAAAATGCACGCCGTTCACCCGGCCCTGATCCAGCGCGTGCGAGGAAACTTCCATCGCGACACAAGTTGCGCCTTGATCCAAATAGCGCTTCAGGCTTTTTTGCAACACGATGGGGTCGGGCGTGGTGTTGCTCGACGGCTCCAGCTGTTCCGGGAAACCGTTGCCCAAGGTGCCGATAATCGCCGTGGGACGCCCTGCTTGACTCAAGGCTTGCGCCAGCCAATGCGAGCACGAGGTCTTGCCATTGGTGCCGGTAATGCCGATCGCGCACAAGTGCCGCGAGGGTCGGCCATAGACTTCGGAGGCGAATGCGCCGACCTTCTCGCGCAACTGCGGCACCGGCAAATTAGGCACTTGCCAAGCCGGGTCCCACACATAATTTTGCGTTTCCCACACAATGGCGTTGGCGCCTTGCGCAATCGCTTGCGGAATGTACTGGCGTCCATCCTGATGCATGCCGGGATAGGCCAGGAAAGTATCCCCAGCCGTAACGAGGCGGCTATCGTTCACCAGATTCGTCACGCGCACCGGCAGCGCATCCACCAACTTGAATTCGAACTGGCTTTGCGGCGGATTCCTCGGGATCATGATTCCTCCCGAATTTCCGGCGCATCGCCCGGCGGCATCAACATATTTTGCATCGGCATATCCGGCGGCACCGCCAACAGGCGCAACGCGCCGGCCATGATGCGCGAGAACACCGGCGCGGCCACCGTGCCGCCGTAATACTGACCGGCGGAAGGCTCGTCCACCATCACCGCGATAATCAGGCGCGGGTCGGAAGCCGGCGCGAAACCGACAAACGACGCCACATACCGATCCGGCGCATAGTTGCCGTGCGCATCCAATTTGTGCGCGGTGCCGGTCTTGCCCGCAACGCGATAGCCCAACACTTGCGCGCGCGGCGCGGTGCCACCCGGCAACACCACGGTTTCCAGCATGGCGCGCATCTCTTGCGCTGCGAGGGGCGTGATCACGCGCTGGCTTTGCGGCGGGTGGTCCAGCTTGAGCAATGAAACATTTTTCAATTCGCCATCGGAGGTGAACATGGTATAGGCGCGCGCCAGTTGCAGCAGGCTGACCGAGATGCCGTGGCCAAAGGCCATGGTGGCTTGCTCGATCGGGCGCCAGGTTTGATACGGCCGCAAGCGACCGGACACTTCGCCGGGGAAACCCGACTGCGGCAGCTTGCCGAAGCCGAACTTGGCAAAGTTCTCGTACATGTATTCCGGACTCATCGACAGCGCCATTTTCGCTGCGCCGACATTGGAAGATTTCTGGATCACCTGCGACACCGTGAGCGTACCCTCCACATGCGCATCGTGGATGGTGGCCGGGCCGATGCTCATCTTGCCGCCCTCGGTGCTGATCAGGGTATCCGGCTTGAAGCGCCCGGTTTCGAGCGCCATCGCCACGGTGAACGGCTTCAAGGTGGAGCCCGGCTCGAAGGTGTCGGTCATCACGCGGTTGCGGGTAAGACCGGCTTGCATATTCTTGACGCGCTTGTTGGGGTTGTAGGACGGCTGATTCACCAATGCCAGAATTTCACCCGTCTTGGCATCCAGCACCACGGCCGCGCCCGCTTTAGCGCGGTTCTCGGTCATCGCCTCACTGAGTTCCCGATACGCCAAATATTGAATATTGCGATCGAGGGCCAGCATAATGTCTTGCCCTTCTTGCGGCGTGCGAATGCTTTCCACGCCTTCGATAATATTGCCGCGACGGTCTTTCAGCACACGCCGCGATCCGTCTACACCGGCCAATTGCTCGTTGTAGGCGAGCTCAACGCCTTCCTGGCCTTTGTCATCGACATTCGTAATGCCCAGCACTTGCGCCGTTTCTTCGCCGTAGGGGTAATAACGACGGTATTCGCGCTGCAAAAACACACCGGGAATATCCAGCTTCAACACCCTCTCCGCTGTTTCCGGCGACAGTTGGCGCTTGAGATAAACGAAGTCGCGGTCCTCGTCGAATTTCTTTTTCAGCTCGCCGTCTTTGAGCGCCAGCAGCTTGGCCAGGCGATTCATTTGCTGCGAGTCGATATCCGCTTCACGCGGATTAACCGCGACCGATTCGACCGGGCTGGAAATTGCTAAAGGCTCATTGTTGCGATCGGTGATCTTGCCGCGATTGGAGTTCAGCGTGATCACGCGCGAGTAGCGCGCCTCGCCCTTCATGCGCAGGAAATCTTTATTCACGCCTTGCAAAAATACGGCGCGACCGATTAAGGCCGCGAAGCCGATCAACAGCGCAATCAAAATCGCCCGCGTGCGCCAAACCGGCAGACGCACCGTCAATTGCGCTTTGCGGCTGACGCTATTGGCCATCATGATTTTTCACCTGCGGGCTTGCCCGGCGGGTTTGCTTGACTCACCGGGTTCACCGGGTTCACCGGGTTCACCGGCGCCATTTGAATTTTGCCCGCGTCGGGAATGTGCATATGCAAGCGCTCGACGGCAATTTTTTCGATCCGGGCGTGCATGGCCCAAGTGCTTTGCTCGAGTTGCAGCTGGTTGTATTCGGTTTGCATTTGCTTGGCGGATTCTTGCGCCAGCTGCAATGCCGCATACAGCTTGCGCGCGTGGTGCTGCGAGGTGACCACGCCCAGCGCGCACACCATCAGAATGCCGACCAACAACAGATTGAGCCGCGTCATGCCCGATGCTCCATCGGCTGCTCCGTGCGCTCGGCCACCCGCAGCACAGCACTGCGCGCGCGGCGATTTGCGGCCGATTCGACACTGCCGGGGCGTTGCGCCTTGCCGATCAAGCGTAGGCGCGCCGGCGGTAAATCAGCGGCTTTGATCGGGAATTTCGAGGGGAGCTTGTCTGGTTGCGCTTCCGATTTCATGAAGCGCTTCACGATGCGATCTTCGAGGGAGTGGAAGCTAATCACCGCCAAACGACCACCGGGGGTGAGCAGCTCCACAATTTGCGGTAGCACTAACGATAACTCCTCAAGCTCCTGATTGATGTAAATCCGTATAGCTTGAAAGGTGCGCGTCGCCGGATCTTGGCCTGGCTCGCGCGTGGGCACGGCCTCTGCCACGATCTGGGAAAGCACTCGGGTTGTAGTGATTGGCCCTCGCGCGCGCGCCGCAATAATCGCTCTTGCAATCTGCTTAGCAAACCGTTCTTCGCCATATTCAGCTATCGCCTCCGCCAGTTCTTTTTGTTCTACCGTGGCCAGCCATTCTGCTGCTGTCCTCCCCCGCGTGGTGTCCATGCGCATGTCGAGCGGGCCTTCCATACGAAAACTAAAGCCGCGCTCCGCTTCATTCAGCTGCGGCGACGACACACCCAAATCCAGCAACACCCCATCCACCCGCTCTACTCCCACCGCGCGCAACGCCTCTTGCATGTGCGCAAACCCTGCATGCACCACACTCAAGCGCGTATCTTGCACCGCCCGCGCCACGGCAATGGCCGCTGGGTCCTTATCGAATGCGATCAAACGACCCGCTTTTCCCAAGCGCGCCAAAATCGCCCCAGCATGTCCGCCGCGCCCGAAGGTTGCATCTACATACACACCATCCGGCTTGATATTCAATGCGTCGACCGCTTCTTCCAACAACACCGGGACATGTTGTGAGCACGGGCTCACAGCATTCTTCACAAGGAAAAATTCCCCAGTTCCGCCGGCAACACGGAATCGCCTTGCGCCAACGCTTCATCCAATTGCGTGCGCCAGCCTTCCATGCTCCACAGCTCGAAATGCGTTCCTTGCCCCACCAACATCACTTGTTTTTCCAATGCCGCAAATTCGCGCAGCACCGGCGACACCAACACCCGGCCGGCGCCATCCAATTCCATATCTTCCGCAAAACCCACCAATAGACGCTGCAACAGGCTCGCTTGCTTATCGAGACTGGGCAAAGACATGATTTTTTGCTGGATGGGTTCCCACGCGGACTGGGGATAAAGCAGGAGACAACGATGCGGATGCGCGGTCAGCACGAGACGGCCGCCGGCCTGCACCGTGAGCGCATCACGATGCCGCGCCGGGACGGCCAGCCGCCCCTTGGCATCCAGATTTAGCGCTGTTGCGCCGCGAAACATACCGCCCTTTTAACGCACGTCATTCCCCACTACCTCCCACTTTTTACCACTACAACCCACTATAGGAGATTTATATGGCATGGTCAAGAATAAAACCGTCACAAGGGCTTAATTTTCTCTAATGTTGCCAATGACTTAATCACAACTGACGAGCGCTAACTTATTTCCATATAAAATATACGGATATAGTTAATACCTAATATTTTTATTTGAAATCTGCTGTAATTATTTGTTAATAAATAATTTATTAACAAATCGATATTCCGAATTGATTAAAATCATGAAAATCCAATAAAAACAAGAAGAATGGAATGATCGTGGCGAAAAAATTGGGGTCAGAGTCGAATTAATTAATTCGACTCTGACCCCAATTAGAATTTATGCGCGCGCAGCTACGGGGATGGGCGTTTGAAGTAAATACTGCTCGATTTCGGCCGCCGGCAGCGGCTTGCTCAAGAGATAGCCCTGCATTTCGTCGCAGCCAATATCGCGCAACTTGCGATACTGCGCCTCGGTTTCAACGCCTTCAGCGATCACATTGAGTTTGAGACTATGGCCCAACAGGATGATGGATGAGGCAATCGCCGCATCATCCGCATCGGTCACGATATCGCGCACGAAAGACTGGTCGATTTTGAGGGTGTGGATCCGAAACCTTTTCAAGTAGCTCAGGCTTGAATAACCGGTACCGAAGTCGTCGATGTGAATGCGAATACCCATTGCGTGCAGCTGATCCAGAATCGCCAGATTTTCTTCGACGTTCTGCATCACCATGCTTTCGGTCAATTCCAATTCCAGCGCGCCGGAAGCGGGGTCGATTCCGGTTTTCGCCAGCACCGCGTTCAACATGCCGAGAAAATCCGCTTGGCGGAATTGCCGCGCCGACACATTCACCGCAACTTTCAGGTCTGGCGCAATGCTTGCGCGCCACAGCTTGATCTGTTCGCAGGCCTTGCATAGCACCCACTCGCCGATCGGCACGATCAAGCCGCTGTCTTCCGCGATTGGAATGAATTTACCCGGCGGGATCATCCCTAGTTCCGGATGGTGCCAGCGCAGCAAAGCCTCCACGCCGACGATCGCATTGCTTGCAATATCTGCCTTGGGCTGAAAATACAGCTCGAACTGGTTGCTCTCCAACGCCCGGCGCAAACCGCTTTCGATTTCCATGCGCTCGCGGATGCTGGCGTTCATTTCGGCGGTATAAAAATGGAAATTATTCTTGCCGGCCTGTTTGGCGCGATACATGGCGGTGTCGGCATTGCGCAGCAAGTTCTCGGCATTCATGTCATCGAACGGATAGATGGTGATGCCGATGCTCGCGGTGACATGAATCGCTTGTCCTTGGTGCATGACCGGTTCCGCTGCAGCCGCCAGCAACTTCTCGGCGACTTGCACGATGTCCTGAAACACGTTGACGCCTTGGAGCAGGATGGTGAATTCATCGCCGCCTTGGCGCGCGACCACATCATCCTTGCGCAATACGCCGACCAGACGTTCGGCGATCACCTTGAGCAAGGCATCGCCTACTTCATGCCCCAGCGTATCGTTGATATTTTTGAATCCATCCAAATCCAAGAACATCACCGCCAACAGCTTCTCGTTGCGTTCGACCTGCACCATGGCGCGCTTGAGCAGGTCGCTGAAATACGCGCGGTTCGGCAAGCCGGTCAAGGCATCGTGCGTTGCCTGATGAATAATTTGTGTTTCGAAATTTTTGCGCTCGCTGATGTCGCGCACCGCACTGATGACCAAGTCGCCCTCCGGGCTCTGGAGCATGGAGAGGCTGATATCCACCGGGAATTCGCTGCCGTCTTTGCGCCGCGCCAACAACTCGCGCCCCGCCCCCATCTCCCGCGTCACGCCGGTTTCCGCATATTGGGCGCGATGCCCCGCATGCACGCTGCGCAAGCGCTCCGGCAGCAGCAATTCAATCGACTGCCCGATCAACTCGCCCTCGGCGTAGCCGAACAGGCGCAGCGTTTGCGCATTGTCCTGGACGATGCGCCCATCCTTGGCGCAGATGATGATCGCTTCGGGCGTGACTTCCATGATGCTATTGAGCTGTCGCATTTGACGGTCAATGGATCCCGCCATGTCGTCGAATGCGCGCGCCAAGTCATCGATCTCGCCGTGCCCTGGATTTAAGGTGGTTCGCGCACTGAAATCGCCGCCCGCAATACGGCGTGCAGCTTGCTCCAGGGCGCGCACCCGCCGCAATACTATGGACTCGGCCAAAAACCAGCCCAGCACCAAGGCCAGCGCCGTGAGTGCGCCGGTTAAGCCCAAGTTAGTGAGGAATGTCTGCCGGGTCTTGGCCAGCACATAGCGCTTAGGCACGGTGACCGCCACAAATACATTGCCTTCCCCGACTGAAGACACCCGGCTGAAGGCGAACAAGTGCTGCTGGCCATCGGCGCCCAACGCCTCTCCGCTGACCCCATCACCACCGGCTTGAATCGCCCGCACCAACGACGCCATGGTATGCGCTTTGCCGATGAAGGCTGGATCGTTCGGCTGCCGCGCCACCACCACGCCTTTACTGTCGAGTACGCTGACGATGCCGCCGTCGGCAAGCTTGGTTCGGTCCAATAATTGCTCCATCCAGCCGACGTTAATCGCGGCGAGCAATACGCGAAACGCGCGGCCATCTGCATCGCGTATCGCGAACGACACCGGCAAAATAGGCAGCCCGCGCAGCTTGCCGACAATGAAATGGCTGGTGACGAAACCGGGTTGGCGCAGCGCTTCGCGAAACCATTCGCGCTCATGGAAATCGGCCGGCCCGCCACTCTTGGCGGCGCACAGCAAACGACCATTCAGGTCCGCCGCCAGCAAATTGGCGTACTGATCGGATTGGCGATGAATGCCTGTCAGCAGCGCCTGGCAAGCCGGCGCTGCACCGGAGCGAATTTCAGGCAATGCCGCCAAGAGTTGCAGCATGGTGCGCGCATTTGAAATAGCGCGTTCCTGCGTAGCCGCACCGCTGCGCGCAAGGTCGAGCAGGTCTTGCCCCGCGTCATCAATGGCCTGCTGCCGTTCCACCCAAAAGTGGTAAGACATCGCCGCCACCCAGGGGCATGCCGCGATAACCATGAGCAGCAACAAGCGCGCACGCAGGCTGGAAAAAAACTTGAGCTTCATGCTTATAGATTTCCCGCCCCAAGTATCTGGACGATCATTGACCTCGAAATGGATGGCTAAGAATGACTATATCGGCCGAAAATCGGAAAATTTGAGGGAATTTAGCTTGAAATATAGGGGATTGCTTGCCGCTACGCTGGCGAAAACGGCGCAATAGCCGCATTTGGCGCAGGATGGCTCAAACAAACCATCCTGCGCCGGCTATCAGAAACACCGTTCTGCAGATGCTTTTTTAGGCTGGGTGAGATGAAATTAGCCTAGGCCGCCCTTCGCCATCATGACCGCCGGAATCGCAATGGCGGCAATCACCCCCACAATCCCCAGCACCATCATGACCAGCATGAGCACGCCGACCAGTTTCCAAAATTTGCGCTGCTGGTGCAACGCATCTTCCATGTCGTGCGCTTGGCCGCTGCTGACCAAGCGCCCGATCGCGGAGGCGTATTTGATCAGAAACCAGCCCGGGAAAACATAAATCGCGGCCATGATGAGATAAACCACGCCCATGCCCGCGAACACGGCCGCTGGCGGCCCGCCGCGCGCCCCGCCAGCCGCCCCCATAAACGCGCTGCCGAAGACCATGCCGATCCCGCCCAGCACCATGAAGCCGGCGCCAATCAAGGTCAAGATCCCGAACAACAGCACCCAGCCTTTAGTGCCGCGCAGGGCCTCGATCATCTCGCCGGTGATCATCTGCCCCGCGGGCGTGACATCGTCCACATTCGCTTGCGGCGGCGCATAGTGATTCGCCATGATTCTCCTCCTTCTTTTTTATTAATCGAACTTGCATCTTATGCTTAGTGCATGCCGCGCTCAACTCAATGGCGCGCACCGGGTATAAAACATGGTATAGATAGATCTGCCCACATTCGTTTCTCGCATACCTGAACGTGACAACCACCCACAACTCACCCCCCAGCCGCGTCGCGGTGATCGGCGGCGGCCCTGCCGGCCTGATGGCGGCCGAGGTTTTGATTCAAGGCGGCGCGCAAGTCGACGTGTACGATGCCATGCCTTCGCTCGGGCGCAAATTTTTGATGGCGGGCAAGGGCGGCATGAACATCACGCATAGCGAAGCGTTCCCGGCCTTCCTTGCGCGCTACGGCGCGCGCAACACGCAGCTACAAGCGCTGCTGCAAGCCTTCGACCCCAACGCTTTGCGCGCCTGGATCCATGGGCTTGGCATCAAAACGTTTATCGGCAGCTCGGGGCGCGTATTTCCGCGCGACATGAAGGCCGCGCCGCTATTGCGCGCCTGGCTGCATCGCTTGCGCGCAAGCGGCGTGCGCTTGCATGTGCGACAGCGCTGGCTGGGTTGGGATGATCAAGGCGCGCTGCGCTTTAGCACGCCGCAAGGCGAGAATCTCGTGCAAGCCGATGCGCTGGTACTCGCGCTCGGCGGCGGCAGTTGGAGCCGGCTCGGTTCCGATGGCGCGTGGGTGCCGCTGCTGGCGCGGCGCGGCGTAGACATTGCACCCCTGCGCCCCGCCAATTGCGGCTTTGATGTCGGCTGGAGTGCGCATTTCAGCGCGCGTTTTGCCGGGCATCCGATCAAGCCCGTGATCCTCAGCTTCACCGACCAGGCCGGCGTCACGCAGCGCAAAACCGGCGAGTTTCTGGTGACCGCCGATGGCGTGGAAGGCAGCTTGATCTACGCATTCTCCGCAGCGCTGCGCGATGCGATTGCAGCCGATGGCAGTGCGCTGGTTCATCTCGACTTACTCCCCGGCAAAACCTTGCAACAAGTCATCGACGAACTGGCGCGGCCCAGAGGCTCGCGCTCGCAAGCCAGCCACTTGCAAAGCCGGCTCGGCCTTCAAGGCGTCAAAGCGGGACTGCTGCGCGAATTGGCGCCGGCGCAAGATTATGCACAACCCGCGCGCCTCGGCGCGGCCATTAAGGCGCTGCCGTTGCGCCTGCGCGCACCGCGCCCGCTGGATGAAGCCATCAGCAGCGCCGGCGGCGTGCGCTTCGAAGCGCTCAATGCGCACCTGATGCTGCGCGATTTGCCCGGCGTGTTTTGCGCCGGCGAAATGCTGGACTGGGAAGCGCCGACCGGCGGCTATTTGCTCAGCGCTTGCTTCGCCAGCGGACGTGCTGCGGGCCTGGGCGCTTTACATTGGCTGCAACGGCGCGACGCGAATATCCAGCCCGCGCTGCCACGCACGCGCGACTAGAACGCCACGCGGCACAAAGAACCAAGCGCGCCAAACCGGGTAGAATGTGCGCCATTATGCGTTCGCTCATCGTTTGCCTATTGTTGATTTTCGCTCTGCCATCACCGGCGGCAACCGAGGATGTGTTCGGTCAATTCCAGGATCGCCTGGTGCAAGTGCGCATCCTCGAAGCTTCGACCGGCGCCCAATCCGCCATAGGCTCGGGATTTTTTGCGTCCGCCAACGGGCTCATCGTCACCAACTATCATGTCATTTCGGATTTAGTTCAGCAGCCGGATCACTATCGCGGCGAAATCGCCAGCACCGACGGGCAACGCGCGCAGTTGCAGTTGATCGACTTTGACGCAGTGCACGATTTGGCCGTGGTGCAGACCAGCCTGCCGCCACATCGCTTTTTCGGCTTGCACACGGATAACTTGCCGATCGGCATGCGCTTGTTTTCCATCGGCACGCCGCTCGATTTAGGGTTCACCATCGTCGAGGGCACGTATAACGGGCTGCTGGAAACGTCGCTGTACGAAAAAATTCACTTCACCGGCTCGATTAACCCCGGCATGAGCGGCGGACCGGCCGTGTTGAACGATGGCGCCGTGGTCGGGGTGAACGTGGCAACCGCCGGCAACCAAGTGAGTTTTTTGGTGCCCGCAAAATTTGTGCAGGCCTTGCTCCTGCGCGCGCAGGGTCGTCCCGCTTTAACGCCAAAAGCCGCGCTCGCCCAGCTGCGCGATCAATTGAACGCGAATCAACATGCCTATATGCAACAGCTGATCAACACCCCGGTTGCCACCACCCCCTTGGGCAACTATAGCGTGCCGGGGCGGCTGGCGCCGTTCATGAAATGCTGGGGCGACAGCAACGCCGATCCCGCGCAGCGCTATCAGGAAGTCATCCAGCAATGCTCGTCGGAAGATAATTTATATGTATCGCGCACGCTGACCACGGGCGTGGTGCACTTTCAGCATCAATGGCTGGCGGCGCGCGGGTTGAATCGCTTCCAGTTTTACAGCGCCTATCAGGAACAATTCAATGCCGGCTATCCCGGCATGCCGGCCAGCAAGGAAGATGTCAGCAAATTTTCTTGCCACACCGATTTCGTGAAAAGCCACGGCGTGCGCTTCAAGACCGCCTTGTGCCTGCGCGCCAATAAGCGCCTGCCCGGCCTCTACGACGCGGTGCTGAAAGCCGCCACCTTAAATGAAAACCATCGCGGCGTGCTCACCACGCTGACCCTCGCCGGCGTTTCAGCGCAGAATGCGTTGCGCTTCTCCCAGCATTATTTAGAGAGCTTTCGATGGAACCCGTGATCATCGCGGAAGTATTGGACAAATCCGGCAAAGTGCATGAGCGCATTAAGCTCACGCACTTTCCCGCCACGCTCGGGCGCGCTTACGACAACGACCTCATCATCAACGATGATTTTGTCTCGCCGCATCATGCGCAGATTGCGTGCAACGATCACGGTGAACCCCTGCTGACCGATCTCGGCACGGAGAACGGCACCTATCTCTTGCCGCCGATGCAGCCGGTGTCGGCGCTGGCGCTCGGCCCGGAAACCTTGCTGCGCCTCGGCCAAACCCTGGTGCGGCTGCGACGCCCGGATTATGCAGTTGCACCCACGCGCATCGACAAACTCGCCCACAGCCGTTTCGCAGGTTTTTTTACCAGCACCGCGATACTCGCACTGCTGACTTTGCTGTTATTGGGGTTGTTGGGACTGGACAGCTATCAAAGTTCGGTGCAAACGAAAACCATCGGGCAACTGCTGCTGGAGAATATTGAAATCTTCGTGCTGGTGCCCGTCTGGGCCGGTGTCTGGGCCTTGCTCAGCCGCGTCTTCATGCACCATGCCGCGTATGTTTCGCATGCCGTGATCGCGACGCTCGGCGTGATTGGCTTTCTTTGCGCCAACGTCGTGGTGGAATATTACGCCTTCGGTTTTTCCGCGCTGCTCTCGGCGGACATTTTGTTTCATGTTTTGCTCGGCCTGCTGGCGAGCGCCATGCTGTATGGGCATTTGCGCTTTACGACCTTATTTTCGCCGCGCCGCATCGGTGTCATTGCGCTATCGACCGCCGTGGCGTTGGTCGGTCTCTCCGGCTTTACCGCGTATGTTCAAGGTTTAGAGTTTAGCGATACCCTGCCCTACCCGCCCGAACTCAAGCCGCCGCAATTCCAAGCCACCCGCGACAAGTCGCTGCAAGATTTCATGCGCGATGCGGAAGCAATCCCGCAACGCTTAAAAGCCCCGCATTAGTCCGCGCTGAATTTTGTGACGCCGCAACGACTGCACACATAACGCGTCACCAAGCGCCCTTGCTTCACATCGAAGGGCGTTTGTTCCGCCGCGACCCATTGATGGTGGCCATGCTGGCACAAGCTTTTGCCTGCGTGCTTCACCCCGGGTTTGGGGCGTTTGAATTTTAGTACCTCGCCCATCGGATTGATTGCTTTCGTGTGTTCGGTCTAGGCGCTAATCGAGCCGCGCCCAATACTTGCTATTTAACCATTCCGTTTCAAAACTTCTAAAAGAATTTAGAAGCTAGGCGATGCATTGCCGTTCATCAATAAAGCCCATGCCAAATTAAAATCGATTACCTAACTCATCACATTAACTATAAATTTTAACTATCAGAATTTATTGCGATTTATCAAGATTCAGTCTATCCTTTCCTGAATCTCAAAGCGGACAAGATCAATATGACCGTTATTACTGTCTTCAATCAAAAGGGCGGGGTAGGTAAAACCACGACCAGCCTAAACTTGGCCGCGGCGCTGAAGCGCCAGGGAAAACAGCCCTTGCTGATCGATCTCGACCCGCAAGCGCATCTCACGCATATTGCCGGCGTGTCGGTCGATTCCTGCAATGAAAGTGTTTTTAGCTTCTATCAGAAAAGCCGGCAGCTTGCGGAATTGATCCAAGACGCGGGTAATTTAGGGCAAATCATTCCTTCGCACTTGGATCTGGCGAAAGCCGACACGCTGTTTGGCAAGGGTTACAACATCGTGACGCGGCTCGCCACCGGACTGCGCGCGGAAGGCTTGCAACAAGAACAAAATCCGGTGGTGATCGATTGCTGCCCGATGCTGGGCGTGCTGTCCTTGAATGCGCTATTTGCCTGCGATGTAGCGCTGATCCCGATCTCGACCGATTTCCTGGCCTTGAATGGCGCGCTGCAAGTCGAGAAAACCCTCAAGGCGCTGGAACTCGTTTTAAAACGCCGACTGCCGCGGCGCTATCTGCTGACGCGTTTTGACAAGCGGCGCAAGATGACGCGGCAAATTTTGGCGCAAGCGCAAGAAAAGTTCGGTGACGATCTGTGCACCACCACCATCGCCGAAAATGTCAGCGTGGCCGAAAGCCCAGCGGTGAATAAAGATATTTTTGCGCACGCACCGAATAGCCGCGGCGCGCAGGATTATGAATTACTGCTGGAGGAACTCATTAGCGCCGGCCTGATTGCCGGCTGCAGCGCACAAGCGGCCGAAACGCCCAGAGTCGATTACACCCAAAGCCCGCGCTTGGTTTATACCGCACGCTAGCTTCACTTCGTTATTAAATTAATAATGCCTTCGACATCCATATTTTCTTGCCGGGTGACGGCGGGCGCTTCCGTGCTGTCGATGATTTCGCACTGCCGGTACATCTGGCGCAAGCGCTCTTCCGCCGTGGCGCGATCCAGCGCTTGAATCGTGATTTTATCCACACGCTGGCCATTGCGCGTGCGGATGTTGAATTCGTATTTATTCATGGTCACGCCCTCCATCGACTTGCTGATTGCCGGTTCAATCGGATTTAAGCGCCATATTCAGGCTTCGGCTCGCGCGCCAGGAGTTCTTCCATGGCTTGGCGTGGCGGCACGCCCTCGAACATCACGCGCTGCACTTCACGCGTGATCGGCATATCCACGCCCAAACTATCCGCCATGCTGAGCACTTCGGCGCACGTGTGCACGCCCTCCGCCGCGTGACCCAACTGCTGTAAAATTTCCGCGAGCGGCAATCCCTGCGCCAAGCGCAAACCCACCGTGCGATTGCGCGACAAGTCGCCGGTGCAAGTCAGGATGAGATCGCCCATGCCGGCCAAGCCCATGAAGGTTTCTTGCTTGCCGCCCAACACCAAGCCCAGCCGGGTAATCTCGGCCAAGCCGCGCGTAATCAGCGCCGCCCGTGCGTTGGCGCCGAAACCCATGCCGTCGGAAATGCCGGTGGCGATGGCCATGACATTTTTCACCGCGCCGCCCAATTCCACGCCCACCACATCGGTCGAGGAATAAACCCGCAGGTGATGATCATGCAAATCGGCGGCGGCTTGATGCGCAAACGCCGCATCGTGCGCGGCCAGGGTCAAGGCGCACGGCAAACCCAGCGCCACTTCGTGCGCGAAGCTCGGCCCCGAGAGCACGCCGCGCGCCAACTGCGCCGGCAAGGTTTCCGCTGCGACTTGATGCAATAGCTGGGCGCTACCGGGTTCTAGACCTTTGCAAGCCCAAATGACCGGCGCGCTATTTCCGGCTTGTGTCAGCGCAACAAACAGTGCGCGTATCCCGCTTGTCGGCACGACCGCCAACAGCCAATCGGCGCCAGCAATCGCCTGATTTAGATCGCTGCTAAAGTGAATGGATTCGGGCAGGGAAAAGCCGGGGAGGTAGCGCGCATTTTCGCGCGCCTTGGTAATTGCCGCAATTTGCTGCGGATTGCGTGTCCACAGGGTAACGGCGTGTCGCTTGGCGTAGACCAAAGCCAGCGCCGTGCCCCACGCGCCCGCTCCGAGCACGGTGATTTTCATGATCTGGCTCGCAGGCTTAAATACCCCATACGTCTTTGGCGGCGATGTAGCCGATGAGGCCGTCGCGATGCTTGATCTTGAGCCATGCACCGTCCACCGCGATCAACTCCAGCGCCACATCGCGCTCGGCTTTAAACACCAAGGGCGCGGCATCGTCTGGCTGGCTGCGGATATCCGCTTCGTCCACGCGCACCAGCACGCTGCGTTTATCGCCGAGCTTGTTCGATTCGATCCAAGCCAAGGCGCCGCTGGCATCGCGCACTTTCATCCACTGATCGAGCGTGACGATCACTTCCACCGGGTAATTGGGCGAGAGGATAAATAGTTTGCTCGCTTGCAACGACGGCGCATCGTAGAGCACCGCCGCCGCAGGCCCAACCGTGCGAAATTCCAGCGCGGCGGCGCCGGCGCTGGCCGCCAGCAACAGCATGCCGAGCAACATGCGCCGCATCGGTTTATTGCACCGTTGCCGGCGCAGCCGCTTGCGCTTGCTGCTGTTGTTGCTGTTGATACAGCACCTCGAAATTCACCGGCGCCAGAAAAATCGGTTGATAGCCGGCACGTCCGATCAAATCGGAAATCGCTTCGCGGGCATAGGGGAACAGAATATTCGGGCAAGTGATTTGCATGACCATCCCCAGCATCTCTTCCGTCACATTCACGATACGGAACAGGCCGGCTTGCGCCACTTCCGCCAAATAAGCGGTACGCTCGCCGATCTTCGCCGTCAGCGTCACGGTGAGTTGCACTTCGTATAAATTTTCGGCAGCTTGACGGCCTTGGTTAGACAGCTTGAGCTCGATTTGCGGCGCTTCTTGCACCAGGAACAAGTCCGGCGTATTCGGCGATTCCAAGGAGATATCCTTGACATACAGCTTCTCGATGGAGAACTGCGGCTGCGCTTGTTCCTGTGCTTGTTCCTGTGCTTGTTCTTCTGCCATGACCACTCCTAAAAATATGGACGTTTACGACGCCGATCGGCTTAGGTATCTGCGCCAAAAGCGGGTATTTTACACGCGAAACATGACAAAGATTAAACCTGGAAAAAGCTTATGAACCACGGAGTACACAGAGGACACGGAGGAAAAACAATTACTGATCATTTTTGCTAAATTACCCGCTGGGTGCGTGTCCTTGTTTCGCGATGCATTTGCATTACTCCGTGTCCTCTGTGTACTCCGTGGTGAAACGCCGTTTTCAGAACAAGCACATTACTTCGATGCCAGCCAAGCCCTCAGCTGTTGCGCGCCCAGCGCGCCCGATACGCGATCCAGTTCCACGCCTTGCCGAAACAGCGCCAAGGTAGGAATGCTGCGAATTTGATACTGCTGCGCTAAAAATTGCTCAGCCTCGGTATTCACCTTGGCAAAGCGCACCCGCGTGGCGAATTCCGGCGCCAACTGCGCGTACACCGGCGCAAACTGCTTGCACGGCCCGCACCACGGCGCCCAAAAATCCACCAGCACCGGCAACTCGTTGTGCTGAATGAATTTGGCGAAATTGGCCTGCGTCAATTCCACAGGCGCCGGCGCCAGAACCGGCGCGCCGCATTTGCCGCACTTGGGCTGGCTGCGAATTTTTTCGTCGGGGACGCGGTTAACGGCGAAACAACTTGGGCAGACGAGATGCATGATTAGGCTCCAGGATGCGGCATCAAAATGTAATGCTTCATTACATGGGCTCACATTTCTGAATTTCCAGCCCCTGATACCGCAGGCGCATTGTTTTGCGAAGTTCCATGAACACAAAAACCGCTATGTTAAAATCTTGCCCACTGAATAAACTGGGAATTGCCAATGAAAGCACGCATCAAGTGGGTCGAGAACGCCAGCTTCTTGGGCGAATCGGAAAGCGGCCATGCCGTGTTGATGGATGGCCCGCCGGACGGCGGCGGTCGCAATCTGGGGCCGCGTCCAATGGAGCTAGTGCTCCTAGGGACCGGCGGCTGTACCGCCTACGATGTGGTGGCCATCCTCAAAAAACAGCGCCAACAGATCAGTGATTGCGTGGCTGAAATCGATGCAGAGCGCGCGGCAACCGATCCTAAAGTATTCACCAAAATCCACATCCACTTCATCGTCACCGGGAAAGACTTAAAGCCCGAAAGCGTGGCGCGCGCGATCGATCTTTCGGCGGAAAAATATTGCTCGGCATCGATCATGCTCGGCAAGACGGCCGCGATCACGCATGACTTTGAGATTGTGGCGGAATAAAGCTATAGCTCAATTCGCCTTGACTGAGTAATGCAAATTCTTTTCTACGATCTCAAACAAGCGGTCGATATTCGGATGCTTGCCCGGATGCTGTTTTGCATCTTGCGTATGCTCAGCGAAAAGATCCAAGGCTTCGCGCGCGGCCTCTTGGCCTAGTCCACCCCACTTGTTGGCGACAAAGTGATACACGCGAAACGAGCCCTGCGATCCCGGTTTATTTTCGATCGTAGCCCGGGTCGCGCCGCTGGCATCTTGCAATTGCAAGACGGCCAACGCGTCCAACATTGGCAACCCGCTCAAGTTCTCGGCAAACGTTTTCATGCCTTACACCCAGTACGCCGCTTGCGTCATCAGCTTCGATGTCAGTTGCATGCCTTGCTTAACCGGCATCGGCAAGGCAGCGCCGCCATGCTCCCGCGCCGTGCTGGCGTGGCGCGCTTCATCGGTTTTCATCTGCTCGACAATGGCGCGGCTCTTCACATCGGCCGCGGGCAAGCGCTCCAGGTGGCCGGCGAGATGCCGCTCCACTTGATGCTCGGTCTCCGCCAAAAAACCTAAATTCCATTTATCGCCCAACGCCCCGGCCAAGGCGCCGATGGCGAGTGAGCCGGTGTACCACAAGGGATTGAAGTAACTGGTATGCGAACCAAGCTCGCGAATCCGCGTCTCGCACCAGTTCAGGTGCTCGGTTTCTTCCTGCGCCGCCTGCTCTAGCGCGGCCTTGGCCGCCGGGTTGCGCGCCGTCAGCGCTTGCCCTTGATACAAAGCTTGCGCGCATATCTCGCCGCTGTGGTTAACGCGCATTAGCGCAGCGGCCAATTTCTTTTCAGCTTCGCTCAATTGCGCCTCGTCCAATTGCTTGCCCGGCAAGGGGCGCACGGAAGCGGCAGGCGCAAACAAGGTGCGTAGCCCTTTATCGAATTCAATAATCAGTTTATCGAGACTAAACATCATGTCTCCCCATCATCACAGCTCTTCGAGCTACAGCCTGCTGTTTAATATAAAAAAACGGGCGCCCGAAGGCGCCCGTTTTAGCACAGCCAATTCAGCTTAAAGCTAAATTAGAACTTGTGCACCATACCCACGGAGAAGCCTCTTGGGTTCTCGCCATTCTTTGCCGGGGTAACAGCAGCAACACCGGTGGCGCCGCCGCCGAGAGCGTAGCTATTGTTGTCGTTGTTCGACACACGGGTATACAGCGCAAACATCTCAGTGCGCTTCGAGAAGCTATGGCTTGCGCCAATGCTGATTTGTTTAGCGCCGGTTTGTGTCGTGTGCGAGTAAGAGCCGGCATGCGTGTAGGCCGCTTTGATCGCGTTGTTGCCGATGTCGTATTGACCGGACACATACCATGCATTGCGTTTGGTATCGCCAGCGGCCGTTGCGGCACCGCCCACGGTGAAGGAAGAAATACCATCCAGCTTGGTGCGCTCGTAGCCGACACCTATCTTGGCTGCGCCAAACTTGTAGCCAAAGCCGAGACGGGTGGTTTTCAGGACATCTGAGTTGGTGCTGGTTGTGGCGAAAGTAGTAATATTCCCCGCAAACGGAGCAGTCGCCGTAGTGGAAAGACCCTTATTGCGCTCATACGCCAACACGCCATAAATCGGGCCATTGTTATACGCAACGGAACCTGACCAGAAAGAGGGGTTCGTAGGATTCGTAGTATTGGTAGCATTGCCGGCTTCATTCTGCGCAGCCCACATCAATTTGCCGGTGAATCCGCTCAGGGTTGGGCTGGTGTACAGCAGGGAATTTTGTGCGCGTACGGAGCCGCCGACAGCGCCGATTAAGGAACGATAATCAGCCAAGGTGTGCTGGCCGAAGACATCCAATGGGCCGGTAGAGGTTTTGGTTGGGCTTTCCTGAACACCCACCGTCAGAGCACCCATGGTCTTGCTGGACAAGCCGACAAACGTATTGCGACGGCTTTGGTTGCTGGTAACGTCGGCATTGGTGTCGTTGGCGTTGTTGTTGATGTTCTGCTTGTCGATTGCGATGGATTGCTCATATGCCCAAATCGCGGACAAACCGTTGCCCAAGTCTTCCGAGCCTTTAAAGCCGAGGAAAGAGTTGTTGCTGGAAACGCGACCACGGCTTTCGGAGCTCGCTGGAGTGCCGCCAGAAGCTGCAGCAGAACCGCCATCGACATTGTCCAAGGAACCGGCGAATTCGCCGTAAATCGTGACGCTGGAATTGTCAGCGGATGCAACCAGCGGGGCGCAAAACGCGCCAGCGATGGCCAGTGCGATTAATTTCTTATTCATGTATCTCTCCTGTTTGAGTTTAACGTGTGCCGACCAATAATCCGGCCGCCATCTACAATGCACCTCTCTGTAGAGAAGTTGTGACTATTTTCACCGCCGAGCAAGTGTGGTGACAAGGAATTTATGGATTTTTTGCAACAAGATCGGGATTGGTGTTGTGTTTTTGCAACATGAAGACGGCGATGTTTGGTATATATCGAGCTACTTTGAATATTTACTATGGCCAGAAGCTTCTGGAATTGATTTCTTGCGATAGATTGCTATTCCCTTGAAGTCTATTTTATAATAGGTAATACCTAGTAACCCTCTTCGGGGAATCAAGCATGACCACAAATGCAGTGCGCCCAACGACGATCAAGTTTGACCTTGAAACGAAAGAACGGGTGAATCGCCTGGCTGAAGCGCGTCACCGCACACCGCATTGGTTGGTGCTTGAGGCCGTCAAACAGTACATTGACCGCGAGGAAAAACGCCAGGCCTTCCGGCAAGCTGCTATCGATGCATGGAACGAGTACAAGGAAACCGGCCTGCACGTCACCGGGGATGAGGTGATTACTTGGATGAAAACATGGGGCGAAGACAACGAGAATGACGCGCCCGCATGCCACGAGTAATATTTGCGCCCGCCGCACTGCAAGACCTGAAGCGCCTACAGGAATTCTTGCGCCCCAAAAATCCAGCCGTAGCTAAGCGCGCCGCAGCCACCATCATTGCGGCAATGCAATCGCTTGAGCAATATCCGCAGATTGGCCGCCCAGCCGAAGAGATGGACATTCCCTATCGTGAATTACTCATCGACTTTGGCGATAGTGGCTACGTCGCCCTGTACCGGCTTGATGCCGAAGTAATCACTGTGTTGTCTGTGCGCCACCAGAAAGAAGCCGGCTACTAAGCCCGCCCGTTTGCTTCCCTCGTACATCAATCCTTAAACAAGGCCGAACAATCTGGCTAGCTCCGCACCCGGATCGGCTGCGCGCATGAACGCCTCTCCCACCAAAAATGCATGGACTTTGTTTTGGCGCATGCGGCTTACGTCCTCGGGGGTGAGGATGCCGCTTTCGGTAATCACCATCCGCTCACCGGGAATGCGCGGAAACAAGTCGAGCGTGGTGTCGAGCTTGGTTTCGAACGTGCGCAGGTTGCGGTTATTGATGCCGATCAACGGCGTTTTAAGCTGCAAGGCGGCATCGAGCTCCGTGCCGTCGTGCGACTCAACCAGCACCGCCATGCCGAGGCTCAGGGCAAGCGCTTCGAGTTCTTGCATTTGCGCGAGGCTCAGCGCGGATACGATCAGCAAAATGCAATCCGCGCCCATGGCGCGCGCTTCATAGACCTGATAAGCGTCGATCATGAAGTCTTTGCGCAGCACCGGCAAATCGCATGCGTCTCGGGCGGCGCGCAAATAG
Organism: Pseudomonadota bacterium; assembly: GCA_021812385.1. Lineage (GTDB taxonomy): Bacteria > Pseudomonadota > Gammaproteobacteria > Burkholderiales > Thiobacteraceae > RBG-16-58-11. Next base: position 128,986 of record JAKANO010000003.1, on the reverse strand, counting down.
TCGGGGCTGCCCTGAAAAAAATCTTTATCCGTTAGCACCGATAAACACGCGGCGCCATGCTGCGCATAACTCGCCGCGATTTCATCGGGACGAAAATCGGCACGCAGCACGCCCTTGCTAGGGCTGGCTTTTTTGATTTCGGCGATCACGGCTGCTTGGCCGGCGGCGATTTTGGCTTGCAGCGCGCCCACGAAATCGCGCGGCGGCGGCGCGAACTCTGCGGCGGCGCGCATGGCTTCGAAGGGCTCGACCTTTTTGGCTGCGGCGATTTCGGCTTCTTTGACGGCGAGAATTTTATTGAGGATGTCGGACATACAAAGCCTTTACCGCAAAGGACGCAAAGGAACGCAAAGGAAAACCATCTTATAAACCATTGACCACACGTTTGATACCATCTTTGAGATGGGTAACATTAAAATTCAATAGATAGCCCAACTTGCAGCCACTCAACTTTAAATAACTCATTATCTGTGCTTGGTGCACATTCAATATTCTTTCAACTGCTTTCAATTCGACCATTACTATCTTCTCTACCAATATATCCACACGATAACCCGCATCAATAGTGAATCCATCATAGATTACCGGTAACGCAACCTGCCGCTCCACGGCAACCCCTCGCTTGACCAACTCATGGGCCAAACATGCTTCATAGGCGCTTTCAAGCAAACCACACCCCAAGGCAGAATGAACTTTCATCGCAGAATCAAGGATAAGCTTACCAATCTCTTCGTGATTTGAGTTTCCTTCGCGCACCTTCGCGTCCTTTGCGGTTCAAGCTTTAACAAAGCGACTAGAAAACACCACCAACGCATCCAGTTTCGCCTTCGCCGCGCCGCTTTCGATTGCAGCTTGCGCTTTTGCAATGCCCGCTTCCAGCGTTGACGCCGCGCCGCCCACATAAATCGCGGCGCCGGCATTCAGGGCCACGATGTCCTTGGCCGGGCCATCCTGGTTATCGAATACGGAATGCAGCATGGCTTTGGCTTCGTCGATGTTGTGCACGGCGAGTTTTTCCGAGGCGCAGTTATCCAGCCCGAATTGCTGCGGGTTCACGGTGTATTCGCTGACATCGCCCTCGCGCAGTTCCGCCACATAGGTGTCGCCGCCCAAGCTGATTTCATCCAGGCCGTCGGCCGCGTGCACCACCAATACATGGCGGCTGCCGAGTTCTTTCAATACTTGCGCCAGCTTGGGCACCAGCTCGCGGTGAAACACGCCCATGACCTGATTCGGCGCGCCCGCCGGGTTGGTCATCGGGCCCAGCAGATTGAACAGCGTGCGCACGCCTAACTCGCGCCGCACCGGCGCCGCATGTTTCATCGCGCTATGGTGATTCGGCGCGAACATGAAGCCGACGCCGATTTCGCGCACGCTTTGCGCCACTTGCTCGGGCGTGAGGTTGACGTTGACGCCGAACGCTTCCAACACATCCGCGCTGCCGCAGGTGCTGGAGACCGAGCGCCCGCCGTGCTTGGCGACCTTGACGCCGGCCGCCGCCGCGACCAAGGCGCTGGCGGTGGAGATATTGAAGGTGTGCGCGCCGTCGCCGCCGGTGCCGCAGGTGTCGACCAAATCCGCCTCGCCGCTCAGCGGCACCTTGGTGGACAGCTCGCGCATGACTTGCGCGGCGGCCGCGATCTCGGTCACGGTCTCGCCCTTGGAACGCAGCGCGACGAGGATGCCGGCGATCTGCACCGGGGTGAGCTCGCCTTGCATGATCTGGTTCATGATGGAAAGCATTTCGTCGCGGGTGAGATCGCGTTTTTCGATGAGGGTGGTGAGTGCTTGTTGCGGTGTCATGGTCTACTCCTCGTCGCTCCCTCTCCCTTGATGGGAGAGGGCTGGAGAGAGGGGGTGCGCAAAAAATTCTCCAACATCGCATGCCCATGCTCGGTCAGGATCGACTCCGGATGAAACTGCACGCCCTCCACCGCCAGGGTCTTGTGGCGCACGCCCATGATCTCGCCATCGTCGGTCCAGGCGGTGATTTCCAGGCACTCCGGCAAGCTCTCGCGCTCGATCACCAGCGAGTGGTAACGCGTTGCGGTAAACGGGTCCGGCAAGCCGGCGAACACGCCGATATTTTTATGATGGATCTCCGAGGTCTTGCCGTGCATCAGTTGCTTGGCGTGCACGATCTTGCCGCCGAAGGCCTGGCCGATGCTCTGGTGCCCCAGGCACACGCCCAAAATCGGGATCTGCCCGGCAAATTGCTTGATCGCGGCCACGGACACGCCCGCCTCGTTCGGCGTGCACGGGCCGGGCGAGATCACTAGATGCGCGGGCTTGAGCGCGGCGATTTGCTCGATGCTGATTTCGTCGTTGCGATACACCTGCACTTCCTGGCCCAGCTCGCCAAAATACTGCACCAGGTTGTAGGTGAAGGAATCGTAATTGTCGATCATGAGTAACATGGCATCACCTCATTCATGTCGCACATCGAGGCCGCTCAAGGCCAATTCCGCCGCGCGCAATACGGCGCGCGCCTTGTTGCGGGTTTCGGTCCATTCGGCTTCGGGCACGGAGTCGGCGACGATGCCGGCGCCGGCTTGCACGTATAGCGTGCCGTCTTTCACCACGGCGGTGCGGATGGCGATGGCCAGGTCCATGTCGCCGTTAAATCCCAAATAACCGACGGCGCCGGCGTAGATGCCGCGCTTGGTCGGCTCCAGTTCGTCGATGATTTCCATCGCCCGCACTTTCGGCGCGCCGGATACGGTGCCGGCGGGGAAGGTGGCGCGCAATACGTCCATCGCGTTCAGGCCGTCCTTGAGCGTGCCATCGACGTTGGAGACGATGTGCATCACATGCGAGTAACGCTCAATCAGCATGTTTTCGGTGACGCGCACGCTGCCGGTCTGCGCCACGCGGCCGACGTCGTTGCGCCCCAGGTCCATCAGCATCAGATGCTCGGCGCGCTCCTTGGGGTCGGCCAATAATTCATCCGCCAAGGCGCGATCGGCTTCCGGCGTCTGGCCGCGCGGCCGGGTGCCGGCGATGGGGCGCACGGTGACGACATTGTTTTCCAGTCGCACCAGAATTTCCGGCGAAGCGCCCACCACATGGAAGGCGCCGAAGTCGCAATAGAACATATACGGCGAGGGATTCAGGCTGCGCAAGGCGCGATACAGGGTAAGCGGATGCGCGGCGAAAGGCTGGCGCATGCGCTGCGATAGCACCACTTGCATGATGTCGCCGTCGAGGATGTAGCGCTTGGCTTGCGCCACCGCAGCTTTAAATGCTTCTTCGCCAAACTCGGATTGCGCGGCTTGCGCCGGCAGCGGCACGGTGTCGGGCACGGGCACCGGGGCGCGCAATTGGCGCTGCAATTCCTTGAGCCGCTGCTGCGCCATGGAATAAGCATTCGGCAGGGCGGGGTCGGCATACACGATCAGATACAGCTTGCCGAACACGTTGTCCACCACCGCCAGCTCTTCCGACAGCAACAGCAAAATATCCGGCGCGTTTATTACATCGGGTACATCCGGCTGGTGCGTGGCGGCGAGTTTTTTCTCGATGTAGCGCACCGTGTCGTAGCCAAAATAACCGACCAGGCCGCCGCCGAAACGCGGCAAACCCGGCAAGGTCGCGGCACGATAACGCTCGCCGAAGTGCTGCACGAAGGCCAGCGGATCATCGGTTTCGATCGACTCGACAATGCGCTCGCCAGTTTCCACCGTCACCTGATGGCCACGCACGGTCAAGCGCGTTTGCGCCGGCAAGCCGATGAAGGAGTAGCGCCCGAAACGTTCGCCGCCCTGCACCGATTCGAGCAAATAGGAAAAAGGCTGATTGGCGAGCTTGAGATACACCGACAAGGGTGTATCAAGATCAGCCGGCATCTCCAAGGTGACGGGGATGCGGTTGTAGCCAGCAAGCGCTAGCTGATGAAATTCTTGTTCAGTCATGGTTTTCTTCCGAAAAAAGGTTCACTCCAGGCCGACCAGCGGCCTGTCCCTAGTGCCTGCACTAGGGGCGCCATCGTAGAGCGCGAGTCATGTCCTTTTTCATCATCAACCTTTAACGACCTTTTGCGCAGCATCGAGCAGCGTCGGCACGATGGCATCCACATCCAGTTCGCGCACATCGCGGCCGCGATTGTAGCCGTAGGGCACGACGAACACGTGGCAAGCCGCAGCGCGCGCCGCTTGCGCATCGTTGAGCGAATCGCCGATCAGCAGCAAGTCCTTCGGCGCAATTCCAAAATGCTTGCACGCATGCAGCAGCGGCATGGGATCCGGCTTTTTCTTGGGCAAGGTATCGCCGGACAGAATCAATTCGAAGCAATCGAATAAGCCGGTGTCTTTCAACAGCGGCACGGTGAATTTCTCGGCCTTGTTGGTGATGCACGCCACGTGCAGGCCGGCTTGCTTCAAGGCCGCAATGCCTTCGCGCACGCCGGGGAATACTTGGCTCTTGCGGCTGACGTGTGCGGCGTAGTGCTTTTCATAGATGGGCAATGCGCGGCTAAACAGCTCGACGTCCGGCTCGGCATCCATGTCGCGCGTCAGCACGCGCTTTGCCAGGCGCGACACGCCGTTGCCGATGTAGGTCTTGACCGTCGCCAAATCAATCGGCGGCAAGCCCAACTCCGCAGCCATGGCGATGGCCGCGTCGGCCAGGTCCGGCGCGGTGTCGAGCAGCGTGCCGTCGAGGTCGATGACCACGGCTTTAATCGGTAGAGGAAAACTCATGTTCATAAAAAACTCAAAAAAATATTTACCGCAAAGGACGCAAAGGTTCGCAAAGGAATTCTGTTACTGCTTTACTTCGCGTACCTTTGCGTCCTTCGCGGTGAAAAATCAGGCCTTCGCCAATTCCGCGCGCAACGCGCCGATGATCGTATCGTAGCGATGCGGGTCGGAATCCTTGGCCGCGCCGAACACGGCGGAACCGGCCACGAAGGTATCCGCGCCGGCCTTGGCGATCTCGGCGATGTTGTTGGTCTTCACGCCGCCGTCGATTTCCAGCCAGATTTCCTTGCCGGTCTTGGCGGTGTAGGCGTCGATTTTCTGCCGCGCCAAGCGCAGCTTGACCAGGGCTTCGGGAATGAAGCTTTGGCCGCCGAAACCGGGGTTCACCGACATCAACAAAATCATGTCGATCTTGTCCATCACATGATCCATCAAATCCAGCGGAGTCGCGGGGTTGAATACCAGGCCCGCCTTGCAGCCGCTTTCCTTAATCAGGCCCAAGGTGCGGTCGATGTGCTCGGACGCTTCCGGGTGGAAAGTAATGATGTTGGCGCCGGCCTTGGCGAAATCGGGAATGATACGATCCACCGGTTTCACCATCAGGTGCACGTCGATGATGGCATCGGTCAGGGGGCGAATCGCTTCGCACACCAGCGGGCCGATGGTCAGGTTCGGTACGTAATGATTGTCCATGACATCAAAGTGGACAACGTCCGCCCCGGAGGCGATCACATTGGTAATTTCTTCGCCTAATTTGGCGAAATTCGCGGACAAAATACTGGGCGCGATGCGAAAGTTGCTGGCCATATCGATTCCTTAATCTGAAACAAAGCCTTGCATTTTACCCGGAAACATCTTCCCTTGCCTATGTGCGCGTTTTGAGGTGCAATAGCAGGATGGCCGACTCCAAAAAATATGAAATTCAGGTAAACACGCAGGTGGAGTACATCCCCGATCAATCCAGCGAGGAGCAGGATCGCTATGTGTTCGCCTACACCATCACCATCACCAATACCGGCTCGATCGCGGCGCAGTTGATCAGCCGCCATTGGATCATCACCGATGCCACGAACAGCGTGCAAGAAGTGCGCGGCCTGGGCGTGGTAGGCGAGCAACCGCTGCTAAAACCGGGCGAAAGCTTCGAATACACCAGCGGCTCGGCGATTGCCACGCCGGTCGGCACCATGAAAGGCAGTTATCAGATGGTGGCGGAAGACGGCACGAAATTCGACGCGCAAATTACCGAATTCACCCTCAGCATGCCGCGCGTATTGCATTAAGCCTTACTTCGGCTCGTCGTCGCGCTTGTCTTTTTTCGGCAAGGTAAACCACACGATAAACACCAACAGGCCGAGTGCAACAACTGCTTCCAGTACAAACCATCCCATCGTCTTCACCTGCGCATCATTGAACTAAATCGGCAGCCAACCACCCAAACGCTGTAGCGCGTGTAAGCGTGCTGCTTAAGCTTGCTATACTAACTCACCCTTTATTGTTGGTCATTCGATGTCTGCGATGCGTTATTGTTTGCTGTGTTTAGCACTTCTGCTTGGCGGTTGTGTCAGCGTGCCGCCCGCTCCTCCGAGCGTTCCGCCAGTCGGCAAAATTCCCGCGCCGCCCGTCGCCCCCGGCGTGATGTTGAAGCCGGCCGATTGGTCACAACTCACCGGTTGGCCCGACAATGACGCATTAAGCACCTGGCCGGCATTCCTCGCCAATTGTGAGCTGCAAAAAAAGCAAGCCGCTTGGCAAGCGGTGTGCGCTGCCGCCGCAAGCTTTGCGCCGAAAAACGATCAACAGGCGCGCGATTTTTTCGAGCGCTGGCTCACCCCAAATCAACTCGTCACCGACGATGGCCGCGACACCGGCCTCATCACGGGCTACTACGAACCATTGCTGTTCGGCAGCCGCAAACCCAGCGCGCGCTTTCGTTTCCCGATCTACGGCACACCGGCCGACATGCTGAACATCGACCTCTCCAGCGTCTACCCGGAACTCAAAGGCTACCGCCTGCGCGGACGGCTCAACGGCAATAAGGTCGTGCCCTATTTCAATCGCGCCGAAATCGATGCCGGGCGCGCGCCGCTGCAAGGCCGGGAATTGCTTTGGGTCGACGATGCAGTGGCTTTGTTTTTTCTGCAAGTCCAAGGCTCGGGTCGGGTGCAACTGGAAGATGGCGAAACCGTGCGCGTGGGATACGCCGATCAAAATGGTTATCCCTATGTCTCGATCGGCAAAAAACTGGTGGAGCAAGGCGAGCTGAAACTGGAGCAAGCGTCGATGCAAGGCATCAAGCAGTGGGGCGAGCGCAATCCGGAAAAATTAAGCGCGCTGCTCAACACCAACGCGAGCTACGTGTTCTTTCGCGAGCTTCCGCCCTCGGCCAATAATTCATCCGGCGGCCCGCCCGGCTCCTTGGGCCTGCCGCTTACCGCGGGCCGCAGCTTGGCCGTGGACCCGCGCGCCGTGGCGCTGGGCAGCCCGGTATTTCTTTCCACCACTTGGCCGAATAGCACGCAGCCACTCAACCGCCTGATGCTCGCGCAAGATACCGGCGGCGCGATCAAAGGCGCGATTCGCGCGGATTTCTTTTGGGGCTTTGGGGAAGACGCCGCAAAACACGCCGGCAGCATGCGCGAGAACGGGCGCATGTGGGTTTTGCTGCCACGCGGGCAAGACCAGCACTAGAACCTAATTCGCGCCCTGCGCCGCGACCGAAAACTCCAGCTCATAATTCACCACGCTGCGCACCGCGCGCCCCTTGCGCATCGCCGGTTTGAAGCGCCCCGACTTTAAGAATGCCAATACCGCCTCGTCGAAACCCCAGCCGGGCGGATCGACCGCCAATATCGTCGCCTCGTCCACGCCGCCGTTCTCGTTCAGCAATAATTTCACGCGCACCTTGCCGCTCACATTCATCTGCGCCGCCCGCGCCGGGTAAATGGGATCGCCCAATTTGCTCGGCGGCACATCGACTTCTTTCAAGCCATAATAATTCGTATCCACGGGCAAGGGCGCATCGAGCATCACCGGGTTCGCCGCGGCTTCCGGAATGCCGGGCTTGGGCGTTTCGTCGGCGGGTTTTTGATCCGCGCTCGCAGCCTTTTGCGGCGGGGGCACATAATCTTGCACTTGGCTTTTGACCGGACCTTCGATCGCCTTCACCAACACTTCCGACGCGTCAGCCGCATGCCAAGGCGCCAAACGCGCCTCAATGGGCGGGCGGCGCGGCGGGTTGCCGCCCCGTTCCACTGAGCCGACTTGGAGTTCGGAAATAATTAGCGCATGCAGCGCCAGCGAAATCAGGAACGCGATGAATAAGCGCATTCCTGCATCAGGCTGCTGCGTCTGTTGCGGGCGGGTATTCATGCTGGATGCGGTATTTTGCAAGGCGCCTGGTGCCTAATGCCTGACACCCGGCGCTTATTTCACGGCGACCATGTCAATCAAGGCCGACATGCCGTGATGCTTGGTGCCCTCGGAGATAAATTCCTCATGCTCCGCCAGGTGCACTATGTTCATCTCGGCAAACGCATCGCGCAACAATGCCGTGGTGTACATATTCTCGACCGCGGACGGACCGCCGGTTTTGTAGGTGATTTGCTTCGGCGTATAACCTTGCAGGATCAATAGGCCGCCCGGCTTCAACGCCGCTTGCATGTGCGCGAATAAGCGCGTGCGCTGCTCGGGCGCGGCGAACTGGACGAAGATCGCGGCCACGACGTCGTAAGCCTGTTGCGGCCAATTCCAGTTCAAGACATCGGCCACTTCAAATTCCAGCGTGACGCCGCGCTCCTGCGCCAGCTTCCGCGCTTTTTTCACCGCCGGTACCGAGTACTCGACGGACAATACATCCAAGCCTTGCTCGGCCAGCCACACGCCATTGCGGCCCTCGCCATCGGCCACGGCCAGCGCACGCTGGCCGGGCTTCAGCAGCGCCTGCTGCGACGCCAGAAAGGCATTGGGGGCCGTGCCGAATACATAATGCGTTTCGGCATAGACCTCATCCCAAAAATTACCGCTCATTTTTTGCCGGCATCCTTTGACTTGATTTCAGCCTTGCGCGCCGTGGCTTCCTTCATGCCTTTTTCGATTTGCTCCGCGGGGATCGCGCCGGGAATCAAACGGCCGTCCTCGAAAATCAAAGCCGGCGTGCCGTTAATATTTAATTTACCCGCCAAGTCAATATTGCGTGCGATGGGCGTTGCGCAATCGCCCTTGTTTTTCGGCACTTGGTTTTTCAGCATAATGTCTTGCCAAGCCTTGGCGCGGTCTTTGGCGCACCAGACTTTTTGCGATTTGCTGGCGGAATCGGGATGCAGCTGCTCGATGGGATACAAGAACACATACAGCGTGTAGTTATCCAGCTTTTCGAGATCGGCCTCCACCTTCTTGCAGTACGGGCAATCCGGATCTTCGAACACCGCCAGCTTGCGCGCACCATTGCCTTTGACGACTTTGATCGCGTCTGCGAACGGCAGGATATCGAACTTCACCCGCATCAAATCGCGGATCCGCTCTTCGGTCAGGTTGCGCTTGGTCTTGGCATCGACCACCGAACCCACCATGATGAAATCGGCTTTTTCGTCCACATAAAACAGGCGGTTTCCTGAAAAGATTTCATACCATCCCGGCATTGGCGCCGGCTTCACGCTTTGCACCTGCAGCTCCGGCAAACGCTCCAGAACCAGTTTTTTAACCGAAGCCTCATCCGCCGATGCGCCGCCTGCAATGAACATGAGTGCTAGCGCCGCTTGCGCCATCCAATTGATCTTCACGCTATTCCTTTCAAGATTTGATATTTAAGTGTTTCCCAAGGCTTGCTTTAAGAGTTGTTGTTTGATCCAAGTCAAGCGATTGGTTGCCGCCAGTCCAACATTGCGCACCCAGCCTAACATAGGCCGCGGCTGATTGAATAAGTTCTGCAATCCATCCGTGACGAGTTGCATCGCCAAAATTTCCTCGCGCCGCGCCCGCGCAAAACGCCGCAGCAAGTACCCATCGCCGCAGTCGCGCGGCCCGCGCGCCGCCAAAACGCCGGCCAGCGCCTTGGCGTCCGCAAAGCCGAGGTTCACGCCTTGCCCGGCCAAGGGATGGACTTGATGCGCCGCATCCCCCACCAAGGCGATGCGCGGCTGAGTCAAAACATCGGGCTCGATCAAATGCAACGGAAACGCCGCCGCCGGTGTCAGCAATTCCAAGGCGCCCAAGCGCTGTTTGCCCGCCTCTGCCACGCGCGCGCACAACGCATCGGGCGCGAGTTGCAACAAGCCTTGCGCCAAGTCCTCCTGCAAGGACCAGACGATGGAAATGCGATTCCCCGGCAAGGGCAAGTAGGCCAACACGCCCTCCGGCTGGAACCACTGAAACGCCGTGCCTTGATGCGGCAAGGCGGTGGCGAAATTCGCCACCACGCCCAATTGCCGATAGTCCTTGTCGTGCGCCTTGATGCCGGCCTGCTGCCGCACCCAGGAATGTGCGCCATCGGCGGCGACAATCAATTTGGCGGGGATTTCCGTGCCGTCGTCTAGGCTGAGCCGTGCCGCATCGGTTGCGATCGCCAGCGCCGCACAAGACGCGGGGCAAAATAAATGGACCTGTGGCGCTGCCTCCAATGCGCGCCATAAGGCCGCTTGCAGCAGCCGGTTTTCGAGGATGTAGGCCAACTGCCCCAAGCCGGCTTCGTAGGCGTTGAAATCCAACCGCGACTGGCCGTCATCGCCGAAAATCGCCATCGCCTCGACGCGCGTCATGCGCTGCGCATCGAGTGCTTGCCAAATGCCGAGTTGCTCCAGGAATTGCGCACTGCCGGAGCTGATGGCATAGATGCGGTTGTCCCAGCTAGCATCTTCCGGCAACGCTTGCGGCGCACGCGCCTCGACCAAGGCAACCGACAAGCCGCTGTCGCGCAAGGCCAGCGCCAAGCTGCTGCCGACCAAGCCGGCGCCGACGATGGCCACATCGAATGTTTGTGCTGTCATGTTCACCTTGAAAAAAAACATTCACCACGGAGTACACAGAGGACACGGAGTAATAGTATTTTTGGTTTTCCTCTGTGTCCTCCGTGGTGCAAGATTTTAATCTTACCCCTTCGCCCCGAAAATCATGCGCCTCACCACGAACGATTTGGCCGGCGGCAGGGCATCCAGCGCGCTCAAGGCCAAGCCGCGCAATTGGCGCAGGCCGGGGATCGCGTTGGAAAAGCCGCGCACCAGCAAGTCGGTGAAAAATACGCCGCCTTGGGTATCGATGCGCCGCCCTGCCGCATACTCGCGCAACATCGCGGGCTCGCCCACGGCTTGCGGCGCACACGCCAATATCGCTTGCGCCAACTCCCAAGCGTCGCGCAGTCCCATGTTAAAACCTTGACCCGCGACCGGGTGCAGCATTTGCGCGGCGTTGCCGATCAACGCCAAGCGCGGCCCGGTGATGGGTTTGCTTTGCTGCAAGCCGAGCGCAAAACTGCTGCGCTTGCCGACCGATAAAAAATCGCCTTGGCGGTCGCCGAAATGCGCATGCAGTTGCGCCAGGAATTCCGCATCGCTCAACGCGAGTAATGCTTGCGCGCGCTGCGGCGTGGCGGTCCACACCAGCGCGTAATCCGCGCCGCTCGGCAGCAGGGCCGCCGGGCCATCCTCGGTAAAGCGCTCATACGCTAAATTTTGATGCGGCAAGGCGGTGCTGACTTGGCACACCACCGCGCATTGCCGATAGTCGCGCGACTCGCGCACGATGCCGGGAATCTGTTGCAAGCCGCGCCCGCCGTCGGCCAGCACCGCCAAGCGCGCGGCGAGCGTTTTGTCCTCCCCCGCCTGCGTGAATTGCACTTGCGCCGCCGCCGCACCAGGCGTCAGCGCCGACACTTGCGCGCCGGTCAAATAGCGCGCGCCGCATTGGCGCAGCGCAGCCTGCAAGGCGTTTTGCAGTTCGGCGTAGGAGATCACGTAACCCAAAGCCGGCAAGCCGGCTTGCTCCGCGCTGAGCAGAGCGCGACCGAAGCTGCCGCGCTGGGAGATGTGAATGCGCGTGATCGGCGTCGCGGCTTTGAGCTGCTGCCAAATGCCGACCCGCTCCAAAATCAAACGGCTGCCGTGCGCCAAAGCCAGGGTGCGGGTTTCGCTGCGCGGTGCGCTATCCGCCTGCGCTTCCAGCACCGTCACGCGCAAAGTCGCCGGCGCGCCCTGGGCCAGCGCCAAAGCCAGCACCGCGCCGACCGGGCCGCCGCCGACGATGATTACGTCGGCATCGAATGTATTTGCTGTTTCATTCATATAAATCTTTCACCACGGAGTACACAGAGTACACGGAGGAAAACCTTAAACCAGAGAAAACCTGTAGCCACGGATCAACAATCTTTTTCAAGTTAGTGTTTTACTCCGTGTACTCTGTGTACTCCGTGGTTAAGCCTTTGCTTTCATGCACGACTCAATCTCCGCCACCGAACGCGGCGCGGCGTTTGTCAGCACTTCGCAGGCGCCGTCGGTCACCAGCACATCGTCTTCAATGCGAATGCCGATATTCCAGAAGCGCTCCGGCACTTTCTCGTCCGGCCGGATGTAAAAACCCGGCTCCACGGTGAGCATCATGCCGGGCATAAGCTGACGCCAGGCGCCGCCGCGCTTGTACTCGCCGGCATCGTGCACATCCATGCCCAACCAGTGGCCGGTTTTGTGCATGTAGAAGCGCCGATAGTCGCCGGACTCGATCACGCTGTCGACGCTGCCCGCGCACAGCTTGAAATCGAGCATGCCTTGCACCAGCACTTGCAGCGCGGCTTCATGCGGCTCGTTCCAATGGCAACCGACTTGCACCTTGGTCATGGCGGCGGCTTGGGCCGCGAGCACCAGTTCGTAAACATCCTTTTGCACCGCGCTGAATTTGCCGTTGACCGGGAAGGTGCGGGTGATATCGGCGGCATAGCCATCGAGCTCGCAACCGGCGTCGATCAACAACAAGTCGCCGTCTTTGAGCTGCGCGTTGTTGCTGACGTAATGCAATACGCAAGCATTGGCGCCGCCGGCCACGATCGGCGTGTAGGCCGGATACTGCGCGCCATGGCGGCGAAACTCGTGCAGCAATTCGGCTTCGATTTCATATTCCCAGCGCCCCGGTTGCGTGGCCTGCATGGCGCGCTGATGCGCGCCGCCGGACAGCCGCCCGCCGCGGCGCATGATGTCGAGTTCGTGCGCGTCTTTGATCAAGCGCATTTCATCCAGCAGCGCGCGCACATCGCGAATGCCGCCGGGCGCGGTGACGCCGTTGCGCGCCTCATTGCGCACGCTGTTCAACCAGCCCACCACGCGCGTATCCCAGCTCGCATCGGCGCCGAGATCGAAAAATAAACTGGGCTGATCCGCCAGCAGCTTGGGCATCATTTGATCCAAGGCGTCGATGGGATAAGCCTCGTCGAAACCGAACGCCTCGCGCGCGCCATCCGGGCCGTAGCGATAGCCATCCCAAATTTCGCGCTCCAGATTTTTTTCGCGGCAGAATAAAATCGTCTTGGTGTTTTCCCCCACCAGCATCACCAGCACCGCTTCCGGCTCGGGAAATCCGCTCAGGTAATAAAAATAGCTGTCGTGGCGAAACGGATAGTGCGAATCGCGATTGCGCAATTGCTCTTGCGCAGTCGGCACCACCACCACGCCTGCGCCCATTTGTTGCGCGAGTTTTTCACGGCGTTCACGGTAAGGGGTCATTATTCGAGTCTCTTCAAAAAAACACTATCACCACGGAGTACACAGAGGACACGGAGTATTTCTTTATATTTAAGAACTCCGTGCCCTCTGTGTACTCCGTGGTGAAAAACGGGTTCATTTTTCAGCGCAATGCAGCAGCGCTTGATCCAACTCTGCCAAGCGTTGCGGTGTACCGACATCGACCCAGCGTCCCCGGTGATGTTCGCCGCGCACCAGATCGTATTCGATGAGGGTTTTCAACAGCGGCGCGAGCTTGGCCTTGCTGCCGACTTGGATATCGCGAAAATTATCCGGCTGATACACAGCGACGCCGGTAAACGTCAGCATGGGGTTGCCGGCCAGCTTCACTTTGCTGTGCTCCAAGGCGAAATCGCCTTGCGCATGCTGCGGCGGATTATCCGCCAACACCAGGTAGGCCGCGAACAGCTCGGCGTTGGCGCGCATCGCCATGCCGATTTCGCGCGCGCGGCTGAAATCGTATTCGATGTAAATGTCGCCGTTCACCACCAGGAACGGATCCTTGCCCAATAGCGGCAGCGCTTGGGCAATGCCGCCGGCGGTTTCCAGCGCTTCGGCTTCGGGCGAATAGCGGATTTGCGCGCCGAATTGTTTGCCGTCGCCTAAAGCCGCTTCAATCATATGCCCCAAGTGTGCGTGATTGATGATGATGTCGGTGAAGCCGTCGCGCACCAGATGCTCGATGTGCCACACGATGAGCGCCTTGCCGCCGACTTGCAACAAGGGCTTCGGGGTGGTGTCGGACAGCGGGCGCATGCGCTCGCCGCGGCCAGCCGCTAGGATCATGGCTTTCATGTAGCTATTTTCTTGAACCGCAGAGACGCGGAGGCGCAGAGAAAATATAAGCAGAGAAAATATAAAAAGACTCCGCGCCTCCGCGCCTCTGCGGTGAGATGTTCAAACATCAAAATGTATACCCCACTTGCTGCTCCCTGTCGTGCAATTCGTCCAGCAAGTCCAATAGCGGTCCCAGGGCGCGATAGCGTTCGCATGCGCTGCGCAAATAGTGCAGCACCAGCGGCATGTCCTTGAGGTAACCGTCCTTGCCATCGCGGTGATACAAGCGCGCGAATATGCCCAGGACTTTGATGTGGCGCTGAATCCCCATCCATTCGAAATCGCGGTAAAACGCGCCGAAATCCTCCGCCACCGGCAAGCGCGCACGCTTGGCGGCTTCCCAGTAGCGCACGGTCCAATCCAGGATTTGCTCTTCGTCCCAGGCGATGTAGGCGTCTTTGTACAAGGACGCCAAGTCGTAAGTGATGGGGCCGTACACCGCATCCTGGAAATCCAGTACGCCGGGATTGGGCTCGGACACCATCAAGTTGCGCGCATGGTAATCGCGATGCACATACACCGATGGCTGCGCCAGCACCATGTTCAGGATCAATTGCAATGCGTTTTCCAATACCGCCGTTTGGCTGGGCGTGAGCTGCACTTGCAGATGTTTTGCCAGATACCATTCCGGGAATAAGCGCATTTCGCGCATCAGCAAAGCCGCATCGTAGGGCGGCAATTGATCGGGCTTGCTGGCCAGTTGGATTTTAATCAGAGCAGCATTGGCATCGCGATACAGCGCGTCGGCAGTGCCGGGGCTGTCGGCCTTGAGTTGCGACAGGTACGTGTCGGACCCCAGGTCGGACAACAACAAAAACCCCTGCGCCAAATCTTGCGCCAGGATTTCCGGCACATGCACCCCGGCCGCACCGAACAATTGCGCGACATGCACAAACGGCGCGCAATTTTCATGCTGCGGCGGTGCATCCATCACAATCAAGGTGCGATGGGCGAGGCTGACTCGGAAATATCGCCGAAAACTGGCATCGCTCGAGGCTGGGGCCAAATCGAAGGATTGCCCTGATATTACCTGTTGCAGCCAGGTTTGAACTTGTGCAAGCCGCTCCAAATTTTGCTTCCTTATTGAAATATTTGCATTTTTATGCGATTTTAGCACCCTTTCCGTCCGGCAAAACCATAATGAAACCCCGGTATCGCGTCACAGCATTAGCTTTTCTTTCTCTATCGGCGGGTACGCTATGGGTTAACCCCGCGCGAGCCGACACGACGGCGCCATTCAAGGTTGACCCGCGCCTGCTGGGTTTGCCGGGCTTGGAAGAACCCGTTCCCGAATTCAAGAGCGCCAAGCCACCAAAACCATCCGCACCCACTGTTACGGAATCGACGCCGCAACCCGCTGCGCAGACAAGCGAGTTGCAAGCGCCGCCGCCAAGTCCGGTCAAACCCTTACCCGCCGCGGCCCCGATCGAACCCAGCGCGACTGTTGTGGAACAGTACGCGCCGCCGATTCCCCCAGTGAAAGCCCCGGTAAAAACCCAAGCGCCGCCTAAGCCAAGCAAACTGACTGCGCCCGAACCCAGCGCCAAGCCGGCGCCCATTGTGCAAGCGCCCGCAAAACCCGAGCCGCCTACAGAACCGCTTGCAGCGCCGCCTGCCGCCGTCACTTCGGCGGAACCGCCCGCCCTGCCGCCTGCGGAGATCAACGGCATGCCGCTACGGTTACAGCCCACGCTCGCGCTGACGCCGCACCCGTCGCAGCCGGATGAAAAAACGCCGATCTTCATCAGCGCCATGCGCGTGCAAGGTAAAGCAGACACGTATGTCGAGGCCGAAGAGGATGTCGAATTGCGCAAACGCGGCTTGCGCGTGAATGCAGACACCTTGCGCTACGATGAAGTCCAGGAAACGCTGGATGCCAAAGGCAGCGTGCGCGTGCAATCCGATACAGGCGTGGTCAAGGGCCCCGACTTGCATTACAAGTTGTCGGATAGCACCGGCTCCATGAATACCCCCGCCTACGCCATCGGCGGCGCGGCGCAGGGGCAAGGCGTTGCCGAGAAACTGAACTTTTTGAGCGAAGATCGTTATCAATTAGAAAAAGCCAAATACTCTACGTGCGGCATAGGGCAGGAAGCTTGGTGGATCCATGCCAGTCAATTGGAACTCGACCGATCGACCAATACCGGAACTGGGCACAATGCTTGGATCGAGTTTAAGGGCGTACCCATTCTGTATACGCCTTACATCAATTTTTCGCTGAACAATCAGCGCGAGTCGGGTTTCCTGACGCCTTCCTTTGGCACTTCGAATACGCGCGGCGTCGAATTTGCTGCGCCGTATTACTGGAATATCGCCCCCAATTACGATGCCACGATCACGCCGCGCATCATGACAAAACGCGGCCTGCAGTTCGGCGGCGAATTTAGGTATTTACAGCCGACCTATGCAGGAGAAATTCATGCCGAAACATTGTCCGACAATGTCACCAAAACCACGCGCAAATCTTTTCGCATCAACCATGCGCAAAACTTAGGCGGCGGATTCTCGGGCAATATCGATTATCAAGAAGTGTCGGACGACAATTACTTCCGCGATTTAAGCACCTTGATCGCGGCCACCTCGACCACCACACTGCCGCACCAGGCCAACTTGAGTTATGGCAACGGCCCGTTTAGTGCCAACCTGTTATTCCAGCGTTTCCAAATTCTGCAAGACCCGATCACGCCCATTGCCAATCCGTACGAACGGGTGCCGCAATTAACCGCGACTTATAGAAAACTGAACGCCTTTGGCCTTGCCGATGTGCTCGCCAACACCGAATACGTGCAATTCTCGCACCCCACCAGCGTGCAGGGCTCGCGCTTCACGCTCAATCCGTCGTTCAGCGTGCCCTTGACCCAGGCCTATGGCTATATCACGCCAAAATTCGGTTTGCATTACACCCGCTATACGCTGAATCAAAGCCAGAACACGGCGCACTTGCCCAATACCACGCGCACCTTGCCGATTTTCAGCCTGGACAGCGGCCTCACGTTCGAACGCGAATCCAGCTTGTTTGGACAAGCGCTGACGCAAACCTTGGAACCCCGTATTTATTATTTGTACGTGCCGTATAAAGATCAAAATCAAATTCCGCTATTCGATAGCGGCGAAAGCGATTTCAGTTTTGCCCAGATTTTCTCCGAGAACCGCTTCAGCGGCGGCGATCGCATCTCGGACGCGAACCAGGCGACGTTCGCTTTGACTTCACGCTTCATTGAATCGGGCACCGGTCTGGAACGGCTGCGCGCCAGCGTGGCGCAGCGCTATTTCTTCAGCACACCCAAGGTTACGATCTCACCGACCACGGCCGCACCCACGGATAAGACCTCGGATTTCCTGGCCAGCATCGGCGGACAAATTTCGCCCGCGTGGTCAGCGGATGCAGCGTTGCAATACAACCCCAACATCGGGCGCAGCGAAAAATACAATGTCGGCACGCGTTACAACCCCGAGCCGGGCAAGCTGTTGAATTTCAATTACCGCTATACGCGGGATTCCTTGCATCAGGTGGATGTTTCCGGGCAATGGCCAATCGCCCAACACTGGCAAGCCCTGGGGCGCTGGAATTATTCGATTCAGGATCGTAAGAGCGTCGAGTCCTTGGCTGGATTCGAATATAAGGAATCTTGCTGGGCGGTCCGCGTCGTCGCGCACCGTTTTCAGACCGCGACGCAACAATCAACGAATGCCCTATTCTTGCAGCTTGAACTGTCCGGCCTTTCCAGCTTGGGAACTAATCCGTTCAATACACTCAAACAAAATATCGGCGGTTATAGCCAAACCAAACCGCAGCCCGAAGAAATCAACTTGAACGAATTCTAATTCATGCCATATCGCACCTATAGTTTCATCCTCCTGCTGCTAGCCCTCCTGCTGTCGTCCAGCGCATGGGCGCAGCGCAAACCCGCGCGCGTAGAGTTCATCGATCGCATCGTGGCCGTGGTCAACAACGACGTCATCACCTTGTCTGAATTGAATGAACGCATCCTCCAGGTGCGGCGTCAGCTAGACAGCCAGAAAATTCCGCTTCCGCCGCAAGACGTTTTGGAAAAACAAATTCTGGAGCGCATGATCAACGAAAAAGTGCAATTGCAATTCGCCAGCGAAACCGGCATTCGGGTCGATGATACCGCGCTCGACCAAGCCATCGGGCGCATCGCCGACGGCAATCACATGACCGTAGATCAATTGCGCCAGGCCTTGGAAAAGGACGGGGTGAGCTTCACCAAGTTTCGCGAGAACATCCGCAACGAAATCATTTTGTCACGCCTGAAGGAACGCGAAGCCGATAACCGCGTCGTCGTCACCGAGAGCGAATTGGAGAACTACCTCGTTAACCAAACGCAAACAGGCAACGAAACCGAATACAACTTGGCGCACATCTTGATCCAAGTGCCGGAACAGGCGAATGCAGAAAAAATTCAGGAACGTAAAAAAATCGCCGAGCAAGCGCTCGCCGAACTGCAAAAGGGCACCAATTTCGGCCAGGTTGCAGCCACTTTTTCCGATGCGCCGGATGGGCTGCAAGGCGGGGCGCTGGGCTGGCGGCCGGCCAGCCGCTTGCCGCAACTCTTTACCGATGCCTTGAACAAGATGCAATTGGGAGAAATCAGCCCGATCCTGCGCAGCCCGAATGGCTTTCACCTGCTCAAGCTGAATGACAAGCGCGGCCGCGATGCACAGTTGGTGGTCACCCAAACGCACGCGCGGCACATCTTAATCAAAACCAATGAAGTGGTTTCGGAAGCGGATGCCAAGCGGCGCCTGATCGAACTCAAGGAACGCTTGGACAATGGCGCAAATTTTGCGGAACTCGCACGCCTGCATTCTGAGGATGGATCTGCCGCAAAAGGCGGTGACCTGGGTTGGCTGTCGCCAGGCGACACCGTGCCCGAGTTCGAACATGCGATGGATGCCTTGCCGCTCAACGTGGTGAGCCAACCCGTCCATACCCAATTCGGCTGGCATTTGATTGAAGTGCTGGAGCGCCGCAAAGAAGACGTCACGAAAGAAAAGCAAAAAATCAGAGCGCGGCAGGAAATTCGCGAGCGCAAGGCCGACGAAGCGTATCAAGAATTCGTGCGCCAGTTGCGCGACCGGGCGTATGTCGAGATCAAGCAAGACGATCGCTAACCCTGCTCCGATCGCCCTCACGAGCGGCGAACCCGCAGGCATCGGTCCCGATTTATGCCTGCTGTTGGCGAGCGATGCGCGAGACTTTGACATCGTGGTGCTCGGCGACAAAGCCTTGTTACAACAGCGAGCGGCTGCGCTAGGGCTGAACATCACCTATGAAGATTATCTTCCCAACCATAGCATCGCACGCGCAGCGCATCACCTCACGGTCTTATCGATCCCGCTCGCTGCGCATTGCGAACCTGGCAAGCTGAATCCGGCTAATGCCCGCGCGGTACTGGCGATGCTGGATCGCGCCGCCGATGGATGCCTGTGCGGAGAATTCAGTGCCCTGGTCACCGCGCCCGTGCATAAGGGCGTGATCAACGACGCCGGGATTGCGTTTCACGGACATACCGAATATTTGCAACAGCGCGCGCACGCACCCCAGGTAGTCATGATGCTCGCCGGCGCTGGCATGCGTGTCGCGCTGGCTACCACGCACTACGCCTTGCGCGATGTTCCCCAATACATCACCCGCGCCAGCTTGGAATCCACGCTGCGCATCATCGATCATGATTTGCGCACGCACTTTGGCATTGCCCGACCGCGCATCTTGGTCGCCGGCTTGAATCCGCATGCAGGCGAATCCGGCCATCTGGGGCGTGAAGAAATCGAGATCATCGAACCCGTCATACAGCAATTAAAAAGCGAGGGCTTGGATCTGCAAGGCCCGTTGCCCGCCGACACATTATTCAATCCCGAGCGGCTAAAGCACGCCGATTGCGTGCTCGCGATGTACCACGATCAAGGCTTGCCGGTACTCAAGTTCGCCAGCTTCGGCACCGGCGTCAACATCACGCTGGGCTTACCCTTCATCCGCACTTCGGTCGATCATGGCACTGCCTTGGATTTGGCCGGCACCGGGAAGATTGACAGCGGCAGCCTCCGCGTTGCTCTGCAAACCGCGCAAGAAATGGCGCGCCATGCACATCGCGCGTAAACGCTTCGGCCAGAACTTTTTGCAAGACGCGCAATTCGTGCGCGCCTGCATTGACGCGATTCGCCCTTTACCTACCGATACGCTGGTGGAAATTGGCCCCGGCCTGGGCGCGTTGACGCGGCCGTTGCTGACGCAAATTCCCCATTTGCATGCGGTTGAAATCGACCGCGATTTGATCGCGCGCCTGCAGCAAACCTATGCGCCGTCGCAACTCACGATACACGCCGGCGATGCGCTGGAATTCGATTTCTCCCTGCTTGGCGCGCAGTTGCGCATCGTCGGCAACTTGCCCTACAACATTTCCACGCCCTTGCTGTTTCATCTCGCACAGTTTGCCCCGCAGATCCGCGACATGCACTTCATGCTGCAAAAAGAAGTGGTGGATCGCATGGCGGCTGCGCCCTCGACCTCCGCCTACGGCCGGCTCTCGGTAATGCTGCAATACCGCTTCCAAATCCTGCCCTTGTTCGACGTGCCGGGCGCCGCCTTCCACCCGCCGCCTAAGGTCACCTCCAGCTTTGTGCGCATGCTGCCGCTGCACCCCTTGCCCTACCTGGCGCAGGACGAGGCTAAGTTCGCTGATATCGTCATCGCAGCCTTTTCCATGCGCCGTAAAACTTTGCGCAACACGCTCAAAACTTATCTCCAAGACAAAGATTTCCAAGCGCTGGGTATTGATGCCGGGTGGCGCGCGGAGAACCTCAGCGTCGCCGATTTTGTGAACATCGCCAACTATGTTCCAGTCAACCAATAGTAAGCGCTAACACTATTTATATTTATTGATTTTATTGGATTTTTTTATATTTATCCAGGATGCATGCAGCTTTCAAAACTGAAAAAATTATGCATTTTTTGGAGCTCAACATGGAACAAATGATTGTATTGGCACTCTCAATAACAGAGTGCTAATATATTCCGGCACGCCTTAATTTAGAGGAGAACCTTAATGAGCAACGCCCTTGCCTTCCCCAACCCCGCGCTGGGTACCCTGGAAAGCTATATCCAGGCTACAAAGGCTTTACCGGTGCTTAGTGCAGAACAAGAATCCAGCTACGCCCGTCGCCTGCGCGATGAAAGCGATGTTGAAGCCGCCCGCATGCTGGTGATGTCGCATTTGCGCGTGGTGGTGCATATCGCCCGCGGTTATACCGGTTATGGACTGCCGCAAGCCGACTTGATTCAAGAGGGCAATGTCGGCCTGATGAAAGCGGTGAAGCGTTTCGACCCGGAGCGCGGTGTGCGCTTGGTGTCGTTTGCCATCCACTGGATCAAGGCCGAAATGCACGAATACATCCTGCGCAACTGGCGCATGGTGCGTATCGCCACCACCAAAGCGCAGCGCAAACTGTTCTTCAACCTGCGCAGCATGAAGCAATCGCTGGGCACCCTAGGGCCTGACGAAGTGAAGCGCATCGCCAAGGATTTGGGCGTGAAGCCGGAAGAAGTCGTCGAGATGGAAACCCGTATCGACGGCGGCGATGTCGCGCTCGAACCGCTCGGCGACGATGAAGACAATAGCTATGGCCCGCTGACCTATCTGGCCGATCCGGCAGATGAACCGGCGCTACAGTTAGAGTGCAAACAAAGCGAAGCGCAGCGCGAAAACGGCTTAGTCAAAGCACTGGATCACCTGGACGAACGCAGCCGCCGCATTATTCAAGCGCGCTGGTTGACCGAGAACGATGCGCGCACGCTGCATGAATTGGCCGATGAATACGGCGTATCCGCCGAACGCATCCGCCAGATCGAGCAAAAAGCGATGCAGAAAATGAAAAGCATTATCGCAGCGGAAACCGCTTAAACCGGCGCCTGCGATCGACTAAAAGCCTAGCCGGGTAATTCCGGCTAGGCTTTTTTATTTACCTGCCAACAATTGCTGGATGTCATGCACCAGCGGCGCGGCGCCGGCGCCGAAGCCGAACAGCAAACGCAAGCGTCCTTGCGGGTCGAAGATGAAGGTGTTGGCGCTGTGATCCAGCGTGTAGCCGGCATGCGAGCTGCTTTCCTGTTTCTTATAGAACACCTTGAAGGACTTGGCCGCTTGCGCAATTTCCTCATCCGTCCCGGTGAGCCCTAAAAAGCTGGGGTTGAATGAAGGCACATACTGCGCCAGCACCGCCGGCGTATCGCGCGCCGGGTCGAGGGTCACGAACAACACCTGGACCTTGCTGGCGTCTGGGCCTAAACGCTTGAGGGTGATGCCCAACTCGCCCAGAGTGGTTGGGCAGACATCGGGGCAATGGGTGTAGCCAAAAAACAGCACCACCACTTTGCCGTGAAAATCGGCCAGGCTGCGGCGTTGGCCATGGTGATCGGTGAGGCGCAGTTCCTTGCCCCAATCGACGCCGGTGATATCAGTGCCTTGGAACGGCGTTGTGGTGGGAGCACTGGGGCTGCAAGCGCTTAACAACAAGAACAACAGCAAGCCAGCAAAGCGGTAAATCATTGCACGCCCTTCCGAAAAGTAGGGCGTAATTATCTGATGTTAAGCTCGGCCTGTCACTAACGGGGCTGCGGAACGCGCTTGCTTAAGCCTTGGTATTGATGGTTCGGCCTAAATTCTGCGGCAGATTATTGCTGGAAGGTGGTTGCGGCAGCGCATCGATCAGGGCGGCGGCGGTCTGGGCTTGCGCGTTCAGGGCCTTTTTCAACACCAAGAGGCTTTTCTGATCTTGCGTGTTGGCCTGGCTTACTGCTGAGCTAACTGCACTGCTATTGCTAACGCTGATGGACATAGCACTTCCTTAAAAAGGTATCGTTATTCAGCTTAGCGGCAATCTTGGGCTTGGGCTAAGGAGAAAAACCAAATAAAACCTGGAGCCTAGCCCAGTCCCAGCACCCTGTTATTTAACCTGTTTGAGGAACTGGATAATTTCCCGCGAATGACCACCGGGATCGACATTGCGGTAGACCTGGGCAATTTTCCCATCCGGCGCAATTACATAGGTATGGCGCTTGGCCAGCTTCATCACCACCAGGTTCATCATGGCGCCGTAGCGTTCCACCACTTCGCCGCTGGCATCGGCCAGCAGCATGAATGGTAAGCGATGCTTGTTGGCGAACGCCGCATGCGACTGGGAGTCATCCAAACTGATGCCGATGACTTGTGCGTTCAAGGCCGTCAGCGCCTGCCAATCGTCGCGAAAAGCGCAAGCTTCCTTGGTGCAACCGGGCGTCTCGTCCTTGGGATAAAAATACAACACCACCCACTTGCCGCGATAATCGCTCAAGCGGCGTGGCACGCCCTGTTGATCCGGCAAGGTGAAATCCGGCGCCATGGCGCCCACCTGCGGCGCGTCTTGCGCAGCGCGCAAGCGCAGCGCAAACACCGCCAGCAAAACCAATACGCTCAAGGCCAATACGAATTTCATCGCTCACTCCCTAAAATGTTTAGCGCGCCAACAGCCACTGCGTTGTCCCCAGCCACAACACAACGGTAATAAACAATTGCGGATCGCGCACCGCTTCGGTGGCGGCATCCTCTCCTTGCTGGTGGTAATGCAGCAGGAACAAATAGCGAAACACACCGAAAATCACAAATGGCACCGTCAACATCAGCCACGGGGTGCGGTGCAGCGCGATCGTCTCGGGGCTCAGCGTGTACAGGCTGTAGCTCATGATAATACAGGCCGCGGTGATGGTAATGAGACCGTCGAGCAAGGCCGGGCTGTAATAGCGCAGCACTTTGCGTTGCAGGTCTTTATCGCTATCGCTTTCCGCCCCCAGCTCGGCGCGGCGCTTCACGAAGCCCAGGAACAAGGTCAGCATCAAGCCGCACAGCAGCAACCACTGCGAAGGCTGAATCCCAACACCGCTGGTGCCGGCCAGCAGTCGCAGCATAAAGCCGGCGGCGATGATGAACACATCCAGGAGCACCACGCGCTTCAGCCCAAAGCTATAGGCGATATTCAAGACGCCATAGAGCCCCAACAGGATCGCCACCAAGGGGGAGGCGACATATCCGGCCACACCGCCCACGACGCCCACCAGCAAAGCCAGCACGACCGCCGCGGCCACGCTCACCGAACCTTTGGCGAGCGGCCGTTCGCACTTCACCGGATGGCGTCGATCCGCATCGCGATCGGCAATATCGTTGATGATATAAACCGCACTGGATACCAGTGAGAACCCGACTGCTGCCGCGACCACATGCCACACCAGGACTGTATCGCCCAAGGCATGGCCAAAGAAAAGTCCGGCAAAAACAAACAGGCTTTTCACCCAATGCTTGGGGCGCAACAGCCGCAGCAACTCGAATACGCTATTCATGGCGCGCGCTTCGGCCGGCAGCCTTCTTGCGGAAAATAACGCTCGCAAAAATAGCAGCCGCCCACCGGCAAGTAACTGGGAATGGCATAGTATTGCTCCTTGACGCGACGCAACACGCCTTCGCGATACGCTTCATAGTTCAAGCCGCTGCCCAACACCAAATAAAACTTGGTGAAGTACAGGTTGATTTCACCGAATTCAATCGACTTGAAATAGGGGCCGTACTTGTCGAACTCCGGCGGGTCTTTCAACAGCACCAGAATATTCCGCCCTTGCAGTTGCCGGAAGTCGGTGACGATATCGTCGTGCCGCGCGTGCGACGAGCCCTCACCGAACACGATGACATTTTCGCCGGCATGGTAGGTCAAAATCGCGGCCATGGAATAGCCTTCGCTGGCCAAGACATATTTGCCGCGATAGGGCGCCAATTGTTCCAATAGCTCGTTTGGCTTCAACATCAGCAAGGCGCCCTTGGCATAGGGCGTATGCTGCCAAGCTGAAATCGGCAGGCTTAATATCACGGCAAACGCCAGCACATGCAGACCGGTATATACCAACATGAAGCGCAGAATTTTGCGTAGCTTATCCAAGTCCAACCACCAAACCAGCAACGCAAACATAAAGGGATAAAACGACAACACCCAATGCCAGCCGATCACCTTCTCGAAAGAGATCAAGGCAAATATCAGCATCGGTACCGCGAATACCCAGGCGAATAAACGGAAGCGCTGCTCTGTTAGAAGCGCCGTTGCGCGCTGTCGCTGCTTGAACAAGAACCACGCCGCCAGCGGTGTTAGCAGATACAACTGCATGGCCAGGTAATAGATGGGCTTGTGCCACGCGAAGCCGGCATTCTCGTGCCGGTTATACACATTGAACATGATGTTCGCCCAGCAGTGGCCGTAGTTCCAATAGGCGTTCAATGCAATGGCCGGCAGGGTGGCCGCGCAAAACCAAACGAAACCGCGACTCTTGGCGCGCGCTTGCGGCGTCGTGGCCCAATACAGCAGAATCGCGATCCCCAGCAACGCGGCGAAATACTTCGACAAACAAGCAAAACCGAAAGCCAGGCCGGCCCAAACAAAATGTTTGGTCAAGCCGCTTTGCATGGCGCGCGACAGCCACCACACGCAGAGGAAGCTGAACAAAATCAGCCCTGCGTCCGTGGTGATGAGAACGCCCATTAAATTGATCGGCGAGACCAAGAACAGCAATGCAGCCCAGGCGGCTTTTTCCGCATCCCAATCGCGCAACAGCCGATACAGGCCATAGCCGATGAAGTTGGTGAACAGCACCACCGGCAAACGCAGCACCCATTCCGCATCGCTCAAGCGCAGCATGAGCCATAACAACCAGCCCACCATCGGCGGATGATCGTAAAAACCGAAATCGGGGTGTTGGCCCCAAATCAAGAAATACGCTTCATCGCCGGAAAAGGGAATGGACGCAGCCAACACCAGTTTGATCGCAAGCGTGATGAAGAATGCCGGCAGCAACCACTTACGCACATTGAAATTCGCTGGTGTCAAATTCATCATCGCGCTGCAATCCGTTGTCGGTATAACACAAAAGCCTCTGACTTATCGCCGGGACGACTGCCCTGCCACAATTTAACCCAGCCCTGGCCCGGTCGCGCATTGGGGTGACGCGGATCGGTCTGCAACAAAAACAAGTCGCAGCCATAAGCGGCATACTCCGCGCGTTCGCTGCGCGTAGTGACAATGCCGGCATAGTAATAAAGCACGCCGCGCTGCGGTTCGCCCAAGCCGGCGCTGCCGATACAGTTGTAGTGCGCCGGCAAATGCCGTTTCAATGCCAGCACCACCGTGGAATAGCGCTTGCTATGATCGAGCCAGGGCAGCATGAGCGTGGTGCCCAAACCCCATACCAGGGTAACCCCCGCCGCCCAATGGAACACGGCGCGCCGCCCGGAACGCAAAGAATCGCGCAGCGGCAATAACCACAGAATCGTTAGCAGTAGCGCAAAGCTAAAGGACAGCCACTCGAAATGCGGCTTAAAGCCTGGCTGAAATTTCAGGAGATGATGGAAGAATCGCTCAGGATGCCCCGTCATCAACGTGGTCCAGGAAAACCATAAAAAGATTCCCAGCAAGCCGAACGTCATGATGCCGAACGAACCCAAGGCGTTGGCGGCGCCGCGCCGGAGCGTTTCTGCACCGGGCACCGCCAGCAAGGTCAGGGGCAGCAACACGGGCAAGGCGTGAATGTCGCGCGCTTCGGCGTTCAATACGGTGAATACAAAGGTGATGCAGAAAAACAGCAGCGGCAGTTGGAAGCGTGTTTCGCGCAACAATCGCGCACGATAGCCCCACAGCGTCCACAGCGTAATCGGCAATACCGGCCATGCAAACCACGGCAACAAGCGTAAAAAATACAGCAACTCGTTGCGTGCGAATGTGATCGAGAACTTGGCCAGCAGCGGAATATTCTCTACCCGCCACCATTGAAAGAAGGCGCTGCGCGCAAAGTGGTGCAGCAGCCAGGGCCAGATCGTCAGGAAAGGCAAGCTCACCAGCAAGGCAATCAGCAGCGTGTAAGCGTAGCGCCGGTTGCGCCAATTTTGAAATATCGGCAACAATGCCGCACACAGGATCACCACCGCCAATGGCACGATGCCGCGCGACAGAAACGCAACACCGACACCCAGGCCAATCAACATCCCCGCCAGATTAGGCCGACGTGCGCTGAGCGCAAAGCCCCACAACACCAAAGCATAACCCGCCAGCAAGGCGGTATCGGTGACCATTTCGTGCGCGTGCGTTACCAGGCCAACGCTGCCGATGAGCAAGGCCAAGGCCAAGCGTTGCATGGTCGGGCCATACAATTCGCGCGCCGCCATGGCCAATGCCGCCATGGTGAGCACCATGTAAAAAGCGCTCGCCAAGCGCGCGGCGTCATACACTGGCATGGCCCAGGAAAACAGATTGGCGAACAGCGCTGCGGTCCAATAATACAAAGGGCCGAAAGTGAGATCGGGTTCACCCGCGAGCGTAGGCACCAGCCACTCGCCGCTTTTTAGCATGTGATACACGATACCGAAGGCGCCCGCCTCGTCCGGCTTCCACGGCGCATGTCCGATCAGTCCGGGAATCAGCCAGGCCAAGCACAGCAGCATCAGCAAGCCGAGCTTGCGCGATTCATCCTGCGTGGCTTCGGCCCAGAGATCGTTGCGCATCAGGCTCCGCCGACAGCAGCAGCCACGGCCGGTGGCACGCGCTCGATGAGTCGCGGATCGAACGGTTTGGGCAGGATGTAATCCCGGCCGAAGGACAGCGATTTCAGTTGATACGCATCCAGCACCACTTGCGGCACCGG
Organism: Pseudomonadota bacterium; assembly: GCA_021812385.1. Classification (GTDB taxonomy): domain Bacteria; phylum Pseudomonadota; class Gammaproteobacteria; order Burkholderiales; family Thiobacteraceae; genus RBG-16-58-11. The sequence goes on along the minus strand of JAKANO010000003.1, from coordinate 101,009 downwards.
TTCTTTGGCCAAGGCTGAAATCGCCTTCACCGCGGCGATCAACATGGCGCGGGTAATTTGCTTGGCGCGCGCATCCAAGGCGCCGCGAAAGATAAACGGAAAGCCCAGCACGTTATTCACTTGATTCGGGAAATCGGTGCGCCCGGTGGCCATGATCAAATCGTTGCGCGCCGCATGCGCGAGGGCGGGATGAATTTCCGGATCGGGATTGGCCAGCGCGAACACCACCGGATTGGGCGCCATGCTTTGCAGCATTTCCGGCGTCACCAAATTCGGGCCGGAAACGCCGATGAACACATCCGCGCCGCGCATCGCGTCGGCCAGGGTGCGGCGCTCGGTGGCTTGGGCGAAGGGCTTTTTGTAATCGTTGAGATCAGTGCGCTCGGCATGCAGCACGCCTTTGCTATCCACCACCAGAATATTTTCGCGCTGCGCGCCCATCGCCATCAACATATTCAGCGAGGCCAACCCGGCCGCACCCGCGCCCAGACACACGATTTTTGCGCTTGGCAATTGCTTGCCCTGCACTTCCAGCGCATTCAACAAGCCGGCGCAGATAATCACCGCCGTGCCGTGCTGATCGTCATGAAACACCGGGATATCCAGGCGCGCTGTCAGCGCTTTTTCGATCTCAAAGCAATGCGGCGCGGCGATATCTTCCAAGTTGATGCCGCCGAAGGTGGGCGCGATCGCCGCCACGGTGTCGATGAAATGCGCCGTTGAAGTGGCCGCCACTTCGATGTCGAATACGTCGATGCCGGCAAAACGCTTGAACAGCACGGCTTTGCCTTCCATCACCGGCTTGGAGGCCAGGGGGCCGAGATTGCCCAAGCCCAGAATCGCCGTACCGTCAGTAATCACCGCCACCAAATTACCTTTATTGGTATAGCGATAGGCGTTCTCCGCATCGCGCGCGATTTCGCGCACGGGTTCGGCCACGCCCGGGCTATACGCCAGGCTTAGGTCGGTCGCCGTGACGCAGGGTTTGGTCGCTTCCACCGATAACTTGCCCGGTTTCGGAAACTGATGGTAGGCGAGCGCCTGTTGGCGCTTGTCGTCGATAGGGGTATCTTGGCTCATGATGATTTGCGGACAGGCCGCTCTATATGGAAAAAACAAGCTATTTTAGCTGTCGCCGCCAGTGACCGCTAGCGCAACAGGCGCGCCCGCTTGCAAATCCAAGGCAAGAGGCTATTCTTGGCAATGACGAGGCAAAATTTACAGGTCGTAAACCACGAAAGTTTTCCCACGTAAGGTTTTCAAGGAATCACCATGGAGCATGCCGATACTGAAAGAGTCCGCCAATTAAGCTTCACAAAACTGCCGCCCGGCCAAGCCAAAGAAGCCCTGGTGTTGTTGCATGACTTGCCGCATCTGGTCGTGCTCGGCACGGTGGGCGATACCGGGCTATTGGTTCGCTACGAGTTGCCGTTCTACACCCTGGAAAAGATCGAGTTTGCGCTCGTCGACCAAGGCTTCCACTTGGATAATTCGCTGCTGAATAAACTGCGGCGCTCTCTTACCTATTATTTTGAAACGGTGCAATGTCAAAACATGACGCAACCCGAACAGCGCGAACGTTGCCGCCGCATCTACGCCCAAGTCTACGAACACCATGCGCATGGCGATCACGACGACACACCACCCGAATGGCGCGATTACCGGTAACGCGAATGACTCGATAACACAAAAATGGAACCGCCAAGACGCCAAGCGCGCCAGGGTAAAAAACCTCGAATTAACAACCAAACCGCCTTCCCTGCAATCACTTCGCCGTTTTAACGTTACCGGGGTTTGCCTTCTTGGCGCCCTTGGCGTCTTGGCGGTTAACTGGATTTTGTTTTACACCCATGCACGACGACCAACTGCTGCGCTACAGCCGCCACATTCTGCTCGATGAAATCGGCCTGGAAGGCCAAGAGAAACTGCTCGCCGCGCGGGTCTTGCTGATTGGCGCTGGCGGCTTGGGCTCGCCGATTGCGCTGTATCTTGCCGCAGCGGGCATTGGCCATCTGACGATCTGCGACAACGATGTCGTTGACCTCACTAACTTGCAGCGCCAGATCGCCCATCAAAGCAGCGCCATCGGACAAAACAAGGCTGCGTCCGCTGCACATACCGCGCATGCGATCAACCCCACAGTTCACATTACGCCGCTGCCCCAGCGTGCAGACGAAGCTGTTTTAGCGCGACAAGTCGCGCAAGCCGACTTGGTCATCGACGCTTCGGACAATTTCGCCACGCGGCATGCCGTCAACCGCGCCTGCGTCGCGCAGCGCAAACCGCTGGTATCGGGCGCGGCGGTGCGGTTCGATGGCCAAGTGTCGGTCTTCGATCTGCGCCTGGAATCGGCGCCTTGCTACCACTGCTTGTATCCGGAAGCGGGCGAAGCGGATGAAATGCGCTGCGCGGAGAATGGCGTGTTCGCGCCCTTGGTCGGCATCATCGGCTGCACGCAAGCGGCCGAGGCGATCAAGCTGATTGTCGGATGCGGCACATCGCTTAACGGCAAATTATTGTTGCTCAACAGCCTGGATATGACGTGGCGCAGCGTGAGCCTGAAACGCGATCCGGTCTGCACAGTCTGCTCAGACCGTGCAGGCCGGATGTCGTAGAAGTGAATTGGACTTAAGCCAGCTTGAATTGCCCCACCATGCCCTGGAGCTCGGCGGCAGTCTCGGCCAACTGATTCGCCGAGCGGTTCACTTGATGAATGCTCGCTGAATTTTCTTCTGCGATGGTGGAGATTTTCTCCAGGCTCACCGCGATATCGGTACTCGCCGTTTTCTGCTCGGTGGTTGCATTGGCAATCGACTGCGCCAGCTCATTGACTTCGTTGGCGGCGCTGACGATGTTCACCAAAATATCCTGCGTCTGTTTGCTGGTGGCCGCGCCGTCTTGCACTTCTTTCTGTACCTGCTGCATGGAATCGACCGCCGCCACGGTCTTGCTGCTGATGCTGTCGACCATTTGCGAAATATCGGTGGTGCTGGTCGCGGTGCGCTCCGCCAGCTTACGCACTTCGTCCGCCACCACGGCAAAGCCGCGCCCTTGCTCGCCGGCGCGCGCCGCCTCGATCGCCGCGTTCAGCGCCAGCAAATTGGTTTGATCGGCGATTTCCTTGATCACGCGCGTCACTTCGCTGATCTTGTGAATGGCTTGCGACAGCTCCTGAATGGTGGCGCTGGAATTCTCCACGCTGGAGACGATGCGCTGCGTGTTTTGCACCGCGCGCGTGATATTGGCATTGCCTTCGGTTGCGGTTTTTTGCGTCTTGGATGCGGCAGAGGCCACGCTATCGGCGCCGGCCGCAACCTCGGAGATCGACACCGTCACCTGCTCCATCGCCGCCGAGACTTGCATCACGCGCTCGGTTTCCATTTCGGCGCGCGTGCTCACGGACCCGGCTTCGCTGGACATCTGATGCGCGGAATGGGCTACCGAATTCGCAGCTTCTGTCACGCCCGAGATGATCTGCGACAAGGTTTGATTCATATCTTTTAAGGCATGTTGCAAATTCGCCAATTCATCGCTGCCGGTCACGATCACTTCGCTCGTCAAATCGCCCTGCTGAATGCGCCGCGCGACTTTCACGGCTTCGGTTAAGCGGCCAACGATGCTGCGCGAGATGAATACGGCCGTGAAGGCGCCGATCACCACCGCAATCAGGCTTAAGATGATCAGCGCGATCCGCGCCGATTTATAGGACTTTTCAGCGCTTGCGGCGGCATCCGTGGAGGCCTTTTCCAATACCTTCAACATGTCATCGATCTGACTCAGCAATTCCAGTTGCGGCGGGCGCACCTTCTCGCGCACGGCATTGCCAGCTTCCAGGTGATTATCCGCCAGGGTAAAGTCCATCACCGCCTCAACCCCAGGCTGAACTTGTGCTTCGGCGGCTTTGATCTTTTCTAACGCATCCTTGCCCGCCTTATCCGCAACCAGTTTTTCCAAGTCGGCTAATGCGGCATTGTATTTCTTGCGCGCCTCTTTCATGCGCTTGAGTTCTTGTTTCTTGAACGCCAAGTCTTCCTGCATCACCACATCGCGCAAGGCCACCGCCTGATAACGCACGGCATCGCGCATGGTGTTCACCAGCGTGACTTTTGCATAGTCAGAATTCACGATGCGGTCCAGGTTGTTTTGCAACAGGCTCATACGCGATAACCCGATCACGCCGACAATCAGCAATAGCGCCAACAAGATGCCAAAGCCCAGCGCCAAGCGCGCGCCGACTTTCAATGAACAGAGGTATCGCATTTTTTAGCTCCCGCTTTTTTATTCAGGCAGATCTTGGCCGGCACAGCCGGCCCCCTGTTGATTGTTTAATCTACCAGTACGGCGGTTTGCAGAACGCCAATGGTCTTGCCGCCATCCAGGATCGGCACGCCCAGTTGCACGCTTTTCTTTTGCGTGGTCGGATCGGGTTTGGCTTCGCCAGCCGCCCAGGCTTGGCCCTTGAACGGGTTGGCGAAAGGCGGGCGATTGGCGTTGTTGTACAGCAAGGGCTTATTGCTGCCGGCGACCAGATTGCCTTTTTCATCGCGCACATAAAGTTTATCGAGGGTCTTGTCAGCTTCCCATTGCGACATGAGCTTGCCGGCCGCGCTGGTTTGAAACCCTTTCACCACCGCATCGGTATCGGCCAAATCATCCCACTTCGCATTGCTCATGCCGGCCGCCAAGCCGCCTTTGGCATTGGATTCCTTTGCCGCCGCAACAATCGTTGGATGCGCCGCCCACTCGACCAACTTCTTCTTATAGGATTCGACCTTCGATTTCACATCCGGCGCCAGCTCGGCGCGCGCATTGGTCACGCTGCATAGCGCAACCACGGCTCCGACCAAAAGAGCGGACATCAGCGTGGAACGCTTAATGGTAACTGCTTGTGATTTTGTCATTTATATCTCCAATTTAAGAACATGTTGACATGCTTGTTTCGGTGCAAATCTCGGGATTTGCTTATTTTTAGAGTGATGTAACCCGCGCAGAACCCTTAACGGATGCATGTCATAAAACTTTAACGAACGGAAACGGCCATGCATATGGCCGCTATGGTTTTGTGGTTATTGGCTTAACGAATAGGGGGGGTAACGCGGATCTAGTCTCGTTTGAACAGCAAGGCTTTCTGTGCATCGTATTGATCGAGCGGCAAGCGCTTGAAGCCGCTTTTCGCAAACTGATGCCAGCGCCCGGTCACGAAAGCCAGCTGCAAATTCGCCGCCGCATTGGCGTCCAGTTCGGCTGAAACCGTACCTTGCGTGACCGCCACGCGCATGCATTGGCGCAGCGTGGCTTCGATGCGATCATGAAATTGGTTAATGCGCGCTTGCAAGCGTTCGTTTTCATTGACCAAGGCATCGCCGATCAAGACCCTGGTCATGCCCGGGTTCTTTTGCGCGAAACCCAATAATAGCGAAAGGATGGCGTCCAATTGGCGCAAACCATCGGGCTCGTCGCTGGTGATTTTATTGATGAGGCTGAACAAGGTCTGCTCGATGAATTCGATCAAGCCTTCGAACATTTGCGCTTTACTGGCGAAGTGGCGATACAGCGCAGCTTCCGAGACATCCAACTTGGCCGCTAACGCCGCAGTGGTGATTTTTTCTGCCTGGGGTTTTTCCAGCATCTCCGCCAGCGTTTGCAGAATTTGATTTTTACGTTCGCCGCTCTTGCCTGCCATTGTTGTCTCCCTTTGAAATTCGCCGCTTATATTAGGGTGCTGAAGATGCGGCGTAACTGCAACACGGATTCTACCCTGGCATCCACAAAAGGTGGGGACTTACTCGCACTTGTCACCCAGACTGTGCGCATGCCCAGACGTTTCGCGCTACGCAAGTTATGCAGATCATCCTCGACCATGATGGCCTGCTCGGGACGAATGCCATGGCTGCGCAACAGCAGGCGAAAACCTTGCGGCGCGGGTTTCGGTTGGAAGCGCGTGCGCTCCACGCACCACACGTCGGCGAACAAATCCTTTAGCCCCATGACTTGCAACACGCCGCGCGCGTAATGCTCCGGCGCATTGGAGAACAGAACTTTCTTCCCCGGCAATTTTTGCAATGCGCCGCGCAGACCACGTTCGTACACCAGCATCGTTTTGAGTTGCGGGAACTGGTGGGTGTGCCATAAAAAATGCTGCGGATCGATTTCCGGATGATGGCGCTTTATGCCTAACAAGGTCGCGCCGTAACGCTGCCAGTATCCGACACGCAAATGATTGGCGTCGGCTTCCGACAAATCCAGGTGCGCTTGTAAATAGCCGGTCATGGCGCGGCTAATATGTGGAAATATATGCGGCACCGCATTGTGCAAGGTGTTATCGAGGTCGAACACCCATACGCGCGACGTTTTCAAGCGCGCTTGATCAGCGTTCCCACGCCTTCGCTGGTGAGGATTTCCAGCAATAGTGCATGCTCCACGCGGCCATCGATGATATGGCTGGTTTTCACGCCGTTGTGCACCGCGTCCAGCGCACAATTGATTTTGGGCAGCATGCCGCCGGCGATGGTGCCGTCGGCGATCAATCCCTTCACCCGCTCCGAAGTCAGTCCGGTCAACAGCGTACCTTCCTTATCCAGCACGCCCGGCGTATTGGTCATGAGGATCAGCTTCTCGGCGTGCAGCGTCTCCGCCAATTTCCCCGCCACCACATCGGCGTTGATGTTGTAGGCCTCGCCTTGTTCCCCTACGCCCAAGGGCGCGATCACCGGAATAAAATCGCGCGAATCCAACAAGTGGATCAGTTCCGGATCGATACCGACCACTTCACCGACCTGGCCGATATCCAGCATTTTGGCCGTTTCTTCTTTGCTCGGTATCAGCATTTTGCGCGCGTGAATAAAATTGCCGTCCTTGCCGGTCAAGCCCACCGCCTTGCCGCCGTGCAAATTAATCAGCGTGACGATTTCCTGGTTCACCAGCCCGCCCAATACCATTTCCACCACATCCAGCGTTTCCTCGTCGGTTACGCGCATGCCCTGGATGAATTCGCTTTGCTTGCCGATGCGTTTCAGCAACTCGCCGATTTGCGGCCCGCCGCCATGCACCACCACGGGATTCATGCCGACCAATTTCAACAACACCACGTCGCGCGCGAAGCCTTCCTTCAAGCGCGGCTCGGTCATGGCGTTGCCGCCATACTTGATCACAATGGTTTTATCGAAAAAGCGTTGAATAAACGGCAGCGCCTCGGAGAGCAGCGCAACTTTTTCAGCAGCAGAAGAAGGGGACAGTGGCATGTTGAGTCTTTATGTTGTAGCGGGAGTGCCGCCATTTTAATGCGCCGGCAAGCGCGATGAAAGCGGATAAATGGCAATTCTCTTGGGTTGTGTCCGAGAACCGACTTATGTAATGCTTCGTATAAAGTTTATTTGCGTCAGTATTTTCCAAGAACTCAGAACAACAACACTGGATTGCGCATCCCATGTCAAAAGAATTACCGCGCTGCGACCCGGCCGCTTGGCTGACGGAACATGGTGATTACCTTTATCGCTTCGCCCTGCTGCAACTCCGGGATGAAGCCGCAGCCGAAGACGCCGTGCAGGAAACCTTGCTGGCCGCGCTCGGCGCTTGGGAACGTTTTTCCGGGCAATCCTCGGTTAGAACCTGGCTCACCGGCATTTTAAAGCACAAAATTCTCGATCTTTTCCGCAAGCGCGCCAAAGAACCCCAATACACGCCGCTCATTGACGACCCGGAAGCCGAGTTATCGCGCTTGGAACAAGCCTTGTTCGATGCAACCGGCCACTGGGCGCATAAACCCAGCGCATGGAACGACCCGGAAAAGAGCCTCGACCAGCAACGCTTTTGGGCGGCTTTCCTGTACTGCCTGGAGCAACTCGCCCCGACCCACGCGCAAGTCTTTCACTTGCGCGAGCTGGACGGACTCAGCACCGAAGACATTTGTAAGGAATTGAATATCACGTCGACCAATTGCTGGGTCATGTTGTATCGCGCTCGTTTAGGCTTGCAACAATGTCTGGAACACCGCTGGGGTGATGGCCATGCAATTTAAGGGGATCAGGTTGATGACATGCCGGGAAGCTAGCCGTTTAGCCTCACAGGCACAAGATCGATCGCTGAATCTTAAGGAGCGCATTGGCCTAGGACTGCATCTATTGATTTGCATTGGCTGCCAAGGCTTTACCCGGCAATTAAAGCAAATCCGCCAAGCCTGCCAGCGGGTAACGAATTCCGAAGGAATGAATGCCAAAACCGAAGTGCTCTCCACGACGGCAAAGGCGCGCATTCTGCAGGAAATAACGGCCAAGCAAGGGTATAAAAGATAAAACCCAGCCCATTGTCTTGCACCGGCTTTTGTAGCACAATTCTGGCGGCTTTTGCCATCAATAAACTAAATATGGAGTCAACAAAATGAACGCAAAGTTATCCTCGCTCACCCTAGCCATCGGTTCGGTTTTCGCAGTTTCCCTCGTCGCAGTTCCTGCCGCTAACGCAGCTAGCAATCCCTTCGGCATGCAACAATTGAACAGCGGCTATCTGGTGGCTGACGCTAAACCTGCTGACGGCAAGTGCGGCGACAAGAAAGCGGCCGAAGCCAAGTGCGGCGACAAAAAAGCGGCTGAAGCCAAGAAAAAAGACGGCAAGTGCGGTACCGGCAAGTGCGGCGCCAAAAAAGATGCCAAAGCACATGACGGCAAATGCGGCGACAAGAAAGATGCCAAAGCGCATGACGGCAAGTGCGGCGACAAGAAAGCTGCTGAAGGCAAGTGCGGCGACAAAAAAGCAGCTGAAGGCAAGAAACCAGCTGACGGCAAGTGCGGCGCGAAGAAGTAATTTAAGCCTCACCCCCGCAACGTGAATCGTTTCAATCTTCACGGCGCGGGCCTGGGCTTTCGGCGCGAACTGCTGGATGAACTGAAAGCCCAGGTACCGAGCGCCATCGATTTTTTCGAAATTGCCCCAGAAAATTGGATTGATTTCGGCGGACTGCGCGCACGTGAGCTGCGTGCATTTACCGAACGCTATCCTTTTGTTTGCCACGGCTTGTCGCTGTCTATCGGCAGCCCCAGCGCGTTGGACGAAATGCTGGTCAAGCGCATCAAGTCCTTCATGCAAACCCACGGCATTAAGCTCTATACCGAACACTTATCGTATTGCAGCGACGATGGTCACTTGTATGACTTGCTGCCGATCCCCTTCACCGAAGAAGCCGTGCACTATGTCGCGGCCCGCATCAAGCGCGTACAGGATATTTTGGAAACGCGCATCGCGCTGGAAAATGCCTCGTTCTACGTCATGGCGCCGATCGCCGAAATGAGCGAAGCGGAATTTGTCCGCGCCGTGGTCGCCGAAGCCGATTGCCTGCTGCATCTGGACGTCAACAATGTTTATGTGAATAGCGTCAACCACCGTTTCGATCCGCTGGATTATCTGCGCCAGATGCCCAGCGAGCGCATCGTGTATATGCACATGGCCGGGCATTACAACGAAACGGAAAACTTGATCGTTGACACCCATGCCGCCGATGTCATCGATCCGGTGTGGGATTTGCTCGATCAAGCCTACACATTGCACGGCGTGCATCCCACACTGCTGGAACGCGACTTCAATATCCCCCCGCTGAATGAACTGGTGCGCGAGGTAGAACAGATCGCCCGCATTCAGGCGAGCCACGCGCATGCAAAACGCGCCCAACGCGCTTAAATTCCAAGCGTTCCAATACGCGTTCACGCGCCATATCCGTGACCCGAAGGCGCATCCGCGACCTGCCGGCGTTAGCGCGCAGCGCATGAACATTTACAACGAGCTGCTGTACAACAATCTGGAAAGCTTTTTGCTCGCCTGTTTTCCCGTGCTGCGCCAACTGTTGGGGCCGCGCAAGTGGGGCAAATTAGTGCGCGAGTTTTTTTCCGAACATCGCTGTCGCACCCCAATATTCCGGCAAATTCCCGATGAATTTGTACACTACGTGCAATCCGAGCGCGGCGTGCGCGACAGCGACCCGCCATTCATGCTGGAACTGGCGCATTACGAGTGGATTGAATTAGTGCTCTCGGTTTCGAACAAGGAAACGCCGCTCGCCCATATTGACCCGGACGGCGATTTAGCCGGCGGGCATCCCGCGCTGAACCCGGTACTGGCGCTGCTGCAATACCAATATCCGGTGCACCGCATTGGACCGAAATTCAAACCGCGCACACCCCCCGCACAGCCCACCTATCTGCTGGTGTTCCGCGACCAAGAATTCGCGGTTGAATTCATCGAGCTGAATCCAGTCTCGGCGCGCCTCGTCGACTTATTGCAAAGCAGCAAACTAAACGGCGAGAAGCTGCTGAAAAAAATCGCAAAGGAATTGCAGCATCCCGACCCGCAGCTTGTCATACAAGGCGGCCTGGATATTTTGCGCGAACTGCGTGCCGCCGGCGCTATTCTCGGCACCTGGCGTCCCTAGCGCTTTCAGTTGCCGTGGTTTTCTGGTTTGTCCAAAGCGGTTGCCAAACATCTAATGCCGTTCCGGTTTAAAATCACCGCATGTACGCACAAAGCATTTGGCTTGCAAAAAACATCGCTGCAAATTTGATTCTGCCGCCTTCGATTTTTTTCCTCCTGGGAGGGATCGGATGGCTGCTGCGCAAACGCAAACCCAAATTGGGAAAAAGCCTGATGACGCTCAGCGTGGCGCTGCTGTTTGCACTTTCGATGCCCATCGTCGCCAATAATTTGATGCGCTTGCTGGAACAAAACATTCACCCATTGCAGCCCGGCGACATTCAGGGCGCCGAGGCTATCGTAATTTTGGGCGGCGGTGTTTACCACGACGCGCCGGAATATGGCGCGGATACGATCAACGGACTGACCCTGGAACGCTTGCAATATGGCGCTTATTTACAGCGCCAAACCGGCTTGCCGATTTTAGTCACCGGCGGCCGGCCGGAGGGCGGAACGCCCGAAGGGGAAATGATGCGGCGCACCTTGGAGCAAGACTTTAAAGTCCCGGTGCGCTGGGCGGAGACGCGCTCCTTCGACACGGCGCAAAACGCGCAATTCAGCGCCGCCATCCTCAAAGCTGCAGGCATCCGCAAGGTGCTGCTGGTCAGCCATGCCTGGCACTTGCCGCGCGCGCGCATCGAATTTGAAAAGCAGGGCTTATCGAGCACCCCCGCGCCCACGCGCTTCGGCTTTGTTCCCGCCAAGCGCACAGACTTCGATATTTTCGATTATCTGCCGCAGGCGCGTGCGCTAGCGAAAAGCTACTATGCCCTGCATGAAGGTGTGGGCATCGTGTGGTACAAGCTGAGCCGCTAACGGCGACTTTATTGCGCCAGCAAAGGCTCTAGCTTGCCGTCTTGATCCAGCTCCGATAAATCGTCGAAGCCGCCCACATGAAAATCATCGATATAGATTTGCGGCACGGTGCGACGACCGGTTTTTTCCATCATCTCGCGCATGGTTTGCGGGTCGAGGTCGACCCGAATCTTCTCGATTTGAGTCACCCCTTTACGCGTCAACAGGCGTTCCGCCATGGTGCAATAAGGACAGACCGCGGTGCAATACATCAGAACTCGCGCCATTTATTTCTCCACGGGTAAATTGGATTGTTGCCAGGCGATCATGCCGCCGGCCAGATTATAAACATCGGTGAACCCCTGTTTGCTGAGGATGCCGCAAGCGCCGGCGGAGCGGTTGCCGCTACGGCAAACCATGATGATCGGCTTGGTTTTGTGCTTTTCCAATTCGCCGATACGCTTTTGCAGCTCGCCCATCGGAATGAGCTTGGCGTGGGCGATTTTTCCCTGCGCGACTTCCGCCGGTTCGCGCACATCGATCACCAGCGCATCGTCATGATTGATCTTGCGCACCGCCTCCAGCGTATCGACTTGCCGGGCGCCGCCGAAAAAGCGGCTCACTAACGGCCACAACAGCATCGTGCCGCTGATCACGGCCAGTCCGACCAATAACAAATTATTCTGTATGAAATGCATATTGCTTGTGCTCCTGTAAAAAAACTTGTGCCGTTGCATGTAACGGCTCGAGGTTGTTGCGGTTCTCCATCGGCAGGCTTGCCAACACCTGGAGGAATTTACTGGCGCCCTGCGGATAAATCGCCATCGCGCGCTTTAACATCATCTGCGCTGCCTGCGCCTGGCCCTGCAAACCCAGCAGTAAGGCCTGCTGGTAAACAATCTCCTGCGTCGGCGCGAAACGCATGACCCAGGCATTCAATTCCAGCTTGTCGTCGATGGCCTCACGATTCAAGACAATCGACAGCGCGTAGGCAAAATCGCTATAAGGCGCCAATAAGGATTCTTGGCGCACCTGCTGCAACACCCGATCGATGTCCTGGGGGCTCATTTTAACCTGCCTATCCTGCAACAGTCCTTCCAATTGACGATAAGTATTCAGCAGGCGTACGCCACCGATCCACGACAGAAGCAGCATGACGCCGAACGCCGCGCGCAATAAACCACCGAGCCGCAGCCGTACGGTATGGGTATCGAGCGCACCGATCAAGACTGCGGCGATCCCCAAGAAGTTCGCATACCACAGCGGATATTCGAGAAAACTATGCAGGAAAATCACCGCCAACACCGCCGCGACCCACCACCCCGCTAATGTCGCCGGTCGACGGGTACAAGCCAACAGCCAGAGCACGCCGCCCACCAGCAACAGCAGCAAGCCCGCCAGCCCGAACTCCGCACCGATTTGCGCCAGTAAATTATGGCTATGATTAAACACGGAACCGGCCAGCAAGCTGGGCGTCAGCGCGTGCGCGGGCTGGCTCGATGCCGCCGCTGAAGCGAGTTGAAAATGCGCCCAGGCAAATTGGCCGAACCCAACGCCAAACCAGGGATTCTCGAGCAGCATCTGCGCCGCTTCGCGCCACAAAGCCAGCCGCACTTCGATGCCATTGGCCAGATCAAACAAACGATCGGCGGGGGTGATGGTGCCGCTCACCCCCTGCAAGAAAGGCACATGCGCCAGCCACTGCGCAAGCGCAAAGGCGGGGAGCAGCAGCACGGTGACGGGAAAAATCCAGCGCGCCGCCGCATCCTCAACGCAGCGCGTGCGCCAGAACCAGGCCAATCCTGAAAATGCGCCGAGATAGAGCCAACTGGTGCGCGCGCCGGTCAACGCCAGCACCAGCAACAGCAAGACGCCCAGCGCTAAGCCGAGCCAGCGCGCAAGCTTGGCATGCGCCATCAAATAAAGCAGCGACGCCAAACCCAGGGCTAAATAATTCGCGAGATGATTGGGCTGTCCCAAATTGGCGATGACAGCGTTTCCGGCTTTGCGATTGATCCAGGCATCCAGCGGCATATGCACGCCAAAATGTTGCAGCAAGCCGATGACGCAAGACAGCACAGCCCCCATCAGCAGCGCCCAGGCAAGCACTATAGCAATGCGTTCCAAGCCCAGCTCGCGCCCCAATTGATTGCCGAGCCACATCAGGAATGCCGCCCACAAAATATACAGCGCGCCCACCAAGGCCTGCTGCGGATAGAGTACGCGATCCAGCGCGACCTGAATGACGAGAACCGCGCTAAAGCCGAGCAAGAATAATAAGCTGCGCGGCAACACCAAAGGCCGCCAATAGCGCTTGCTGAGCAAGGGCAACAGCGCGAGCAATCCCAGCCCAAACGCGAGCCATTCCGAATAAAAACTGGGGATAGGCGGTTTATGCTGCCACTGCAAAAATGGCAGCGTCCACGCCAGCGCAAGAAAGGCTAAGCTAAAATTTAGCGGCGTAAGATTTGAAATACGAAAATTCAACAGACGTAGCCAGGAATGTACTCAGGCAAGCTTAATCACAGCCGCCATAAAAACGGGAAAAGGCACAGACACACGAATGTGTTGTGCCTCTTTCAGACAAGAACCCCAAATGAAATCGGGATGCTTAAGCGCAGGCGGATTCTTTCACGCCCGCCATTTTCAAGAACGTGTCCAAAGGACAGAATTTCGTGAAGCCGCTCTGAAATAAATTAGCGCCGACAAATGCGGTGAACCACAACCAGCTCATATGTGACAGATCGATCTGCCCGTTGAAATGCGCCAACCCCAGCGAAAGCATAATGAAGAACCCGGCTATTACGCGTACCCATCGATTCACAGTCATATCCATCTCCTTGGTTAAAAATCAGTCAATATTATCTAGGCGGATTTCGCATCTATTTGATCCGCTTGTACAACACGGCATAATATAGCACTGGTATCACCACTAAGGTTAGCACGGTGGAAACCAGCACGCCAAAAATCAGCGAAATCGCCAGGCCGTTGAAAATCGGGTCATCCAAAATAAAAAACGCGCCCAGCATCGCCGCCAAGCCGGTCAAAATAATCGGTTTCGCGCGCGTCGCCCCCGAGAGGATCACGGCTTTTTGCAAGTCCATGCCTTGCGCCACGTTCATATTGACGAAATCCACGAGCAGAATCGAATTGCGTACGATGATACCGGCCAGCGCGATCATGCCGATCATCGAAGTGGCGGTGAATTGCGCGCCCAGCAGCGCATGCCCCGGCATCACGCCAATGAGGGTGAGCGGGATCGGCGCCATGATAACCAGCGGCACCAGATACGAGCGAAACTGCGCCACCACCAGCAAGTAAATCAAAATCAAACCGACGCCATAGGCGATGCCCATATCGCGGAAGGTTTCGTAAGTCACTTGCCATTCGCCATCCCACTTCAGCGAGAAGCCGGCATAAGGGTCTTGCGGCTGATTGATGAAGTAGCGGCCGAGCGTGCCGCCCTCAGGCAATTTGGTATCGGCCAGCCGAGAATTAATGCCGAACATGCCGTACAAGGGGCTATCGGTTTTCCCCGCCATATCTCCCACCACATACACCACCGGCAGTAGATCTTTATGATATATCGTCTTTTCGCGCGTGGTGGGTACGACCTCGACCAATTCCGACAGCGGCGCCAGCGTGCCGTCTCGGGCGCGCACCGTGAGCTTGAGCAATTCATCCAAATTGTTTTGCCGTTGTGGATCCAGCGTCACACGCACCGGAATTTCGAATTTTGAATTGCCGGAATGAATCGGCGTCACGTCTTCGCCGGCCAATCCCATTTTCATCACCGCGACGATATCTTCCTGCGCCACGCCCTTCAGCGCCGCCTTGCTTTGCAGCACGCGCAACACGATTTTTTGCGCATTGGCTTCGACGCTATCATCAATCGCGGTAATGTCCTTGGTCTGCGCAAAAGCCGCGCGCACCTGCTTGGCCACCGCCATTTGCCCCTCATAATCCGGCCCGTACACTTCCGCCACGATGGGTGAAAGTACCGGAGGGCCGGGCGGCACTTCGACGATTTTCACATTCGCCCCATGCAGCGCCGCGATTTTTTCGATCGGCACGCGCACGCTTTGCGCAATTTCGTGGCTCTTGCGATCGCGCTGATGTTTATCCAGCAAGTTCACTTGCAAATCGCCAACCTCAGGACCGTTGCGCAAGTAATACTGCCGCACCAAGCCGTTGAAGTTGATGGGCGATGCAGTGCCGGCATAGGCTTGGTAATCTGTCACCTCCGGCACGGTTGCGAGATACGCGCCCATCTCATGCAACACGCGCGCGGTTTGCTCCAGCGGCGTTCCTACCGGCATATCCACCACCACTTGAAATTCCGATTTATTGTCGAAGGGCAGCATTTTCAGGATGACGACTTTGAACACGACCAAGGAAACCGCCAACACAATCGCGAGCAATATACCCAGCCAAAGTTTTTTACGTTTGGGCTTTCCCTGTTCGCCATTCAAGAACGGCGTGAGCTTCTGTTCCAACCACGATGCGAGTTCGCGCTCCACTTTCCCTTGGCCGCCCGCGTGCTGCTTTCCCAGCAATTTCATCGTCAGCCAGGGGGTCACCACGAAAGCAATGGCCAGCGATATCAGCATGCCGATACTAGCGTTGATCGGGATCGGGCTCATATACGGCCCCATCAAGCCCGTCACAAAGGCCATCGGCAACAAGGCCGCAATCACCGTCAGCGTGGCCAAGATAGTTGGCCCGCCGACTTCATCCACCGCTTCAGGAATCACTTGCAGCAAAGGTTTGTCATGGTCGATCAAGCGTCGGCGGTGGATGTTTTCCACCACCACAATCGCATCATCGACCAAAATCCCGATGGAGAAAATCAGCGCGAACAAGGACACGCGATTCAGCGTAAAGCCCCAGGCCCAAGAGGCGAACAAGGTCGCCGCCAGGGTGAGGATAACCGCCACGCCGACGATGACCGCCTCACGCTTGCCCAAAGCCAGAAATACCAAGCCCACCACGAACGCCGTGGCGAACAATAATTTGCCAATGAGCTTCTTGGCTTTTTCATTCGCGGTTTCGCCGTAATTGCGTGTAACCGTCACGTTTACGCCTTCCGGCAGCACCGTGCCTTTAAGCTGCTGCACCCGCGCAATGACGCGTTGCGCGACGTCTACCGCGTTTTCTCCGGGCTTTTTCGATACCGCGATGGTGACCGCGGGATACTCGCCGACCTGTTCAATGCCCTTGGCTTTGTACGCGACGCCGGAGCCGCTCCAGACATAGCGCCTGGGTTGATCCGGGCCATCCACGATATGCGCCACGTCGCTCATGAACACCGGCTTATTTTGATCGACCCCCACCACCAGATCGCGCACATCGGCGGCGGACGCCAAGAAGGCGCCGGTTTGCACCAGCACTTCTTGATTATTCGTAACCAGCGTGCCCGTCGGCTGCGAGGCGTTGCTGAGTTTGAGCGCATCGCGAATATCCTGCGCAGAGATGCCGTAAGCGTTCATACGCTCGGCGTCCATGATCACGCGCACGCTGTGGCCGGGGCCGCCGATGGTCGTCACTTCGCGCGTGCCGGGGATGCGCTTGAGCTCGATTTCCGCCGCGTGCGCCACCTTGGCCAGATCAAATGCGCCGCGCTGCAAGTCGGTGGTCCACAGCGTGAGCGCGACGATCGGCACATCATCGATGCCGACCGGCTTGATGATCGGTTCTTGCACGCCCAGATCGGGCGAGACCCAATCGCGATTCGACTGGATGGTATCGTACAAGCGCACCAGGGCGCCGATGCGGTCTTCCCCGACTTTGTACTGTACCGTCAATACCGCCATGCCGGGGCGCGACACGGAATACACATGTTCGATGCCGGTGATTTGCGCCAGCACTTGCTCCGCCGGAATCGCCACCAGCGCTTCCACATCTTTAGCCGATGCGCCGGGGAACGGAATGAACACGTTGGCCAAGGTCACATTGATTTGCGGCTCTTCCTCGCGCGGCGTCACCAGGATGGCAAACAGGCCCATCAGCACCGCCATCATGGCGATCAGCGGCGTCAGTTGCGAAGTTAAAAAGAATTTGGCGATGCGGCCGGAGATGCCCATGTCAGCAATCTTTGCGGGGGTCGTCATGGCACAAGCCTATTTTGCTTGTTTCAGATAAATGCCCGCTTTAACTGGGTCGAGCGCCACAGTCTCCCCCGGCTCCAAGCCCGCCAGCACTTCAATTTGCCCCTCGCCGACGGGTTCGCCCAAGCGCACTTGGCGCAATTGCAATGTGTCTTTGGCGCCCACCACATACACCGCGGTCAATTCGCTGCGGCGCAACACCGCCGCTTCCGGCACCAGCAATTTCTTGGCGCGGCCAATGGCAAAGTACGCCCGCGCAAACATGCCAGGGTAAACATCGCGCAAGTCTGCCGGCAAATCGATGCGCACGCGGCTGGCGTGGGTTTTAACATCGGCGGAGGGTTGAATCGTGATTTGCGCCGCCTTGACCCACTTATTCAGCGACGGGATTTCTACCGTGGCGCGCGACAGGGCGCGCACTTGCGGCAATTTGTACTGCGGAACGGAAACCTCCACCCGCAGGTCGGAAGGGTCGAAGCCGGTAAACAAGGGCTTGCCGGGCTGCGCCATTTCCCCTAACTCGATATGCCGCGCGGCAACCACGCCACTAAAGGGCGCGACGATGGTAGCGAATTTGCGCGTTGCGGCCGCCTGCCCTGCGCCGGCAAGCGAGGCTTGCGCTTGTGCCTGCGCCGCCTTGAATTCCGAGCTGGCTTTATCCAAGGCCGCCTGACTAATAAATTTTTGCGCGAACAATTGTTTTGAGCGATCGTATTGCGCGCGGGCGTTTTCCAACAGGGCGCGCGCTTGCGCCACCTGCGCTTGGCTGCCCGCGAGCTGTTGCCCGACCACGCTCTCGTCGATGCGTGCGATGACGGCGCCCTTCTGCACGAAGTCGCCTACATCGAATTTCAATTCGATGATGCGCCCGGAAATTTCCGCGGAAACGGTGGCTTGCTTGACGGCCTCGACCAAGCCCTCCGCCGCGTAAGTCTGATCGACCTCGCGAAACTCGGTCTTGCCGACGGGGAAAGGAAGCGCAGCGAGTGCTAACTTAGGAAGAAATAAAATCAGGACAAATAGGGTGCGTAGCACAGACAGACCTCCGAGAAGCGTTAATCAGAATATGCTAATATGCCATCTGCGTCAAGGCTTGCGCGGGGGTGTGCCGCCTAAGTCTCCGGCAACAGCGCCGGAATTACGTGCTTTTAAACAGCTAAAGCCTTATTTGGCGAACCCGCAAAATACGTCACGCATCATGCTAATCAGCTTGAGCGTGCGGGTATCGCCAACGCGGTAAAACACCCGATTGGCGTCTTTGCGCGTGCGCAACACGCCTTTATCCCGAAGAATAGCCAAGTGCTGTGAAATATTGCTTTGCGAGGTGCCAACGGCATCCACGATATCCTGCACCGAAACTTCGCGGTCACCCAGCACACATAAAATCTTCAGCCGCAAAGGATGCGACATGGCTTTCATGGCACGCGAGGCTTGCTCGATGTGCTCATCCTTGTCGATCAGCTCTACTTGTTCCAAATTCACGCTACCAGACATTGATTTCTCCAGCTAAAACAAACAAGCGCAATAAGCTTTAATGCGCCCTTTATCAAAATATACTAAAATAATGCGGCTAGTTTGTCACACTGTCCTGAAAATTACACGGAAACATGAAAGTCACTCCAGTTCTTCTCATTATTTTGGATGGTTTCGGTTGTCGCGCCAATGGCGCGGATAACGCCATCTTCCAGGCCAAAAAACCTAATTGGAACCGGCTTTGGAGCGATTTCCCGCACACCTTGATCCATGCTTCCGAGGCCGAAGTGGGTCTGCCCAAGGGGCAGATGGGCAATTCCGAAGTCGGTCATTTAAATATTGGCGCCGGCCGCGTGGTATACCAAGAGTTCACCCGCATTAACCGCGCCATCGAATCCGGGCACTTTTTTATCAATCCAGCGCTGGTTCAAGCGGTGGAAACGGCCAAACAAGGCGACCATGCCCTGCACATCATGGGCTTATTGTCCGATGGCGGCGTGCACAGCCATGAATTGCATATCCATGCCATGCTGGAAATGGCGGTCAAGAACGGCCTGAAGAAAATCTATGTGCACGCCTTTTTGGATGGCCGCGATACGCCGCCCAAGAGCGCCGAGCCTTCGCTATTGAAGCTCGATGAAAAAATGCGCGAACTGGGCGTAGGCCGCATCGCTTCGATTATCGGCCGCTACTATCCCATGGATCGCGATCGGCGTTGGCAGCGCGTGAAAGACGCCTACGACTTGCTCACCCAGGGCAAAGCCGAATTTCATGCGCACACGGCGCTGGAAGGCCTGGAAATGGCCTATGCGCGCGGCGAATCCGACGAATTCGTGAAAGCCACCGCCATCACCCCGGCCGGCGAGACCCCGGTGCGCATGCAAGATGGCGATGTCGTTGCCTTCATGAACTTCCGTTCCGATCGCGCGCGCGAACTGTCGCGCACCTTCCTGGAAGAAGGCTTCGATGGTTTTGAGCGCGAATATCGCCCCAATCTCGGCATGATGGTCACGCTCACCGGTTATAGCGCAGACTTCAATGTGCGCGTCGCCTTCCCGCCGGAGCAAATTCGCAATGGCTTTGGCGAATATATTTCCCAATTGGGCTTGAAGCAGTTGCGCATCGCGGAAACGGAAAAGTACGCGCATGTGACGTTCTTCTTCAATGGCGGCGAAGAAAAAGTGTATCCGGGCGAAGATCGCATCCTGATCCCCTCGCCCGATGTCGCGACCTACGACATGAAACCGGAAATGAGCGCGTTCGAAGTCACCGACAACCTGGAAGCCGCGATCAAGAGCAAGAAATACGACGCCATCATCTGCAACTACGCCAATGCCGACATGGTGGGTCACACCGGCAATCTGGCGGCGGCGATTCAGGCCATCGAAGCCATCGACACCTGCTTGGGCCGCGTCGTCAAAGCGCAATTGGAAGCAGGCGGCGAAGTGCTGATCACCGCCGACCACGGCAACGCCGAGCGCATGATGGACGATTGCTCGCACCAGGCGCACACCGCGCACACCATGAGCTTGGTGCCCTTTGTTTATGCCGGCCAACGCCCCGCCCTTCTGGCCGATACCGGGGCGCTGGAAGACGTTGCGCCCACCATGCTGAAAATCATGGGCCTGCCGCAGCCGCAAGAAATGATGGGGCGGCCGCTGGTCGAGTTTACCGCGAAGCCGTGAGCCGCAGCGCCCTTCGCTTTCTTGCCTGCGCCGCCGCGATTTTTTTGTTGTGCGCCCCGACACAGGCCGCCCCAAAAAAACCACCGCAAAAAGATCTCAGCGAAATACGCGCGCGCATCGATAAACTCAAACACGAAATCGACAGCGCCGAAGAAGACAAGGCCGACGTGCTGGACGGTTTGAAAGAATCGGAGCAGGCCATCAGCGAGATCAATCGCGGATTGCATGAGCTATCGCAAAATCGCCAAGCAGCCAACACCTCGCTGAACCAGGCGCAACAGCAATCCAGGCAGATGCGCGCGCGCATCCAAGCGCAGCAAGCCTTGTTGTCAAAACTGCTGTATCAACAGTACATCAACGGCAGCCAAGACACGATGCGCCTGGTGTTGAATTTGCAAAACCCCAATGAAATTGCGCGCCAGGTCGAATATTACGGTTATCTCTCGCGCTCCCGCGCGACGCTGATTGCCAGCCTGCGCCAGGACCTCAAGCAAGCTGAAGCGGCTGAAGGCGTGGTGAAAGAAAAGCATGCTGAATTGCT
Organism: Pseudomonadota bacterium; assembly: GCA_021812385.1. Taxonomy (GTDB): domain Bacteria; phylum Pseudomonadota; class Gammaproteobacteria; order Burkholderiales; family Thiobacteraceae; genus RBG-16-58-11. The sequence continues at coordinate 79,953 of JAKANO010000003.1, read as the reverse complement.
GCAAATCGAAGCCCAGCAGTTGTCGCAAAAGCGCGCCTTGCAACAAGAAGCGAACAAGCGCAAGCACACCCTGTCTAAACTCGACCAGCAAATCGGCGCACGGCGCAAACAAGTAAAACAATTAGAGCGGGATGAACAACGTTTAACGCGCCTGGTAGAACGCCTGGCGCGCGCGGTCGCACCCAGTAAAGCCCGCAAGCGCAAGCCCGGCGAGCGTCCCAGTGCCGCCAGCGCCGACTTCACCAAACTAAAAGGCAGCCTGAAACTCCCGGTGGCCGGGGAACTAAGCAACCGCTTTGGCAGTCGTCGTAGTGATACCGGTACCAGTTGGAAGGGTTTGTTTATCCGCGCCAGCGCCGGTAGCCCAGTGAAGGCGCTCGGCCCGGGGCAAGTGGTATTTGCCGATTGGTTGAGGGGTTTCGGTAATCTGATCATTATTGATCATGGCGACGGCTATATGAGCCTGTACGGCAATAATGAGACTTTGCTCAAGCGGGAAGGCGAAACCGTGGCGGCAGGCGACATTATCGCCAATGTCGGCAACAGCGGCGGGAATGCTGAATCCGGTTTATACTTTGAAGTGCGCTACCAAAGTCGTGCAATCGATCCCTTACAATGGATCAGCAAGCGCTAACACTTTTACTTTTATTGGAGCTTTTAAACCATGCGCGGCAAATTGCGTAATTTCAGCCTAATAGCCTTAGGCGCCATCTTTGGTATAGCGGTCAGTTTAAATTTTTCTGCGGTGGCCAATAAGGATGCCGACGCCCCGTTACCGGTCGACGAGCTGCGCGAATTCACCGAAGTATTCGGCAAAATCAAAAGCGATTATGTCGAGCCGATTGAAGATAAAAAGCTCATTAACCACGCCATCAACGGCATGCTGTCGGGCCTGGATCCGCATTCAGCATACCTCGATCAAGACGCCTTCAAGGACTTGCAGGTATCGACGCAAGGCGAATTCGGCGGGCTGGGCATCGAAGTCGGCATGGAAGACGGTTTTGTTAAAGTCGTTTCCCCGATCGAAGATACGCCGGCGTATATCGCCGGGGTCAAGAGCGGCGACCTGATCATCAAGCTCGACGACACCCCGGTCAAGGGCCTGACCTTGAATGACGCCGTGAAACGCATGCGCGGCAAACCCAACTCTAAAATCACGCTGACCCTGCTGCGCAAGGGCGAGCCTAAACCGCTGGTGATCACGCTGACGCGCGCCGTGATTCAAATCAAGAGTGTGAAATCGCGCATGCTCGATCCCAACTATGGCTATGTCCGCATCACGCAGTTTCAAGAGCACACGGGCGAGGATTTGGTGAAAGCCCTCGAAGGCCTATCCAAGCAAAACAAAGGCCCGCTGCAAGGCTTGGTGCTGGATTTGCGCAACGACCCGGGCGGCCTATTGAACGGCGCAGTCGCGGTATCCGCCGCCTTTCTGCCGAAAGATGCGCTGGTGGTTTACACCGAAGGCCGTACCGACGACGCCAAAATGCGCCTCACCGCCAACAAAGAATATTATGTGCGCGGGTCGCAGAGCGATTATCTGAAAGACCTTCCGGCGTGGACCAAAACCGTGCCGATGATCGTTCTGGTGAATGGCGGCTCGGCTTCCGCTTCGGAGATTGTCGCCGGCGCGCTGAAAGATCATAAACGCTCCATCATCATGGGCACGCAAACCTTCGGCAAAGGATCGGTGCAATCCATCCTGCCCCTGGGCAATGGCACCGCGATCAAGCTCACCACCGCGCGCTATTACACCCCAAGCGGCAATTCGATCCAAGCCAAGGGCATCACCCCGGATATCGCCGTGGAAGAAGCAACCGTCAACCAAGCGGAAAAACAACCGCTTTCGATCCGCGAAGCGGATTTGGAGGGGCACTTGATCAACGACAAAGACAGCATCACCAAACCCAATGACTCCGCAGTCAAGTTGCAGGCGCCCAAAAAAGCGACGGATGTCAAACCGGGCAAGGCCGGCACCCTTGATCCTGAAACGGCAATTAAGCAAGACTACCAAGTAACGCAGGCCTTAAATCTGCTCAAGGGTCTGCAAATTATCCAGCACCGCTAAACGGCGCAAATACAGCCAGCGCACCCATCATTGAAGAACCATGCTGCCATGGAATTTTCTTTGCTCGGTGCGCCGGCCTCATTCAAGACTTTCTAAATCGCCATGCCACTGCGCCTTCTGCTCATTTCGTTCATGCTGTTGCAGCTGATCTGCAGGCCGGTCTACGCCGAAAGCTGGGGGTTTTCCGAATCTGATTTCGATGAAGAACAAAAACCCTGGGAAGAGTTGCAAGCACAATTACCGGCCTATCCAGACATGGCAAAAGCCTTGCACTTCGAGGTTTCGCCCGCCATCCGCACGCAATTTTTTGTCGACCCAAAATCGATTAGCGTCGGCGCCGATGATGTCGTCCGCTATACCCTGATTGCGCGCTCTCCTAGCGGCGTCCTCAATGTCAGCTACGAAGGCATACGCTGCGCAACCAACGAAAAAAAATTGTATGCCTTTGGGCGTAAAGACGGCACTTGGTCACGCAACCGATACGCCAAGTGGGGCGATATTTCCGCGACCCGAGACCCGCAGCAATATATGTTATCCAGCGATTTTTTCTGCCCCCTGTCCATCATCGTACGCGACCCGGACGAAGCGATATCCGCTTTGCAGAACGGCATTAACCCGCGCGCCCAACGCTGATCACACGTTGCAAACAACACTGCGCATTACCGAAATTTTCCACTCGCTGCAAGGCGAATCCTCGCGCGTCGGCTTGCCCACGGTGTTCATCCGGCTCACCGGTTGCCCGTTGCGCTGCGGCTATTGCGATACCAGTTACGCGTTCACCGGCGGCGAGAGCATGAGTATCGCCAGCATTCTCGAACGCGTCGCCAGCTTTAACACCCCCACTGTTTGCGTCACGGGCGGCGAACCTTTGGCGCAGAAAAATTGCTTGGCGCTGCTCACCGCCCTGTGCGATGCCGGCTATTCCGTGTCGCTGGAAACCAGCGGTGCGCTGCCGATTGACGCCGTCGATCCGCGCGTTGCGCGCATCATCGACATCAAAACGCCCGGCTCCGGCGAAGTGGAAAAAAACCGCTGGGACAATTTAAGCGCGCTCCGAGCGAGCGACGAAGTCAAATTCGTGTTGTGCGACGAAGCCGACTATCAATGGGCCAAGGACATCCTGCGCGAACACCACCTGGCGCAAGCCTGCCCGGTGCTGTTTTCACCCGTGCACGGCAGCGTCGAGCCGGCACAGCTTGCCGAGTGGGTCTTGCGCGATCGCTTGCCGGTGCGCCTGCAAGTGCAGCTGCATAAATATCTTTGGGGCAATGAGCGTGCCCGATAAGGCCGCCGTCATCCTGTTATCCGGCGGCCTGGATTCCGCCACCACGCTCGCCATGGCGCGCCGCGATGGCTACGCCTGCTACTGCTTAAGTCTGGATTACGGCCAACGCCATCGCGCCGAACTCGATGCTGCGGCGAAAGTTGCGCAATCGCTGGGAGCGGCGGCGCACCGCACATTGAAACTCGATCTCACCGCCTTCGGCGGCTCCGCGCTCACCGATTCGAACATCGCCGTGCCCACCACACCCAGCGCAGGCATCCCCATCACTTATGTGCCCGCACGCAACACCATCATGCTATCGCTCGCGCTGGCCTGGAGCGAAGCGTTGAATGCCCACGATATTTTTATCGGCGCCAATGCCGTCGATTATTCCGGTTACCCGGATTGCCGCCCGGCGTTTATCGAGGCCTTCGAAAAACTCGCCAACCTCGCGACCAAAGCGGCGGTGGAGGGTGCGCGTTGTCACATTCACGCACCGCTGATCAACTTAAGCAAAGCGCAAATCATCCAACAAGGGCATGCATTGGGCGTGGATTATGGCTTGACGGTATCCTGCTACCAAGCCGATGCGTTAGGCCGCGCCTGCGGCCAATGCGATTCTTGCCGCTTACGCCAACAAGGCTTTGCCGCCGCCGGCATTCCCGACCCAACCCGCTATTGCTGAGCAATAAAAAAGGGCCGCATCCGGCCCTTTTTTGCAGCAAGGCTTCGGCTGCGCTCAAGTCCACTGCGTCAGCTTATTGCCGTCCTTATCGGTAAAAGAACCAATAATAATCATAATAAAATCGATCAAAGCCCAAATACCGAGACCGCCCAGCGTAACCAGCTGCAAAATCCCCGTGCCGACTTTGCCCACATAAAACCGGTGCGCGCCGAAGCAGCCCAGAAAAAAACACAGCAGAAACGCCGGCAATATTCTTTTTTCACTCATGTTGATTTCCCCCATTAAAGTGTGACGTTGATTTTATTTCTGACTATAAACAGCAGAATAAATATAACCGACTTTTATTCCAAAGACATCAAAAATTACCGCACCCTAGTATGAACCTACCAAGTATCGAATTACATTGAAATTTCCAGCGCTTTTATTGGTTGCCATTTGGCTGAAAATCATTAGAATTCACTAGTTAACATCTTACCTTCAGCACCCATTCGCGCTTCGCGTAAAGCGCGGCCAACAGAGAGGTTCCAACCATGATTTTCCAGAGTTTTGCTAGCGCGCAATCTTTTTTCCTATGGTCGACGTTCGCCATCGCCCTGGTCTTGGGCATGGTCGTGAATAAAACCAATTTCTGCACCATGGGCGCGGTTTCCGACTGGGTCAACATGGGCGACACCGGTCGCCTGCGCGCTTGGCTATTTGCCATTGCCGTGGCCATGCTGGGCGTCGTCGTTCTGGAGAAAATGGGCATGGTGAATATCAGCGCCTCCTTCCCGCCCTATCGTGCCAACCAGCTGGTTTGGGCGGAAAATTTACTGGGCGGCTTGCTGTTCGGCATCGGCATGACGCTGGCTTCCGGTTGCGGCAACAAAGCCTTGATCCGGGTTGGCGGCGGCAATATCAAATCCATTATGGTGCTGGCGATTATTGCGACCATCGCCTATTTCATGATCAACCCCTTCCCCGGCTCCGACAAAACATTATTCACCGTATTGTTCTATGACTGGATTCGCCCCTTGGCCGTGACCCTCCCCAGCAACCAGGACATCGGCTCCATCGTGGCCGGCAATAATGCCGTAATGGCGCGCCTGATCATCGGCGGCGTGTTGGCTGCAGCCTTGATCATCTTCGCCTTCAAGTCGTCCGATTTCCGCAGCTTCGACAATATTCTCGGTGGCCTGGCGGTGGGCTTAGCCGTGTTGGCGGCTTGGTACATCACCAGCAACGTCTCGGTCACTGTCGATGGCGATCATATGGGCATTCTAAAATACATCGGGCAATGGGACTTCTATGCGCCGGCCGATGCTGTGAAGCCGGCCGCCACTTCCGTTGCGCCGCAGTCCTTCACCTTTATCAACCCCATGGGGCAGACCTTGGGCTATCTCGCCTCTGGCATGAAAATCGCGGGACTTTCCTTCGGTGTGATGGCCGTTGGCGGCGTCATTCTCGGCTCGCTACTCTGGTCACTGATTTCGCGCAGCTTCCGCTTCGAATGGTTCGCTTCGGGTAAAGACTTTTTAAACCACTTCATCGGCGCCATCCTCATGGGCTTCGGCGGCGTACTCGGCATGGGTTGCACCATCGGCCAGGGGATTACCGGCGTATCCACCCTCGCGGTCGGCTCGTTCATCACCCTGATCAGCATTGTGTTGGGCAGCGCGCTCACGATGAAAATTCAATACTACAAAATGGTGTACGAAGCCGATGCGACCTTCTTCAAATCATTCGTCACCGCGCTGGTCGACCTTAAACTGCTCCCCGCCGGCATGCGCAAACTGGACGCCGTATAAGACACACTAATTCCAGTATTTTAAAGCCTCAAGCCCCGCATTTAGCGGGGCTTTTTATTGACAAGGAAGCATAGCTCACGCATAATCGCGCCTTCGTTTTGGGTCGTTAGCTCAGCTGGTAGAGCAGCGGACTTTTAATCCGTTGGTCGCAGGTTCGAATCCCGCACGGCCTACCAAAAATACAAAGGGTTAGCTTACGAGCTAGCCCTTTTTTATTTCCGGTGTGGCGCAGTTGTGTCTCCAAGCATCCCGGCAATTTTCTCGGAGTGATCATTTAGCTGCTGCGGCGCGAGATGCGCGTAGCGTCGAACCATCGCTTCGGTTTCCCATCCACCAAGCTCCTGCAGTACGTTTAACGGGGTGCCCTGCTGTGCCAACCAACTGGCCCCATGTATGCCGTAAATCGTGCCACCGGAAATCCTCAATCCCTGCTCTCTTTAGCGCCTGCCGCCCATGCGCGAGTATTTGCCCAACTAAGAGGCTTTCCACGGTAGGTAAAAACGCGCGAGGGATGACTTCCGGCCTGTCTGTGCAGAATTTCTAAGGAGATTGAATTGAGGGGCACATGAATCGCCCTACGCGCTTTGGCTTGGTCTGGATGAATCCCGCAGCTCTTGGGCGTAGGGCGCCCGCGGCGGGGCCTTCCTGTGGATTTGTGCAAGAAAAAAGCTTATCCGAGAATAACTGAATTCAGTCAGCCTATTAAATATTATTATTAATGCATGTCTTTAAGGTGCTTGCAGTACTGTCTATTCTCAAATAGGATAGCAACTTAGTTGAATGTAAAGTTCCTAGCAAGTTTTGCCGTTAATGATTTTCTACCCCCGCAACATTACTGCGGTTAATTTTCTAGGAGGAATCTGATGTCTACGAAAAATCAATCCGCCCTTCTAAAAGTGTTTCAGGAAGCAAATGCCTCTATTGCTACGAAAACTAAGAGGCTAGAAAAAGCGATGTATGCAGTTTCCCTTGGCACAAGTAAGAAACCGAATAAAGCAACAAGCTCTAGCAAACAATCTAAATCTGCAATAGCTGCATAGCACCGGCCATTTAATTGCTTTATTCCAAAAGTGATTTCAAAAGAGAGCACCCTTTAAAGAGCACAGCAGCTTCAGTTTCTCTTCGATCTGAGTGTAGGCGGGATTATGCTCGCTTAGTCCATTCCCCGGCATTTCGACGCCTTCAAGGCAAGACGCAGCTTTTCCCGGGAATTGAATCTGATTTTTTCAGGAATCGCCTTACGCACTCCATTGAAGTCGCCCAGATTGCCAAATCCATTGCAATACGCATCAATGGCACCACATATCCAGGCAAGACTAAAAAAGACAAAATCGATTTAGATTTAGTCGAATTCGCCGCTCTAGCTCACGATCTTGGCCATCCGCCATTTGGGCATAACGGAGAGCTTGCTCTTGACCACTGCATGAAAGATGCAGGAGGATTTGAAGGTAATGCTCAGACATTAAGAATTCTTTCCAAACTGGAAAAAAAAGGCGAGCCAATTACCCCCTCCTCAGCCCCCCATTCATTCGATGAAAGATTAGGATTAAATCTCACGCACCGCTCGCTTGCTGCGGTACTAAAATACGACAATATTATCCCCATAGAAAACATAGAAAGAACTCACCCGGACTCCATATGCAAGGGTTATTATGCGTCTGAAAAAAATCTGGTCGAACGATTAAAAAAGAGCGTCATAGGGAAAAGCAAATACAACGGCCCCTTTAAAACTATTGAATGCCAAATAATGGATTTGGCCGATGATATTGCATATTCAACCTATGATTTAGAAGATGCCCTTAAAGCAGAGTTTGTTTCACCAATGGAGATTTTAGCTGACACTAGTAATCGTGATTTAATGGAACGAATCGCGAAGAAAGTCGAGCAAAATGTTGGAACGAGCTTCGGAGAAACTGAAGCAGTCTATGCATTATTAAGTTTATTTATCCCTGCGGAATTTTTTGAATATGACCTGATTGAAAAGGCCATAGCCGGATCAGAACCACCTCGTCATGTTGCGATAGCTGGCGCAATTATGGCCATTACGGCATTTGATACATCGAAAATGTTCTCGAAAAATGGCTACCATAGAAACCGATTAACAACGACATTAGTGGATGGTTTTATTCAAGGGATTGAGTGTAAATGGGATCCTGTAGCTCCTGCCTTTTCAAAGGTACACTTTTCTAAAGAGATATTGCCCCAAGTAGAAACATTAAAACACTATACGTACGAGAAATTAATCGCATCTCCGCGCATGAAGGTAGCCGAATTTCGGGGTTACGAGATAGTAAGTGAGCTTTTTAAGACCCTTCATAGCAAAGGTGCAAGCCTCTTACCTGATGACTTTAAGGAGTGGCACAATGCCACGCCAAATGAAGTCGAAAAGAAACGTGTAATTTGCGACTTTATCGCCGGCATGACGGATAGGTATGCCATAGAGTTCTATGGACGCCTACACTCCGAATCGCCACAAACAATATTTAAGCCTCTTTAAAATAACTGGCTATTCGTATTTTTCTTAAGCATCCTTAGATGTGTCAGATTTGTGTCATGAAATGACTTGGCACACCCGATTACACATGAAAAAGAACGTACAATAGAAATCCCACCATCCATAAAAGAACCGGAACTCGCGAGCACATACTCAACATGAGCCGTCTTTTAATCCGTTGGCCGCAGGTTCGAATCCCGCACGGCCTACCAAACACAAACGGCCTAGGTGTTTCCACCTAGGCCGTTTTCATTTGTACATTCTGGTCCGTTTAAGCCGTCGCCGCCTTCTGCCCGCTGATGATCAAGTAACGCTCTTGGAGCACTTCCTTGCTTTCTTTTACACCTAGCGGAATGCAATCCACCGGGCAGACTTGCTGGCATTGCGGCTCATCGTAGTGCCCGACGCATTCGGTGCATAGATTCGGGTCGATGACGTAAATCTCGGGGCCTTGCGAAATTGCGCCGTTCGGGCACTCAGGCTCGCACACGTCGCAATTGATGCATTCATCGGTGATCATTAAAGACATAAAACCGCTACCTCAATATAGGTATTTACTAATATTCAGGCCATTTTGGCATTGAGCCGGGAATTTATCAAGGGATGCAGAAATTCGCTCACATCCCCGCCGAGACGTGCGATCTCCCGCACCAAAGAAGCCGACACAAACATATATTGTTCCGAAGGCGTGAGAAACAAGGTTTCGACTTCGGGGTTGAGCCTACGGTTCATGCCTGCAAGCTGTAATTCGAATTCGAAATCCGACACCGCGCGCAAGCCACGCAACACCATCGTCGCTTGCTGTTCGGCCAAAAATCTAATCAGCAAGCTAGAGAAGCCGACCACTTTAACGCCGGGGATATCGCCTAGCGCTTGGCGCGCCATATCGACGCGTTCCTCCAACGAGAAAAACGGGCGCTTAGCCGGACTTTCGGCAACGCCCACGATCACCTCATCGAACAAGGCGCTGGCGCGGCGCACCAAATCCTCGTGGCCGCGCGTGATCGGATCGAAACTGCCGGGGTACACAATGCGGTGTTTAGACATCGTCGATTCTCGTAAGCAATCCAAAATAAACCTGGCCGGCGCGTCCGCTTTTGGCTAATTGCATGCCGGGCGGGGGCGCGATTTCCGCGCCGCTTTCGACATAGGCACAACCATCCGGCGTCAAATGCGCTAACAACTGCGGCAGCAATTTATCCAGCACGCCGGACTGGAATGGCGGGTCCAGAAAAATCACATCATACACGCCCGCATTAGCCGCCAGCCAGCGCAGCCCATCGGCGCGCTGAATCGTGACACGCTCCGCACGCAGCTTCTCAGCGTTGTCGCGCAAGGCGGCGACCACTTTCGGGCTCTGCTCGATCAGCGTCACCTGCTTTGCGCCGCGCGAACTGGCCTCGAAACCCAGCGCACCGCTGCCGGCGAATAAATCCAGACAAGTCTTGCCGAGCATCACCTGTCCCAGCCAATTGAACAAGGTTTCGCGCACCCGATCCGGCGTCGGGCGCAGCCCTTCGTGCTCGGGAAAAGTAAGGATGCGGCTGCGCCATTCGCCGCCGATGATGCGTACTTTGCCGAGGGTGTTTGGTTTGTTGGCCATGGTGCGCGTATTGTCGATGCAAACGCGCAAATCAGGCAAAGAAAATTAGGCTAAAGCGCGGATTTTTTCCACGTCGTAAATCTGCTGGCCAGGCGCTGCGTGCTCGACCGCATAGGTCAGCGCATTGAGCATTTGCGCCAGCGTCACCAAGCCCAAACGCTGCGCGCTTTGCGCGGTGCTCGGCAAGCGCTCGCAAAGCCAATACAGCGGGAGCAAAAATATTGGCCAGCGATGGCCCGGGCCCAGCACATACCAGGGACGCAAGATAGTCGCGTCGAGACCGCTTTGCGCAATCAAATGTTCCGCCGCTTGCCGCGCACGGATATAGGCCGCCATGACGGGTGCGGGCTGCGCCACGCTCACATAGATAAAATGCGCGGCCTGCTGTGCAGCAAGTAGAGAAGCGCGCACCGAAGCCAGATCGACATCGATAAATTGTTGCGCCTTGGCGGGGCTGGGATGGGCCACCCCCACCAGATGCACAAAAATACAGCCTGGGGGCACTTCGGCAGCGAAACTTTGCGCATCCAAGGCATTGCCCAACACCACGCGACAACCCGCTGCCACCTTGGCTTGCGACCCCGGTCGCGCCAGCGCAATCACGGAATGTCCGCGCTGCAGCAGCGCCGCGCACAATCGCTGTCCGATGTAGCCGGTCGCTCCGGCAACAAACACGGTTTTGCGTTCAGCCATTCAGCCAGTGCCGGTTAAGCAAAAAGCAAACGGCTTACTGCGCCACTACTTCCGGCGCACCGACCATCACCGTCACCATTTTGTTTGGATGGACGTGACGCTTGAATGCAGCTTGAATCGCGCGCACGTTCACTTTTTCAATTTGATGCGTGAAATCGTCGAGGTAGGTCAGCGGTAAATTGTAGAAACCGATCACCCCCAAATACTCGAGCAGCTTGCGGTTGTTATCGATGCGCAGCGGAAAACCCAAAATGATGTTGTTTTTCGCCTGCTTCAATTCCGCTTCCGTCGGGCCGTTCTGCATAAAGTTGTTCAAGGTCTGTTGCGCGACTTTAAGCGCGACATCGGCATCTTGCTTCTTGGTTTGCATGCCCAACTCGAAAGGGCCGGGCTGCTGGTACGGAATGAAATAACTATAGGCACTGTATGCCAATCCGCGCTTTTGGCGAATCTCATTCAAGATGCGCGAATCGAAGCCCCCGCCGCCCAGAATATAGTTGCCGACATACAGCGAAAAATAATCCGGATCGCTGCGCGCAATGCCGGGCGCGCCAATCAGGATATGCGCTTGCGTTGCCGGATGCGGGATGCGTTGCACCTCCGGCTTGGGCAGCGGCACCACCTCGGGCATTGCCGCATCCAATTCGTGTTGCGACAACTTATCGGTCAATTGATTGGCGATCGCTTCCGCTTCAGCGCGATTCACATCGCCGATGATGGACACCACGGCCCGCTTTGGGCCGTAATGCTGCTGGTAAAACTGCAGTAAATCATCGCGCGTGAGCTTGCTGACCGTCGCAACCTCGCCGCCACTCGGCAAGCCATAGGGATGATCGCCATAAACAGCTTTGTAAAAAACCTTATTGGCAATGGCGGCAGGCTGAGTCTCCGCTTCGCGCAGCGCAGCGATGGTGCGCGCTTTTTCGCGCTGCAACACCGCTTCCGGAAAATCCGGGGCTTGCAATACTTTGGCAAGAACATCCAAGGCTTGTTCGCGCTCGCGCGGCGAAGACAAAGTGCGCAAGCTATAGCCCGCACGGTCACGGTCGAAGCTCGGGCCCATCTCCGCACCGACATCCGCCAGGCGCTTGGCGATGGTTTCTTCGCTCAAGCCACCCGCCCCCAATTGCATCATGCCCGCCACCAGCGCGGCGCGCCCGGCAAGCGCGGGCGAATCGCGCCGACTGCCGGCGTCCAGGTGTACCGCGACATCCAGCATCGGCAAGTCGTGATTCTCCACAAATAGCACTTTTGCGCCGCTCTTGGCTTGCCAGGATTGGATTTTCACACCGGCCTGGGCCGGTAGCGCGGTCAATGCCAATAGCGCGACGGTGCAGGTCCATAACAGGCGTGTAAACACTGCTTTGATTACAAGCGCACCCTTCATATTCTCTCCATTTTTATTCTGCATTTTGCCTTCCTGTAGGGCGGCGACTTGGGGGAAACGGCCATTAGAATGCATCGTGCAGCCCTTTCGGCGGTGCCACCGGTTTCTTGCCCTCCAGCGGCTGTGGATCGAGCGTGGCCACCGTCAGCGTATCGTCGATCAGATATTTTTTTGCGGCATCGCGCACTTGATCCACGGTCACGGCCTTCAATTTTTCAATGCGTGTATCGATCGCGCCGTAACCCAGGCCCGCCGATTCCATTTCACCGATTTGCATCGCTTGGTAAAACACCGAATCGCGTTGGTAAACTTGCGCGGCGATGACTTGCGCCTTGACCCGATTCAACTCTTCCTCGGTGATGCCATCGCGCTTTAATTTCTCAATTTGCGCGCGGATATCGCCTTCCAGTTGCGCTACGCTTTTGCCTTCGCTCGGCGTCGCATCGATCATAAACAAGCCCGGCCCGCGCTGGATGTCGTCGTAACCGCTATCCGCATCCACCGCAACTTGCGATTCGCGCACCAGCGCCGTCGGCAAGCGCGCCGCGGCGTTCGCGGACAATACGCCGCTCAACATTTCCAGCGCATACGGATCGCTATCCTTGGCCGCATCGCGGATGACCGGCACTTTCCAGCCCATCAGCAAGTACGGCAGTTTCGCCGGCGCTTTGACCGCCACGCGCTTGATCCCCTCCTGCACCGGCTCCTCTTGCGGTTTGCGCACCGGCAGCACTTTGGGTTTAATCGGGCCGAAATATTTTTTCGCCAGTTTAAACACCGCCGCCGGCTGCACGTCGCCCGCCACCACCAGCACCGCATTGTTCGGCGCATACCAGGTGTTGTACCAAGCCCGCGCATCCTCGACCTTCATGTTGATCAGGTCATTCATCCAGCCGATGACCGGCCAGCGATAAGGATTTGCATCAAACGCGGTGGCCATGAATTGCTCGTACACCTGGCCATGCGGCTGATCGTCGGTGCGCCAACGGCGCTCGTTGCGCACCACTTCGATTTCTTTGTCGTAGGTGGATTTGGATAGCACCAAATTATGCATGCGATCCGCTTCCAGCTTGAACGCCAATTCCAGCTTGGAGCGCTCCAAGGTTTGAAAATAAGCGGTGTGATCGCGATTGGTAAAGGCGTTTTCGCGGCCGCCGGCAGCCGCGATTTGTTTCGAGAATTCTCCGGACGGCACCTTTTTTGTACCCTGGAACATCATGTGCTCCAACACATGCGCCACTCCGGTGGTACCGTTATGCTCATCCTCGCTGCCGGCTTTATACCAAACCTGGGACACCACGACCGGGGCGCGATGGTCTTCTTTGACGATCACCTTGAGCCCGTTGGGCAAGACCATTTGCTGTGGCTGGTTGGCGGCGCCGGCGACCCCAATCGTTAAAGGGAGGCAAAATAAGGCTACGCTGAAGAATTCAGATGCTTTTCTCATAGATAAAGTAGTTCACCTAGTGGAATGAAGTTAAAATTATACGTTCGAAGTATCGATATATCCGTGTTTGGCACAAAAATCCATGTTTAGTTTCTTTAAATCCAAATCTGAACCTGAAACCCCCGCATCCACGGAAAACCCGTCCTGGAGCGAACGCCTGCGGCGCGGGCTGAGCAAGACCCGCGATGTCCTCAATACGCCGGTCAGCGAGCTGTTTAGCGGCGGCGCCAAAATCGATGCCGCGCTGTATGAGGAACTGGAAACGATTCTCCTTACCGCGGACATGGGCGTGGCGGCCACCCAAGCGCTGCTGGATGCACTGCGACAACGCGTCAAGCGCGATGCCCTGACCGATGCCGCGCAACTCAAGGGCGCGCTCAAGCAAGCCCTGGTGGAATTGCTCACCCCACTGGAAAAACCGCTCGACACCAGCACGCACAAGCCCTTCGTCATCATGCTGGCGGGCGTGAACGGCGCCGGCAAAACCACCACCATCGGCAAGCTGGCGCAACACTACCAATCCCAGGGCAAATCGGTGTTGCTGGCGGCAGGCGACACGTTCCGCGCCGCGGCGCGCGAGCAACTCATCGCCTGGGGCGAACGCAACAACGTCAGCGTCATCAGCCAAGAATCCGGCGACTCCGCCGCGGTGATTTTCGATGCCGTCAACGCCGCCAAGGCGCGCGGCATCGACATCGTGCTGGCCGACACCGCCGGCCGCTTGCCGACGCAGTTGCACCTCATGGAAGAGATCAAGAAAGTGAAGCGCGTCATCAGCAAGGCCGACCCCGGCGCGCCGCATGAAGTGCTGCTGGTGCTGGACGCCAACACCGGTCAAAATGCCGTGATGCAAGTCAAAGCCTTCGACGACGCCTTAGGGCTCACCGGCCTGGTCGTGACCAAGCTCGACGGCACCGCCAAGGGCGGCGTCATCGCCGCCATCGCCAAGACGCGGCCGGTGCCGGTGCGCTTCATCGGCGTCGGCGAAACCCTGCACGACTTGCGGCCGTTCGTCGCTGAGGAATTTGTCGAGGCCTTGTTCATTTAGATGATCACCTTCAGCCATGTCACCAAACGCTATCGCGGCGGCAACGAAGCGCTGAAGGATTTGTCTTTTACCATCGAGGCTGGCGAAATGGTGTTGTTGACCGGCCCCTCCGGCGCGGGAAAAACCACCTTACTAAAACTCATCGCCGCCATCGAGCGCCCGACCCAGGGCAGCGTGCTGGTGCATGGCCAAAATATCGGCGCCCTGACGCGCGGCGCGGTGCCTTATCTGCGGCGCAATATCGGCATGGTGTTCCAGGAAGGCCGCTTATTGTTCGACCGCAATGTATTCGAAAATGTGGTGCTGCCCTTGCGCATCATCGGCATGCCGCCGCGCGAAGCGGCCAAGCGCGTGCGCGCCGCGCTGGATAAAGTCGGTTTGCTGGAAAAGGAAAAAGCGCAGCCGATCACGCTGTCCGGCGGCGAACAGCAGCGCCTCGCCATCGCGCGCGCCATCGTCAATCGGCCGGCGATCCTGATCGCCGATGAGCCCACCGGCAATCTCGATCCGGATTACGCCGCGCAATTGATGGACATGTTCGCCGCCTTCAACCAAGTCGGCGTGACGCTATTGATCGCCACCCACGATCCCAACCTGGCCTCGCACTGCGCTTCGCGCGTGCTGCATTTGCGCGGCGGAGCGCTGCAAGCATGAGAAATTTATTCACCCAACACCGCGCCGCGCTGGTGCTGACGGTGCATCGCATGCTCGACACGCCGTTCGCTACGCTGCTCACGGTGCTGGTGATCGGCATTGCCTTGAGCCTGCCCTTGGGCCTGTACTTGGTCGTGGATAATTTGGGCCGCATCGCCGCCAACAGCCAAGGCCAACCCGAAATCAGCATTTTCCTGAAGGACAATGCGGGCAGCGCCGTGCAACGCGACATCGAAGCCAAATTAAAGGCGCGCCCCGAGGTCAAGGAATACCGCTTCGTGGCGCGCGACGCCGCGCTGAAACAACTTTCGCAAAACATGGGCCTGACGGATGCCGCTGCGATCTTAGGCAAAAATCCGCTGCCGGATGCCTTCGTCGTGGCCGCCAAGGACGCCGAGCCCGAGCACCTCGATCAACTGCGCCAGGACATGCAAGCCTGGCCCGGCGTGCAAAGCGCGAAGCTCGACTCGGAATGGGCGCGCCGCTTGAATGCGTTTTTACGCTTGGGCAAACAAGGGGTGTGGCTGCTCGCGGCGCTGCTGGGCTTTGCGCTGGCGGCCGTGGGATTCAACACCATACGCCTGCAAATATTGGCGCTGCGCGATGAAGTTGAAGTCAGTCGCCTGCTCGGCGCGACGGACGCCTTCATTCGCCGTCCCTATCTCTACCTCGGCATGCTGCAGGGCTTGCTCGGCGGCCTCGCGGCCTGGGTGATCGTGGCGAGCGCCTTCGCGCTGATCAATCTACGTGTCGCCGAAATTGCCAGCCTGTATCACCTGAATTTTTTGCTAACGAGCCTGGCTTGGCGCGATGGCTTGGCGGTTCTCGTCAGCGCCGCCTCTTTAGGCTGGCTCGGCGCCTACCTGGCGGCCAATCAGCATTTGCGTGGCGCGCGCGCCGCCCATTGATCGGCTTGTCCCCGCGCGCGATTTGCGTTGCTCAAATGATTTCCTCCCATTAGCCCGGCATAATAACCACTTTTATATTGTGGTAAACTCGCCCAACTACTTAAAGTAAAGCGCGCACTTGCTAACAGCGGTTCGGCGTTTACATAAAAACAGGGGGCCAGATGTCGCAAGAACATCCGAGCAATAGCGCCAGGCAGGGGCCGCAAGGCGATGTTGTGCAGCAGCTCAATGCATCGTTCAATCGTTTTCTGCGCATCTCCAGCACCGACAGCAAAATTCTCCAACACTATCATTCTCTACTGCTCAGCAACGGCGAACGCTTTGCCGAAGCCTTCTACGAATACCTGTTCAACTTCCCGGCCACGGCCAAGGTTTTGAATAATTACCAAGCGGGCGGCGGCAAGATCGAAGACTTGGTGCGCAAGCAAGTCTCTCACCTGAATGCCTTCCTCTTGGGTGACAGCAGCAGTGAAAGCGCATCTGCATTAACCTCGATTGGCCATATTCATTATCGACACGGCATCGAACCCGCGTGGTTCATGGGTGCTTATCTGCTGTATTTGGATTACTTGCATGAAGTGCTCGATGATGACATCACCATTCCTGTTGCCGAGCGGCAGCTGCTGGAAGATGCGATCCAAAAATTCCTGTTCCGCGACATGGGCATGATGATGGAAGGTTATTGGGATGCCGCCCTGTCGCAACTGCAAGTGGAGAAAGACAAGGTCGCATTGTTGCAAGGGCAAATTTCGAGCTTGCTGGCCAATATCCCGCAAGTCTTGTGGTCGGTTGATGTCAAAACCAATACGCCTTTATATGTCAGTCCTTCCACGCAAGAAATTTGCAGTATCGAGATGGATATGCCGATTCCTTGCCTAGCGTGGACGCATCCCGACGACCGCGACCTGGTCAAGAGTGCCTGGAACGAGGCCTTGCAGGGAAAGCGCGTGGAGGTGGAAAGCCGCATCCAAGAACCCGGCAAGCCGGCGCGCTGGTTCCGCAGAACGTTTCATCCATTTTTGGACGCTACCGGCTGCGTGGCGCGGATCGATGGCTTGATGGACGACATGACCAAATGGAAAGAAGTCATTTCAAGATTAAACACGCTGGCAACCACCGACAGCCTGACCGGCTTGCCCAATCGCTCCCTGCTCTACGATCGCTTGTCCCAAGCCATTGCCACGGCACGCCGGCTGGGCAATATGCAAGTCGTGCTGATGTTGATGGACCTGGATCACTTCAAGGAAATCAACGACACGCTCGGGCATCCCGCGGGCGACGAAGTGTTGCGCCAAGTGGGCGCGCGCCTGACGCCGCTGTTGCGCGATTCCGACACCTTGGCGCGGCTCGGCGGTGACGAGTTCGCGGTGCTGTTGCCGGAAGTGACGAATGGCTTGCAGGCCGCGCAAAAAGTCGCTGCGACCATTTCAGAGGCATTAGCGCGACCCTTTACCTATGCAGGGCAAGAGCTCTATCTGGGCGTCGGCATCGGCATTGCGCTCTATCCCGAGCACGGGAATGACATGGATACGCTGATGAGTTGCGCCGATCTCGCCATGTACAGCTCCAAGCACAAAGGCATTGGCCCGGGCGTGTTCCAGCACGAAACCACCGACCGCATGGCGAATCAATTTCAATTGGCCAGCGACTTGCGCCGCGCTTTGGATCGAGAAGAATTCGTTTTGTACTATCAACCCAAAGTCGGGCTGCAAGATGGCCGCGTCTATGGCGTAGAAGCCCTGATTCGCTGGCTGCACCCCGAACAGGGCTTGATCCTGCCCGATCAATTTATCGCGCTCGCGGAACGCTCCGGACTGATTCATCCGATGACGGATTGGATTATTCAAACCATCGCCGCGCAAAGCCGGCTGTGGGAAAAAGCGGGAAATAATTTGAGCATCGCCATCAACGTTTCCGCCTCGTCTTTCCAAAATCCCAAGCTATTGCAAAACCTGCACGATACGCTGGGCGACGGCTTATCGCAGGAGCGTAGCGGACGCTTTGAAATTGAAATCACGGAAAATACGCTGATGGCGGATATTGGCCACGGCTCGCATGTGCTGCGGCAACTGCGCGAGATCGGCGTGGCGACCGCCATCGACGATTTTGGCACCGGCTACTCTTCGCTCGCCTATTTACGGCGCTTGCCCATCCATTCCATCAAGCTGGATAAATCGTTTATTTTGAATATGGCGCATGACGCCACCGATGCCGCCATCGTGCGCTCCACCATCGACCTGGCGCACAACCTGGGATATGCGGTGGTCGCGGAAGGCGTAGAAAATCGCGAGACCTTGGATTTATTGCGCAGCATGAACTGCAACAGCGCTCAAGGATTTTTCATGGGCCACCCCATCCCCGCCGAAGCCATTCCGCAATGGCTGAGCGAATACGCCTGGTCGCCACTGGCCGGGTAGCACCGCAACGCTGAATCTTGGTGCGGCGCGCGCAGCGTGGCATCATAGCGCTCTCATCGCGCCGTTTTCACGGCGAAACAAATTTCCTTAGGCAAGGACAGCAAACATGCGGCTACTTCACACCATGATTCGCAGCGGCGATCTCGATCGCTCCATCGACTTCTACACCCAAGTCCTGGGCATGCAATTGCTGCGGCGCAAGGACTACCCCGAAGGAAAATTCACCCTAGCCTTCGTCGGCTATGGCGACGAAAAAGACCACACCGTGATCGAGCTCACCTACAACTGGGGCGTGAGCAGTTACGAACTCGGCGGCGGCTTCGGCCACATCGCCATCGAAGTCGACGACGTCTACGCCGCGACCGCCGAAATTCGCAGCCGCGGCGGCAAAATCCTGCGCGAAGCCGGGCCGATGAATGCCGGCACCACCATCATCGCCTTTGTTTGCGATCCGGATGGCTATCAGATCGAGTTGATCGGCAAGAAACCCTAGCAGGGGCAGGGCTGGCGCATATTTTATTCGACTCTGACCCTATTTATTCCCATTTATTAAGTATTGATTTGACATTTTTTTGATGTTTTTTGAATTTTTCTTTGGCATGCTTGCCATATTACATTGTCGTATCGATAATTCATGAAAACACCGACTGTCATTCATCACATACCTGGAGAATAAAAATGCCCTATGGAAAAATTTTGATGGCTTTGGCTACAGCGCTCAGCTTGGCGGGTTGCGCTACCGATCGTCCCGACGCTGACGCCCAGGCCGGCAGCGCAACGGCAGCGCTTGCAACGGCGGAGCAAGGTCCCGAGGCAAGCAAGGACGCCGCCGCGAATATTGCGGCGATCGACATGACCGACTATATGGATAAGGAGGAGCAGGACATCCATCAAGCCCTGTCCGGCGAGCTGCAACATAAGGCGCTGGAAATAGAGCGGCTCCAGGACAATTCGTTGAAGCTGAGCCTGAACAATGAGGGATCCTTCGCCATCAACAAGGCCACCGTGAAACCCGCGCTGAAGTCGATCCTGGATAAGCTGGCCGCCGTCCTTACCCAATACAATCTAACGGCTGTTGATGTGATCGGTTATACCGACTCTTCCGGCTCGCCTGCGCATAATCTGGAATTATCGCAACAGCGTGCACAAGCGGTGATGAACGAAATGAGCAGTCACGGCGTGCCCGAAGCGCGGCTGCATGAGGAAGGGCGCGGCGATAAAGACCCGCGCGCCTCCAACGATACGGAAGCCGGACGCCGTCTTAACCGTCGCGTGGAGATTTATGTGAAGCCGACGCCCGCAGGCTAAAAGCAGCCGTTTGTAAGGCACGGCAGGCCCGCTGCGGAAACCGTTGCGCGGCGGGCCTCTTAAGGTTTAGCGCTTCAGGCGCATAATAAGCAAGATGAGTCCTCTGACCTCTGCCCTGCAATTCATGCGCCAGCTCGTGGCGCGCTTCTGGAGCTTGCTCGCGCTGCGCTGGCGCAATGTTTTCTATCTGTATCTCGCTTTCCTGTTCTCGCTGTTCGTGGTGGTGGATGCGGCGTTTCTGCATGTCGGATCGAACATGCGCCAGACGGCGTTCGATCTCATGATGAAATGGCGCGTGGTGGTGCCCAAGCCCGATCCCACAATCGTCATCGTCGACATCAACGAGGCCAGCCTGGCGGCCATGGCCAAGGACTACGGCCGCTGGCCCTGGCCGCGCCAGGTGCTCGGCGAATTCCTCGAACACCTCGAAACACAGCAGCCCAAGGCGGTGGTGTTCGATATTCTGTTCAGCGATCCGGACGTGTACAACCCGGACAGCGACGCCTACTTCGACGCCGCCGTGGCGCGCACCAACAACACCTATTTCCCCATGCTGCGGCTCGATCCGGCGGACGACCAACTGAGCCAAGTGAAGGCGGCGCAGATTCCCGGCGTGGGCAAGATCGAGGATGAGGTTCCCGCGCCGGATGCGACGGTGGCCATGGTGCTGCCGTTCTTCCAATCCATCTTAAAAGGCGGCCGCCTCGGCCTGCACAACATCTATCCCGATGCAGATGGCGTGGTGCGCCAGTACACGGTGTTTCGCGCCGACTACGGTTGGGCGATTCCCTCGCTGCCGGCACGCGTCGTGGAGGGCTTGGGCGGCAAGGAGCCGGATACCGAAAGCGTCATTCTCAACTGGCGCGGCAAGCCCTTCACTTATCCCACGGTGAGTTTCAGCGATGTGCTGTTCGACATGCAGCGCCAGGTGCCGCAGCGCGCGCCGGACGAATTCAAGGGCAAGATCGTGCTGATCGGTTCCACCGCGCCCAGCTTGTTCGACGTGAAGCCCACGCCGCTGGCGCAACTGCATCCCGGCGTGGAAATTCTCGCCACCGCCATCGACAACATGCAGCGCGGCGATTATCTGCACGTGCCGGAAGGCCGCATTTTCTATCCGCTGCTGAGCCTGCTGATGATCTGGGGCACGGCCTGGGCGTTTTACCGCGATGTCGGCTACACCAAAATTGATCGCCTGTTCGGCGCATCGCAATTCATCCTGCTCGGCATCACCTACGCCAGCATCAACCTCAGCACCACTTATATCAATCTCACCGGGCCGGTGACGGTGGCGCTGGCGTATTTCAGCATCGCGCGCATCTACTCGGTCGCCACCCTGCGCACCCTGGAAAAAACCGCCTTGCGCGCTTCGCTGGACCAAGGCGGCGAACTGCACGCCACGCTGCTGCTGATTCGCCTGCAGCGCGGCACGGAAGCCATGAGCGACAGCCTGCTGGAGCAAATGCGGCTAGCGCTGGAACACAGCGGCACTGCTGCGAAAAGCGCGGAAGTCTTGAAGGGCCGGCAGCGCGGACTATGGGCCTTATTCGAATACACCTTCGCCATTTCCTGGGTCGCGCCCGCCGCAGCCGAGGATAAAATCGCCGCGATCCGCAACGACGTCGCCGCCGTGACCGAGCAACTGCCGCAAGTGCTGGGGCGTTATATCGACATGCATCCTGGCGCGGCCGATTGGATTACACAAGAGGGTAAAATTCACGGCGGTGAAGCGGCGCGCGCCGGTTGGCGCGGCTTGTTCGCCACCGCCTTATTGCAATGGAACGAGAAAGGAGCCACCACATGAAATTGCGACATGGAATATTTCTGCTGGCCAGCGCGCTATGCGCTGCCGGTGCATGGGCAGGCGAAGCCGCCACCGCGCTCAAGGCCGATGAACTCAAGGCCGCGCCGTTCCGCGACGCCAAGACGGTGGGCAAACTGGCGCGCGGCGACAAGCTCGACATCCTCAAGCAACAAAGCGGCTGGTACCAAGTGAAGAGCGCGAAACAAACCGGCTGGGTGCGCATGCTGAGCGTGCGTCGCGGCGCAGCGCAAAAGGGCAGCAGCGTGAGCGGGTTGGCAGGGCTGGCCACCGGACGCGCCGGCACCGGCAGGGTGGTGGCAAGCACCGGCGTGCGCGGACTGAGCGAAGAAGATTTGAAATCCGCCAAGTTCGACGCAGCCGAAACCAAGAAAATGGAATCGTATGAAGTGAGCAAGGACGCGGCTCGCAAGTTCGCCAGCCAGGCGCAGTTGAAGAGCATCAAGCTCGACTACTTACCCAAGCCAGAAGGAGTAGAACCATGAAGCGCACGCTATTCTTGCTCATGCTCATGCTGTGCGTGCTGCCGGCACAGGCCTTCAATCTCGGCAAGGAGCTGCAAAAGCAGCTCGGCGGCGATGCGCAAAAACAGCAAGGCGGCCTCTCCTTGGGCGGCACTTCGGAGCAAGAGGAAGTCGCCATCGGCCGGCAGATCGCCGGCAATATTCTCGGCGCCTCGCCCTTGGTACAAGACGACAAGCTACAGCAATACGTCAATCGCATCGGGCGCTGGGTAGCGAGCCAAAGCGAACGCCCCGATCTCGACTGGCATTTCGGCGTGATTGCGTCGAACGACATCAACGCCTTCGCTGCGCCCGGCGGTTATGTGTTCGTCACCCAAGGCCTGTATCGCCAACTCGCCAGCGAAGCAGAACTGGCGGGCGTGCTGGGCCACGAAATCGGCCACGTGATCCGCAAGCATCAACTGAAAATCTTGCAGCAGAGCAAACTCATCGACCTCGGCGGCAAGCTGCTGTCGAAGCAAGTCGGCGACAACGCCAGCGTGCAAAAACTCATCGGCAGCGGCGCCGAAATCTCCGCGCGCGCGCTCGACAAAAACGCCGAATTCGAAGCCGACCGCATCGCCGTGGTGCTGGCGGGACGCGCCGGCTACGATCCTTATGGCCTGGTGAGCGTGCTGCAAGACATCGCGCAAGTGTCCAAGGACGAAGGCAGCGTGGCGCTGTTGTTCAAGACCCACCCGCACCCGAACGAACGATTGGAGCAACTCGGCCTAGCCATCGGCGAGCGCTTCGACCGCATCCAGGGCAAGACGGTGGCGCAGCGCTTTTATCGGATCAAGGGGAAACCTAATTAGAAATTCCAACGGCGTCATTCCGGGGCTGCCCGCCAGGGCAGAACCCGGAATCCAGGGGTTTGCTGGCCGCATTTTCTGGATTCCGGGTTCCGCTTCGCGGCCCCGGAATGACGCGCTGCGCTTCATAGCAAATCAGGTAGGAAAATAATTGGTATTTGAAAAAGAGGAAACCATGGACAAGAGATTTTCTGCAAAAAAAATATTGGTCGCCGGCGGCACCGGCGGCCTGGGCCGCGCGGTCAGCTTGGCGTTTCTCGAAGCAGGCGCCACGGTGATAGTTACCTACCGCAGCCAAGCAGAATTCGACGCCCTAAAAAGCAGTGCCGGCGCCAACGCCGCGCAGCTCGAAGGCCATATCGTCAACGTGCTGGACGAAGCCGCGCTAAAAACTTTTGTCTCCGGCCTCATCGCCAAACAGGGCCGACTGGATGCGCTGGTGAACGCGGTCGGCGGCTATTCCGCCGGCGCGCCGCTGTGGGAAATGGACGCCAAGACGCTGGAACAGATGCTCTCCCTCAACCTGTACGCCGGCTACTGGTTGGCGCGCGTCGTCGTGCCCATCATGCTGAAGCAGGGCAGCGGCGCCATCGTCAACGTCGCCGCCACTGCCGCCTTCAATCACATGGCCTCGGCGTCGGAGTATGTCGCGTCGAAAGCGGCGGCGGCCGCCATGATGAACTCGCTCGCCGCGGACCTCAAAGGCAGCGGCGTGCGCGCGAACTCGATTCTCCCGAGCATTATCGACACCGCAGCGAACCGCCAGGCCATGCCCAACGCCGACCACGCCAAATGGCCCAAGCCGGAAGAAATTGCGCGCGTGATTCTGTTCTTGTGCAGCGAGGATGCCAAGCTGGTGCATGGCGCGGCGATACCCGTTTGACGGCATTCAAAAGAGAAAAATTACTTCGCGCCCGGCTCCTTTAATTACAGTCGCTTTCCCAAAGCGCTGCATCTGGGCCGCTCTAATTTATTTGTACTACATTGAGTATTTCCCCGGACGAAGACAGCGGCCGAGCACCCGCAAGCGGCGGCAATGCGCTCCACGTTTCCCTGGACCGAGGCGTGTGTCGCCATCCACCAAGCAAAGGAGAAAGCGCATGCAGATCACCGACATCCTCGCCCAGATGGGCGGCCTTCAATCCATGGCGAAGGAACTTGGCGTCAGCGAAAGCCAGGCGGCAAGCGGTGCCGAAGCGCTCATCCCGGCGATCCTCGGCGGATTCAAGAAGCAGGCGCAGGCGCAGCCGGCGGGCCTCGCCGGACTCGGCGGCCTGCTCGGGCAACTCGGCGGCAGCGGCCTGCTCGACCAAGTGCTGGCGCCGCAGCCGACGGACGTGAGCAGCGGCAACGGCGTGCTCGGACAGATCTTCGGCTCCAAGGATGTCAGCCGCGCGGTGGCGCAGAATGCGGCCGCGCAATCCGGGCTCGACCCATCCCTGCTGAAAAAGATGCTGCCGATGCTGGCGATGATGGTGACCGGCTACATGGCGAAACAGGGCGTAGCCGGCGCCGCGCCGCAGCCCTCCGCTGCGGACGAAGGACTCGGCGGCGGGCTTGGCAACTTGCTGGGCGGTCTGCTCGGCGGCCAGAGCGCCGGCGGTGCGCCCGCATCGGGAGGACTCGCCTCGATGCTCGACCTGAACGGCGACGGCAATGCCTTGGACGACATCATGCAAATGGCCGGCAAAGTCTTGCGCTAATCAATTTCTTTCACTCACAGCGGGAGCAGGAACATGAGCTGGATCGTTTCCTTAATCATTGGCGGCATCGTCGGCTGGCTGGCGAGCATCATCATGAAGACCAACGCCCAGATGGGCTGGATCGCCAACGTGCTGATCGGCGTGGGCGGCTCGGTGCTGGGTTATTGGATCGCCGGCCTGCTGGGCGCCGCGCCCACCGGCATCCTGCGCTTTGGTGTCGCAATCGCCGGCGCGGTGCTACTGATTTTCATCCTGGGCAAACTCGGCATTTTGCGCAGAAGCTAAGGAAGCTCTGCAAAAGTCCGTCATTCCGGCGAAAGCCGGAATCCGGAATCCGGAATCCGGAATTTTAAAAAACGTGACGCATCAACATCCGACTGGCTACCGCCTTTCGCCGGTATGACGCCACAAGGACTTTTGCAGATATTCCCTAGTACTCATTTCTACATCTAGTACTAAGTGCTAGATGTAGTACGCGTTTGCTGTGAACTTATTCAAACCCGACATTCACTCAAAACGTGTGATACCGCGCCCCATCCCGTTCCAGCGCGCGGCGCTGTTCGCGGTAGTCCGGGAACAAGATTTCCACTGTTTTCCAAAATGCAGGCGAGTGGTTCATGTGTTTGAGATGGGCGATTTCGTGCGCCACCACGTAATCGATCTGCGCTTGCGGCGCTTTGATCAAGCGCCAGGACAGGCGGATCACGCCGGACGATAAACACATGCCCCAGGTGGTCTTGGCGTTGGAGAGTTTCAGATGCGGCGTTGCCACGCCGAGGCGCGGCGCGTAACAGGCGAGGCGCGTCTGAAAATGTTGTACGGCTAGGCGGCGATACCAATGCGTGATGCGCGTTTGCACCGCCGCAGCGTCTTGCGTATCGGGCACGCCGACCCAAATTTTTCCGGGAGAGCGGATCGGTTCGGCGCGGCGCAGGCTGCGATACAGATTCAGTTCCAGCTCATCGCCCAGCAGCAGCAAGCGCTCGCCGTTTTGCCAGGTGCGCTCCGGCAAGCGGCGCGTTTCCATTTCATGCAATTTTTTAACGATCCAAGGGGCGCGTTCCTGGATCAATTGTTCGAGATAGTGATACGGCTCGCGCGGCGGCGCACTGACGGTGAGGCCGCTGCCATCGACTTTGAAGCCGATGGTGCGGCGCTTGCGGCGCACCAGGGTATAACTCACTGCTTGGTTGAGCAGGTGTATATCGCGCGTCTCTTTAAGCGGATAGGCCATGCCGCACGCCTACCCAGCTGACGCCTGACGCCCGATGCCTGACGCCTGTATGTTCTTCATCTCACCCTCGATCCAAGCCTGCACTTGGTCGTTCAACTCGCCGGGCTTCAGGCCCTTGGGGTCGATCGGCGCACCGATGCTCATGGTGATGGTGCCGGGATATTTGAGGAAGGAATTGCGCCCCCAAAATTCGCCGGCGTTATGCGCCACAGGAACCACCGGCGTTCCGGTATGCGTGGCCAACCACGCGCCGCCGATGCCATAACGCCCGACCTTGCCCGGTGCGACGCGCGTGCCTTCGGGGAAAATCACGATCCACAAGCCTTTGTGCAAACGGTCGCGCCCTTGGTCGGTGACTTGCTTCAAGGCGGCGCGACCGGCGTTGCGATCAATCGCAATCGGGCTCAGCATGGCCAGGCCCCAGCCGAGAAAAGGCACGAATAACATGGAGCGTTTCATCACCCACACTTGCGGCGGAAAGACTGACTGCAAGGCCAATGTCTCCCACGCCGATTGGTGCTTGCACAACACGATGCTGGGCGTTTTCGGAATATGCTCGCGCCCGCGCACTTCGTAGCGCAAGCCGCACAACACGCGCAACAGCCACAGCACGATGCGCGACCACTGCGAAATCACCCGATAGCGCAGCAAGGGCGGAAACGGGAAAGTCAGCACGGAAATAATCGAAAACGGGGGCGTCAGGATAAGCAGCGACAGCGAAAACAAGAACGAACGCAGTACGATCATGCGGATTGAATCAGCTGTTTTACGGCGGCGGCCAGATCCGGAAACACCAGCGTGCCTTCGGGCAAGCCACCTTTTTCCAGGGTGCCCTGGCCTTTACCGGTCAAGACCAAGATGGGTTGCGCACCCACCGCTTGCGCGGCTTGCAAATCGCGCAACGCGTCACCGATGCTCGGCACGCCCTGCAATGAAATATTGAAGCGCCGGCTAATCTCTTCCAACATGCCGGGGCGCGGCTTGCGGCACTGGCAATTCAAGTCGGCCGCATGCGGGCAGTAGAACAAGGCGTCGATGCGCCCGCCCACTTGCGCCAAGGCGCGATACAACTTGTCGTGGATCGCGTTGAGCATCGCCATATCGAATAGCCCGCGCCCGATACCGGATTGATTGGTGGCGACCACCACGCGGTAACCGGCTTGATTGAGGCGCGCGATCGCTTCCAGGCTGCCGGGAATGGGCTTCCATTCGTCCGGGCATTTGATAAAACGGTCGCTATCGAAATTGATAACGCCGTCGCGATCGAGAATGACGAGTTTCATTGCACACCAGTCAGCGGTAAACAGGGAACAGGGAGCGGAACCCCGACAAACACACTACAGCTCACAGCTTACCGCTTCCTGCTCACGCTGCCAATTTGGAAATATCGGCGACGCGATTCATTAAATCGCCCAAGGTCGCGAGCAAGGCCAAGCGGTTTTGCCGCAGCAAGGGCTCTTCGGTCATCACCATCACGTCATCGAAGAAACGGTCTACTTGCGCGCGCACGCCGGCCAATTCGCACAGCGCGGCGCTGTAGTCTTCATTCGCCATGAGCGAATTGACTTTGGGCGCCAGCTGCGTCAGCGCATCGAACAGGGCGCGCTCGGCATCTTCCGCCAATAAAGCCAAATCCGGGGCTTGGTTCACCGCAGCGGTTTTTTTCAAAATATTCTGGATGCGCTTATTGGCGCTGGCCAGGGCTTCGGCTTCCGCTAGCTGCTTGAAGGCGCGCACCGCCTGCATGCGCGGCAATACCTGGTCGATACGGGTGGGGCTTTGCGATACCACTGCATCGATCTCGTCCGGTTCGAAATCCAGCTCGCGCAGATAGCCCTTCAAGCGTTCCAGCATGAAGCCATGCACGTCTTGCGCCACGGAGTTCGAGATTTGATCGGCGCTGAACGACACCTGCGCCTGTTGCAGCAATTGCCGCAAGTCCAAGGGCAAGGACATTTCGATCAAAATGCGCAACACGCCCAAAGCATGCCGCCGCAGGCCAAACGGATCCTTGTCGCCGGTCGGCACCAGGCCGATGCCGTAGATGCCGACCAAGGTATCCAGCTTGTCGGCCAAGGCCACGGCTGCGCCGATGTTGTCGCTCGGCAAGGCGTCGCCGGCGAAGCGCGGCCGGTAGTGCGCCTCGATGGCGCTCGCCACGGCATCCGGCTCGCCGTCGATGCGCGCATAGTATTGCCCCATCAAGCCTTGCAGCTCGGGGAACTCGCCCACCATGTCGCTCAACAGATCGGCCTTGCACAAATGCGCCGCGCGCCCGGCACTATCGGTGGATGCGCCGAGCTGCCGCGCAATCTCCACGGCCAGTTTTTCAATGCGCGTCACGCGCTCCAATTGCGTGCCCAGCTTGTTGTGGTACACCACCTGCGCCAATTTCGGCACGCGCGTTGCAAGCTTGGCTTTTTGATCCTGCTCGAAGAAGAACTTGGCATCCGACAAACGCGCGCGCAGCACGCGCTCGTTGCCGTGAATGATGTGCTGCGGATCGGAGGTCTTGAGGTTGCTCGCCAGCAAAAACTTCGGCAGCAACTTGCCATTGCGATCCAGCAGCGGAAAATATTTCTGGTGCTGCTTCATAGAGAGAATCAAGCACTCTTGCGGCACCGCCAAGAAGGCCGGATCGAATTGACCGGCATACACTACCGGCCATTCCACCAGCGCCGTCACTTCGTCCAGCAAGGCCTCGTATTCCTCCGGCACCGCATCGCCCGCTGCGATCAAAAGTCGCATCTCGATTTCGGCGCGGCGCTTGACGAAGGACGGCATCACCGCGCCGTATTCTTCGAGGATGGCTTCGTAGTGGTTGGCGTGATCGATCAGCAGCGTGCGCTCGCCCATGAAACGGTGGCCCAGCGTGGTGTTGCCGCTCGCGAGTCCCAACAACTCGCCCGCCAGCACGCGCGCGCCATGCATCAACACCAAGCCATGCACCGGACGCACGAATTGATGTTCGTTATCGCCCCAGCGCATCAGCTTGGGGATCGGCAAGGCTTTCACTGCGGCGGCAATAATTTCGATGATGACTTGCGCCAGTTGCGCGCCCGGCTTCACATCGGAATAAAACAAGGCTTCCGCTTTGCCGTCCATGCGCCGTTCGAAACCGGCGATGCGCTCGATCGCGATGCCCTTGGCTTCCATTTTTTTCAACAAGGCTTGCGTCGGCTTGCCATCATTATCCAAGGCCACCGCGACCGGCATCAGTTTTTCGGTGAAGGCTTGATCCGGCGCTTGATCGCGCACATCCATGACTTGCACCGCCAAACGGCGCGGCGTGGCGAACCAGGAGTAGCCGGCTGCGGCATCGACCAATTGGCGCGCATGCAAATCCAGGATGATTTTTTCGGCGAAGGCCAGTCCCAAGCGCGCCAAGGCCTTGGGCGGCAGTTCTTCGGTGCGCAGTTCGATGAGTAGTGTGTCTTGCATAATGATTAAACCCTATCTCACCACGGAGTACACGGAGGTTTTCCTGCAAATACTCCGTGTACTCTGTGTACTCCGTGGTTCATGTTTTTAATTTTTAAGCATCGGAAAGCCCAGCGCTTCCCGCGAGTTGTAATAAGCCTGCGCGACCAGCCGCGCCAGGGCGCGCACGCGGCCGATGTAGGCGGCGCGCTCGGTGACCGAGATTGCGCCGCGCGCATCCAGCAGGTTGAAGGCATGCGAGCATTTCATCACTTGCTCGAAGCCCGGCAGGGGCAGCCCCGCTTCCATCAGGCGCTTGGCTTCCTGCTCGAACATATTGAATTGCTCCAGCAGCCAGTTGACGTTGCTGTGCTCGAAGTTGTACTTGGATTGCTCGACTTCGTTTTGGTGGTACACATCGCCGTAAGTCACGCCCGGCGTCCAGGTCAGGTCGAACACGTTTTCCACGCCCTGCAAATACATGGCGAGGCGCTCCAGGCCGTAGGTGATTTCGCCCAAGACCGGCTTGCACGCCAGCGAACCGACTTCCTGGAAATAGGTAAACTGCGTGACTTCCATGCCGTTCAGCCACACCTCCCAGCCCAGCCCCCAGGCGCCTAGCGTAGGCGATTCCCAATCGTCCTCGACGAAGCGGATGTCGTGCACGCCGGTATCGATGCCCAGCGCGCGCAGCGAATCGAGATACAGCTCCTGAATATTGGCGGGCGAAGGTTTGAGCACGACTTGAAACTGATAGTAGTGCTGCAAGCGATTAGGGTTCTCGCCATAGCGCCCGTCCTTGGGGCGGCGCGACGGCTGCACGTAGGCGGCCTTCCACGGCTCGGGGCCGAGCGCGCGCAAAAACGTCGCGGTATGAAACGTGCCCGCGCCCATTTCCATATCGTAGGGTTGCAGCAACACACAACCTTGCTGCGCCCAATAGCGCTGCAAGGTGAGAATAATGTCCTGAAAAGAGAGCATGACGAACTTTCTGATATCTGCGGGTGCGCAAAGAATGGCGCAAACGCCTAATTTTAAGCTGTTTCGCGCGCGATAAAAAGCCGATTCTAGAAATAAAGCCGCAAGGGGTCTTGTATCATCCTGTAAAAAATCATCGAACCGCAGAGGGCGCGGAGGACGCTGAGTAAAACCAAAGCATTTGAATTACTCCGCGTCCTCTGCGGTTAAAATCTTTCTTGGATCATGCTATCACCCTAACACTCTCAGGAGACTCATAATATGCGCCCTACTCACCTTATCCTTTTTGCCTTGTGCTTATGCTCACTCAACGCCCAAGCCGCGCCGAATGCGCCCTGGGGCAGCGCCCCGGTGATTGCGAAGGAATACAGCAAACAAAAAGTCGTGTACGACGTCGCGGTCAAGGATGTCGCGGCCGTCACCAGCGTGCTCGACCGCGCCAGCCATCTCAGCCTGCTGAATGGCGCCGATCCCTTCGACAGCAAAATTGTGATCGTGCTGCATGGCAACGAGATTCCGTTTTTCGCCATCAAGAATTTCGCCAAGTACAAGGATTTGGTAACGCGCGCCCAGAGCTTATCGGTGGGCGGCATTATTGAGTTCCGCATGTGCCGTCTCGCGGCGCAAGGACAGGGATTCAAGCCCGAAGACATTCACGGCTTCATCAGCATGGTGCCGATGGCGGATGCCGAGATTGTCGATTTGCAGCACCAGGGCTTCGCTTACATGCGCTGAGGCGCGCGCCATAAAAAACGGAGTGGCTAAGCCACTCCGTTTGCCGTCTAGCAGCCTCCCTAAATTTATTTCTGCATGGCGGTCGGCGGAATCAGCGTGGTCGGCGCCTTGGCCTCAGCGACCTGCTTTTCCAGCGCATCAATGTGCTTTTGCATCGCGGCCAAGCGGCCATTCAGCGCACCCACATTAAAGAAGGTCACGTTGTCCGCTGGCGCATCCAGCGTATTGCCATAACCCAGCCACGACGAGTCATACACTTTGACTTTTTTGAAGCCGAGCGCCTTCATCACGACCGCCGTCTCCGAGGCACGGACACCGCTCTGGCAATACACCACCGTTTCCTTGTTGGGATCCAATTTGGCATACAGCTTGTTCAAATCGTCGCGCGATTTGAGCGCCAGCCCATCCTTGTTGGCGACTTGTTTCTTGGCGAGCTTGGCGGGGGTCTGCGGGTCGGCCCAGTTTTGCTCGAAGGGAATATTCACGGCACCCGGAATGTGTCCGCCGCGAATTGCGCGAATATCCTCGCCGGAAAACTCACCCGGCGTGCGCACATCGACAATCTGAATATTCTTGTGCTTAACCGCTTTCACGACATCCGATGTAGCGACCATAATGCTGGCATCTGGTTTGAGCTTGAGGGTCAGCGGCGCCAACTTGGCCGGCTCGGTGCTCAGCGCCTGTCCAGCCGCTTTCCAGTCGTCGATGCCACCATGGTAAATCCAACCGTGCTTGCCGCCAAAATATTGGACCGTGGTGAGCCCAAAATACACAAAAGGATTGCCTTTATCGCCATAGACGATGATTTCCTTGGCCGGGTCAATGCCCGCCGCCCCTAAGATTTTTTCAATTTCGGCCAGCGCAATGTAGTCCTCATCGTTGTCTTTGCGCAGTGCTTTGCCGATCTCGCCGATATTCACCGCGCCGGGAATATGCCCTTTTTGGTAAGCGTCCGCGCTGCGCGTATCCCAGATAATCGCACCGCGCTTGAGCGCATTCTGCACGAAGCCCGTATCGACGATCGCGCTAACGCTGCTGGCGGCCTTTGGTTCGCTGAAGGCCAGCGGAGAAGTGACCGTGGTTAAACCGATAATTGCCGCAACCAATAATTGTTTCATGCCTAGCTCCTATAAGTATTTTGAACAGCTTTTTTATCCATCCCTGGCGCGCCGCGAAATCCCCAGCGCGACCACCATAGCCAGCGCATCCAGCGCGAGAAACAGGCTATTGCCCCAACGTACATAAGGCGTGCTGCCCATCATACCCTGCGCCGTGCCGTTTAATACCGCCGTATGAAACACTGGCGCGTACTCGAGTACGCGCCCTTTCTCGTTGACAATCGCCGTCACGCCAGTATTGGTCGCGCGCAACATATAGCGCCCGCTTTCCAGGGCGCGCATTTGCGCGATTTGCAAATGTTGGCGCGGTGCAATGGAATCGCCGAACCAGGCATCGTTGCTCACATTCACCAGCAGCGTGGCCTGCGGCAATTGGCGAATCAGTTCTTCGCCGAACACATCTTCGTAGCAGATAGCCATCGCCACTTGCTGGCCAGCCAACGCCAGTGGCGGCTGCGTCGCTGCGCCGCGCGCAAAATCGGTGAGCGGGATTTGCATCGCTTCGATGATGCGACCAAACACCGGCTTGAGCGGCACAAATTCGCCAAACGGCACCAGATGTTGCTTGCGATAAAACTGCGTCGGCGCGCTACCGAGGCTCAGCACGCTGTTGTAATACACGCGCTGCACGAAGTCGCGCTCCGGCAGGCCGAGAATAATATCGCCGCCCTGCCGGCGCGCATGCTGCGCCAACTCCTCCAGATAAGAGGGGGGCACATTGTCGTAAAACAGTGGGACCGCCGTTTCCGGCAAGATGATGAGTCGGCTGTTGCTCGCCAACACCATGTCGCGATACGTGGCGAGGGTGCTGCGCAGGCGATCTTCGCGCCACTTCATATCTTGCGCGATATTGCCTTGCAGCAGGCTGACCGTGAGCAGCGCGCCAACCGGCTGGGTCCAGGCAGCGTTTTGCAAACCGGCGCCGCCAGCCCACAAAATCAGCAAGCTGCTCAGCGCCAGCCAAGCGCGTCCTGTAGCCGCGCGCCAGGCGTTATAAGTGAATGCGAGCAATCCCGCGCTAACAGCCAGCAGCAGCGATACGCCATACACACCCAGCAGCGGCGCGTAGCCGGCCAAGGGGCTGGCCGGCGCCTGGCTATAGCCCAAGGTCAGCCAAGGAAAACCGGTAAACACCCAGCCCAGCGACCATTCGTAAAGTGCAAAACAGGCGGGCATTGCCAGCAACAAGCGCCAGCATGGTTGGGGTTTAATGTTGGCCTGCAGCCATCCGGCCAGCGCCGGAAACAGCGCCAAGAAAGTACAAAACAGCAGCGTCGCCAGCACTGCCAACGGCAACGGCATCATGCCGTAATCGTGCATGCTGACATACACCCAGGATGCGCCGCAGCCAAACAAGCCGAGACCGAACATCAAACCAATCAGGAAGGCGGCGCGCCTGGAACCGGCGTGCAGCCAAAGATGAAACAAGGCTGCCAGCGTCAGGGTGGGTACGAAGAACAAATAAAACGGCGCGAAGCCGAGGACGGTGAGCGCGCCGAGCAGAAACGGTAAAGCGACGAGCTTGAAACGCCCGGCACGCAAAATCAGCGCGGCCGACCTCAAATGCGACCCTCGCGCAGCGAGCCTACGCCCCTCTCGCCCACTTGTGGGAGAGAGCTAGGAGAGGGGGTAACGGTCAGGGCGATTATCAATATTTTTAGCTTGGCTACTGCCATGACCGTCCGCGTCAAGCGCTACCTTGCAAAGCGCCGCTCATCGCAGCGTTTTCCACCCGCTCGACCAACAGCGCATGCAGGCGCCGGCTGTCGGCGCGCAATACTTGAAATCGCAGGCCTTCCAATTCCACCGTCTCGCCGCGCTTGGGTAGCCGACCGAATTTCTGGATCACCAAGCCGCCCACGGTGTCGAACTCTTCGTCGCTGAAATTCGTATGGAACGCGGTATTGAAGTCTTCGATTTCGGTCAGCGCTTTGACGCGATAGCGGCCATGCCGATCGCCGATAATATTGTCCTCGGCTTCGTCGAAGTCGAACTCGTCCTCGATCTCGCCGACGATTTGCTCCAACACATCTTCGATCGTCACCAAGCCCGCCACGCCGCCGTATTCGTCGACCACGATAGCGATGTGATTGCGGTTGCTGCGGAATTCCTTGAGCAGCACATTCAGGCGCTTGGATTCGGGCACGAACACCGCGGGGCGCAGCATGGTGCGCACGCTGCTTTCCTCGCCGGCGTAATAGCGCAACATGTCCTTGGCCAGCAAGATGCCGATCACGTCGTCGCGGTCCTTATCGATCACCGGAAAACGCGAGTGCGCGGTGCTGATCATGAAGGGCAGGAATTTTTCGGGCGGGTCGTTGATTTCGACCACATCCATTTGCGCGCGCGGAATCATCACGTCCCGCACTTGGGATTCGGACACCTGCAGCACGCCTTCGATCATGGACAGCGCATCGGCATCGAGTAAGTTCCGCTCGTAAGCGGAGTGCAGCAATTCTATGAGCTGGTCTCGATCTTCCGGCTCGCGCATCAACAATGCGCCGAGGCGTTCGAGCCAACTCGGTTTACTATGGGTATCGTCCATACACAAACACGGCATCGCAAAACTTGCACCGCGATGCCCCACCACCTCCCTGTGGTAATAAATGGCGAATAATTCGATTATTCGTCATGCATCACCCCGCTAATACGGATCGGGATAACCGAGCCGCATCACAATCTCGCGCTCGCGCGCTTCCATCACATCGGCCTCGGCTGCGGTCTCATGGTCAAAGCCCTGCAAATGCAGCACGCCATGCACCAGCAGATGCGCATAATGCGCTTCCAAGGACTTATGTTGCTGCCGCGCTTCGTGCGCCACCACCGGCGCGCACAGCACCAAATCCCCGCAGTCCGACCCGCTTAGCGGATAGGGTTCATAGTCAAAGCTTAGCACATTGGTCGCATAGTCCTTGCCGCGGTAGTCGCGGTTCAAGGTTTGGCCTTCTTCCGCGGCGACAAAGCGCACCGTAATTTCCGCCGCGCGCGACAGCGCCGCTTGCACCCAACGCCGCACTTGCGGACGCGTCGGCAGGCCATCCGCCTCTACTGCGTATTGCACCGCGAGCGCTAATTTAGGCTTCGCGGTTTTTTTTGTCGAAGCGCTCGTAGGCATGAATAATCTGCTGCACCAAGGGATGGCGCACCACGTCCTCGGCCTGAAAATGCGTGAAGCCGATGCCGGCCACGCCGCTTAACACTTCTTGCGCCTGCACCAGGCCGCTGATCTGGCCGCGCCCGAGGTCGATTTGCGTGACGTCGCCGGTGACCACGGCCTTGCTGCCGAAGCCAATGCGCGTGAGGAACATTTTCATTTGTTCCTGGGTGCTGTTTTGCGCTTCGTCCAAAATCACGAACGCGTGATTCAAGGTACGGCCGCGCATATACGCCAGCGGCGCGATCTCGATCGCGTTGCGCTCGATCACCTTGGCCACTTTATCGAAGCCCATCAAATCATAGAGCGCGTCGTACAGCGGGCGCAAATAGGGATCGACTTTTTGCGCCAGATCGCCCGGCAAAAAGCCCAGACGCTCGCCGGCTTCCACCGCCGGCCGCACCAATACGATGCGTTTCACCAAGTCGCGCTCCAGCGCATCCACCGCGCTCGCCACCGCGAGATAGGTTTTGCCGGTGCCGGCCGGGCCGATGCCGAAGGTGATATCGAATTCCTGAATCTGCCGCAGGTATTGATTCTGGCGCGCGGTGCGCGCATGCAAATCGGCCTTGCGCGTCATCAGCACCGGCATCATGCCTTCTTGCGTTTCGCCCCCGGCCACGGGAATGTGCGCCGCTTCCACCATCGCGAGTTGAATGTCTTCGATATTCAAGCTGCGCTGCGCGCGTTCGTAAAAATTTTTGAGCAAATCCGCCGCCAAGCGTGCTTGCGCGGCATTGCCCGCAATGCGGAAATGCTCGCCGCGACGCGCGATTTTCACGCCCATGCCGGTTTCGATTTGGCGCAGGTTTTCATCCAGCGCGCCGCACAAGTTGGCGAGGCGCTTATTGTCGACGGGCGTAAAGGAAATTTCCATACCTTAGCTTAAACCAATTCGCCGCGCAGCGTATGGCGCACGGTCTGGGTAATGCGCACATTGACCATGCCGTGTGCGGTTTCCAGCCGGCCGGGAAAATTGACGATGCGGTTATTGTCGGTGCGCGCGGCGAGTTCGTTTGGGTTCTTTTTCGACACGCCTTCCACCAGTACGCGCTGCACGGTGCCAATCATCGCGTTGTTCACGACCGCTTCAAGTTCGTCGATGCGCTTCTGCAAGCGCGCCAGGCGCTCCGACTTCACCTCGGCTGGCGTGTCATCCGCCAAGGCAGCCGCCGGCGTGCCGGGGCGCGCGCTATACACAAAACTAAAGCTGGTATCGAAACCGACCTCATCGATCAAGCGCATGGTCGCCTCAAAATCGGCTTCGGTCTCGCCGGGAAAGCCGACGATAAAGTCCGAGGTCAGCGTGATGTCGGGACGCACGGCGCGCAAGCGGCGCACTTTGGATTTGAATTCGAGCGCGGTATAGCCGCGCTTCATCGCCATCAAAATCCGATCCGAGCCGGACTGCACCGGCAGATGCAAATGCGACACCAGTTTCGGTATGCGCGCATACGCTGCAATCAAGCGCTCGGTAAATTCGTTGGGGTGCGAGGTGGTGTAGCGGATGCGTTCGATGCCGGGGATTTCCGCCACATATTCCAGCAGCAGCGCCAGGTCGGCATACTGACCATCATCCATCAGCCCGCGATAGGCGTTCACATTCTGGCCCAGCAGCGTCACTTCCATCACGCCTTGCTCGGCGAGCTGCGCCACATCGGCCAACACGTCGTCGAACGGCCGCGACACTTCTTCGCCGCGGGTATAGGGCACGACGCAAAAGCTGCAATACTTGCTGCAACCTTCCATGACCGAAACAAAAGCGCTGGCGCCCGCAACGCGCGCCGGCGGCAGATGGTCGAATTTTTCGATCTCGGGGAAGCTGATATCGAGCTGTGCGCGACCGCTTTGACGCCGCGCCTGGATCAGTTCCGGGATGCGATGCAAGGTCTGCGGGCCGAACACGAAATCCACATACGGCGCGCGCCTTAAGATGGTTGCGCCTTCCTGGCTGGCGACGCAACCGCCGACGCCGATCATCAACTGCGGATTATTTTCTTTCAGATGCTGCCAGCGGCCGAGCGCATGAAACACCTTCTCTTGCGCTTTTTCGCGCACCGAGCAGGTGTTGAATAAAATCACATCGGCTTGTTCCGGCACGCTGGTGCGTTCGAATCCCTCGTACGCATGCAGTACGTCCGCCATCTTGTCCGAGTCGTACTCGTTCATCTGGCAACCGAAAGTTTGGATAAAGAGTTTTTTAGCCACAGGCTATGTTGTGTTTACAGGGATCGGCAATGACGCAGAAAACCATAAGGGGTCGCACGCGTTCCCCCTCAGGCAGCATCGGCCGCACAGGGCGGCCGAACGCAAAAATCATGGTGGTGATAGGTGGACTTGAACCACCGACCCCAGCATTATGAGTGCTGTGCTCTAACCAACTGAGCTATATCACCAAAGGACGCGAAATATAACCCATGGCGCCGGGGCCTGTCAACGGCGGCAAGGTAAAAACTCAATAAAAATATAAGCTTGGGTGATAACGCCGCGATTGAAAGCGGCGCAACGCTTAGGGCGTCAAGAGATTGGCCAGGGCATTCAAATGCTTGGCCAAGCCGCCGCCTTGATCCACGCTTGCGCCACCCGCCTGATTCGCAAGACTTACGGCTGCGTTGTTCTGCCGTTCAGTTTGTACCTGCTGCTTGGCGGCGATGGAATGCGCTTGAATTTGGCTGATGGTTTCGGCCGGTGCAGCAGCGCGGCTGGAAACCGCTGCTGGCGGCGGATTATGCTCGGCTCGCGCCACAGTGCTACGTGCATTTCTCGCAACATCGTTCGTCACATCATCGTGGGTTATTGCCGTAGCGACATTGCTCTGGCTGTTGCTTTGCAGCGGTGGCGCGGTATCTGCGCGCGCATTAAGCGCTTCGGCGCTGCGAACGGCATGCTCCACCCTGGCGGAATCGTTGCGCACATTGCTCGGCGCAGCGCTGCGTGGCTCCTGCGCATTTGCCGTTGGTGCTTGGCTCCCGCTTGCGGCGCTCTGCTTAACTTGGCTGCGCCGGGCCTGCTGCTGGTTAACGGCTGCAACAAAATCGTGCGCGGTTTGACTGATCCGTGATTGGTTAACGCGATGCTCGTTAACCGATGAATTCGTGGCTGGTGAATTCGCGACAAGCGAATGCGTGGCCGGGGCATGCGCAACAGGCGTATTTTTTGCCGGTGCGCTTGCAACGCTGTGCGCTGCATGAGTTGGCGCCGCCTCGCTTCGACTAATCCGTTGCGGCTCAACCAGCGGCTTGGCAGGTGCTGGTGCAGCAAGGCTATTGGCAGCTGGCGCCTCTGTTCGCTCTAACTTGACAGGCGAGGGCGCGTCGCGCTCAGGCTGTTGGTCGCGGCGCACATTCGCTGCTACCGCTTTCACGACTGGTTCGGCAGGCTGCGCATCGTTCAGTTGGCGCGGCGGCAAATTGGGGTTTGGCGCTGGTACCGCAACCGCCGCGATCGCAGCCACATCGATCGCTTCCTCGGCCGGTGTCCGATGCGGCACGGCAGGCGCTTGGTTTACTGCGTTTGGTGAAGCCGGCGCAGCTACTGGCTGCCGATCCTGCTCGGCGCGCAATTTACCCTCGGGCGAGATGCGCGCAATCGCGCTCGGTTGTGCGATCCGCGATGACTCTGGATGTTTATTGACGGGCAACACCGCAGCGCGCGCAGACGGGGCTTGCGCGACTGGACTCGACGGTACGGCGGTAATGGCCATCATTCACTCCTACAGATGCAACAAAATCCGAGGCAGCAAACGAGGTAAACAGATGAGCAGGTGCGAGCATGGCTAGCGCCTACTCGCTAAAATAAAACACCTACGCGCTCTGGCAACCCCGCTATCAAAAGGAAAAGCCCCTCAGATCGGAAGTTTTGCGTACCCTAGCTTGCGCCAGGGTTTGCCCTTTACAGATCACGCTGTCAGTGTAGGCCTAGCCAGCGCTAAGTCAATGTATGAAGGCCACGCCAAGCGTAGCGCTGCACTGGGGAGGGAAACGGGGTTTGGGCTGCTTGCGTTTAGACGTTAAACAAGAAATTCAGCACATCTCCATCCTTAACCACATATTCCTTGCCTTCGGAGCGCATCTTGCCTGCTTCCTTGGCGCCCTGCTCGCCGTTGCAGGCGATGAAGTCGTCGAAGGCGATGGTCTGCGCGCGGATGAAGCCGCGCTCGAAATCGGTGTGGATCACGCCGGCGGCCTGCGGTGCGGTGTCGCCTTTGTGAATGGTCCAGGCGCGCACTTCTTTGACGCCGGCGGTGAAGTAAGTTTGCAGGCCGAGCAAGTCGTAGGCGGCGCGGATCAAGCGGTTCAAGCCGGGCTCGGTCATACCCATGTCGTCCAGAAACATCTGCATGTCTTCTGCGCTCAAGCCGGAAATTTCCGCTTCCATCGCGGCGCAGATGGCGATCACCGGGGCGCCTTCGGCCGCGGCATAGGCGCGCACCTTTTCCAGAAAGGGATTGTTGTCGAAGCCGTGTTCGTCGACATTCGCCACGTACATGGTGGGCTTGAGGGTGAGCAGGCATAGCGGCTTCAACAGCGCCAACTGCTCTTCGTCCAGTTTCAGCGCGCGCACCGGCTTGGCTTGATTGAGTTGCGCCAATACCGGCTCCAGCACCGTCACCATTTTCGCCGCATCCTTATCGCCGGAGCGCGCGGTCTTTTGATAGCGGTGCAGCGCTTTTTCCACGCTGGATAGATCGGCCAAGGCCAGCTCGGTATTGATGGTCTCGATATCCGCAATCGGATCGATCTTGCCGGACACGTGCACGATGTCGTCGTTCTCGAAACAGCGCACCACATGCGCAATGGCATCGGTCTCGCGGATATTCGCCAGAAATTGATTGCCCAGGCCTTCGCCCTTGGATGCGCCCGCGACCAGGCCGGCGATATCGACAAATTCGACAATAGCCGGCTGAATTTTTTGCGGCTTTACGATGGCGGATAATTGATCCAGGCGCGGATCGGGCACTTCCACCACGCCGACATTCGGCTCGATGGTGCAGAAGGGATAGTTCTCCGCTGCGATGCCGGCCTTGGTGATGGCGTTGAACAAAGTGGACTTACCGACATTCGGCAGACCGACGATTCCGCATTGAAGACTCATGCAAAAGCTCCAGGATTCGGGATTCGGGATTCAGGATTCGGGGTCAGAGGAGTTTGCTTTTCCCTGACGCCCGACGCCTGACTCCTGACCCCTGGGTTTAGTGTGCAAACGATGCATCGCCCCCGCCATGTCGCCCGCCGCCAATAAGGGCAGCGTACTCAGGCTTTGATCGAGTGCATCATGGATCAATTTTTCTTCCGGCTGGCTGGGCCGGTGCAGCACGAAATCGGCTACTGCATTTTTATCGCCGGGATGGCCGATGCCCAGACGCAGCCGCCAGAAATCGGCGCCCAAGCGCGCGATGATGTCTTTCAGGCCGTTGTGCCCGCCAGCGCCGCCGCCGCGCTTCAAGCGCGCCGTGCCGGGCTGTAAATCCAATTCATCGTGCACCACCAGCATTTCTTCCGGCGTTATTTTGTAATAGCCGGCCAAGGCTGCAACAGCTTGGC
The DNA here is from genome assembly GCA_021812385.1 of Pseudomonadota bacterium. Classification (GTDB taxonomy): domain Bacteria; phylum Pseudomonadota; class Gammaproteobacteria; order Burkholderiales; family Thiobacteraceae; genus RBG-16-58-11. Next base: position 39,168 of record JAKANO010000003.1, on the reverse strand, counting down.
CGCTGACGTTCATATAGGTCTGTGGTGCCAGCAAGCAAATCTCTTGCCCGTGCAAATTAGCCCGCGCCGCCAAGCCATGAAAGCGTGATTCCAGGCGCAAGCTCGTGCCGGCTTTGTGCGCGACGGCGTCCAAAAACCAGAAGCCGGCGTTATGCCGCGTGTCGGCGTATTCCTTGCCGGGATTGCCGAGGCCGACGATGAGGCGAATCGGGGTCATGCGTATGTCCGTGGTTGCTAATGAAAAAAGCCCGCCCTCGATAATCCGGGACGGGCTTTTTTTCTGGCTGAAAAGCTTAAGCTGCAGCAGCCGGAGCAGCGCCGGCAGCCGGAGCCTCTTCCACGCCGCGCGGTACGACGCACGCTGCGATCGCTTGATCCGCACCACGGCTCAAGCTCAGGAAGGTCACACCGTTCGGCAAATCCTTGACTTCCGACAAGTGCAGCGTATGGCCGGCGGCCAAGCTCGACAGATCGACCTCGATGAACTCGGGCAAATCTTTCGGCAAGCAGATCACTTCCGCTTCGTTCAGGATGTGGGTGATATTGCCGCCGGTGAGTTTCACGCCTGGCGCAAGATCGCCGTTCTTGAAGTGCAGCGGCACTTTCATGTGAATCGATTTGTTCGGATCGACGCGCTGAAAATCGACGTGCATGATCAGCTTCTTCCAGGGATGCGACTGCACGTCGCGCAGCAACACTTGTTCCTTGGTTCCATCCACGTTCAAGATCAAAACGGAAGCGTGGAACGCTTCTTTACGCAACTGTTGAACCAGTGCGTTATGGTCGAGCTCGACGCTGGCAGCAGGCTTGTCCGCACCGTAAACGACGGCCGGCACTTTGCCCGCGTTACGCAGACGGCGGCTCGCACCCGTACCCTGCAATTGACGCGCATTGGCGATAACTTCAAATAACATGATGACACTCCATTTTTTTGGGCTGACCGCGACCAGACAGCCCAGGGTTAAAAGCAACAACTAAAACAGCTGTTACTCCATGAACAACGAGGACACCGAGTCCTCATTGCTGATTCTATGCATGGTTTCCGCCAGCAGCTCGGCCACCGACAATTGGCGAATGCGGCCGCATTGCTTGGCTTCTTCGCTCAGCGGAATGGTGTCGGTCACGACCAATTCATCCAACTGCGAATTGGCAATGCGCTCCACCGCTTTACCGGACAGCACCGGGTGCGTGCAATACGATGCCACGCGCACTGCGCCGTGATCCTTCAAGGCCTGCGCCGCTTCGCACAGGGTATTGGCGGTATCCACCATATCGTCCACCAGCACGCAGGTGCGGCCTTCCACTTCGCCGATGATGTGCATTACCTTCGCCACATTGGGCTTGGGCCGGCGCTTGTCGATGATCGCCAAATCGGCTTCCATGCGCTTGGCCAAGGCCCGCGCGCGCACCACGCCGCCGACATCCGGCGACACCACCATCAAATTCTGGTAATTCTGTTTCCACACGTCGCCGAGCAAAATCGGCGAGGAATAAATATTGTCCACCGGGATGTCGAAAAACCCCTGGATCTGATCCGAGTGCAAGTCCATAGTCAGCACCCGGTCCACGCCGGCGGTAGTGAGCATGTTGGCCACCACCTTGGCGGTGATCGCCACCCTTGCCGAACGCGGCCGGCGGTCTTGGCGCGCATAGCCGAAATACGGAATGGCAGCGGTAATGCGTGAGGCGGAGGCGCGCTTCAGCGCATCCACCATCACCAGCACTTCCATCAAATTATCGTTGGTGGGGGCGCACGTGGATTGCAGCACGAATACGTCGCGACCGCGCACATTCTCTAGAATCTCGACCATCACTTCGCCGTCACTGAAACGGCTGACGGCCGATTTGCCCATGGGCAAGTTCAGTTTGCGCGCAACATCCTCGGCGAGACGCGGATTGGCGTTGCCGGTGAAAATCATCATGCCGCTGTGGCCTACGATCATGTCGCTTTCCCATAAAAACAAAAAAGCGTGTAACAATTACACGCTCTTTTAAAGTTGGCTGGGGAGGTAGGGATCGAACCTACGAATGCCGGAATCAAAATCCGGTGCCTTACCACTTGGCGACTCCCCAATAATCTTGCTGCGAATCGCGCCCCTAAAAGTCCTTTAGCGGATGCTGCGCCAAACCCCGCGCCACAAAGCCTTCGATCCATTCAGGCCGCTGCGCACACACCGCGCGCGCCGCCTGTTCCGTGCTAAACGCGGCGAACACACACGCCCCGGAACCTGTCATGTGCGCTGGCCCAAATTGCCTTAACCAGTCCAGGTGTTGCCCGACCGCGGGATAACGCGCGATCACCACCGGCTCTAAATCATTGCGGATTTGCCCGCCAGCGTATCCAGACTGGCCCTTGAGCCAGCCAGAAAAGGCCGGTATTGTGACTGGAAGCGTGTTTCGTGTCAATTCGGGAGCACTGAAAACCAAGGCCGTGGGCACGTTGACGGGCGGCACCAGAACCACATACCAGGCCGGGTCGAGCGCCACTGGCGTCAAGGTCTCGCCCACGCCCTCGGCCCAGGCGTTATCGCCGAAAATGAATACCGGCACATCGGCGCCCAGCTGCAAACCCAGCCGCATCAGCGCTGCTCGCGACAAACCCGCGCCCCATAAGCGATTCAGGACGATTAAGGTAGTCGCCGCATCGGAACTGCCGCCGCCCAAGCCGCCGCCCATGGGCAAGTGCTTTTCCAGGCTGATTTCCACGCCTTGGCGCACGCCGGCCGTGGTTTGCAGCAGTTTTGCCGCGCGATAGCACAGGTCGCGCTCGACCGGCACGCCGGGCAAGGGCTGGGTGAGCACGATTTGCCCGTCTTGGCGTAGTTGAAAGCGCAAAATATCGCTGTAATCAATGAAGCAAAACACGGTTTGCAGCAAGTGATAGCCGTCGGCACGACGGCCCGTGACGTGCAAAAACAGGTTTAGCTTGGCTGGCGCGGGGTAACTCAGATCGGTCACGGTGCGGGCGCCTGCCAGTCGTCGATGATCAGGCGCAGCTTGAGATCGGTGTTTTCCATGAACACCTTGCCCGGCAGAACCGAAGCGCCCCCTGCTTGGCCCAGGGTTTGATAGGCTAAATATTCGATGTTCCACCCCTGCTCGTTGAGGAAACTCACGGTGCCGTCCGCATTGTGGCGCATGACGGCATCGCCACTGACTGCCTGGGCTTGCACCCAGTGCGGCAAACCGCCGAGCGGCAAACGGAACCCCAGCGCTTGTTGCGTCAGGCTTTCCGCATCCGGCGCATGCAGCACTTGGCCATCGGCCATCTGCAGCGTCGCGCCCTGGGCATTTTGCGTGACGCGCGCCACGCCCTGGCCAAACGGCGTCTGCACCACGAATTCATCTTCATCCAGGACATGGCGCCAATGCAGGTTCCCGGAAAATCCGTCGCCTTCATGGCGCACGGAAATCCGGCCGGAGAGTTCAAACGAGGGGATATAAGCCTGCGCCTGCGGCGGGGCGGAAAGCGGCGGCAAGGTCGTACAGCCGCCAAGCATGCCCAGCGCGGCCAGCATCGCCCAGCACCAGCGCTTCATGATTACTGCGCTTTGTATTTCTGCATCGCGCCGAGGATTGCTTCGTGATTCGGGTTTTCCTTCAGCGCGCTGTCCCAGACTTTTTTGGCTTCCGTTTTATCGCCGCTGACCCACAGCACTTCGCCCAAATGCGCGGCGATTTCTGGATCGGCGCGCACGCTCAAGGCATGGCGCAAGGTGCTGATGGCTTGCGAATTATCCTTCATGCGGTATTGCAACCAGCCCAAGCTATCCAAAATAAACGCATCGTTCGGGGCCAGCTTGATGGCTTGATCGATATAGCGCTTGGCTTCGTCGAAGCGCGTGGTGCGATCGGCCAAGGTATAGCCCAAGGCATTATAGGCATGGGGATTGTCCGGCTTCACCTGGATGAGTTTTTTCAAGCTGGATTCCATCACGTCGATGCGATCGAGTTTTTCCGCCGCCATCGCATAGTCGTACAGCAGGTCGGGATGGTTCGGCAATTTTTCCAGCGCCTTGCCCAGGACATCGAACGCTTCCTGATATTGCTTGGCATCGCGCAACAAGGCCGCTTCTGCGGTGATCACTTGCGTGCGCTGCTGGTTGTTCGTGACTTCGATCCCATGCAAATAAGCGCGCGCTTCCGGCAGCTTGCCTTGATGCGCCAGCAAACCGGCGATGCGGAGCTTCGCATTAAACGCTTGCGGACCTTCCACGGCGTCGTACCACTGCCGTGCCTCGTCCCAGCGCTTGCGCTCTTCGTTCAACTGACCCAAATAGAAGCGCACCGCATCGTCATCCTTGACGCCGCGATCCAAGGCCTGGCGCAAATAAGTTTCGGCCGCGTCATAGTCTTTCAATTGCATCGACAGCAGGCCGATGGCCAGCGGCACATCCGCCTGGTCCGGGAAATCGACGCTCAGGCGCTTGAATTCCTCGCGCGCTTCCGGGTACTGCTTTTCCTGTACCAGGAATCGGGCAAAGGCCAAGCGCACATCGCGCGAGTGCGGATGGTCGCGCAAATACGCATTATAAAATTCCGCCGCTTTCGCGCTCGAAGTGCTCTGCAGCACTTGCGCCTTGAACAGCGCGGCATCTTCCCAGTCCGGCCGCTGTGCAAGCGCGACATCCAAGGCTTGCAGCGCCAGGGGTTTGTTATCCGCGTTCCAGGCGGCGCGCGCCTCGGCAAAATGCGCCTCGGGCAAATTTGGATAATCCTTGCCCAAGTCCTGCACCAAGCGCAACACCTCGGCTTTATTCGGGTGGCGCGCTAATAAATTATTCAGGAACAAAAAGCCATGACCGACGTTCATACCTTCGGATGCCAGAATTTTTTGCAAATGCGGCTTGGCCTGGGTCAAATTGCCCTTGCTCACCAAAATGCCGGCAACCGTCTGCCGCGCCTGAATCGATGCCGGCTCAAGCTCCAGCCAGCGTTGCGCGGCGGCCAAGCCCCCATCCGCATCCTGCGCGCCCAATGCAACTTGGGCGGCGCGTTCGGCGATCCGATAATCATTGGTATTTTGCAGCAGATCTTTATATGCCCGACTTGCCAGCCCCAGTTGGCCGCGCTGCAAGGCAATCTCGGCCAGCAACAAGGAGTACAGCGTTTGATCGGTGAGTTCTTGCTTGGGTGGTGCGGGGCGTTTAACTGCTTGCGCAATGACGGCCGGCGCCGGAAACGGTTTATTGTTGGGCACGCTGGCGCACCCGCTGACCAAGCCGGTCGCGATCAGTGCTGCGCTAAATCTATACTGCCATACCCGCTGATTGGTCATCTTCATGTCTCGTTACTGTATGAGTTCAAGATAATAATGTATATTTCATACGTCAAGCGCCCACTGTGCGTAAATTAAAGCGCGCACAACCAAGCATGCCTCAGCCAATCGACATTACCCTTGCCGCACATCGTCTTACCCGCCGCTATGGAACTGGCTTGGCGGTGGCCGAACTCGACTTGGAATTAAAACGCGGTGAAGTGCTGGGACTGTTGGGTCCAAACGGCGCCGGAAAATCCACGACCATGCAGATGCTGACTGGTAATCTGGCGCCAAGTTCCGGAAGTATTGCCGTCTGCGGCATCGATTTGCTGGAGCAACCCAAGCGCGCCAAGGCCAGAATCGGCTATTTGCCCGAAACGCCGCCGCTTTATCGCGAGTTGAACGTCGATGAATTTCTGGCTTTTTGCGCCCGCTTGCATCGCATTCCGCGCACAGCCTTGGCGCAAGCGGTGCAACAAGCCAAGGCGCGCTGCGGTTTGGCCGACATGGGGCGGCGCTTAATCGCCCATCTCTCCAAGGGGTATCAACAGCGCGTCGGCATCGCGCAAGCCATCCTGCATCAACCGGACGTGGTGATCTTGGATGAACCGACGGTGGGCCTGGACCCGAATCAAATCCGCGACATACGCGCGCTGATCCGCGAACTCTCGGCCAACCATAGCGTGATTCTTTCCACCCATATCCTGCCGGAAGTCGAAGCGGTGTGCGACCGCGTGCATATCATGCATCACGGGAGAATCGTGTTTTCCGACAGTATCGAAGGCCTGCGCCGCTCGCAGCAAACGGAAATCCTGTTGCTGGGATTTGCGCGCCCGCCGACGCTGGAAAGCTTCATCGCCATGACCGGCGCCAGCGCCGCACAAAGACGCGATAACGGCCTATTTCAAGTACCCTGCGCGCCGGATAGCGCGCTCGCCCAGACCATTACGCAGGCCGCAGCCCGCAACGATTGGGGCCTTACTCAGATGACCCCGGAGCATACCAGCTTGGAAGATGTATTTGCCGCGTTAACCCGCACCGAACAGAACACCGAGGCCGCCGCATGATCGCCACGCTGGCTTGGAAAGAATTCCGCTCCCTGTTCGCCTCACCCTTGGCTTGGGTAATCCTGGCGGTGATACAACTGGTGATGGCCTTGGTTTTTTTCTGGTACCTGAGCCAATATTTCGAGATCATGCCGCGCATCCAGCAACTGGCCAATCCGCCCGGCGTGACGGAAATCGTCGTCGGCGGCTCCTTTTATTTTGCCGCCATTTTGCTGCAAGTGGCGGTGGCGCTACTCAGCATGCGGCTGCTCAGCGACGAGTATCGTAATCGCACCATCTCTTTACTGCTCAGCGCACCGATTTCCTCCGCCGAAATTGCCTTGGGGAAATTCTGCGGGCTGATGCTCTTCTTGCTGATCCCGGTGGGCTTGCTCACGCTGATGTCGGCCAGCTTGGCTTTGGGTGGCGTGGTTGATTGGGGCCTGATCGGCGCGAACCTGTTGGCGCTGGTGCTATTGCTGGCGGTTTATTCGGCACTCGGTTTATTGATCTCATCCTTAACCGCGCACCCCCTGCTCGCCGGCTTCGGCACTTTCATGGCGCTGGTGTTGCTCATGCTGCTGAATATCCTGGCGACGGATCCCAATGCGACGTCCAACTATCTTTCGCCCTTGAGCCACTTCGAAATCCTCGCCAAAGGCTTGATCGACACCTCCAACCTATCCTTCCTGGTGATCCTGACCGTGACCCTGCTGGTGCTCGCCAGCAAAATTCTCGACCGCCGTCGGATGCAAGGTTAAGCATGGAACTGGATCGCAAAACCAAGCTTCAGCTCAGTTCGCACTATTGGCTATTCGTCGCTTTGCTGCTCCTAGTGGCGGGCTTGCTGGGCGCGGTCACGCGCACGTATCACAAGAGTTGGGACATCACGCTCAACGGCCGCAACAGCTTAAGCCCCGGCAGCATTGCACAGCTCAGCAAGTTAAAAGAGCCGATCAACGTCACCGTCTATGCCGGCGCCAAAACCCGCGTGGGCGATGCCGTAAAATTTTTCTTTGCGCCGTATCAGCGCGCGAAGCCCGATCTCAAAATCAAATTCATCGACCCGGACGAGCAACCCCAGTTAGCGCGCCAGGCCGGCATTCAACAAGCCGGCGAAGCCGTGGTGCAAATCGGCCAGCGCTCGGATCGCTTGACCAGCTACAACGAATCCGCCTTTATCAATTTGCTGGTGCGCTTGGCGCGCGATAAAGATCGGCTGGTGATGTATCTGGACGGCCATGGCGAGCGCAAGCTGGATGGCGTGGCGAATCACGACCTCGGCGATTTCGGCGCGCAGCTCGCCAAGCGCGGCTTTAAAAGCGCACCCTTGAACCTGGTGCTGGCGCAAGAAGTACCGCACAACATCTCGGTCTTGGTCATCGCCGGCCCGCGCGTCGATCTGTTGCCGACAGAAGTCGCCAAGCTCAAGCAATACGTGCAGCGCGGCGGCAACTTGTTATGGCTGGTCGACACCGAGCCGCTGCATGGGCTGCAGCCGCTCACCGAACAATTGAGCATCGCGCTCACTCCAGGCACGGTCATCGATCTGCAAGCGAAGGCAATGAATGCCGATGCCACGGTGGCCGTGGGCGCAGCTTATGGCCAGCATCCCCTACTGCAAAATTTCAATCTCATCACCTTGTTCCCGTATGCGCGCGAAGTGGTGCCGCTGGACAGCGAGAGCGGCTGGAAGGCCACACCGCTGATTCAAGTCGCGGCGCGCGGCTGGCTGGAAACCGGCGCCCTGGATAAGCCTGTCGCTTTCGATAAAGGCTACGATAAGCCCGGCCCGATCAATATCGCGGTGGCGCTGCAACGCACCGTGGATGAGCGCACGCAGCGCGTGGTGGTGGTCGGCAACGGCAACTTCCTCGCCAACCAATTTCTCGGCAATGGCGGCAACCTCGATCTCGGTTTGAATGCCATCAATTGGCTCGCCGGCGACGATGACTTCATTACGATCCAGCCGCGCGCCACCCAGGATGCGCAAGTCCTGCTCTCGGAAAACACCAAGCGCATGCTGGTGATCGGCTTTCTGTTCGTGCTGCCCCTGGGCTTGCTGCTGGCCGGCGGCCTGATTTGGTGGCGCAGAAGAAAATCGTGAAGCGGCAACTCTGGGTCAATCTCGGCCTTGCCGTGGCCGTCGCCGCATTGGCTTGGTTGGTTTTTTTAAAGCCCGAAGCCTCGCCCGACAGCGCCCGCTACAAACTATCGCCTTTGAACGCCACGCAGGTGGATGAAATCAGCATCGCGCTCGCGCATCAGCCCCAGGTCGTGTTGCGTAAAAAAACTAATGGCTGGTTCGTGACCGAACCGTTCAGCGCGCGCGCCGATGCCTTGCGCGTCGACAGTTTATTGGGCCTGCTCTCGGCGCAAAGCGAAAAACGCATGGCGGCACAAGATCTGGCGCGCTTCGAACTGGATAAACCGCTGGCACGCGTCAAACTGGGCGCGCAGGAATTTATATTCGGCGCGACGCAGCCGCTTTCCAATCAACTCTACGTGCTCACGCAAGGTGCCGTGTATTTGATTTCGCCGGTGTATTTCAGCGATGTGGCCAAGCCCGCCCAGACCTTGATTTCCAAGCAACTGCTGGCCGACGAAGAAGTGCCGGTGGCTTTTGAATTTCCGCACTTTACGCTCCAGCGTGAAAACGGTACTTGGCGCATGACGCCGCAAACCGACGCGCCCACGCAAGATACGGTCAATGCCTTTGCCGACGAATGGCGTCACGCGCTGGCCATGAGCGTTCAACCCATGTCGGCACTGCAATCCACCATGACCGTACGCGTGCGCTCGCAATCCGGTAAATCGGTGACGGTATTCGTTGCACGCGACGCCAACGACTGGCTGCTGCTGCGCGCAGATGAACACCTCGCCTATCGTTTCAGCGCATCCGCCGGCAAAACATTGCTGGAACCTGGTTTCGCACCGAAACCCTAAATTTCCGCATTCATCGTTAGCCGGACAAGGAACGCTGCCGTGCCAGAACTCCCCGAAGTCGAAACCACGCGCCGCGGCCTAGCGCCGCATCTCGAAGGCCAGCTAATTCAATCGGTCATCATTCGCCATCCCACATTGCGTTGGCCGGTGCCGCAGCAACTCACGACGCTGCTGCCCGGCAAACACATTCGGCACATCCGGCGCCGCGCCAAATATTTGTTGTTCGATACCGAATCGGGCTGGCTCATGGTGCACCTCGGCATGTCGGGTAGTTTGCGTGTCCTGCCGGCGCACACAGCGCCGGGCAAACATGATCACTTTGATTTGGTGCTGCGTAACGGCATGGCGATGCGCTTGTGCGATCCGCGCCGTTTCGGCGCCGTGCTGTGGGCGGGGCATGATCCCGACACCCATCCCTTGCTCGCCACGCTGGGCATGGAGCCGATGACGGACGATTTCACGGCTGAAAAGTTTTATCGGGATACGCGCACGCGCGCAGCCCCGATCAAACAGGTATTGATGGATAGCCACTTGCTGGTCGGCGTTGGCAATATATACGCCAGCGAAGCGCTGTTCGTCGCGGGCATTAATCCTAAAACCCAGGCTAAGCGTTTGAGCCTGGCGCGCGTGCAACGCCTGTGTGATGCGGTGAATGCGACGCTGCAACGCGCGATCCGCGCCGGCGGTTCGACGCTGCGAAATTTCTTGAAGGCCGACGGCGAGCCGGGCTATTTTCAACTGGAAAGCGCCGTTTATGGTCGCGCCGGCGCGGCCTGCCGCCAGTGCGGCGGACTCATTCGACAAATCCGCCAAGGCCAGCGCTCGACGTTTTATTGCCCGCACTGCCAGCGCTGATTTGAAATATCAATTCTTTTGCCACAGAGGACACATAGACGAGTCCGAGACCATCACATTCCATGCTTTTCTCTGTGGACTCTGTGACCTCTGTGGCAAAAATTTTTTAAAGCGCCATCTGCTTCTTGATGATATCCGCGACGCGAAAGGCATTGGCGTAGATGGTCCAGGTATAGGGCACGCTGCCGCCGGTGGGCATGAAGGAGCCATCGGTGACGAACACATTTTCCGCGGTGTGCACGCGGCAGTCGGGATCCAGCACCGAGGTCTTGGGGTCTTTGCCGAAGCGGCAACCGCCCGCGACCAAATTCGCCGGCGGGCTATCGGAAACGCTGCTGGAAACATTCTCCGCGCCCATGGCGCGCATGATTTCTTCGCCTTTTTTCGCCAGGTATTCGCCCACCACCAAATCATGCGGATGCGCATTCAAGCGCATTTTGGCAACCGGCGTATTCCATTTGTCCTTGACCTTGCCATCCAGCGTCACGTAGCAATCATCCGTCGGCAGCCAGTCGTTGAATACTTCGAAATCCAAGGACTGGGTCTCGGTAAAATCCTGCAATAAGCGTTGTTTCAATAAGCTGCCCCAGACCAATTTGCCCTCGCTATCGCGGCGAAAACTCTGCGCGCGCGCAATCGCATCGGGATGGCGCAGCAGAAAATCGATGGTGCCGCCTTTGATGCGGCGCTTGGTTTTGGGATCGTCGTAAAAATACCAATCCTGCACATGGCGATCGACAAATGGCCCGATCAATTTCAGTTCGCGCGCTTGTTCCGGCGGAAACTTTGCATAGCGGAATTCGCCGCGCCCGGCGCCGCCGGCGGAGAAGATCAGGTTTTTGCCGACTTGCCCGGATTGGTTGCCCAAGCCCTGCGCATGCTTGGGGCCGGTGGACAATAGCAATAGACGCGACGTTTCGATGGCTTGGCAGGCGACAACAAAAACCTTGGCGCGGATGGTTTGCGTGCTGCCCTTGGCATCGACGTATTCCGCGGCCGTCACCTTGCCTTGGTTGTCGCTGATCAGGCGCTGCACTTTGGCGTGGGGGCGAATGTCGCAATGACCGGTTTTGACGGCGTGATCTAAAAGTGCTGCGCGCGCGCTGCCTTTGGCACCCGAGGCGCAGCCATAACTGCCGCAATAACCGGAGTATTGGCAGCTCTGGCGCGTCCCTTGGCTCGGGTCCGTCCGCGACAGCACCGCGCGCGGCAAGGGCAGGGAATGGTGGCCGAGCTGCTCGCAAGCGCGGTCGACGACCTTGCTCAGGAAGTGCTCTTGGGTCGGCGGATAGGGAAAATCCGGCGTGGAGCGCGGCTCGGCGAAGGGATGCGGCACGACGCGCCCGGAGATGCCGACAACCGATTCCACTTTGGCGTAATACGGTTCCAGATCTTCATAGCTGATCGGCCAATCGACCACGTTAGCGCCTTTGATCTCGCCGAAGGCGCTGCGCAAGCGGAAGTCGTCGGGCTTTAAGCGCGTGAAAAAACCGCTCATCAAATTCGATGAACCGCCCACCATATTGCCGTTCCAAAAACTCCAGCCCGATTCCGAGGTGGGTTGGCTGGTCCATGCATCGTCTTCGTCGCGCTGCTCCACCACATGCTGTTCGTCGCGCAAATTCGGGGTGTAATACACATCCCCTTTCTCGTCCTTGAAAAAGGTTTTTTCGGTATACCAAGGGCCTTTTTCCAGCACCACCACCGACGCGCCGGCCTGCGCCAAGGTCAGCGCCACGGGACCGCCGCCGGCGCCGCTGCCGATGATGCAGATATCGTATTCGTTCATAGCTTCGCTTGCTCGTAATAGGGTTTCGGGGGGCGCGGAAAGCCCGGCTGATGCTGCAGCCAATTCCAGCCGATGCCTTTCAGATTGCCGCCGTATACCGGGTCGCACAAGAGCGCTTCCAAAACATAATTCAGCAGCGCAGCGATCCAGCGGTCGCCTGCGTTGCTTTGGGTAATCGCGCGCAATACGGCGTCTTTTTGTTGCGCGTTCAGGCTGAGAAATGCGCTTTTGTTTTTCTCTTGGGCATACTGGTCGAGCCAAGCGACGCCATCCAAGATGAATTTGCGTTCCGCCGCATCGAAATCCGGCGTATGTATCACCAATTGCAAATATTGCGCGGCCTGTATGTCATGCGCCGAAGGGCCATTGCCATCGGCGGGAAACAAGATGTCCTGCACCGCGGCAAAAATCGGCCACGGGTGTTGGCTCAGTGTATTGACGGGAGCTTCCTGGCGCTTGCAGGCCGCCAGTTGCAGCAACATTGGCGCCAGCGCCAAGGCCGTTGCGGTCTTGGTGGCGCCGAACAAGAAGCTCCGACGCTGCCAATTGTTCGGCAATTGCGCATAAAATTCGGGGGAATAAGCGGCTTCCCAGGCTTGCAGTGTCTTGCTCATGTTTCCTTCAAATTGGGCGTTAAAGATAGCCAGTAAGCCTTACATAATTGAGCCGATTTCGGCAAGGCTTGATTATAGAGGCAGGGATTAGCCGAATTGTTCCTTGCTTTGCCATCCATATTGCATAAACTGGATTTCAGATATGGCTTGAATCGGCCGCAAAATGCGCTTTAAGTTTCAACTGTAACGCTTTTGTTTTAATAGATTTTTGTGTTAGATTGACATGCAATTGTGCGCGCCCGGTGGCCGCACCTAATGTGATCCCAGCGGAGGCGTTATGACTCGAGACAACCTAGTCGCCCACTTTGAAGCGTACAGCGCATGGCGCGAACAACTGCAAAATAAAGTGCAGGACCTACGCCGCTGGCTGCATGAGCAAGAACTTAACGACGCGCAATTCGATCTGCGCATTCAACACATCCTGGACCGCTTGAAAGACGACAAACTGAGCGTCGCCTTCGTCGCGGAGTTTTCGCGCGGCAAATCGGAACTGATCAACGCCATCTTCTTCGCCGGCTATAAACAACGTTTACTGCCTTCCAGCGCCGGGCGCACCACCATGTGCCCCACCGAGTTGCTGTATGAGGAAGGCCGCGATCCCTGCATTATGTTGCTGCCGATCGAAACCCGCGCCACCGATGCCAGCACCACCGAATACAAGCGTTATGCGGATGAATGGAAGGTATTTCCACTCGACGTGGATTCCGCCGATGCAATGACGCAGGCGCTGCTGCAAGTATCGGAAACCAAGCGCGTGCCGGTGGCCGACGCCGAGCGCTATGGTTTGTACCATCCGAACGATGCGGACAACATCCTCACCGTACACGATGACGGCACCGTGGATATTCCCTCTTGGCGCCACGCCATCATCAATTTTCCGCACCCCTTGTTGCAGCAAGGCTTGGTGATTCTAGATACGCCGGGGCTGAACGCCATCGGTACCGAGCCGGAGTTGACGCTCAACCTGCTGCCGAACGCGCATGCGATTTTGTTCATTCTCGCCGCCGATACCGGCGTGACCAAGAGCGATATCGAAGTTTGGCGCAATCACATCGGCAACACCCAAGGCCGGCAAAAAGGCCGCATCGTCGTGCTCAACAAGATTGACGGCATGTGGGACGAACTGAAAGCCGAAGCGGCGATCCAGGCCGAAATCGACAAGCAAGTCGAAACCACCGCGCAATTGCTGGCGCTCGACGCCAATCAGATTTATCCGATATCGGCACAAAAAGGCCTGCTCGCCAAAGTGAACGGCGACGACGTGCTGCTCGTCAAGAGCCGCTTGCTGGAGTTGGAGCAAGCCTTATCCAACGAGCTCATTCCGTCCAAACAAGAAATCGTGCGCGATCATACCGAGGGCGAGCTCAACGAAATGTTCGAGGCCACCGCGGTCATTTTGCGTGGCCGCCTCAACAGCGTGCGCGATCAACTCGACGAACTCAAAGGCCTGCGCGGCAAGAACCAAGACGTGATCGAGCACATGATGCTCAAGGTCAAGCACGACAAAGAAAATTTCGAGAAAGGCCTGCAACGCTTCCAGGCGCTACGCTCGGTGTTTTCCAGCCAAACCAACAAGCTTTACCGCTACCTCGGCATGGAGGCGCTAAAGGCCGAGATCCGCGATATCCGCTCGCAAATGGAAAAAAGCCGCTTTACCAGAGGCATTCGCGAAGCGATGAACACGTTCTTCCGCGATATCTCGCACAATGTCGGTAAAGCGACCGAGCAAGTGGACGAGATCAAGTTGATGATGGAGGCCATGTACAAAAAATTCAGCGAGGAGCATGGCCTGAACCCGGCTGTCACCACACCTTTCTCCACCCTGAAATATCAAAAGGAAATCGCCAAGCTGGAGAAGGCGTATAACGATCACTTCAACACCATCATGGTCTATGCCAGCGAACGCTCCGGCCTAACCAAGAAGTTCTTCGAGACGGTGGCGACACGCGTGGTGCAGGTGTACGAAATCGCCAACCGCGACGCAGACAACTGGCTCAAGGCCATTATGGCGCCGATGGAAACCCAAGTGCGCGAGCATCAACTGCAACTGCGCCGGCGCTTGGAAAGCATCAAACGCATTCACAAAGCAACCGATACGCTGGAAGACCGCATCAGCGAACTGGAGCACATGGAGAGCAGCGTCTTGCAGCAGTTAGCGGCGCTGAACGCCATCCAAAATCAGTTGCAGCAAGCCTTGCAACACGATGCCAACCAAGACGTAGCGGCCGCCTAAGACTAGACACCCAAGCCATGCTGGTGCATGGCTTGTTCTTTACCCCTCTCAGCCCCCTGTAAATCGCCCGAGCCGGCGCCGATCGCGTTTGGTGGGTCGGCCGTGAATTTGCGCCGCGGGCTCTACCTGGATGCTGCGCACTGCGATTTGCGCTTGACGCCGCTCCTGACTCTCTGCCGACTCGGTGTACAACATTCGCGCTGCTTCTGCCGGGCCGCGCCGTGCGCTTAAGCCAAGCACCGTAATTTCCCAGGTGTAGTTGCCAATTTGAATCTCAACAACATCGCCAACGTGAACCTCTTTTGCTGGCTTTACTCGCTGCTGATTCAATTTGGCTTTGCCGCCCTCCACTGCCTGCGCCGCCAAGCTACGCGTCTTAAAAAAACGCGCGGCCCATAGCCATTTATCCATTCGCAGTTTTGCTGATTCAGAATTCATACGTAATTGATGTTAACAAATTTACCCAAGCAGCCATTCAAATTTAACTTTGCTAGTCAGGCGTAGCGCTGCAAACCCTTTATTGGCGCGGCTTTTCTGACCTAAACCCCAGGGAATGCCTATTTTTACAGTAAAATTACAAGCCGATGGCCCGAAATAACCCACAGGACGCGGGTTTTACAAAGCAATAAAATTATTGAATGGGAAATTACCCTTAAAAATCGTTAAGTACCTGAATAAAAATAAATTATTTTCTGTACAAATATTGCTCTCAGAAAAAAAATCCTTGTGTACGCTGGCAGTTAACTCGTATCCGAACATGTTCTCCACATCTTTATCCACAGCTTTTGTGGATAGCTTTTTTGGGCCGCCGCTCGTCGGAAGAAACCCTTATTTAACCCACGCTTACCTATTACACTGGTATAAATACTTTAACAAACATTCGCGGGTGTCTACTTGCAAAGAATTTTCTACCATTTTGGAGATTGCATTTGCGCTCAGCCTTAGCCATGGCCTCAGCCACCGATACCGGTCTCGTGCGCGAACACAACGAAGATAGCGTGGCCATTGATGCCGCGCATGGCGTTGCGCTGTTGGCAGACGGCATGGGCGGCTACAACGCCGGCGAAGTCGCCAGCGGCATGGCTGTTGCGCAATTGATGCAGGGTTTAAAAATCCGGCTCGATGGCGCCTCGTTGCCCGAACAGGATTTGGAAAGCATCGTGCGCGAGGAAGTCGCAAAATCCAATGCCGCGGTGTATCACGCCGCGCTGGCGCACACCCAATACGCGGGCATGGGCACGACCTTGGTGCTGGCCGTTTTTCGCGACAACCTAATCATGAGCGCGCATATCGGCGACTCGCGCTTGTATCGGCTGCGCGGCGAGCAGTTCGAGCAATTAACGCGCGACCACTCGCTGCTTCAGGAAGAAATCGAGCAAGGAGTACTCTCGGAAGATGAACTGGCACACTACCAGCATAAAAATTTGGTGACGCGCGCCTTAGGCGTGGACCCGGAAGTGGAGGTCGATGTGAGCGCCTACCCCACGCAAGTAGGCGACATCTATTTGCTATGCTCAGATGGGCTGACGGATATGGCGAGCGTGGACGACATCCGCGACACCATCTATTTAAAACGCACGAACCTGAAACAAGCCGCACTAGCCTTGGTTAAGCTAGCCAAAGACTACGGCGGGCGCGACAATATTGCTGTGGCGTTAGTGAAAGTATGCAAACCATTTCCCGCACACGGCGGATTTTTTCAATCCATTGGTAAACGCTTATTTTCTTGATTAGGATTTAGGAGTCACCCCATGACCTCTCTCGTTTTAAGCTTCAATGGCGAAATGGTGAAGGAATACGAAATCACCAAACCGCGCATCACCATCGGCCGCCGCCCGCATCACGACATCGCCATCGACAACCTGGCGGTATCCGGCGACCACGCTGTAATCCTGCGCCAAGGCAATCAACTGATTCTAGAAGATGGCGGCAGCACCAACGGCACTGTAGTCAACGGCCAAGCCGTGGAGAAACATCTGCTCAAAAACGGCGACGTGATCGAAATCGGAAAATTCCACCTGAAATTTTTCGAAGGCAAGACGGCGCACGTTGATTCCGTGCTGGAAAAAACCATGCTGATCCGCAGCCCCTTCGCCGGCAAGCAACTCGACCCGGAAGCACCGCCCGCGCTCGATGCGCCGACGGCCGTCGAGCCATTCCCCACCACGCTATCGCCGGAGGTGAAGGCGCGCCAAGCTGCCGAAGCACCCGCGATCATTGGGCCGATCCAGCACGCCGTACTCAAAGTATTAAACGGCAAACAAGCCGGGGCAGAAGTCCCCCTCAACAAACCCATCACCACCATCGGCAAAAAAGGCGTGCAAGTTGCGCTCGTCACCCGCCACCGCAGCGGCTATTTCCTCAATCATGTGCAAGGCCGGTTTCCCATCGTCAACGGCGCCACCATCAATGACAAGCCCTGCCCGCTCAGCGCGCAGGATGTACTTGAGTTTAGCGGGGTGAAGATGCGGTTTGTGGTTGGGTGAATATTAAATACACTATATCTACTGGAATATCTAAATTGGTCAATTAGGAAAAATACGATGCTACTTAGTTGGTTCGACGCAAGCGAAGCCAAAGAATTTGGCATATCCCTTGCAAAATTCTATATCGAAAGACTCCCACTTGATGCGCCCAATAAACCTGTTAAAGCGCAAGAAACACTCACTAAAATGCTCCAACAAGTTGCTCGCTTTAAACTTAATCATCAATTAAATGTCTACAGAAAGGCACAACTCGGAAATGCTTTCAAATGGACGTTAAAAGATGCGGGTTACGATTCCCATTTTGCCGACGCATTGACAAAGGAGTTGATGATTGACCTCTAACAAAGGCTGTCAACGATTCCCCTGTTATGTTTAATTTGTTTAAGGTAATTTTCCCATCTTCCAACAAAATGGAAAGCACCCCTATTGTTCTAACGACAGCAGAAGAAAAACTGGAACAAGTAGACAAATCAATCCAAAGTGCCGCTTTTAAGAAACGCGGGAACGCGTATTTGGCGAATGGGGAATTAGAAAATGCAGCGCAATGTTACCAACAAGCAATCGAGGTCTATCCTGACTATGCAGATGCACACCTTAACTTGGGTTTTGTTTTAAAGGAACAGAAGCTATATGAGAAAGCAAGTCACGCCCTCAGACGCGCTATTCTATTAAATTCCACTTTGGAGGATGCCTATTATTTTTTGGGAGAGGTCTCGCTTGAGCTTGGGGATGTTGATGAAGCTATAAACAACTTCAACACGGCCATCAAACTAAAAGCTGATTTCGAACAAGCTTACCGCGAGCTATGTCGCGCCCTTTTACAAAATAGCCAAATCGATAAAGCCAAAACAACTCTGTTAAAAGCGATTTCCCTATTTCCATATTCCATTGACTTTCCTTACAACCTTGGGAAACTGTATGCCCACGAAGGCGCTGCAGACAAAGCCATAGATTATTTTCAAAAAACTCTGGCGCTAAAACCAGATTTTTCTGAGGTATATAACGATCTAGGGCTTATCCTCCAACAACAAGGGAAACTGGAAGCTGCCATTCATAGTTTTCAGGGCGCCCTATCCATCAAACCAGATTACGCTGAAGCGCACGCCAACTTAGGGTTTGGACTTCACAAGCAAGGCAAGTTGGATGTCGCTATTTCCAGTTATCTTGCGGCGCTATCCCTGAATCCCAATTTGGCGACCGTACACAACAACCTGGCGAGCGTACTCCAAGCACAAGATAAACTTGATGATGCGATCAATCACTTGCAAAAAGCAGTCACAATCAATCCAAGTTATGCAGAGGCGCACAGCAACCTAGGGGTTGCGCTCAAGATCCAAGGCGACCTAGATGCGGCAGTTAAAAGCTGTCAGATGGCACTCTCGCTCAATCCACATAATGCAGAAGCACATAGTAACTTTGCAAACGCGCTTCAGGCACTCGGTAAACTTGATGCGGCGGTTGAAAGTTATAGCCAAGCACTTGCCCTCAACCCTAGTTTAGAGGAAACGCGCTACAACCTGGGAAGTGCCTACATAGCCCAAGGAAAATTTGATGCCGCGGTGGAACAATACCAGCAAGCGATTATACTCAAGCCAGATTTCGCTAATGCCCACTACAATTTGGGAACCGCTTTTATAGAGCTTGGCAAATGGGATGCAGCGAACCAATCCTACCAAGAGGCAATCTCTTTAAATCCAAATTTAGCCGAAGCGCATTTGAATTTGAGCTTATGTCAATTACTGTTAGGGGATTTCGAGCGTGGGTGGGCCGAGTATGAATGGCGCTGGAAAAGTACCCACATGAAGGTAGCCAGATTCGATTTCACGCCTCCTCTCTGGCTTGGAAAAGAATCCTTGCTCGGCAAAACCATATTGCTGCATCACGAGCAAGGATTCGGCGACACACTCCAATTTTGCCGATACGCCAAACTTGTGGCAGCACTGAGTGCAAAAGTTCTACTGGTAGTTCCAGCAGCACTTAAATCACTTTTAACTGCCCTTGAGGGGGTGGATCAAGTCCTGGCAGAAGGTGAACCGCTGCCCGCATTTGACTACCATTGTCCACTCATGAGTTTGCCCTATGCATTCTCCACTCGAATAACTAATATCCCAACAGAAAATGCGTACATTAGCGCTGACTCCAGTCATGTATCAAAGTGGCAAAGTAGGCTAGGCCATAAAACCCACCCACGAATTGGCTTAGTTTGGTCTGGCAGCGATACCCACAAAAATGACCATAACCGATCTATTTCGCTTGCCAATTTATTAAAACTTATGCCTGACCAAGCCCACCTTTTTAGCTTACAAAAAGAAGTCCGCGCAATTGATCAGAGAGTATTAAACGCAGGCAATAATATTGCGCATTTTGGAGAAGATTTAAAAGATTTTATGGATACAGCAGGATTAATCGCCTGCATGGATCTAGTGATATCGGTTGACACCTCTGTCGCGCATCTGGCTGGTGCAATGGGTAAGCCTGTATGGGTTTTGTTACCCTTCAATCCGGATTGGCGTTGGATGCTCGAACGTAGTAATTCCCCTTGGTATCCTTCCGTAAAATTGTTTCGTCAGCCAAAGATGGGGGACTGGGACAGCGTGTTTAATAAGATTTCCAATGAATTACAAAAAACGATTTCCAGACGGGCATAAATGGTCTACATGTCGCTTTCTATATTCCAAACACGGTTAATCGCGAACCTTCGAATCCCGATGAGTGAATCTACACTTCCATAATGCTTACTTGGCTTAAAAATATTTTTACTCCTCACGGTGAAACCCCAAAAGCAATCGTTTCACTTGAAACGAATTTGAGTTCACCACCTAAAGACAGCTTGCAGAATAGCAGCGAAAATTACAGAACTCGCGGCAATCAATTATTAGCCCAGGGTAAGTTGGCTGAGGCTGCCGCTTGTTACCAACAAGCAATCGATATCGATCCCGGCTTTGCTGATGGTTACCTCAATCTAGGCTTTGTCTTAAAGGAACAAAAACGCTATACGGAGGCTGAACGCGCACTTAAACAGGCGGTTCTGTTAAACCCCAAATTGGAGGATGCTCATTATCTGATCGGGACAATCGCTCAGCAACAGGGCAAGCTAAATGAGGCCATAGAAAGTTTCAACGCAGCCCTATCCCTCAAACCGAATTTTGAAATTGTTTACTGCGACTTGTGCCATGCACTTTTTCAATTTGGAAAAATTGATATGGCCAAGCGCGTTATTGAGAATGCGCTCGCACTCAATTCAAATCACGCTGAATTTCATTGCGATCAAGGTAATTTGTTTTACCACGAAAAACAGCTCAATCAAGCAATCACCTGTTATCAAAGGGCCCTGCTGCTGAACCCTGATTTTCTACAAGTTCACACCAATATGGGCAATGTATTGATGCAAGCAGGTAAAGTTAACGAGGCAATCACGTCCTATGAAAAAGCACTTGCAATCAATTCTGATTCAATCGAGGCCGAAAGCTGTCTACTTTTCATCCGATCCTCACATTCTCAATGTTCGCCAGAGCAATACCTGACTGCCGCCCAACGTTACGGCACGAAAGTGGCCGCACAAGCCAAACCATTTACCCAATGGTCTATTAATCCCACTGACATCAACGTCGGTCCCCTGCGGATTGGCTTGGTGTCCGGGGATTTCAACAATCATCCGGTTGGATTTTTTCTAGAGAGCACGCTCAAATATCTAAACCCCAAGCGGATTGAACTCGTTGCTTACTTCTCATCATCGCAAGAAGATGATCTGACCGCCCGCCTCAAGCGGCACTTTTCCGCTTGGAACTCGATCATGGGTCTCAGCGACGAAGCTGCAGCCCGAAAAATCCACGCCGATGGAATTCACATCCTGATTGATCTGGCAGGACATACCACCTTTAACCGTCTGCCAGTGTTTGCATGGAAACCCGCGCCCGTGCAAGTAAGCTGGCTAGGATATTTTGCAAGCACCGGCGTGCCGGGCATGGATTACTTGTTAGCCGACCAGACATCGGTGCCAGAATCACAGCGGCGGCACTTTACTGAACAAGTATGGTATCTGCCGGCCACACGAATGTGCTTTACCCCGCCAACTCCAATAGAAAAACTTCTGCCTGCACCCTTACCATCCATAAATAACGGATATATCACTTTTGGCTGTTTCCAAAATTTAACAAAAATAACTGATGCTGTTTTATCCGTATGGGCGCGCATTTTCCAGGCTTTGCCACAAGCTAAATTGCGCCTGCAAAACAAACAAATCAGCAATGCAATCGGCTCACGCGAAAATATTCTCAGACGCTTTTCGCAATTTGGGATTACCCCGGAACGACTTATTTTGGAGGGTTTAAGACCGAGAGATGAATACTTAGCGGCACATGCTGAGGTGGATATCATTTTGGACACCTTTCCATATCCCGGCGGAACTACCACTTGTGAAGCCTTGTGGATGGGTGTACCTACATTAACATTGGCTGGGGACTCCCTACTCGCCCGCCAAGGTGTGAGTCTGCTAAGTTCTGCTGGCCTAGCTGATTGGATCGCCAACGACGAGAATGACTACGTTGCTCGAGCCTTGGCTCACGCTAGCGATATCAATAAATTAGCGCAATTACGTGCCGAATTGCGACAGAAAGTACTGACCTCCCCAATTTTCGATGCTCCTCGATTTGCATTAGACTTGGAACAAGCGCTACAAAATATGTGGCAACGAAAGATGGACTCGGAAACGGCACCATCCTCTCGTAATGAATAATCAAAATATTAGAAAACTATAAACTGTCGCTCTGCGTCACCTGCTGACGCACAAGCCCACTAAAACAAAATTTTAATATTTGATATTCGTGCCGGCTATTTATTATTATGATACTAATCAAATAGCTATAAGCAATATAATATCTGGCACAGGCATTGCTTAATCAAGTAATAGACACGCCGAGTGTTGCTTCATTTCAAATTACTTTTAAAGAAGGAGTTTCACTATGAAACATGTACAAAAGGGTTTTACCTTGATCGAACTGATGATCGTCATAGCGATTATCGGGATTTTGGCGGCTGTAGCCTTACCCGCCTACCAGGACTACACCGTTCGCGCCAAGATGAGTGAAGTCATGCTGGCAGCCTCAGCCATGCGTACATCCGTTGCAGAAAGCTTCCAAACTCTTGGCCAAATGCCACAGACCTCTTCTATTGGCGCGGTGACTCAATCCAGCCAGTACGTTAGCTCCATAACCTACGCATATACTGACGCAACCCATGGGACAATCACCGCAGCCTCAATCGTTCCAAACGCCTCTGGAAACATTAACCTTGCAGGCTTGGGCGATACCAGCACCGGTGTGGTTAAGTGGACCTGCGGTAGCCCGGATATTCCAGGTAAGTATTTGCCGTCTTCTTGCAAATAATATGTAATCGTTTTTAAAAGCCCCGCTTAAGCGGGGCTTTTTCATTTTACTTAAGGACGTCTTTTGATTGTATCTGAGCGTTGGCGCCTAGTTGGCATTGCTTTGATGCTTTGCCTGATCACCGGCGCAGTCTATTGGCCCGGCCTGTCGGGTAGCTTTATGTTCGACGACTATCCCAACATCGTTGATAACCTTGCGTTGCGGATATATGACGGTTCTCTCTCCAGCCTTATCACGGCCAGCAGTAATGGCGGGGCCAGTCCTTTAGGTCGGCCTCTTAGCGTTGCCAGTTTTGCCCTCAATTGGCATGCCGCTGGCGCAAACCCCTTTTATTTCAAATTAGTGAATTTATTGCTCCATCTTGCGAATGGAGTATTGGTTTTCGTTCTAATACGGCAATTGTGGGCGCGTTTAGATCGCGCAAACGCCAGCAAATCGTCTCTAGTCGCAAGTTGGGCAACAGCGGTTTGGTTGCTACACCCAATGAACCTGGTTCCCGTGCTGTTCGTTGTTCAACGCATGACAGGTTTAGCCGCATTTTTTACCCTTGCGGCGCTCTGCCTATACTTATACGGTAGGCAAGCTTCACGCGCTGCGGCTTGGGCTGCGATCGCCACCAGCCTACTGCTGTTCTGGCCTGCGGCAATTTTCTCCAAAGAAACGGGGGTGCTTTTGCCCCTTTTCATTTTCTTATGCGAATGGTTAATATTCGGAAGCTTTCGCTCGGTATCCCGCAAAACCAAATGGCTCGCGGTACTTGTGTTAAGTCTCGCCCTGGGGAGCCTGTTGATCGCCAAATGGAATTTTCTGATAGGCGGCTATGGTGGGCGGGACTTTGGTCTTTTCGAACGATTAATGACGGAATCGCGCGTACTCTGGTTCTATGTATTGCAGTTACTAGCCCCCTTACCAAATCTTTTTAGCCTTTATCATGACGACATTCCCATTTCTCATGGCCTGCTTTCTCCCCCGCAGACTTTGCTGGCTATTGTTGCGTGGATATTGCTCACTGCACTTGCAATTTATCAACGTCAGAAATCACCGTTATTTGCATTCGCCGTGTTTTGGTTTCTCGCGGCGCATGTCCTTGAATCGACATTTTTACCTTTGGAAATTGCTTTTGAACACCGGAATTACCTTGCTTCGCTCGGTATTTTTATCTGGCTTGGCGCTCTTTTGTTTCCACAGCAAGCGCAAAAAAATGGCGAAGTTGCGCGATTAACGCTGGCCTTAAGCTTTTTGTTTTTTTGCAGCTTGATCACGGCATTGCGCGCCGCCCAATGGGGTAATGAATACCGACGAACGCAGTTGGAGGCTGCCGGCCATCCTAACTCCGCTCGTACAAATTATGATGCGGCCGTGACAATTGCGCGCATGACTTTTGGCGCGGGGGGCGGTAATGGCTTGGCCTATCAAATGGCGCAGTTTCATTATAATCGTGCGGCAGAACTGAATAGAACCAATGTAGCGCCATATTTAGGGCTGCTGAATCTTGATTGCGCTATCGGCCGCCCAAAGAATTTGGCACTACAAAGCAAGCTGCGGGAACGCTTCGCCACAACACGCTTTTCTGCAGAAAATCAAGCCGCGGTAAATCGACTTTCTGTTCTTTTGGTTGAAGGTCGACTATGCCTTGATGCTGAAGAAGTTAAGGCATTGCTAAACGCGGCCTTGTCCAACCCAGCCGCCAATGGATATATACGGGCAATCCTTTATTCAGCAGCGATGGATTATGCGGCAGTCAAACTGCACGCTCCTCAAATTGCGCTCAGCTACGCCAGGACTGCTGTCGCAAACGATCCAGGCACTGTGCCTTTTCGAGTTAACCTCGCGCATCTTCTACTAGCAACGAATGCCGTGGCGGAGGCACGACGGGAATATAATGCCATTCTAAAACTGAAAATCACAGCTAGCGACAAAGCAAGTGTTGATGCATTGAGTCGCAGATTAATTCTGATGGAACGAAATGCAAATGCACACTGAATCTAAAATCGCTTCACTCTCCGTCGTAATCCCGGCCCGCAACGAAGCAAACGGGCTGCGGATTCTGTTGCCAGAATTACGCAAACATCTGCCGCAGAAAACCGAGATTATTGTCGTAAATGATGGCTCCAACGACGATACTCAGGCGGTATGCGAGTCTCAAGGCGTGCAAGTAATACATCACCCTTATTCTAAAGGTAATGGTGCTTCTATCAAATCTGGTGCGCGTGCGGCAACGGGTGAAGTATTA
The DNA here is from genome assembly GCA_021812385.1 of Pseudomonadota bacterium. Classification (GTDB taxonomy): domain Bacteria; phylum Pseudomonadota; class Gammaproteobacteria; order Burkholderiales; family Thiobacteraceae; genus RBG-16-58-11. The sequence goes on along the minus strand of JAKANO010000003.1, from coordinate 14,322 downwards.
ATTTTCATGGATGCTGATGGCCAGCACAAACCAGAAGATATTCCTCGCTTGCTGCAAAAACTTGAAGACGGCTATGACATGGTGGTCGGCGCCAGATCTTCCGCATCCCAAGCGGGAGCGCACCGCGCTATGGCCAATGGCTTTTACAATAAATTGGCCAGCTGGATGGTCGGGCAGCCGATTCAAGATCTGACTTCCGGCTTTCGCGCAGTCAAAGCCGACCTATTTCGTAAGTTTTTATATCTTCTACCCAATGGTTTTTCATACCCTACCACGATCACCATGAGCTTTTTTCGTGCCGGATATTCGGTTGCTTATGTTCCGATTATTGCGCCAAAGCGGATAGGTAAGAGCCATGTACGCCTAGTCAGGGATGGCGTGAGATTTTTATTAATCATTTTCAAAATTGGTACGCTGTACTCGCCGCTTAAACTTTTCTTACCTATCAGCTTTGCTTTTTTTCTTGCTGGCAATGGATATTATCTTTACACCTTTTTATCCATTCACAGATTTACCAACATGTCGGCATTACTCCTAATTACGGCGATTCTGATATTTCTGATCGGGCTGGTTTCGGAGCAAATCACCAGTTTGTTCTATAAGGAACACAACCATTAGCACAGGGGTCAAATTGCTGTTATTTTTCACAACATGACCCGCCCAGCGAACACCCCAAAGATCCTTATCGTCACCCGCAACTTGCCGCCGCTAACAGGCGGAATGGAACGGCTGAATCAGCATATTTGCGAGGAGCTTTCTCATGATTTTGACGTGCAGATTTGCGGACCGCGCGGTGGCGACCAATATCTACCGCCTGGCATCGGCTACGTTGGAAGCCCCGCCATGCCTTTGGGAAAATTCTTGCTGCACAATACCTGGCAGGCTGCTCGTCGAGCCCAGGCGTTTAAACCCCAGATTATCTACGCCGGTAGCGGACTCGCCGTCCCGACTGCCCGACTGGCAGGTCGAATTGCGGGTGCTAAAGTACTAGCTTATCTCCATGGTCTCGACATCATTGCAGATCACCCGCTCTATAGGGCTTTTTTTCTTCCCAACATTCGCTCCTGCGATGCTTATCTTGTGAATAGTCAAAATACCAAGCACCTTGCACAAAGTCGCGGTGTACCGGGTGATCGCGTCACGGTATTGCACCCAGGGGTGAAGTTGCCTTCGTTTGCAAATAGCGAGAGCAAAGCACTCGCGTTTCGTAAACACATCGGCGCTGGTAAACGTCCGATTCTGCTTAGCGTGGGACGATTATCTCCGCGCAAAGGTATCGTGGAATTTATCCAGCATTGCATGCCGATCATTGCCAATCAGATACCGGATATTCTTTATGTGATCATCGGAGAAGAACCCAACCAATCTGCGCTTACTAACAATGCGGGAATAGCTGAAAAAATCCACGCAATCACAGCGCATTTGGAACTTACTGGGCATGTCCATTTATTGGGTCATGTCGATGATGAAGAATTGGATTGTGCTTATTTCGCCAGCCAAGTGCATGTGTTTCCCGTTCTACAACAACACAATGATGTGGAAGGTTTTGGCATGGTCGCAATGGAAGCAGCAGCACATGGGCTTCCGACCATCGGCTTTGCTGTCGGCGGCGTTCCTGATGCTGTGGCAGAAGGAATATCCGGTAGATTGATCGAACCCAATCATTATGACATCCTGGCCGAACGAGTCATTCATCAATTACAGGGCAACGAAACAACAATAGCCCCGAATCAATGTATCGAGTTTTCTAGTAAATTTAGCTGGGTGCATTTCGGTGTGGCACTACGTGAGTTTTTCCACAAGCAAATATCAGCTTCTTAAGAAATGCTTAAATATCTTATTTTTATAGCGTAAATAGACGTCTGCCAAAATGGAAAACGGCAAGATCAAAATCTGGCTCCCAACAATTAGCACCGGCAGCGGTACCGACATCTTTGCCCAGCGTCTTGCCAAAGCACTGGAACGTTCTGGATATATTGCACAAATAACTTGGTTCCCATTGTCTCTTGAGCCATTTCCATTTTCACTAAAAATCGTCACGCCCCCGAGCGGAACAGATATTGTTATTTCAAACAGTTGGAGTGGTTTTGCGTTCAAACGCAAAGGCATACCGCTCGTGGTTATTATTCACCATGCAGCTTTCGATCCACGCGCTAACGCCTACTATAATCTTGCGCAACGCTTATATCACCGCATGTTAATTAGACCCTTTGAACTGCATTCATTTCGAGTGGCTGATACGATTACTGCCGTTAGTGAATTTTCTGCAACAGCGGTATCGCGCTCAACTGGCAGGCATAATATCCAAGTGATTCACAACTGGATTGATATTCAGCGCTTTTGTCCACTTGAGAATATCAATCGGGAGAACAAGCCCTTTCGCTTGTTGTTTGTAGGCAAACCTTCACGTATCAAAGGGGCCGACCTCCTCTCACTAATCATGCGCCAGCTCGGTACTGGCTTTGAATTGCGTTTAGCCGGCGCTTGGAATGGCTGGCAAAATGGGCATCGCGCCGAGAACATCCATATGCTTGGCTGGCTTGATGAGGCAGAATTAATTCGCGCTTATCAGGATTGCGATGCGCTTTTATTCCCTTCTCGATTTGAAGGCTTTGGCTACGCCGCGCTTGAAGCCATGGCCTGCGGCAAACCAGTTATTGCTAGCCGGAGTAGCGCATTACCCGAAGTCGTTGAAGATGGCGTAACGGGTGTGTTATGTCCGATGGACGATGTTTCTGCTTTCGTGACGGCATGCCAAATGCTTTCCAGCAATGCGGATCAACGCCGAGCCATGGGAATTGCTGGGCGGAAACGTGCAGTGAATCTTTATTCTGAGCAGGCAGTTATCCCACATTACATAAAACTCATACAAAACTTGGTGAAACCAATATGAATCTGGTCGCCCGCAAGGCGGGCCTGCATATTGTCATCCCTGTATTAAATGGTTGGGCACAAACAAAACGTTGCTTAGAGGCGTTGAAAGAAAGTACATACCAAGACTTTCGGGTTATTGTGGTTGACCATGGTTCTACAGATGAAACAAAACAAGCGTTGCCGACAGAATTCCCCGATGTTGAATGCATACCGGGGGATGACTCGCTATGGTGGGCAGGGGCGACAAATCTTGGTATTAGGCAGGCGATAGCTTACTCGGCGAGTCACATCATGCTCTTAAATAACGACTGCTATATGGCGCCTGATGCGATTGAAAAACTGCTTCAGTATAGCCAGGAATATGACGATAACTGCATTGTGGCGCCCCTTACAAAGGATCAGTTGACGGGAAAGTTGCTAAATATTGGATATACAACTTGCCTTTGGCTGGGGTTTCCTTCAATACGGATGCCTATGGGGTTTTCACAAAGGAATAACCTCGAAAGCAGGGGATTAATTCCCACTCACTTGATTATGGGTGGGCGTGGCGTCATTATCCCTGTGAGTGTTTTTGAGAAAGTTGGCCTGCTGGATGAAGACAATCTGCCGCATTATTTGGCAGATCATGATTTTTATTTACGCTGTAAGGACGCTGGAATTCGACTAATGATTGCAACAGACGCACATCTGTTCGTTGACAACACCCGAACCACGATTGCCGACAACTTATCCAGTATGCCATTTTCAACGTTTAGAAATACTTTAAGCAACAGGAAATCCCACAGGAATTTTAAAGATTTATCGGCTTTCTTTAAAAAACATTACCCTATTAAAAGGTTGTACCTACTTGGGGTCGTGATGAATTTTTCTCGTTATTTCTTGCGCTATATAAGCGCAAGAATTTTAAATTTATGTAACTCCCAAGGTAAATAATGGCACTAAGCCTGATTATTTAATGCAAACAGATTTTGATCTCACTATCGAAGCAGGAAAATCAAGCCGCCAGTACTGGAAGGACTTGTGGCGTTATCGCGAGTTATTTTATTTCCTGGCCTGGCGAGACGTTCTCGTTCGATACAAGCAAACGGTGATTGGCTTTGCTTGGGCCTTAATACGCCCTCTTCTGACCATGCTTGTATTTACACTCGTTTTTGGTCACTTGGCGAAATTGCCATCCGAAAATTCACCCTACCCGATTTTGGTTTTTGCCGCACTACTGCCATGGCAATTCTTTGCCAATGCGTTTACTGAAGCAGGCAATAGTTTGATTAGCGATGCCAGTTTGATCTCAAAAGTCTATTTTCCCAGGCTGATCGTGCCAACCAGCGCAGTGATCGTTAGTTTTGTAGATTTTTTGATATCTGGCATCATTTTGGCCGGATTAATGATTTGGTATGGATTCTATCCAAGTTGGCGCATATGCACTCTCCCGCTATTTATATTGATGGCTTTTGCTGTAGCTATGGGTGCCGGCTTGTGGATCTCTGCACTTAACGTTAAGTATCGAGATTTCCGCTATATTATTCCTTTTATGGTGCAGCTTGGCCTTTACATTTCTCCTGTCGGCTTTAGTAGTTCCATTGTTCCAGATGCCTGGCGACTGTTGTACTCAGTCAATCCAATGGTGGGCGTCATTGACGGTTTCCGTTGGGCGATCTTGGGTGGGAATAGCCAACTCTATTGGCCGGGACTTTTACTTTCCTTGGGCTTAGTGATCTCAATACTCGTTTCAGGCATTTACTTTTTTCGCAGCACTGAACGTAGATTCGCGGATCTCATTTGACCTAGATTATGGCGCCCGTTATTTCCGCACAAAATCTGGGGAAAAAATATATCCTCAACCACCAATCTCAAGAGCGCTATACAGCATTAAGAGATGTTTTAACCAATAGCGCCAAGCATTGCGCACGTAAGCTTCGCCATCCTTTTGCGCCGTCCGAAAGCGATCCGAGCCACGAAGTATTTTGGGCGCTTAAAGAATTAAGCTTTGATATTCAACAAGGGGACCGGGTAGGAATCATCGGTCGCAATGGCGCTGGAAAATCAACCTTACTGAAAATACTTTCGCGCATCACAGAGCCCACCACAGGCAAGGTGAGAATTCAGGGCCGTGTCGCTAGTCTTTTGGAAGTCGGCACCGGCTTTCATCCCGAACTGACCGGTCGAGAGAATATTTTCTTGAATGGCGCTGTCTTGGGTATGAGTAAGATTGAGATCAAGAAAAAATTCGACGATATCGTTGCTTTTGCCGAGATTGAGAAGTTTTTGGATACCCCGGTTAAACGCTATTCAAGCGGTATGTACGTTAGACTTGCATTTGCAGTTGCAGCCCAACTCGAGTCCGAAATTCTCATTGTGGACGAAGTGCTCGCAGTCGGAGATGCCCAATTTCAAAAAAAATGTTTGGGGAAAATGGAGCAGGTTGGGCAGGATGGCCGTACCGTAATTTTCGTCAGCCATAACATGGCGGCGATTTCCAACTTATGTCAAAAGGGCATAGCACTTCAGGCAGGCTCACTATTATTTCAAGGCAGCGCCTCTGAGGCAATTCTAAAATATTATCAAAGCACAGGTGATGCCGATGATAGTACTAATAATCACTCCGGCAAGAATGAAAGCGATACCGCAAAATTGTTGAGCACTGAAATAGTTGGTGTTAGAAGCGCTCTTGAAATCAATATTCATAATGATTTCATCATTCGCATGAAATACGAGATAAAGCGCTTAGTCGAAGGGCGTTGCGTGCCTAATTTCCACTTCTTTGCCCCGGATGGCAGCTATGCCTTTGCAACTAATGCCGAAGGGGTTTCCACGATGCCGCCGGGAATATATTTTGCCGAATGTAAAATTCCCGGCGATATGCTGAACGAAGGCACTTATTTTATTGGAGTAGCCCTAACCAACTATCATGACAACCATTTTACAGTCGAGTTCTTTGATCGAAATGCTTTGACTCTTAATGTCATCGATCCGATGGATGAACACTCAAATCGTTATGGCTACGCCGGACCAATGCCAGGCGTATTACGGCCGAAATTCAGTTGGAACATTGGCAGGGCAAAGTAATGAATGCTTTGATCCCTTAGAGTCCGAGTCGAATTACCTTAACTATGATAAATAAAACTGATTTATGGCGCGATGGGGTAACCATTGGGATACCCGTATACAACGAGGAGCAATTTGTAGAAGCAGCGATACGCTCTGCAGTCTCACAATGCGAGACACTGCTGATATCGGATAACGGCTCTACCGACAGCTCGGCGGATATTTGCAAAAAACTATCAAGCGAATTCGATAATATTATTTTTGTTTCTCACGCGCAAAATCTTGGGGCAAGTAAGAATTTTGAATTTCTTCTGCAAAGTGCCAATACACCTTTCTTTATGTGGCTTGGCGCTCACGACCTCATTCCCAACGATTATGTGCGCAGGCTCCGTGAGGGATTGGATGCAGACACTTTAAGCGTGCTGGCTTATGGCGCAGCCCGTCATATTGATCGGAACGGCAATATGGTGGCAGATTATGAATACACTCAGGCGACAGCTTTTTCCGCTGACGAAGCCAGCACACGCTTGATGGCGGCTATTCAATATCTGGATGATTGCTCCATTATCCATGGCCTATTTAGAACCAGCGCACTTAAAAATTCCTGGTTGCAATTACACTGTCTTGGCGTTGATCATGTTTTGCTTTCGAGAACTATCTTACATGGACGATTCTCTTATTCCCCGACAACCTTTTTAGTCCGTCGGGATGTCCATTTAGAGGATTCTGCGGCCGCACAACTTGCACGCATAACGGGGCAACTGAAGGATACGCGAACCAGTTATCTAGAAATGCAACGTCATCAATATGGATTAGCAGTCAACGCATCGCAAACGCTAGGATGGGCGGGGGTACTTTATCGTTTACGCGCACGTTTTTGGTTAGTGCATCGCTTTGGTCCATTTGGCCAAAGTCGATTCTCATCCTTATTGGATAAATTTCTATATAGTTTTTCAGTTACATGGCGAAAATTCGGTCGGCTATTAAAGCGATTGAAGCCAAATATTCGTAATGAAAATTAGTGTCGTTATACCAGCCCGAAATCGTGCAAGCACTTTGCCAAGCTGCTTAGCATCCGTTATTGGGCAGACCTACCCCCCCGATGAAATCATTGTCGTTGATGATCGATCCACTGATGAAACAGCCCAAATCGTGCAGCAATATTCGGAGCAAGGGGTACGATATATTCGTCTTCATCAATCCAAGGGCGCGCAAACAGCAAGGAATTTTGGGGTTTGCAATGCCCGAAATAACTGGATTGCGTTTCAGGATTCAGACGACTTGTGGCTTCCAAACAAATTAGAGCTACAAGTACAAGCGCTATCTGACGTTAACTTTGATCCGAATGCAGTGGTTCACTGTAATGCCTATCGACTGGATGCGCATTCCGGTGAGCGCTCACTATTACCCATCGGAGAATTCTCTGGTAAATGCTATAAAAAGCTGCTTCTCACCTCTGGCCCCATGTTCCCTGGATTGTTAGTTTCAAAAAAAGTGCTTAGTGAATGCGGTATGTTGGATGAGGATTGCCCTTCCTATCAGGAATGGGATACTGCCATACGACTAGCGAAAGCATGTGAATTCATTCATATCGCCGAGCCGTTGTTTGATTGGGTATGGCATGATGGCGAGACCATCAGCAAGGACATGCGTCGGGATATTATTGGCTACCAATATGTTTTGGATAAACATAAGGCGGCTATTATTACCTTGCACGGAGATCGGGCCTGGCGTCGTGCAAAGCTTCAGAACATCGCCCGCGCCTTGAATGCTTCATTATGGCAAGACGCAAGTGAGATGATAGAACGCGAAACCTGGCATCCATCTTTCTCGCTTGCGAAACTGTTTGCTTTCGCACATGTAGCGCCGCGGGGTGTTGGTCTGTTACTACGTCTCGCCGCTCTATAGAGATTAAGGTGTCTTAATTATGATCGAACACGTAAACCACCATAACACGCTACTAGCCATCATTCTTCGCGCCGACTATCACGCCGAAGGCATTCAGTTCTTCACCCCTAATGAATTTTCCCAGCAGTTGGGCTACATGAACAGACCGCAAGGTTATGTCATTCCACCCCATGTACACAATCCAGTAGCGCGCGAGGTGCAGTTCACTAAGGAGGTGCTGCTCATCAAATCTGGCAGGGTGCGTGTAGATTTTTACGATGATGAACAAATCTATTTGGAGAGTCGCATTTTGAACCAGAGAGACATCTTGCTCCTAGCCTTTGGTGGCCATGGTTTTGAAATGTTGGAAGCCAGCGAGATCATCGAGATCAAGCAAGGGCCTTATGCTGGCGAAGCAGACAAAACACGCTTCGACCCCATTTCATCCACCCAGGTTCGCCTAGTTAAGTAAGCCATGAGCCAGAATAATTTCATCCCAGTTAATGAACCGCTACTGAACGGTAATGAAGAAAAATACCTTGTTGAATGTATTCGTACTGGCTGGATTTCATCCGAAGGACCGTTCATCAAACAATTTGAAACGCAGTTTTCGGCGCGTGTAGGCCGCAAATATGGTGTCGCCGTTTCTAATGGCTCAGTGGCGCTGGATGTTGCGGTTGTTGCTTTGGGCATCGGACCTGGAGACGAAGTGATTATCCCCACCTTCACTATTATTTCTTGTGCTGCCGCAGTGGTGCGCTCTGGGGCCATACCAGTGTTGGTTGATTGTGACCCCATCACCTGGAATATGGATGTTGATCAAATTGAGGCGCGCATCACGCCACGAACCAAAGCTATCATGGTGGTGCATATATTTGGCTTGCCAGTGGATATTGATCCCCTGCTGACACTAGCGCGGAATCATGGCCTTAAAATAATAGAAGATGCAGCAGAAATGCATGGCCAGACTTATAAAGGGCAACCCTGCGGTAGCTTTGGTGATATCAGCACCTTCAGCTTTTATCCTAACAAGCATATCACCACAGGTGAAGGTGGCATGATCATGACAAACGACCCCATTCTTGCTGAAAAATGTCGCTCGCTACGCAACCTTTGCTTCAAGCCCGAACAACGTTTTGTGCATGACGAGTTGGGGTGGAATTTCCGCATGACCAACCTGCAAGCTGCTTTAGGTATAGCTCAACTAGAGCGGCTGGACGAGTTTGTTCAAATCAAGCGCCGTATGGGTAAACGCTATTCGAAATTGTTAGCGAATACAAAGGGGCTTCAGCTACCACTTGGTAAAACCGATTTTGCAGATAACATTTACTGGGTATACGCCTTAGTACTGGATAACAATGTGCCGTTCGACGCAAAGGAAGCCATGTCTCGACTTAGTCAACATAGCATTGGCACACGCCCGTTCTTTTGGCCCATGCACGAACAACCCGTGTTCCAAAAGATGGGCTTGTTTTCAGGTGAAAGCCACCCCGTTGCTGAACGCATTGCCAGACGCGGCTTTTATATCCCCAGCGGCATGGCACTGACAGATGAGCAGATTGAGCGTTCTGTTACTGCTGTAAAAGGAATACTGCAATGAACCAAGTGTTTGACGCTTACGCACACTACTACGACCTACTCTACCGCGATAAGGATTATGCTGCTGAAGCAGAGTATGTGGCTTCGCTCATCCGAGAACGTGCCCCTCAAGCAAAAAAAATTCTGGAATTGGGTTGTGGCACTGGCGCCCATGCCGAACACCTTGCGCGCATGGGTTACATTGTCCATGGAATTGATCAAAGCAAAGAAATGCTTTCCCGATCTGAGGCACGCAAGGCCAGTCTTTCAACCGATATTGCAAGTCGCCTTTCTTTTAGCCATGGCGATATACGAACGGTACGCTCTAGTACAGTCTACGATGTCGTGATCTCGCTTTTTCACGTGATGAGTTATCAGACTACCAATAATGACTTAATCGCAGCGTTTGAAACGGCTGACAAACATCTGGGGTCGGGCGGATTGTTCTTGTTCGACTTTTGGCATGGCCCAGCCGTCCTCACACAGAAGCCTGATGTGCGTGTCAAGCGGTTGGAAGATCCCGCCATCAAGGTTACACGCGTCGCCGAACCCGTAATGCACATGAACGAGAGCATTGTCGAGGTAAATTACACCTTATTTATTGAGACAAAAACAACCGGCAGCATAAGCCAAGTACAAGAATCCCACCGAATGCGATATTTATTTTTATCCGAGTTAGCATGCCTTTCTAATACAGACACGTGGGCTAACTCTGAAAGTTATGGCTGGATGGGAGTTGATGCACCACTCCAAGATGATTGGGCTGCTATTACACTAATGTCAAAAAAATGAATAGAACAGCAACTTGGCCTAGAAAATTAAAGAATGTTTTGATTATTCATGAAGAAGGAAATTCTTTTAACAATCCGTCATTAAAATGCATCATTGATTTACTCTTATCAAAAGGCTGCGAAATTGATCTTCGCTATCCAAGAAGGCACGCGCCAATGCCTGCTGTGAAGGGAGTTCGCTTTCTTCCTTTTGGAAACACGTTACGACGCTTCAAATCAGTCGCGTCGAATATACTTTGCTTCGAGCCTTTAATTTTTTTATCTGTTCTAGTTGAAAAACTTATCCTCTACAAAAAATATGACCTAATTATCGGCGTCGATAGACTAGGATTAATAGAAGCAAGCATTCTCAACGTAATCACAAAAACACCCTATATTTTTCTTTCATTTGAAATTAGCTTCGCAAGCGAAACATCCCATCGATTCAAATCCCTTGAGAAAAGAGCATCAAAAAATGTATCTCTATGGATAGTCCAAGACGAAGTGAGGGCTCAACATCTGCAATTCGAAAATCAACTGCAAGAGTCAAACAAATTCCTGCTCCCTCTCGCCTCGGCATCTGTTGGCGCTTTAAAAATTGACAGACTTCGTGATCAACTAGGGATTCCTGCTGACAAAAAAGTCGCCATCACCATTGGTTCAGTATCTAAGTGGTCAATGACCGGCCTAATTTTAAAATGCATTGTTGACTGGCCTGATGATTGGGTTTTTGTTGTTCATGAACGCTATGGACGCACTAGCGAACTTTTGAAAAACGAAGTGGCTTCTTTTAAGGAATTGCTTGGCCATAAAATTTACATCAGCGATGCTGCGTCTGACACTGTTGATGATTTAGGCAGTATTTTGGCAGGTGTTTCCGCTGGTCTTGCCCTGTATGAACCTGACGCTAGCTTAGGTATTTACGGAGGGAAAAATCTTCAGTCTTTAGGACTCGCATCCGGGAAAATTTGCACTTATCTACGGTATGGTGTCCCGGTTATCATCAATGAGATTGGTATTTATGCTGAAGAGGCGCGCCGGTATCGTTTTGGATGCGTAGTTGATCAGCCGAAACATATTATTGATAACTTAACTGAGGTTGCAAAGGTGGAGTACCGAAATAATGCACTGAAGTATTACTCAAATAAGCTCGATTTTAATAGATATAGTAATAAGCTATTTTCTCGCCTCTTATCAGTTGTTGATGATGGGTGAAATCAGGAATCAAGTGAGATTTTGAGTAACCCCACAAAGCGAGACCTAGGGATTTTCATGAAAGAGCTGATACTAAAACTTCTTCCGTTTGCGGATATGATACTTGTCCCTTTTGTCTATCCTGCCGCATGGCTGCTAAAGAATATTCGTCGAACCGGAGTACACAGACTTCCTTTCTGCAAAAGCGCCTTAATGACGGTAGGTGTTTTTCCTATACGTAACCATTACTACGAACCACAATTTGATAATCGAAATCCAAAACCGGATTTCTCACAAGACCGAAATCTTCCCGGGATATATTGGAATATCTCTGGTCAACTAGAGATGCTTGAAAGATTCAAATTTTCTGAGGAACTAACAGACATTCCACAGGAAAAGCCGGGTACTCTCCAGTTCTATTTTAATAACGGGGCCTTTGAATCTGGAGATGCTGAATATTGGTATCAGCTAATTCGCACTATCAAGCCGCGCAAAATATTTGAAGTCGGTAGCGGAAACTCCACTTTAATGGCAATCAAGGCTATTTGTAGAAACAACGAAGACGATCCAAACTATAAATGTAAACATATTTGCATTGAGCCTTATGAAACGATTTGGCTTGAAGACGCTGGTGTTTCAGTCGTCAGAAAAAAAGTTGAGGAAGTAGAGTTGTCATTCTTTTCCGAGCTTAGGGAAAATGACATCTTGTTCATTGATTCATCCCATATCATAAGACCCCAAGGCGATGTACTTTTTGAGTATCTTGAATTATTACCTTCTCTCAATAAGGGGGTGATTGTTCATATACATGACATTTTCTCACCTAAAAATTATCTCAGGCCATGGTTAGTAGATGAGGTTAGATTCTGGAACGAGCAATATTTGTTAGAAGCATTCCTGACACACAACAATAGTTGGACGATACTGGGCGCTCTCAATTATTTGCATCACAACCATCACGAAAACCTTAAGTCGGTTTCACCCTATCTAACAACAGAAAGGGAACCTGGTTCATTTTATATTAAAAAAATAGCCTAGCTGGATTCCGCCCGCTTCTTTTCCAATGACTTGTTATTTCACTTTTTGGTAAGCACGTCATTGATCAATTCGTTTAAGAATTTCCACAACGAAGCGCTATCTGAGATTTTGTTTTAAGAGTGGCCGAAAATACTTTATTCATACCGCAACGCTTCCACCGGCCTTAAATTCGCCGCCCGGCGCGCCGGATAAAATCCAAAAAACACCCCAACCGCCGCGGAGAAGGCAAACGACAGCAGGATGGAGTTAAGTGTTACTTCGGCTGCAATTTCCCAAGCTTGAGCCAGGCCGTAGGCCAAGGATATCCCTAGCACCACGCCGATCAGTCCGCCCATCACGCAAATCATCAGCGCTTCCACCAGGAATTGCAACAGGATGTCGCGCCTGTGGGCACCGACGGCCATGCGGATGCCGATTTCACGGGTGCGCTCGGTCACCGAAACTAACATAATGTTCATGATGCCGATGCCGCCCACCAGTAGCGAGATCGAGGCGATCGCGCCCAGCATGAGGGACATGGCTTGCGCCGTGGCGGCGGCAGTCTGGGCGATGGCGGATAAGTTGCGCGCGGTGAAATCATTTTCCTGGCCTTCGGTTAAGCGGTGGCGCAGGCGCAAGGTTTGGTTAATTTCTTCTTCGGCGTCGGCCATGCTTTCGGCGGATTTTCCTTGTACCAGGATGTAGCGCACCGTGCCGGGAAATTGCCCACCAAATAGTTTACGCTGTGCGGTGGTAACGGGTACCAGCACGGTATCGTCCTGGTCGCGACCATCCAAGCTTTGGCCGCGAGTGGAGAGTAGTCCAATGACTTGATAGGGACTGCCTTTGATGCGCATCGTTTTGCCGACAGGGTCTTCTTCGCCGAATAAATTCGTGGCCACGGTTTTGCCGATGACCGCTACGCGGGTGGCGCCGCGCACTTCGGTTTCGCTGAAATTCTGTCCTGCCGCCAAGGGCCATTCGCGTACCGTTAAATAATTGGCGCCAACACCCGATATCCCGGTACTCCAATTGTTCGGGCCATAGGATAGTTGCGCCGTACCCGGCAACACCGGGGTGGCTTCTTTTACGTTATCGAGCTTGCCCAGTGCGCTCGCATCGTCGGTTGTCAGCGTCGGCACAGAGCCGCTGCCCATGCGCAAACCACCCGAGGTGGAGGCGCCGGACAACACAATGAATATATTGCTGCCCATGGATTTGATCGATTCGTTGACGGTGGTCGTAGCGCCTTGGCCCACGGCCAGCATCACCACCACCGCGCCGACACCGATGATCATGCCGAGCATGGTCAAGCCGGTGCGCAGGCGGTTCTGGCCCATGGCGCGCCAGGCTTCGGCGATGATGGCGCTAAGATTCATGCATTCACCGCACCGTCGTGCACCACATGCCCATCCACCACGCGGATCAGGCGCTGCGCGTATGCGGCGATATCGTTTTCATGTGTCACCAGGACGATGGTGATGCCCTTTTCCCGATGCAAATGTTGAAACAATTCCATGATCTCGCGGCTGGTTTGGGTGTCGAGATTGCCCGTGGGTTCGTCGGCGAGAATCAGTCGCGGATGCGTGATCAGTGCACGGGCGATGGCGACGCGTTGTTGTTGGCCGCCCGACATCTGGTTCGGTAGGGAATACGCGAATCGTCCCAGGCCGGTCGCGTCGAGCATTTCGCGCGCGCGTTGTCGCCGCTCTTTCAGGCCGACGCCCGAGTAGAGCAACGGTAGTGCGACGTTATCTAGTGCGCTCACCCGCTTCAGCAGATTGAAGCCTTGAAACACGAAGCCAATGGTTTGATTGCGCACTTGAGCCAACTCATCTGCATTAAGCGTGGTGACATCCCGACCATTGATCTCGTAATGGCCGCCCGTGGGGCTATCGAGGCAGCCGAGGATATTCATCAGCGTGGATTTGCCGGAACCGGATGGTCCCATGATGGC
>JAKANO010000002.1 GCA_021812385.1 Pseudomonadota bacterium | reverse complement strand
GGTGGCGATGCGGTCGAGGAACCAGCGATCATGGGAGATCACCAGCACGCAGCCGGCGAATTCCAGCAGCGCATCTTCCAGCGCGCGCAGGGTTTCCACGTCGAGGTCGTTGGAGGGTTCGTCCAGTAGCAGGACATTGCCGCCTTCGATCAAGGTCTTGGCCAAGTGCAGCCGCCCGCGTTCGCCGCCGGAGAGGTTGCCGACGGTCTTTTGTTGGTCGGAGCCCTTGAAGTTGAAGCGGCCGATGTAGGCGCGCGATGGCGTCTGGTATTTGCCCACGGTGAGGATATCGGAGCCGTTGGAGATGGCCTCGAACACGGTCTTGTCGTTTTCCAGGCCTTCGCGCGATTGGTCGACGGCGGCGATTTTTACCGTGGGGCCGATGTCGATCGCGCCGCTGTCGGGCTGTTCCTTGCCGGTGATCATGCGGAACAGCGTGGATTTACCCGCGCCGTTGGGGCCGATGATGCCGACGATGGCGCCGGCGGGAACGCTGAAGCTGAGGTTGTCGATCAGCAAGCGGTCGCCGAAGCTTTTGCTGACGTTGTTGAAGTCGATCACTTTGTCGCCGAGGCGCTCGCCCACCGGAATGAAAATCTCTTGGGTCTCGTTGCGCTGCTGGTACTCCACCGAGCTCAGTTCATTGAAGCGCGCCAGGCGCGCCTTGGATTTGGCTTGGCGCGCCTTGGGATTTTGCCGCACCCATTCCAGTTCCTGCTTCATCGCCTTCATGTGGGCGTCGACTTGTTTTTGCTCTTGTTCCAGCCGCGCTTCTTTTTGTTCCAGCCAGGAGCTGTAATTGCCTTTCCACGGAATGCCGTGGCCGCGATCCAATTCGAGAATCCATTCTGCGGCGTTGTCGAGGAAGTAGCGATCGTGGGTGACGGCCACCACGGTGCCGGGAAAGCGCACCAGAAATTGTTCCAGCCAATCCACCGACTCTGCATCCAAGTGGTTGGTGGGCTCGTCCAGCAGCAGCATGTCGGGCTTGGAAAGCAGCAGCTTGCACAGTGCGACGCGGCGCTTCTCGCCGCCAGAGAGGTGGCCGATATTGGCGTCCCAGGGCGGCAGGCGCAGGGCGTCGGCGGCGATTTCCAGTTGGTGTTCGGCATCCGAGCCGGAGGTGGCGATGATCGCTTCGTACTTGGCCTGCTCTTCCGCCAGCTTGTCGAAGTCGGCATCCGGTTCGGCATAGGCGGCGTACACGGCGTCGAGCTTGGCTTGCGCTTCGAATACTTCGCCGAGTCCGCTTTCTACTTCGGCGCGGACTGTTTTGGCGGGGTCGAGTTGCGGTTCCTGCGGCAGATAGCCGATGGAAATATTCGGCTGCCATTGCACTTCGCCTTCGAATTCTTTGTCTGCGCCCGCCATGATGCGCAGCACGGTGGATTTGCCGGAGCCGTTCAGCCCGAGCAGGCCGATTTTGGCGCCAGGAAAAAATGAGAGGGAGATGTCCTTGATGATTTGCCGCTTGGGCGGGACGATTTTGCTCACGCGGAGCATCGACATTACGTATTGAGCCATAGCATCTCTTAAGCATTTAAAGGGTGAACAGAAAATGATCGGGGCCGCGCATGCGGCCCCGCGTTATTCAGCGTTATTTTACTGCTTTAAAGTGGTTCCGGGGGTTGCGCATTTCAAGCGCGGAATCGCTCAGACTTCAGCCGAGCCATCCACCATTTTTTGGTAGGCGAGGCTATGCAGCAGGAGGATGTCTGGCTGCTGTAGTTCTTTGAATTGGATGCCGTGGTTGAGCTTTTGCGCATCCTCGCCGGCGCCGTCTTCCACGTGCGTGATGGAGCGAATGATGCCCTTGGTTTCGATATAGCCATCGATCGGGCCGAGTTTTACACGAAAAGTGACGAGGATCGATTCGCCTACTTTACCCAATGCTTTGGTTGCCGCAATCAAAGCGCCGCTCGGGCTCACATTGACGATCAGGCCAGACACGCTGGCGGCCTCGCTGTTGAGGAGCTGTATTGAGGCGATAATGTTGACCGCTAAGCGCTTGGTGCTGCGAATTTCGACGCCATGCAATTGCTTGGGGTAGCTCAGGTGCAGATAGGGCGTGGGGGCATTGCACGCGCGAATGACGCTGGCCGTGAAACCGAAAGCCGTCTTGCCGGTGAAGGTGCGGACGATGAAAGTCTGGCCTTCCCGAATGAACAATACTTTGCCATCGACCACAGGGGTGGTGACCAACAAGCTCACGCCTTTGATATGGCCAAGATATTTTGCGTTGTGGCGCTCGCTGTCTTGATCGGTGGAAAGTTGCAGCTGCAGCCGGCTGCCTACCGGCAATTTCATTTCTTCGAAATCGTAGCTGGAATCGCTGCCGGTATTTTCCGCGCCGGCTGCCGGCATGGCGGCCATGGCCACGCCTTGTGCCGGGGCTGCAATGCTTTTCGGCAGCCTGAACAGTCCCCTTTTTATCAGTCCTTCAAATTGTGGGTGCGTCTCAATAACCTCGCCGGCGCGCATCATCAGGTTTTGGTTTTTGTCATAGATGGCCCAAGGCAAGGGCTTGCCTATCGTCAAATCGATGCGTCTTAGCGGTATAAGTTTCATGGATTTATTGCATGCTTCGAGAATGTCTGAAAACATTAACGGCGTTTTGATGCGGGAGTTTAGGGTGCTAAGCGTAAGTGTTAGGGTTTTTATCCGCTACAATTGCGATGTTATCGGCATAAAATAAACTGCGGGGGCACCAATCATGTTGTTACGCCTTGCATATGCGGCTTGCCTGCCATTGCTATTATCGCCAGCGGTATTGGCCGGGGAATGCGGCGCCAGCAGCGGCCCCGCGCGGGTGGCTTTGTTGGAGCTGTATACCTCCGAGGGTTGTAGCAGCTGCCCGCCCGCTGACCGCTGGGTGAGCCAGCTTGCGTCACAAGGTTTTACCGCGGATCGGCTCATACCGCTGGCGCTGCATGTGGATTACTGGGATTACATCGGCTGGCGCGACCGCTTCGCCAATCCGGGCTTTTCCGCACGGCAGCGCGAAATGGCCCGGCTGGCTGGATCGGGCGTGGTGTATACACCGCAAGTGATGATCAATGGCCGTGATTTTCGCAGTTGGTTAAGCACTAGCAGCTTGACCCGGCAGCTGGATGCTTTGAAGCAAGCGCCGGCACGCGCGAATATCCAGCTCAAGATTTCCAGGCGCGCTGCGGATCGCGTCGAAGCCCAAGTATCGGTCAGCGGCCAAAAAGAAAATTTAGTGTTATACCTCGCCCTGTATGAGAACGATTTATGGTCTGACGTGGCGGCCGGCGAGAATTCCGGCGTTAAGTTGCATCACGAATATGTGGTGCGCGAATGGCGCGGACCGTTGCGCATCGGCGCTGCGCCCTTGATGCAAACCATGCCATTAAAGCCAGAATGGCAAAGCGCTAAAACCGGCGTCGTGGCTTTTCTGCAGAATGCGCTGAGCGGCGAAGTGGTGCAGGCCTTGCATCTGAAGATGTGCAGCTAGCAACTTAAATTCGCTTGGTGCAAATGCAAGACGGCAGGTTTTACCTGCCGTCTTGCATTGCTAAGCACGGTCCAATCCTATTTGCTGCCCTTCGATGGCATGGAAACGACCGAACTCTCTTTAGTCAAGGGCGACGACGGCGCGATTTTTTTTTCATCTTCTGGTTGTTTTTCGCTGCGGTCGAGGTTGTAAAGCGCGATGACTAGCCCAATCGACGAGATCAACAAAAAATATGGGCCGAATAGCCAGAACACCAAGGGGATGGCAAAAAAGAAGGCGCGCATGCCGATGGCGAACATGTTGCCGGCGCGGTGTAGACGGCGTGCGACCGCCGAAGGCGAAAGATTGTGGTGGGCGTCGTGCTCAGGCACGTTCACCATGAACAGGACGTGATTGGCCAGGCGCACGCACATGGCGAATGCGAAGAAGGCCACGATGAAGTCTATCAACAGCAGCATTACTTTCATGATCCACAGTTCGGTGGAATGGGAGCCCCCGAGGCTCAGGGCGTGCCAGCTGTGCGAAATATTTTCAGCCTGGCCGGAAAGCGTTAGTGTGCCGATGATGAGCAGGGCCGCGGTGGAGGCCATGAGCGTCGGCGCCATGATGAAGTTGCGCAGTGTCTGTACCGCCATGATGTCCTTGGCGGAGTTGCGCATGATGTTTTCCACCCAAAGCTTGCGTGCCAAGGCATTCACGCCGTGGATGGTGTAGGTGGGGTTATTGCGCGTCTTGCGCCAGAGAAAGTAGTAATAGGCGGCGACAATGGTGCAGCTGACAGCAAAAGCACCTAGATCCGTTTGGAGTTCAAAAAACCAGTCCATTGCGATAAATTCCTAAAAAAAGTTATAAACAGTTTTTGCTTGTGTCGAGAGTTGCGACGCTCAGGCACGGTGATTGATGTAGGTAACGGCAAAAGCCAGCGTTTTTATTATAGCCATTCCAAATTTGACAATTTTTTGATCGCCTACTTACTCATAGTCCATCAAGAGATTCTTAAAAGCAGAATGTGTGCCAATTTATATAACTGTTTGTTGTTAATAGGATTGTCTTTAGCTAGAGAACAATAAATTTACTGTATGTGTTTAGTTATGCAACACATAGCAATAATCTAATATGCAGATATTTCTGCTTTTCAAGGGGTATTTGTCGCGTTGTAGTTCAGAAAGCATGGTTGCAAAAAGCAACTATGTTTGATGGGGTCGCGTAGGGGCTTCTCAGCTATGGAGCCCGTCGTGCGCCAACAACCCAGCAGACAGAAAACTTAGGTTTTAGCTACCGCTGCGAGAATGCCTTGCAGGATGGCGAGCGGCGTTGGCGGGCAGCCCGGCACGATCACATCCACCGGAATAACGTTGGACACTTTGCCGCAGCTCGCATAGCTCTCGCCGAAGATGCCGCCGTCACAGCCGCAATCGCCAATCGCCACGACCAGCTTGGGCTCCGGCGTGGCGTCGTAAGTGCGCCGCAACGCGAGCTCCATGTGGCGCGACACCGGCCCGGTAACCAGCAGCAGGTCGGCATGGCGCGGGCTGGCAACGAACTGGATACCCAAGCCTTCGATGTTGTAATAGGGATTGTTGACGGCATGGATTTCCAGTTCGCAGCCATTGCACGAGCCTGCATCTATATGCCGAATCGCCAGCGCCCGGCCCAAGTGCCTGAGGATGTCCTGCTGCAGGCGTTGCGCCTCGGTGCGCAGATTGGCATCGGCAGACGGCGGCGGAGTCTCGGTTTTGATACCGGTGCGCAAAATTTGTTTGATGATCTGGTGCATGCTTACAAATCCTGGCCGCTGTAACTCAAGTTGAACGATTTATTGATGAGCGGGAAATCCGGCACGATATTGCCAATGATGGCGTGTTCCAATACCGGCCAATTCTGCCACGATGGGTCGTGCGGATGCAGCCGGTGAATTGCATTATCCGGTGCGGTATGCAGCGCGACCAACACTTCGCCGCGCCAGCCTTCCACCCAGCCGATACCGAAGGCCTTGTCGGGTGCGTTGCCGACTGCTATTTGCAATTCTCCCGCCGGCAGAAGGTCGAGCAGGCGGCGAATCAGGCGGATAGATTCAGATAGTTCCTCGAAGCGCACGGTCACGCGCGCTGCGACATCGCCATTGCGGTGGGTTGCCATGTTCACCTCTAACTGGTCGTAAGGCGCGCAGGGGAACTGCGCGCGCAAGTCCCAAGCTTGACCGCTGGCGCGCCCGGCCATGCCGGTCAGGCCGAGTTGCGCCGCGAGATCCGGCGACACACGGCCGGTGGAGAGAAAGCGGTCTTGTGCCCCGGCATGTTCGTCGTAAATATTTCTCAGCACTGAGACTTCATTTTCCAAATGGCTGAGCAATTGCCGGATGCGTTCGCAGCCTCGTTCATCCAGGTCGCAGCTCACACCGCCGGGCAGCACTTTATCCATCAGATAGCGATGGCCGAATAATTCACCGTTCATGCGCAGCGCGTCTTCTTTGAGGATCCAGAACTGCGCGAAGCCAAAGGCCAGCGCCACATCGTTGCCGAGGTAGCCGAGATCGCCGAGATGGTTATGGATGCGCTCCAGCTCCAGCAGCACGCCGCGCAGGGCCAAGGCGCGCGCAGAGGGTTGCGCGCCGGTCACGCTTTCCACCGCTTGTGCATAGGCCCAAGCATAGGCCACCGTGCTGTCGCCGCTGATGCGGCCGGCCAGTTTTGCCCCTTGCGTCAGCGTCATTTGTTCAAAGCGTTTTTCGATGCCCTTGTGGGTATAGCCGAGACGTTGCTCCAGGCGCAGCACGCGCTCACCGATGATGGAAAAACGGAAATGCCCCGGTTCGATGGTGCCGGCATGCACCGGTCCCACCGGAATTTCGTGCACGCCGTCGCCGCTGACCGGAACGAAAGCATAGGCGTCGCTATCGGTGGGAAATTTGTTCGCGGCATCGAAACTTTTACGCAGCGGATGCACGTCGCCGGGCCAGGATGCATGGCGCAACCATTTGCGCTGATCATCGCTGCCGAGCGCATGCAAGCCCAGCATGTCGGCCACGGCGCGCTGCATGCGGTTGGCGCCGGGGAACAGGTCGCTGATGTCGGGAAAGGCTGGCCGATCAACGGCAATCGGCAGGCTCAAGCACAGCATGCCGCGCACCGTGATCAAGGCGGCATGCAAAGCGTAGCCGTTTTCACGCGCGGTTTCATCGCTGCCCCAAAGCGCCACCAGTTTGCCGCCGCTGCGTCGCACTTCTTCGCATAAATCGCGGAAGGGCTTGGCCTCAACGGTGCCGTGCCAGACCGGCATCGCCGTGGCGAGTTGGGGGAAGCCATGCATTGTTTCGTCCAGGGTCATATTTTCATCCGAGCAAGGCCACTGCCTGACGATACCAGTTTGCGAGATAGGGCGGGATGTACACGCCGAGCAGCAGCACCAAGGCCAGATGCGCAAATACCGGCAGCAGTGCCGGCGGATGCGGTAGACGCTGGCCGGTGGTTTCGCCGAACACCATGGTCTGTACCTTGCCGAAAATCGCGGCGAAGGCAACGCCCAGCGCGACCAGCAGGAAGGGCGTGGTCCAAGGATAACTGTGCATGGCGGTGGTCAGAATCATGAATTCGCTGGCGAATACGCCGAAGGGCGGCATGCCGAGGATGGCCAGGGAGCCGATCATCAGTCCCCAGCCAATGGTGGGGTTGGTCTGGATCAGGCCGCGGATGTCTGCAATGAACTGCGTGCCGCTTTTTTGCGTGGCGTGGCCGACCGCAAAAAAGATCGCCGACTTGGTGAGGGAGTGCACCGTCATGTGCAACATCGCGGCGAAGGTGGCGACCGGCCCGCCCATGCCGAAGGCGAACGTGGTCAAGCCCATGTGTTCGATGGAGGAATAGGCGAACAGGCGTTTCACGTCTTTCTGCCGCGACAGGAAAAATGCCGCCATCACCACGCTGAGCAAGCCGAATCCCATCATCAGGTTGCCCGCGAAGTGATTGCCGAGCGCGCCATCCACCAATACTTTGGAGCGCACCACCGCATATAGGGCGACATTCAGCAATAAGCCGGAGAGCACGGCCGAGATCGGCGTCGGGCCTTCGGCGTGCGCATCCGGCAGCCAGTTGTGCAAGGGCGCTAAGCCGACTTTGGTGCCGTAACCCACGAGCAGAAAGACGAAGGCCAGCGACAACACGGTCGGCTCGAGTTGGCCTTTGACGCCGTTGAGATGCGTCCACAGCAAGGCATTGCCGCCAGCGCCCAAGACTTTTTCCGCCGCGAAATACAGCAGGATGGTGCCGAACAGCGCTTGTGCAATACCGACGCCGCACAGAATGAAATATTTCCAGGCCGCCTCCAGGCTGGCCGGGGTGCGGTAAAGCGAAACCAGCAATACCGTGGTGAGGGTGGCGGCTTCCATCGCGACCCACAGAATGCCCAGATTGTTGGTCAGCAGCGCGAGCAGCATGGTGAAGCTGAACAGTTGATACATGCTGTGATACAGGCGCAGCATGTTGACGGTGAGCTTGCCGCGATCTTGCTCGATGCGCATATAAGGGCGCGAGAACAGCGAGGTGGTGAAGCCGACGAAGGCGGTCAGCGCGACCAGAAAGACATTAAAGGAATCGACGAAGAATTGCTCGTTCAATGCGGTGATCGGCCCATCGTTAATGACGCGGATGGTGAGCGCCGTTGCGGCAATGAGGGTAGCGAAGCTCATCAAGGAATTGAGCTCGGGCGCGAAGCGGCGGCAGCCGAACAGCGCCAGCAGCACGCCGCCGAGCAAGGGAATAGCGAGTACCCAGAGAATTTCCACGTCAATCTTCCTTGAGTTTTTCCATGTGCTTCAAATCCAGGCTATCGAACGTTTCTCGAATCTGGAAGAAGAAGATGCCAAGAATGAACATGCCCACCAGCACGTCGAGCGCGATGCCCAGTTCCACCACCATGGGCATGCCATAGGTGGCGCTGGTGGCGGCGAAGAACAGGCCGTTTTCCATGGCGAGAAAACCGATGACTTGGGGCACGGCCTTGCTGCGCGTGATCATCATCAGGAA
Source organism: Pseudomonadota bacterium (assembly GCA_021812385.1). Lineage (GTDB taxonomy): Bacteria > Pseudomonadota > Gammaproteobacteria > Burkholderiales > Thiobacteraceae > RBG-16-58-11. The sequence continues at coordinate 294,988 of JAKANO010000002.1, read as the reverse complement.
CGACAGCAACACGCTGGCCATGGCGATGCCCAGCGTGCTCTTGGTAATGGTGCCGGCCATTTGCGAAATCGGCGCGGCCAGATTGAAGGCGAAAATCACCAGCACAATGCCGATGAGCATGGTGGCGGGGATGTTGAACAGGGTCTCGATGTCCCATTTGACGTTGAGCTTGCGAATCAGGCGATGCAGGATCCACGGCAGGAGAATGACCTTCAACACCAGCGTCAACGCCGCCGAGTAATACAGGTGGCTCTGATGCGAGGAATAGGCGACCACCGCGGTACTGATCGTCAGAATCAAACCCTGGGCTGCGAATAGGTTGATCAGCGATAGCACGCGGCGCTGCGACAGCATGCCGAATGCGACCAACAGCAGCAGCGCCGCGCAGAGATTGATGATTTGGCCCGAGAAGTCAGTCATGTCAACTGCCCAGTAAGAAATGGGTGAGCATGCCCAGCACCGCTAATAAAAAAGCGGTGCCCATGAATTCCGGCACGCGGAAGATGCGCATTTTTGCCGACAGCGTTTCCAGCAGCGCCAGCCCGGCGCCCGCCGCCGTGAGCTTCACGAACAAGGCGACCAGTGCAATCGGCAACGCGCTCCAATGATCGGCGGCGGCAATGCCCCAGGGCAAAAACAGGGCGATGCCGATGGTGATGTAAGCCAACAACTTGAGCGCGCTGGCCCATTCGATCAGCGCCAAGTGGCGCGCAGAGTATTCCAAAATCATCGCCTCGTGGATCATCGTCAGCTCGAGGTGGGTGGACGGGTTGTCCACCGGGATGCGCGCATTTTCCGCCAGCAGCACCATGACAAACGCGACTGCGGCGAAAGCCAGGCTGGGATAAAGCACAAATTGCGTGTGCGCCAGGGTTTCGACGATGGTAATGAGCGAAGTGGAATGGCTGATGACGGAAGCGGTAAAAAACACCATCAGCAGCGCCGGTTCGGCGAGAAAGCCGACCAGCATTTCGCGCCGCGCGCCCAGCGTGCCGAAAGCCGTGCCGATATCCATGGCGGCCAGCGAAATGAAGACGCGCGCCAAGGCGAAAATACCCACCAGGGCGATCACGTCCACAGCCGGCGACAGCGGTAGATCGGTCGCCAGCACCGGCACTAGCGCCGCCGCCAGCCACATGCAAGCGAACAAAATGTAGGGCATGAAGCGGAACAGCGGCGAGGCGTTGTGCGCCAACACGGCATCTTTGTGAAACAGCTTGATCAGCTTGCGGTAGGGTTGCAGCACGCCTGCGCCGCTGCGGTTTTGCAGCCAAGCGCGGCACTGGTTGACCCAGCCGAGCAAGAGCGGCGCGGCAAGCACCACCAAGGTGTCTTGCAGCAGTTGGAATAGGAGCGCGGACAGGTTCATCGGACGAACGCCAGCAAAGCAAGCAAGGTGATGAAGCTATACATGAGGTAGATGTGGATGCGCCCATGTTGCAGCTTGCCGATCAGCGAAGAAAGCGTTGTGGCGAGCTTGATAATCGGCACATAAAATAAATTCCACAAGCGGTCGATGGTCTCGCCGCGATAGCGCGGGTGTTTGTCGAAGGGGCTGGGCAATTCGCGGATCACGCCGAAGAACATTTCGAATATTTGGCGGATCGGCTGGCTGAAACCTTCGGCGGTGTCTTGCATGCGCGCGCTTTGCTCCGGGAAGCCGCAGTCCCAAGCAGGGCCGCGGCGCAAGCGGCCGTGATAGAACTTTTTCACCACCAGCAGCGAGAACAGCACGCCGATGACGATGATCGAGAACAGGATCAGCGGACTGTAACTGGCGCGCTCGGGTTGCACCGGCGTCAGCCACAGCCAGCTTTGCGCGGTATTGCCATGCAACTGATGGCCCACCAAGAATTGGGTAACCGGGGCGAGGTGATCGATGACGAGCATGGGGAACATGCCGAGTGCGATACAGCCCAGCGCAAGCCAAGCGAGGCCAAATTGTTCCCAGCCGCCGGCGTCATGGGCGCTGCGGAGTTTTTCGCTGCGCGGCTGGCCGAGAAAAATGATGCCGTAAAATTTCACCATCACGTATCCCGCGAGGGCCGCCGCTAAGGCCAGCGCCGCTGCCGCAACCGGCACCAGCATATTGAGATAGGGGTGAGGCAAGGTCGGCGATAGCAAAAATGCCTGAAGCAGCAGCCACTCGGAAGCGAAGCCATTGAGCGGGGGCAAGCCGGCGATGGCCAAGGTGCCGACCAGCACCAGCAAGGCGGCTTTCGGCATTTGATGAATCAGCCCGCCCAGCTTGCCCATATTGCGTTCACCGGTGGCATGCAAAACGGAGCCTGCGCCGAGAAACAATAGCCCCTTCATGAAGGCGTGGTTGAGTGCGTGATACAGCGTGGCGGTGAGTGCAAGGGCGGACAGTGCCTGCATGTGGAAGGCGTGGAAGGTGATCGTGAGTCCAATGCCGACCAGGATGATGCCGATATTCTCGATCGAGGAATAAGCCAGCAATCGTTTCATGTCGGTCTGCACCGCGGCGAAAATTACCCCGAACAAGGCGGTGAGCAAACCCAGCGTCAGCGCGATGGTCCCCCACCACCACAAGGGGGCGCTGAGCAGATCAAAGGTGACGCGCAAGATGCCGTAGATGGCAGTTTTCAGCATGATGCCGCTCATCATGGCGGAAACCGGCGAGGGCGCGGCGGGGTGCGCTTCCGGCAGCCAAGCATGCAGCGGCAGAATGCCGGCCTTGGCGCCGAATCCGAACAGTGCCAGCAGAAAGGTCACGCTGGCCCATAGGCCACTCAAGTGCGAACCGCGCATGGTGGCGAAGGTGTAGTCGCCGTGTCCGCCTTGCATCACGCCGAAACTCATGAGGATGCCGATGGCGCCGACATGCGCGATCAGCAAATACAGGAAGCCGGCGCGGCGGTTTTGCGGCAGGGTGTGATCGGTCGTGACCAGAAAATAGGAGGACAGCGCCATGCTTTCCCACGCCACCATGAAGAGATAGGCGTCGTCGGCCAGGAACACCAGCGCCATGCTGGCGAGAAAGAGGTGATATTGAAAGCACAGCAGGCCAAGGGCGCGCCCCGGCATCGTGCGGAAATAGCCGGCGGAAAAAAGGGAGATGCCGCTTGCAGCGGCGCCGAGCAGGAGCAGGAAAAAGCTGGATAGCGCGTCGAGCCGCAGATGGAACGGTAAATCCGGCAGCCCTAGCGGCAGCACGGCTACGTTGGCCGGACCACCCAGCGCGCCGAGGGCTGTGGCGGCCAGCGCGAGCGCACCGATTGCGCTCAGAGGGAAGAGGAGTTGGGCGATTAAGCGCGGAGCATTTTGTAAAGCCAGCCCCAGAAGCGCCAGCGCCAACCAAAAGAGAATGACGCCAGCAACAGAATCGATCGGCAATAAAGCTGGCATAAGGTTTATTTATTCTGGTGGGCTTGCTGCGCATTCTCGCACGAATGCGCGTGTGGTGAAAGTTGCGACACCACTGCAAATAACGCGTTAATTAAAAAATATCCGGCGGGAAAAACCGAATCGCGCTTAGGCGTGCTCTAGACGTTGGTAGAGCTGGTCTAGCGCGTCACGATCGGAGGGGAAGATGTTTTCCGTCCCGATGGCTTGAATGAGATTGGTGCGCTCCATGACCGCGTACACCTGCTTTTTAATGCCGCTAAAGGTCAAGGTGATGTTGTTGTTTTTGAAGCGGCGGATGAGGTTGAGCAACATTTCCACGCCGGATGCATCCAGGTCATTTATGCCGCCGCACGTCACTAGAACATGGCTGATATCGGGATTTTCGCGCTCCAGTTTCAGCATGGCATCTTCAAAGTAGGAGACATTGACGAAGCGTAGTGCGCCATCGAAACGCAAGGCGCCCAGCTTGGGGTGCAGCGGCGGCAGGTTGTGCTGCTGCGCGTCGCGCAGCGTGGCATCCTGGTGCATGCCGAGCACGGCGACGCGGGGACGCATCATGCGGTACAAGAGCAGCGCGAGCGAAAGCAGGATGCCGGTCAAAATCCCGTTCTGGATATTCGGTGCAAAGGCCAGCGTGGCGGCGAAGGTGACGATGGAGGCGATGCCGTCGTCACGATTGGCGCGCCAAGCATTGAAGGCTACCTTGAAATTGATCAGGCCGATGACCGCCATCATGATGATCGCCGCCAGTACCGGCTTGGGCAGATGATATAAAAGCGGTGTAAAAAATAGCAGCGCCAACATCACGAACAGCGCGGAAATGAGCGAAGACAAGCCGGTTTTTGCATTCGACGATAAATTCAAAGCGGAGCGGGAGAACGAACCGCTGACGGGCATCGAATGGCTGAATGCCGCAGCGATTTTGGCCAGTCCTTGGCCGATCAATTCCTTATTTTCATCCCAAGGCTGACGCGTTTTGATCGCGATGACTTTGGCGCTGGACATAGCTTCCATAAAGCTGATTAAGGCGATCACGAAGCCGGCGGGCATCAGCGCGATGGTGGCATGCCAGTCCAGCGGTGGGACGCTGAAGCTGGGCAGCCCTTGCGGCACGACGCCGACTACCCGGCCACCTAACTTGGCGTATTCAAGCGCGTAGCTGACCCAGGTGAGCGCTACCACGGTAATCAAGACACCCGGCAGCTTCGGCGCTAATTTTTTAAACGCCAGCAACAATACAATGGCCGAAGCGCCGAATCCCAGCGAGAGTTCGTGCGCGGTATCGATGTGGGAAATGACCTGCCAAATATCCAGCAAGAAATGCGTGGATTGTTGCGCGGGAATGCCGAGCAGGGGCGCGAGTTGCGATAGGCCGATAATCAGTGCGGCGGCATTGATAAACCCCATCAGCACCGGATGCGACAGGAAGTTAAGCAACACGCCCATGCGCAATGCGCCGAAGGCAATCTGAAACACGCCGGAGAGCAAAGCCAGGAGAATGACATAGGAGTAAAACAACTCGCTGCCATGGCCGGCCAAGGGCGCAACGCTGGCCGCGGTGAGTAACGAAGTCATCGCAACTGGGCCGGTCGAAAGCTGCCGGGAAGAACCGAACAGCGCGCCCACGATCGTCGGAATGAGCGCCGCATACAGGCCATAGTAAGCGGGTACGCCGGCGAGCTGCGCGTAAGCCAGGGATTGCGGGATGGCAACCAGCGAAACCGTGATACCGGCGATCAAATCATCTTTAAGGGATTCACTACTGAAATGAAAGCGCCGCAGAAAGGGTAACAACTGGATCACGGCGTTCATTTATACATCCAAATTAAATAATGCATTTAGTCGACTAAGCGGAGATGTCGGCTTTTTGGAAGAAGAGCAGCGCTACGTTCACGCGTCACGTTTTGATGTTTTAAGGGAGCGGGGATACGCCTCTCTTGCTCGAGCAATTTATTGAGCTGGTTGAGGTTGCTGGCGTGATTCGCATAAACCATTGCACCCATCACACGCTTTAAATCCGAAAGAAAAAATTTCATATCGCAGCTACTTTAAGAATGATCAACACAAGGAATTAAGCAGCTTATGTGCCATATTTACCAAGACATTGATTATAAATATATATTATTGAAATTATGGGGTCTAAAAAGAGTCGGGTGATGTAATGTGCAATTAGCTAAAAGGAGATAAAGCCCAGTAAAAGCATTTAAATAAAGCGTTCTAGCTTTTCTTGCTTGAGTGTTGCGTTTTGCTTCGTCAATGTTGCATAATGCATCTAATTTATGGGCGAATTCCTAAAGCGTAAATGAAACTCACCTATATGTTGCAGCCCTCGCTGCGGCAAAAAATCACCTTTGGCTACTATGTGGTGGCTTGTTTGATCCTGGGCGTTTCGCTGTTTACGTTTGAAGAATTACGCTTGGTCGAACAAAAGATTTACTTGGGCGAGCGGATATCAGAGATTTTCGATTCCGCGATGGAAATCCGGCGCTTCGAGCGCAACTATTTCCTGCATCGCCAGGCGCCGGACTATCAGGAAAATGTGCGCTATGTCACCCAGTTGCGTGCGCTATTGGGAAAAGATAAAGCCGACTTCGAACTGCTTGAAGCGCCGCAACGCATTAAGATCTTGAGCGGTGAATTGGAGCGCTATGACGATCTGATGCGGCAATATGTGCGTACGATCAGCGCATATCCGGCGCAGGGCGCTGCGCTGGAGCAGCGTGTCAGGGAAGCCGGTAAAGCCATCGTCTCCTTGGCGGAGGAGATGGTGACTTCGGAACGGCGCCTGGTGCGCTCCTCTTTATCAGCCTTCAGGAAGATTCTGGTTTTTTCGATCGTCGGCCTTGCTTTGCTCATGGTCGCGGTGGGACAAGCGCTGTCGCGCAGGGTGGTGCAGCCCTTGCTGCAAATCGAGCGCAGTGTGGAAGCAATTTCCAGCGGCAAGCGTGACAAGCTTTCCGTCACTTCCCGGGATCGAGAGATCGTATCCATCAGCGATGCGTTTAATCATATGTTGCATGAATTGGAGCTTAGGCAGAAGCATCTGCTGCGCTCGGAAAAGTTGGCCTCCCTCGGCACCATGTTATCCGGCGTGGCGCATGAACTGAACAACCCGCTTTCGAATATCTGGTCTTCCTGTCAGATCCTGCTGGAGGAAATTAACGACGCCGATATCGAAGTGCAAAAAGCGCTGTTAATGCAAATCGATGAACAGAGCGTGCGGGCGCGGAATATCGTCCGTTCATTGCTGGATTTTGCGCGCGACAAGCAATTTAACAAGGAACGCTTGCCCTTGCGCGCCTTGATCGAGCAGACGCTGCGCTTCATCAAAGGCGAAGTTCCCGCCACGGTCACGCTGACGATCGATGTCCCGGAGGACCTGGTACTGCTTGCGGATAAGCAACGGTTGCAGCAGGCGTTTCTGAATTTGATCAAGAATGCGCTGCAGGCTATCGCTGGGCAGGGTGCGATTGTGATCAGCGCGAAGCGTTATTCGCCCACGCCCGCTACGGAAGAGCGCACGGCGTTTTTTTCCGGTTGCCGCGTGGAAAACGATGCAGTGGATATCACCATTAAGGACAGCGGTCCGGGTATCGCGCCGGAAGTGCTGCCGCGCATATTCGATCCATTTTTTACCACCAAGGATGTGGGCAAGGGCATGGGATTGGGTTTGTTCATTGTGTATCAGGTGATCGATGAGCACGAAGGTTGTATTGCTGCCAGTAGCGAAGCGGGCAAGGGTACGACCTTCCTGATTCGCTTACCGCTAGGGGAAAGTTGAGATGCGAAAACAGGGGAAATTGCTGATTGTCGACGATGAAGAAATCGCCTTGCGCAATCTCGACCGCGTGATGACGAAAGAAGGCTATGCGGTTACGACGACCCAAAGCGGTGCCGAGGCTTTGCTGCTGATCGCGCGGCAGCCGTTCGACATTGTGCTTACCGACTTGCGCATGGAAAAAGTCGACGGCATGCAAATATTGCGCGCTTGCCGCGCGAGTCATCCGGATACGGAAGTGATCATGATTACGGGCTATGCGACGACCGAGTCCGCCGTGGAGGCGATGAAGCATGGCGCGTTCTATTACATCGCAAAGCCGTTTCGTCTGGACGAAGTGAGAAAAGTGGTGGCCGAGGCGATGGAGAAAATTCGCCTGCGGCGCGAAAACAAGCAACTCAAGGCGCAAGTTGCAGCCTACGAGGGCAAGGTTAAAATCATCACGCAAGATGGCGGTATGCGCCGGCTGCTCGAATTGGCGCGGCAAATAGCGCCGACCGATTGCAATGTGTTGATCGCAGGCGAGAGCGGTACCGGCAAGGAATTGTTCGCGCGCTATTTGCACTTTCACAGCCATCGCAGCAAGGGCCCGTACCTGGCGATTAACTGCGGCGCATTTAGTGGCGAGCTGTTGGCGAATGAGTTGTTTGGCCACGAAAAGGATGCGTTTACCGGGGCCACCACGCAGAAAAAGGGGCTGATCGAAGCGGCTTCCGGCGGCACATTCTTTCTCGACGAGATCACTGAAATGTCCAGCGAGATGCAGGCTAAATTGCTCCGGGTGATTCAAGAAAAGGAAGTGTTGCGCTTGGGCGCAACCCAGCCCATTCAGGCCGATATCCGCGTCATCGCCGCCACCAACCGCGATATCGCAGAGGCGGTGAAAAGTGGCGTGCTGCGCCAGGATTTGTATTTCCGGTTGAATGTCGTGACCTTGCGCATTCCGCCCTTGTCGCAGCGCAAGGAAGATATTCCATTGCTGGCGCGCTACTTTTTGCAAAAGTATTCCACGCAAATGAAGAAATACGTGACCGATATTTCGCAAGATGCGTTGGAGGTGCTGATGCGTTACGATTTTCCAGGCAATGTGCGCGAGCTTGAGAATATTATCGAGCGCGGCGTGGCGATCACCTATGGCGACACCATCGCATTGACGCATCTACCCGATGAGCTGCGCGACGCCTCCGGCATTCCCTTGCAAAAAAAGAACGGCAAGCTCCCCACTTTGGAGGAGCATGAAAGAGAATATATTCATTGGGTGCTAAAAGAAGTCGGTGGCAACCAAACAGCCGCCGCACAAACGCTCGGCATCAACCGCAGTTCACTCTGGCGCAAGCTCAAGGTGCAGCAGTCGGAGTAGTCGTACGCAACTCGCCTCATCCATCGTTACAAAGTTTTACATTTTGGCTGTCAGCGCAGGCGCTACCTGTTCGTTAGTGCATGCGTGATTCGGGACAACCGTCCCTGAACACGCGCCTTAGCGAAGGAGGTCAAGATGTTCATCCGCACGGTCGTGCTCGCCGCTTTAGTGGCGTCTGGTTTTGTTGCTGCTCCTGCCCAAGCCCGGGTCGATGTCAGCGTCGACCTGAATTTCGGTACACCGCCGCCGCGCGTTGTCGTGATCCCGCCGCCGCGTTACGACAATGTTTGGTCACCGGGATATTGGGGGTGGGACGGCCGTCACTATGTTTGGATTGAAGGGCGGTGGCTCCAGGCGCGCCAGGGCTACCGCTGGATACCCGAGCGCTGGGATGAGCGAGACCATCATCGCTATCGCTTCGAGCCCGGTCACTGGGAGAGATCGCGCAATCAATATCAGCATGAACGCCATGAACGACACGGACATGGCCATCGGGATGAAGATTGATCCAATTGTGCCAGCCCTGATTGCGGCGCACACGGCTAGCAGTAGAGTGAAGATTTGTATCGGTTTGTATGCCATTGCAACAACCGGCAAAGGCCAGGCTTGGCGCCTTATCTGGGGGCATGAGTCGGCGAGTTTATTAGCGCAGCCAAATTGACACATGCCGTTACAATTTCGTCCGCCTATCGGGCATGGGATTCTGCATAATTGATGCCATGGATATTTCTGCCAACATCTTAATCGTTGATGACGACCGTGAAATCCGTTCCTTGCTGGCCGATTACCTGGAGGCCAATGGGTTCCAGGCATTGATGGCCGCCGATGGTAGGGCTATGTGGCATGTGCTCGAAAAACAGCCCGTGGATTTGATTGTGCTCGATCTAGGCCTGCCGGGCGAGGACGGCTTACAGTTGTGCCGCCGGCTGCGGACCAAGTCGCAAACCCCGGTCGTGATGTTGACCGCGCGCGGGGAGCCGCTCGACCGGATTCTCGGCCTGGAAATGGGCGCGGATGATTACATGGTCAAGCCCTTCGAGCCGCGCGAATTGCTGGCGCGTATTCGTAATGTATTGCGGCGCCGCCTGTCATCAAATAGTGGCGATAGTCGCGATGCGCAGCGAATTTGTTTCTCGCATTGGACGCTCGACTTGGTGGCGCGCCATTTGTTAAACCCGCACGGCACCGCGGTGATGCTCTCGGGCGCTGAATTTCGCCTTCTAAAGATATTTCTCCAGCATCCGAATCGCATATTGAGTCGAGACCAGTTGTCGATCTTAACGAAAGGCCGAGACGCCGATCCCTTGGATCGTTCGATTGATCTTCAGGTGAGTCGCTTGCGGCAAAAGCTGGAGGATGACGCAAAGAACCCCGCGCTATTGAAAACCGTGCGCAACGAAGGTTATGTCTTGGCTTCCACCATACAGATGGAGCGTTGAATTGAGCGCTTTTTTTAACTCAATGGCCGGGCGTGTTTTCTTCATTTTAGTTGGAGGCATTCTTGCTTCGGCTGCGCTGACCTTGTTTCTGGCAAATCGCGAACGGCAGGAGTTCGTAAACCAGATACGGACTTATCACGCCTCGGAGCGCATGGTTCAAATTGTGACGATGTTGGAGGCGTCGCCACCGGAAACGTGGCAGCAGACCCTCGCCGCACTCAGTCGAAATGGATTGGTGGCGGAGTTTGTAACGAGTACGCCCATGCAGGGTGCTGCCGAGCCATTGCTGACTGCACGCCTGCAGGAGCGCCTTGGCCCCGATCGTAAAGTGGCTGCCATGAGAGGCGAGTGCCTGCCGCAGATTGCATTGGCTGCGGGTAATTCGCCTCGCGCACCTTTATGCCGGTCAGCGACGATCACCTTGCAGGGCGGCCAAGTTCTGCATCTCGCCCTGCCGCCGCAACCCGATCGGCCGGCGTTTCAGACCGTGCCGAATTTATTGATTTATGGCTTGATGTTTGCGGCATCCCTGGGTGTGCTGGCGTATGTAGTTACGCGCATGGCAACGCGGCCGCTCCGTTTATTGGCGACGGCGGCAACAGGCTTGGGAAACAATATCGAGAGCCCCCCTTTGGCCGAAGCGGGCCCTACCGAAGTGCGCGAAGCCGCATCCGCTTTTAATCTGATGCAGGCGCAAATCAAGGATTTTGTGCAAGAACGCACGCACTTGCTGGCGGCGATTACGCATGATTTACAAACACCGCTAACGCGGTTGCGCTTACGCCTTGAAAAAGTACCGGACGATGAGTTGCGAACCCGGTTGATCGGCGACATGTCGGCGATCCAGGACATGATCCGCAATGGTCTCGATTTGGCCAGAAGCCTGAACGCATCCGGTGAAGCCATGCAGCGCATCGACTTCGATTCCTTGTTGAATAGCGTATGCGATGATGCGGTCGAAGCCGGGCAGGATGTCACGCTGGAAGGAACGACTTATGCTTCGATCACGGCGTCGCCCGAAGCGATTCGCCGTTGCTTGACGAATTTGCTGGACAACGCGGTGAATTATGGCGCTTATGCGCGCATCAAGGTGAAGCGTGGGGCGGAAAATATAGTCGTGCGCATTCGCGATGGCGGACCGGGAATTCCGGAAGCGCAATTGGAAAAGGTATTTACGCCGTTCTTTCGCCTGGAGGAATCGCGCTCGCGCGAAACCGGCGGGACGGGGATTGGTCTAGCGATTGCACGGAATATTGCGGAGCAATATGGCGGCACATTGTTTTTGCACAATCATCTTCAAGGCGGCTTGGAGGCGGTGTTGGAATTGCCGCTGGTTTAGCCCGGGCTTGCAGGCGAAAAAAACGGCAGGGATTCCTGCCGTTTTGTTTTTTCGCCAGCAAAATTCTGCTTAGGTTTTAGCTTTCGCCGTCCGTCGCAAACGCGCCAACAAGCGCCGCGCCAGCTCGCCGAACAGCTCGGTTTGCGTCGGATGCGGGAAGATCGCTTCGGCCACTTGCGTCAGTGTCATGCCGCCCGAGACCATCATCACCGCCGCGCCGATCAGGGTGTCGGTGTGGTCGGCGAGGAAGTGCACGCCGATGATCTTCTGCGTCGCCTTGTCGGCCACCAGCTTGATCATGCCGTGGGTTTCCAGGGCGATCATGGCCTTGGCGTCGATGCTCATGGGGATCTTGGCTTCCGCTGCGTCGATACCCTTAGCTTTGGCTTGTGCCACCGAGAGGCCGACGAAACCGGCTTCCGGACGCGAGAAAGTCACGCCGCAATCCAAGTCCTGGTTGTATTTCGCCGCGTGGCCGGTGAGATTGTGCGCCGCGACGCGGCCCTGCGTGGCGGCGGTGTGCGCCAGCATGTAGCCGCCGATCACGTCGCCCACGGCGAAGATGTGCGGGGTGCTGGTGCGGCCGGCGGCGTCGGTCTTGATCGCCGCGCCGTCGAGTGCTACGCCGGCTTTGTCCAGGTTGAGCTTGGCTGTTTCCGGGCGCTTGCCGGTGGCCATCAGCACGTAGTCGCAGGCATATTCGTTGGCCTTGCCCTCACTGTCGCTGTACTTGATCAGCATCTTGCCCGGCTTGCCGGAAATTTCGGTGATCTTGGCGGAAGCCACCACCGGGAATTCGGCAGTCAGAATTGTCGTGAGCTGCTTGGCTATTTCTTCCTCGATTTCGGCCAGGATGCGATCCTTGGCCTCGAGCATGAGAATGTCCGCGCCGAAGTCTTTCCAGATCTGCGCCATTTCGACGCCGATTACGCCGCCGCCGATGATGCCGAGTTTTTTGGGTGGCTTGGCCAGATCCCACACGGTGTCGGAAGTGATGACGCCGCCGCTCTCCAGGCACTCGCGCGCGCCAGGGATGGGCGGCACGAAGGGCGGCGCGCCGGTGGCGATCACCGCCGCACCGAAGCTGATCTTGTAGGACTCACCCGTGGCGGGCTTGATCTCGGCGGTGTGCGCGTCGATGAAGCTGGCGAAGCCTTCGCGCACGTCGATCTTCACGCCCTTGTCGGTTTTCAGCGCCAGCTCGCCGCGCGTTTGCAGAATATTTTTGCGATGGGTTTCTAGGGTCTCCCACGCCATCTTCGGCTTGTCGGTGCCGGTCACGCCCTTGGCCGCATCATGCGCGCGGTCGCGGATGATGTCGGCCGCGTGGCGCCACGCCTTGGACGGGATGCAGCCGCGCCATAGGCATTCGCCGCCGGGGAAGGGCGCGTTGTTGACCATCACGACTTTTACGCCGTGATCGGCCAGGTCGCGCGCGCAATCCTCGCCGCCGGGGCCGCCGCCGATCACCAGCACTTGCGTGTCCCAGTTGCCTTCGGGGATCGGTGCCGCGGTCGGTGTTGCTTCGCCGGTCATCCAGCTTTCCGGATTCTCGATGGCGTTCTTCAAGTCGACCAGATAGCCGGCTACGTCCGCGCCATTCAATACGCGATGGTCGCCGGTGATGGTGAAGGGCGTGCCCAGCGGCGTGTTGGCGGCAATCGCCAGAATCGCCGCGATGCCCGGCGTGGGAATGGCGGTGAAATGGGTGATGCCGAACATGCCCATGTTGGAAATGGTGAAGGTGGGATTGGCGAATTCTTTCGGCGCCAATTTGCGTATGCGGGCGCGCGGCACCAGATCGTTCCACGATTCCTGCAACGCTTCCAGGCTACGCGATTCGATGTTGGACAGAATCGGCACCACCAGGCCGCCGTCGTCGCTCTTCACGGCGAGGCCGAAGTCGTGGTTGGGGCGCTCGATCAGTTTGTCCACCGGCTGGTAGGCCCAGTTCATGCGCGGGTAGTTTTGCATCGCCACCGAGCAGGCCTTGGCGATGGCCACTGTCACCGACACCTTGCGCGCCTTGGCCGCGGCGGTGAGCTTGGTGGTGTCGATGTTCATGGTGGCGTTGAAGGTGGGCAGCGTCAGCGACGCCGTCATGGCGTGCGACACGGCTTTTTCCATCGAGCTCATGGCGCGGCCTTCGCCCGGCACATCCACTTGCGGCAAACTGTGCGCGACTTCCTTCATCGACGGGCGTGCGCGCTGCACGTCGGCGGCGATAATTACGCCTTCCGGACCGCTGCCGGCAACGCCGCTGATTTCTACGCCGAGCGCGCCGGCCACTTTGCGCGCATAGGGCGAAGCCTTGCGGCCGGCGGGGCGGGCGACTGGTTTGGCGCTGGAAGAAATAGCCGGGGCGGGTGCCGCAGTCGCTTTTGCGGCGGCCACGGGTGCCGCTGGTTTTTCGGAGACGGCGCCTTTGTGATGCACGTCGGTGACCTTATGATCGGCGGTGATGATCACGGCGGTGTCGATCACCTTGGCCTTGTCGTTGACGATGAAGGCCATGGCATGGCCCACTTCGATGGTGCTGCCGACATCGGCCATGGGGCCGGACAGAAAGCCTTCATGGAACACTTCCACGTCCATGATGGCCTTGTCGGTCTCGACCGTGGCCACGATGTCGCCGCGCCTGATGGTGTCGCCGATATTTTTTTCCCATGTCACCACCACGCCTTCGGTCATGGTGTCCGAGAGTTGCGGCATCACCACCGCCACGCCGGCGTGGTGCGGAATCATTTCCGAGGGTGCTTCTTGGGTGACGACTTCGCCGGCTTCGATGGCGAGATCACCTTGGGTGTCGGTGATATAGCCTAGCGCCCCGCCGACTGCGACTGTTGCGCCGATATCGGCGAGCGGCCCGGCCAGATAGCCGGCCTTGAACACTTCCACGTCCATGATGGCCTTGTCGGTCTCGACCGTGGCCACGATGTCGCCGCGCTCGACGCGGTCGCCGGCTTGTTTTTCCCAGGTAACCAAGACGCCTTCGGTCATGGTGTCTGAGAGTTGCGGCATGGTGATTGCAAAATGTGAGGACATTAGGGGATTCCTGAATACGTTTGCTAACCGCCAAGACGCCGAGAACGCCAAGTTTCTTTAAATGGCTTTTTCTTGGCGGCGTTGTTGGCGTCGGGGCGGTTCAAATCAAGCTTTTCCGAACATCTTCAATACCGCATTGACCACATCTTCATGGTCCGGGATCGCAGCCATTTCCAGCTTGTGGTTGTAGGGCTGTGGCACCAGCGCGGCGTGCACGCGCACCGGCGCAGCATCCAGTTCGAAGAAGCATTCTTCGTTGATGATGGCGATGACTTCGGCGCCCACGCCCACCGGCGCTTCATCTTCTTCCGCGATCACGGCGCGGTGGGTCTTGGACACGGATTTTTTGATGCCGGCGCGATCCAGCGGGGCCAGCGAATACAGATCGACCACTTCGGCGCTGATGTCGTATTGCTTGGCCAAAATTTCCGCCGCTTTCAGACACCAATGCACCGAGATGTTGTAGCCGAACAGCGTGACATCGGTGCCGGCGCGCGCAATCTCGGAGCCTTCCAGCGGGTGAAAATATTCTTCGTCCGGCACTTCGCCCTTCATGTTGTACATGAGTTCGTGTTCGTTGATGAACACCGGGTCGTCGGAACGGATGGCAGACTTGAGCAGGCCGTAGGCTTGCTTGGGATTGGAAGGCGTCACCACGCGCAGGCCGGCGATACCCATGAACACTTTTTCCATGCGCGCGGAGTGCTGTGCACCCAGCTGATGCGCGGTGCCGCCGGGGGAGCGAAACACCACCGGCGCGGTGAGTTGGCCGCCGGACATGTAGCGCACCTTGGCGGCGGAGTTGAACATCTGATCCATCGCCAGCCAAGCGAAGTTCACCGACATGATTTCCACAATCGGGCGTACGCCGATGAAGGAAGCGCCGATGGCCAGACCGCTGAAACCGTTTTCAGAGATCGGCGTATCGATCACGCGCAGCGGGCCATATTTCTCATATAAACCCTTAGTGGCCTTGTAAGTGCCGCCGGCGACGCCAATGTCCTCGCCCATGCAAATCACCAAGGGATCGCGCGCCATTTCTTCGTCGTGCGCACGCTGGATGCCTTCCCAGTACATCATTTCTGCCATGATTTAAGTCCTTTCAAACCGTATCTAACCGCCAAGACGCCAAGGTCGCCAAGAAAACCTTTAAAAATCTTGGCGTGCTTGGCGTCTTGGCGGTTTAAGTGTTTTTAATCCGCCAATACGTATTTTTCGAGATCGGCCACATTCGGTTCCGGAGACTCTTCCGCGAACTTAACGACTTCGTTCTCGATGTAGTCGTCGATGTCTTTTTCCATATGGGTGAACTCGTCCATGGTCAGCGCCTTGGCGTCGATCAGGCGGTCGCGCACGATGAAGATCGGATCGCGCTGCTTCCAAAGTTCTTCTTCTTCGCGCGTACGGTAGGCGCGCGAGTCGGACATGGAGTGACCGCGGTAGCGATAAGTCATCAGCTCCAGGAAATACGGGCCTTTGCCGCTGCGCACATAGTCGACTGCCTTGCGCGCATGTTCGTACACCACGTCGAGATCCTGGCCGTCGCATTGGGCGGACTCGATGTTGTAGCCGCACACGCGTTTGAACTGGTCCAACACAGCGGTGGAGCGGTCAATGGCAGTGCCGATGCCGTACTGGTTGTTTTCGCAAATAAACAGGCAGGGTAGTTTGTACAGCGCGGCCATGTTCAAGGTCTCGTGGAAGGTGCCTTGGTTGTTCGCCGCATCACCGAGGAAGCAGATCGAAATTTCGTCGCCGCCCTTGAGTTGGATGCCTTTGCCGATGCCGGCAGCGAGCGGGAAGGGGCCGCCGACCAGCGCATAGCCGCCCATGAAGCGATGCTTCACGTCGAAGATATGCATCGAGCCGCCACGGCCTTTGGATGAACCGGTTTCTTTGCCATAGAGTTCGGCCATCACTTCTTTCGGATCGGAGCCGCACTTGATGGCATGCACATGATCGCGATAACCGGTGATCACATAATCGTGACCGGGACGCGCGGCTTCCATGACGCCGAAACAGCAGGCTTCTTGACCGGGGTAGAGGTGGAGAAAGCCACCGATTTTGCGTTCGATATAAGCTTGATAGCAGCGTTCTTCGAAGCGGCGTGCCAGCACCATTTCACGCAATACGCGTTTCTTGTCTTCCAGTTTCATACACGATTCCTTGAGTAGCCGGTTGATTCGGCGCTGATGCTTGTTGCGAATGCGTGATTCAGCACCGTCACGCTCTTCTAAATAGCGGCGTGGTCATTATCGATTATTCTTGACTATGATTTGATCCCCGGATTGCTTACGGGCGACCTGAACAAAGTTTGCTATCATTACGAAAAAACCCGTATTAGTCAACCCATTAGTGCGTTTTACCCATCCCGAAAGGAGGGCGCATGTTGCCCGAAGTAATTGAAAATAAGCAACTCATCAACGTCAAGCAAATGCAGGGTACAAGCCATGTTTTAATGGTGTTGCCGCGCGCGAGCAAGAGCGAAGCGCTGGAAAAAATTCCGTATCAGGACATCCTGCGCAGCGCGCTGAAACGTAAGCGCATGCAAGTGGACGAAATGGCCAAAACGCCGATCGCCACCGATTTGCCGCACGGCGGCGCGGCGGCGTGGCTGATGTTGGATGAGAGCGTCAGCCGCTTTGAGCAATATACCGTGCTGCGCAAGGGCTTGAGCTTATTGACCGGCGAGCAGCCGCGCGAAATCGTGCTGGCGGTTTTCGGCGATAGCAAACAACGTGCGCTGGCGGCCGAGCTGGCGGTGTATGTCGCCTTGATTAATAGCGCCGCCTTGCCCAGCCGCAAGCAAAAACCTAAAACCGATCACGTCAAAAAAATCGTGGTGTATGGCGATGAATCCCATGACCGGCATGTGAACGCCTGCGCCACGGCGGAGGGCAACAGTTTGGCGCGCGAACTCACTATGTTGCCGCCGAACGAACTGACGCCGACCCATTACCGGGCGCGCGTCAAAAAACTGGCGCGCAGCCATGGCTGGAAGTTGGAAGAATACGATTTCAAGCGGCTGAAGAAAATGGGCGCCGGCGCATTTGTCGCGGTCGCTCAAGGCAGCCACGAGCAAGACGCGGCCGTGGTGCATCTCAGCTATTCCCCCAAAGGCGCCAAGCAGCGCATCGCGTTGGTGGGCAAGGGCATCTGCTTCGATACCGGCGGCCACAATCTGAAACCCGCCAAATACATGCAAGGCATGCACGAGGATATGAACGGCTCGGCCGTGGCGCTTGGCATCCTGCTGGCTGCGACGCGCTTAAAGCTTAAGGTCGGGATCGATGTTTGGTTGGCTATTGCGCAAAACCATATCGGACCGCTGGCCTACAAACAAAATGAAGTGATCACGGCCTTGAACGGCACCACCATCGAAATCGTGCATACCGATGCCGAGGGCCGCATGGTGCTGGCGGACACGCTGAATCTGGCGGCGCGCGCCAAGCCCGATGCCATGATCGATTTCGCCACCCTCACCGGCAGCATGGCGGTCGCGCTGGGCAGCCGCTACAGCGGTATTTTCAGCAACCGCGAAGCGTTAATCACGCAAGCCATTGCGGCGGGCAAGCGCAGCGGCGAGCGCGTGAATGCTTTCCCGCTGGATGCCGATTACGAGCCGGCGCTCGACAGCAAGATCGCCGACATCAAACAATGCACCATGGAAGGGGAAGCGGATCATATCCTCGCCGCGCGCTTCTTGATGCGTTTCATCGAAGAGCGGCCCTGGTTGCACATGGATCTCTCCGCCAGCAGCTGCGAGGGCGGGCTGGGCGCGGTGGCGAGCAATGTCACCGGCTTCGGCGTGGCGTGGGGGGTGGAGATGCTGCGGCAGTTTTAAAGAAAAAATCTTGAACCACGGAGTACACAGAGTACACGGAGTAATTCAAAAATCTTGCGAGATATGGATTTCTCGTTCGATGGTGAATTCCATGAACTTCAGGTTCATTACTTTTCCTCCGTGAACTCCGTGTACTCCGTGGTGCAGGGTTTAAGCAATTTTCAGCACGATCTTGCCGATGGTATGGCCTTCCTCGATCATGGTGTGCGCTTGTGCCGCTTGCTCCAGCGGCAGCACGTGCGACACCTTGATTTTTAATTTATCCGCTTCGATCAGGCGCGCGCCTTCTTCCAGGATGCGGCGTTGGTGTACGCGCTGATCGTGCATATTCAATAGCGTCGGCGTCAGCATCAACTCATGCGCCAGCGATAAGTTGCGGGTGCGCGCCAGTTTCATGGCATCGCTGCTGCAATTCCATTGCAGCAGCGACACGATGCGGCCATACACTTTGGTGCAGGCGAAGGAGCGGCAAAAGGTGTCGCCGCCGACGGTGTCGAATACCAGGTCGACGCCGCGGCCCTTGGTCCAATCCAGCACCGCAGTGGCAAAATCCACATCGCTATAGACGAACACGCGATCGGCGCCGAGCGCGGTGACCCAGGCGGCTTTTTCGCGTGAGCCGACGGTGGCGAGCACAGTGGCGCCGGCCTGCTTGGCGATCTGCACCGCGAGATGGCCGACGCCGCCGGCCGCGCCGTGAATCAACACCGACTGCCCCTCCAATAGATTGCCGCGATCCAGCAGCGATTCCCAGGCGCTGATCAAGGCCAGCGGCAGCGCAGCGGACTCTTCCATCGTGGCGTGACGCGGGGTAAACGCGGCGAAATCCTGATGCACCACGGTATATTCGGCGTAATTGCCTGGTTCGTTGCCGAGGCCGCCATTGAAAAAATAAACTTCGTCGCCGGGTTCGAAGCGATTCACATTTTCCCCCACGGCCTCGACGATGCCCGCGCCGTCGCAACCCAGCACGCAGGGCAGATTGTCCGGATAAAAAGCCGGGCTTTTGCGCAGCTTGGTATCGAGCGGGTTGATGCCGGCGGCGGACAGTTTGACGCGCATGTGGTTGGGGCTGGGCAATTCGGGCTGGTCGATATCGGCCAGTTGCAAGACGTCGACACCGCCCGCGGCGGTCATGAGTATGGCTTTCATGGATGGGTCTCCCGGGAAGTTCGTGAGTGTATATGCGCCGGCGCGGCTTGTGAATCGCCGTTTTTTTAATGGGAATTAGGCGGGCGCGTGGAAGCGGTAGGTATTGCGGCCGTGGTGTTTGGCGTCGTACATCGCTTCATCCGCTAGTCTGACGAGTTCCTGTTCGTCCTGTGCGTCGTCGGGATAGAGCGAGATACCGATGCTGGTGCCGATGTGGATGGCGTTGCCGTCGAGATTGAACGGCGCAGCGATGGACTTGACGATTTTTTCCGCGACTAGGATGGCGTCGTCGCGATGGGATAGGCGCGGCAGTAACACGGTGAATTCGTCGCCAGACATGCGCGCGACGGTGTCGCTCTCACGAACGCATTTCAGCAGTCGCTCCGCTACCGTCTTAAGCAGCGCATCGCCCACGGCGTGGCCGTAGGTATCATTCACCGGCTTGAAGCGGTCGAGATCGAGGAAGAGTAAAGCCAGGTTTTCGCCCGATCGCTTGGATATTGCCGTCGCCTGTTTTAGCCGGTCAAAAAACAGGCTGCGATTGGGTAGGCCCGTTAGCGCGTCGTAATGGGCCATATGTTGGATGCGTTGCTCGGCAATTTTCTGCGCGCTGATGTCTTCCTGAATCGAAATGAAATGGGTGATCTCATTAGTTTCGTCCTGGATCGGCGTGATGGTTTGTTGCACGGTATACAGTGAGCCATCCTTGTGCCGTTCTTCGGTTTCGTGGCTCCACACCTTGCCGGACAGGATGGTGGCCCACAGTCGCTGGTAGTAGACAGCATCCTGCTTGCCGGACTTTAGCAGGCGCGGCGTCTGGCCGATCACTTCCGGCAGGCTGTAGCCGGTGAGACGGCTGAAAGCCTGATTGACCCATTCGATGCGGCCATTGCGATCCGTGATCAGGATCGAGTTGCCGGCGGCGCCCAGTGCTCTGCTCAGGAGTTGTAGGCGTTGCTGATCGAGCCAGTGCTCCATGGTCACGTCGAGGCGAGCGACAATGCTTTCGAGCACGCGGGTGGAGAGTGGATCGCGCAGCACTTCTTCACTTTCCGCATACACCGCCAGCGCGCCAAAGACCTCGCCGCGCAGTAGCAGCGGGAAGGCACAGATGCAGTGGATTCCCGCCTGCTCAGCTGCTGCGTGCCAGGGTTGGAAGCCGCTGGCCTGACAGTCCAGCAAGCAGGGCGCGCCGCTGCGGATGGCCGAGCCCACGGGGCCGCGCCCTTGCGCGCTGTCGTCCCAGCGCACGCCGATCTTGAGCAGGTTATCGAGATAGGGCTGGGCCGGGCCGGCGCCGGCGCAGACGGACACAGAGCCGTCCGGTAGTTTCTTGCCGATCCAGGTCAGTCGCAGATCGAACAGCTTGGCGATGTGCTGGCAGGCCTGGCGCAGCACCTCGGGCAATGGGGTGCCGCCGAGCAGGTTGCGGTCCATGGCGTGCAGTAGTTCGTCGGCACCGCGCAGCAGCCGTTGCTCGGTGATGTCAGTGGCAAAGATGGCAGCGCGGTGCACCTGCTGGTCTGCATCCCGCACCGGATAGACAGAGATCCGGTAGCGCCGTCCGCTGCGGGTATCCTCGTAGCTGGCGGGGCTTCCGTCCGCCATGATGTCCGCGATCCGGGCCTGCCGGCGCGCGGCCACGTCCGGCGGCATGAAGGCCCAAATAGACTGGCCTAACATAGCTTCACGCGACTGGCCGTAACGTTCGGCGCCGGTCTGATTGATGGTGAGAACCGTGCCGTCGATCCCGAGCAGAAAAGCGGACTCGGCGGTGGCGTCGAGCAGAGCGCGTTCGTTCTTTTCCTTCTCCCGCAGCACTGCTTGCGTACGCAGTATTTCGGCCTGGACCTGCTTTTGTGCGCTTAGGTCGCGCAAGATACCCGTAAACACTATTTTTCCGTGGATGCGATTTTCGCTGACAGCAAGTTCCAGCGGGAACAGCGTGCCATCCTGGCGCATCCCCTGAAGTTCAATGCGCTGGCCGATGACTTTGCCTTGGCCGGATTGGAGATAGCGCCGTAGATATTCGTCGTGCTGGGCGCGATGTGGGGCGGGCATCAACATGGAGACATTGCGCCCGATAACATCCGTAGCCTGGTAGCCAAAGATACTCGCCGCCGCATGGTTGCAACTGTGAACTGTGCCGCGCGCGTCAATGGCGATGATGCCGTCCGCCGCCGCATTCATGATGACACTTGCCAGCAGACAATCGCTTTCGAGCGCCAAGCGTAAGGGGCGTAGAAAAAAATGCCAGAGGACGGGCAGGCAGATCAGTACGAGCGCAACACTGTCGGTGGCGATATACGCCCACAGCGGCATTTTTCCCCCTGGCATTAGCCAATGCAACAACAGCATGATGCCGGTCTCGGCCAGCGCTATGACAGCAATTACGATATAGAACAGCCGGGCTGGCGAAAGACGTGAAAGGAAATTGTTGGGGTTCTGCATACGATCAATTGGTTAACGCGATATAAGGTAATTTATCGGCAAGCACTGGAAATACTTGAGAATTTTTAAAGGTTTTACGGTTGTCACGCGACTGTTACGGGAACGGCAACGGGAGGCCGTTTCCCCTGGTAACAATAGGGGGTTCCAGTTGGGGGCGGGGAACAGGTCTGCTCATGTTAAAATGCGCGGTCATTTACAAAAACAATGCGACGAGTCCACCTATGTCCGGTAGTACCTTAGGCAAACTGTTTTGCGTCACCACCTTCGGCGAATCCCACGGCCCGGCCATCGGCTGCGTGGTGGACGGCTGCCCGCCCGGCATGGAACTCAGCGCCGAGGATATCCAGATCGATCTGGATCGGCGCAAGCCCGGCACCTCGCGCCACGTCACGCAGCGTAAGGAATCGGACACGGTGGAAATCCTGTCTGGCGTGTTCGAGGGCAAAACGACCGGTACGCCGATTGGTCTCCTGATCCGCAATGAAGATCAGCGCAGCAAGGACTACGGCAATATCGCCGCGACCTTCCGCCCCGGCCATGCCGATTACACCTATTTGCAAAAATATGGCATTCGCGATCATCGCGGCGGCGGACGTTCTTCCGCGCGCCTGACCGCGCCCACAGTGGCGGCGGGCGCCGTCGCCAAGAAGTGGTTGAAACAAAAATTCGGTATCGTGATCCGCGGCTATATGAGCCAGATGGGCGAGAAAATCATTCCCTTCAAGCGCTGGGAAGATGTGGAGCAAAATCCTTTTTTTGCCCCGGACAATGCTTGTGTGCCAGAGCTTGAGGCCTATCTGGATGCGATCCGCAAGGAGAAGGATTCCATTGGCGCGAAAATCACCGTGGTGGCGGAGCATGTCCCGGTGGGATTGGGCGAGCCGCTGTACGACCGGCTCGACGCCGATATCGCCTATGCCATGATGGGGTTGAATGCCGCCAAGGGTGTGGAGATCGGCGCCGGATTCGCCAGCGTGGCGCAGCGCGGCAGCGAACACGGCGATGAGCTGACTCCTGAGGGTTTCATCGGCAACAACGCCGGCGGCATTCTCGGCGG
This sequence comes from Pseudomonadota bacterium, assembly GCA_021812385.1. GTDB lineage: Bacteria > Pseudomonadota > Gammaproteobacteria > Burkholderiales > Thiobacteraceae > RBG-16-58-11. The sequence continues at coordinate 272,154 of JAKANO010000002.1, read as the reverse complement.
GATTTCCTCGGGTCAAGACATCGTGGTTTCGGTGGCGATCAAGCCGACGTCTAGCATCGCCATTGCGCGCCATTCCATCGACCTCACTGGCGCGCCGGTCGAAGTGGCCACTACCGGCCGTCACGATCCCTGCGTCGGCATTCGCGCCACGCCGATTGTCGAAGCCTTGTTGGCCATCGTGCTGATGGATCATGCGCTGCGCCAGCGCGCGCAAAATGCCGATGTGACGCCGCCGATGGCGCCGATCCCGGGCCAGCGTAAATAGCCCAAAAGCAAAATCTTGCACCGCCAAGACGCCAAGGACGCCAAGTCTTTTGAAGGGGTTCTTGGCGTCTTGGCGGTTAACCCGTTTTTTTATGAATAAACCGATTCCCTACTGGCGCCTTTCCGGCTATTACTTCTTTTACTTCGCCTTCGTCGGCGCGATGTCGCCGTATTGGGGGCCGTATCTGAAGTCGCTGGGTTTCAGCGCGGTGAATATCGGCGTGTTGATGTCGCTGCTGTCATTGATGCGCATCTTTGCCCCCAATATTTGGGGCTGGATGGCCGATCGTTCGGGCAAGCGCGTGGTGATTGTGCAAATCGCCGCGCTGGCGAGTTTGTGCTGTTTTGCCGGCGTTTTCTTTGGCCAAAGCTTCTGGTGGCTGTTTGCCGTGATGGCCGGCATGAGCTTCTTTTGGAGCGCGTCCTTGCCATTGGTGGAGGCGACCACTTTTAGCCATCTCGGCGAGCGCACCGACCGCTATGGTCGCATCCGTCTGTGGGGTTCGCTCGGTTTCATTGCCTCGGTGGTGGGCCTGGGCTATGTGCTGGATTTCGCGCCCATCGCCTGGCTGCCGTGGCTGGTGTTCGCCATGTTGTGCGGCGTGGCGCTGTTTGCGCGCTTCATTCCCGAGGCGGAACTGCTGCCGCACGCGCACGATCATGTTTCGATTTGGAAGCTGATTCGAAATCCGCAAATTGTCGTGCTGATCGCGGCCTGTTTTCTGATGTCTGCCGCACATGGACCATATTACAGTTTTTATTCGATTTATCTCGGCGAGCATGGCTACAGCAAAAGCCATATCGGCTGGCTGTGGGCGCTCGGGGTGATTTGCGAGATCGGCGTGTTCCTGATCGCGCCGCGCTTGTTTAAGCGCTACGCCATCGAGCATGTGTTGATGGCCAGTTTTGCCATCGGCGTGCTGCGCTTTCTACTCATCGCCTGGTGCATTCAATTGCCGGAATTGATCATCCTGGCGCAAGTGCTGCACGCCGCCACCTTTGGCGCCTATCATGCCTCGGCCGTGGCTTTGATCAACCGCTTTTTCAAAGGGCGGCATCAAGCCAAAGGGCAGGGCATCTACAACAGTATTTCGTTCGGCGCCGGCGGCGCCTTGGGCAGCTTGTATGCGGGCAATACCTGGGATAGTTTGGGCGCCAGCGGCACCTTTACGATTGCTGCGGGTTGCGCATTGCTGGGCTTGTTGTTGCTGCTGTGGAAATTTCGCGGCAACCACCACGCTTAAGGCTTTAGGTTGCAGGTTTAAGGTTGCGCAGCGTGCTCTGCCAATTCGCCGGCGGATCGGTTTTGCCGAGGCGCTGAATTCGCCCCACTTCGTTCTCATACCAGCCATTGTGTTGCTGGTTGGGTTCGGCTTCATAGGCCCACCAAGTGCCCTCTTCATCCTGGGCCAGCCATTGTGCCCAATCGGGGATCGCGGCCTGCAGCGCGTAGATCGAGGATTTTTCCATCAGTTAAGAAACTCTTAAGATTCGGCGCGCAGTATAGATTGCTGCCCTTAACTGTTCAACGCTACAATGCAAGTCAAATGTCCCATCGCGCCCAACAATTTCTTCTGCGCTTCATGTTAATGGTCATGCTGGCCTCCTTTCTTTCGCCTTCGTTCGGCTTGGGAATGATTGCGAGCCACGACCAATTGGCGCATGGTTTGGTCGGGTTGGCGCACGCGGGCCACAATCACGGCCATACTGGGCCCCAGCATGACGCGCAAGACCACTTGGATGCCCATACTTCGTTTGGGCATCTATTGACCCATATGTCCGCCGGCTTGTTTGAAATGCCGCGCTTGGCAATTCCACCGCTCGCGCAAGCCGAACTTCCGCTTTCGGAATCGCTTGTTCTAAATTTCGAATCAACCCCGCCATTCCGCCCGCCTCGGGCCGTCATTTCACACTGATTGCTTGCCTAGGTTAACTGCCTGAGTCGACGCTCGCGTTGACACTGCGCATGTGTGTGCCCGTTCCGCGATACCCAACTAGCAATCTACGTCTATCCCCGCGTATTGCGGAGTTCAGCCTTTTTTTCCACGCCGTCTTGCGCGTGGTCACGTTTTTGCGCCTTCAGGCGCCATTGGAGTTGTCATGAAAATAATCACGCTGCGCTTCCGGTTGAGCGCATGGGTAGCAACACTGCTGTACGTTCTTGCATCGATGGCGCAGGCCGCCGACCGGCCGGCCAAGTTTGCCGTTGCCGATAGCCAGATGCAGGCAATGAACATTCAAACCGCACCGTTGCAGAGGCAGACGGACTCGGTCATGACGAGCTTTCCCGCGCAGGTCATCGTTCCGCCAAAAGCCGAACAAGTGGTCAGCGCGCCGGTGGCGGGCCTGGTGCTGCAATTACTGGTGCAGCAGAACCAAGTGGTGCGTTCGGGCGCGCCGCTGGTGCGCATAGCCAGTCCGGAATTCGGCCAATTGCAATTGCAGTTGCTGCAAGCCACTGCACGCGCCACGCTGGCACGGCAAGCCGCACGGCGCGAACAAGCTTTGTTCGATGAAGGCATCATCGCGCAACGCCGGGTGCAGGAGGCACAGGCCGGTTTGATGGAAGGCGAAGCCGCGCTTAACCAGGCCAAGGCGGCGCTGCGCCTCAGCGGTATTCCGGCCGCGACAATCGAACGCATTGCGGCCTCCGGCAATCTGCTGGACGGCATCACGCTGGCCGCGACGCAAGCCGGAATCGTCACCGAGATTGCGGTCAAGCCGGGCCAGCGCGTCGAGGCGGCGACCGCCTTGTTGCATGTGACTCAAACCGATGTGCTGTGGCTGGATATTCAGCTTCCGGTGTCTGAAGTCGCTAGTTGGCCCACCGGAACAAAACTCAAGCTGCAAGGCCGGGATGTCACGGCGCGTATCTTGAGCGCCGGCTCGACCGTCGCCTCCAGCAGCCAGACGGTGATGCTGCGCGCGGCTATCGAAGGCAAACCTGGACAAGTTCGCCCAGGTGAATTCGTGACGGTCGAATTGCCCATGGCGGCCAAGCAAGGCAGTTGGGATGTGCCCCTGTCCGCCGTGTTGCATGACGGCAAGCAGGCTTACCTGTTCGTCCGCACCGCGAATGGCTTTGAAGCCAGGCCGGTGCAGGTCACGGCCAGTGCCGGGCAGCGCGTGCGTGTGCAAGGGGCGCTCGTGGCCGGCGAGCAAATCGCCATATCCGGCGTGGTGGCGCTCAAGGGCGCCTGGCTCAACGCGAAGGAGAGCAAATAATGCTTTCCCGTCTCATTCAATTTTCCTTGTCGCAGCGCCTGTTCGTCCTGTTGGCGACGCTGATCGTCGGCGGTGCGGGATGGGTTGCGTACAGCGGTTTGCCAATCGACGCTTTCCCCGATGTATCGAGCACTCAGGTGAAAATCATCATGAAAGCGCCCGGCATGACGCCGGAAGAAGTCGAAAGCCGCATCGCGGTGCCGATCGAAGTGGAAATGCTCGGCATTCCGAAAACCAAAATCCTGCGCTCGGTCACCAAGTACGGGCTGGTGGACGTCACCATCGATTTCGAAGATGGCACCGACATCTACTGGGCGCGCCAGCAGGTTAGCGAACGCCTGGGCGGTCTGACGGAGAATCTGCCGGCCGGCATCGCGGGCGGCATGGCGCCGATCACGACGCCCTTGGGGGAAATGTTCATGTTCACCGTCGAAGGCGGTGGACTGTCGCTGGCCGAGCGGCGCAGCCTGCTGGATTGGGTCATCCGGCCGGCGCTGCGCACGGTGCCCGGCGTCGCTGACGTGAATGCGCTGGGTGGCGTCGTGCGCGCCTACGAGGTCGTGCCCGACCCGCTCAAAATGGCGGCCAGCGGCGTGACCATGATGCAGCTCAAGGAAACGATCGGCGCCAATAATCGCAACGACGGCGCCGGCCGGCTCGGTGAAGGCGATGAAGTATTGTTGGTGCGCAGCGAAGGCAGCATCGCGAGCCTGGACGACTTGCGCGCGGTGGTGGTGGTGACCAAGGACGGCGCGCCGATCCGCATCGGTGATTTGGCCGAGGTCAAGATCGGCACGCTCACCCGCTACGGCGTGGTGACGCAAAGCGGCAAGGGTGAAGCGGTCGAGGGACTGGTGTTGGGATTGGCCGGCGCCAATGCGCAACAAGTGGTCAAAGGCGTGCGCCAGAAACTCGCCGAACTGAAGCCGACGCTGCCGCCGGGAGTACAGCTCAACGTTTTTTACGATCGGGCCTCGCTGGTCAGCAAGGCGGTCGGCGCGGTCTCCTCCGCGCTGCTGGAAGCGACGATACTGGTCGTCGTGTTGCTGGGGCTGTTCCTGGGCAATATCCGGGCGGCGTTGACGGTGGCCCTGGTGCTGCCGCTGGCGGCGTTGATTACCTTTATTTTGATGCGCGGCTTCGGTATGTCGGCGAATCTGATGAGTCTGGGCGGCCTTGCGATCGCCATCGGCATGCTGGTCGACGCCGCCGTGGTGGTGGTCGAAAACATCGTGCAGCGCTTGGCGACTGATCCCACCGCTGGCAAGCTGCCGCGGCTGCATACAATTTATCGCGCGGTGCGCGAGGTGGCGGTTCCGGTGACTGCCGGGATATTGATCATCATTACCGTGTTTCTGCCGCTGCTGACGCTACAGGGCCTCGAAGGAAAATTTTTCGTGCCGGTGGCGCTTACCATCGTGTTCGCCCTTGCCGGATCTCTGGTGCTCTCCCTGACCGTCATTCCGGTGCTGGCGTCCTATTTGTTGCGCGAGGTCAAGCACGAAGACCCTTGGTTGCCGCGCAAGCTGCTGGCGCTGTATGCGCCCGCGCTGGCCTGGGGGCTGCGCCGGCAGCGCGTCGTCGTCGTGGTGTCGGTGGTGATGTTGCTCGCGGCTGGTGTGGTCTACACCCGGGTCGGTAAGACCTTCATGCCGACGATGGACGAGGGCGACCTGATTGTCGGCATCGAGAAACTGCCTTCCATCAGCCTGGAACAAAGCGCTGCGCTCGATCTGAAAATCCACCAGGCCATCATGCAAGCCGTTCCCGAGGTGACCGGCATCGTCGCGCGTGCCGGCTCCGATGAAATCGGCCTCGATCCGATGGGGCTGAATCAAACCGACACCTATCTGTTGTTGAAACCGACAAAAGAGTGGCGCATGAAGAGCAAGGACGCACTGATGGATGCAGTGCGCAAGGTGCTCGATCCCATACCCGGCATTGAGTATAGCTTCACGCAGCCGATTGAAATGCGCGTGTCGGAGATGATTATCGGCGTGCGCGGCGATCTGGCGGTGAAGATTTTCGGACCCGATCTGAATCAGCTAAACCAGTACGCGAGCCAAGTTGAAGCACTGCTCAAAACAGTTCCCGGCAGCCAGGATGTGTACACGGTGCAGAACGACGGCGTGCAGTATCTCAAGATGACTGTTGATCGCCTGCAGGCCGGCCGGCTCGGCTTGAGTGTGGAGGAGATCGAGGATGCGCTGCGCACGCAGATTGAAGGGCAGCGCGCCGGCATGGTGATCGAAGGCAATCGGCGCACGCCGATCATCTTGCGCGGTAACGAGTCGGTGCGCCTATCGCCAGCCGACTTTGGCGCCATGCGCATCACGACCAAGGACGGCAGCACGGTGCCGTTGAGCAGCGTAGCCCGGCTGGAGCGCGCCGAAGGCCCGGTCAAGATCGATCGCGAGATGGGCAGCCGCTACAGCGTGGTGATCGCCAATGTCGGCGGCCGCGACCTGGTGGGGTTCGTGGAGGAGGCCAAGGCGCTGGTCGCGCAAAGGTTGCCCCTGTCCAGCGGCTACCGCATCGGTTGGGGCGGCCAATTCGAAAACCAGCAGCGCGCGGCGGCACGCTTGACGGTGGTGGTTCCGGTCGCGCTCGGTCTGATTTTCGTACTGCTGTTCGCAACCTTCCGCTCGGTGCGCCAGGCTTTGCTAATCTTGAGCAACATCCCATTCGCGCTGGTCGGCGGCATCTTCGCCTTGTGGGTCACGGGCGAATATCTCTCGGTGCCTGCGTCCGTGGGTTTTATTGCGCTGTTGGGTATCGCCGTTCTGAACGGCGTGGTGCTGGTCAGTTATTTCAATCAACTGCAAAGCGAGGGGGTGCGGCTTGGCGAGGTCGTCTTGCAAGGGGCGAAGCGGCGTTTGCGCCCGGTGATGATGACGGCGTCGATCACGGCGTTCGGACTGATTCCGCTGCTGTTTGCCTCGGGGCCGGGCTCGGAAATCCAACGCCCGCTGGCCATCGTCGTGATCGGCGGCTTGATCAGCGCCACGGCGCTGACACTGATGTTGTTGCCAATCTTGTATTTACGCTTCGCATTTCCGAAACGAGAGGTTTCCCATGTCTGAACTTTGCTTAACACTGCTGTGTCCGCCGGCTGTCGAGGAAAAATTGCTCGATCTGCTGCTTTTATCTCCTAAAGCAACGATCTTCACCAGCGCGCCCACGGCCGCACATGGCCTGGCGCACGAGTATCTCGATCAAATGGAGCAAGTGCTAGGACGGGCGCGCGCCACGGCGGTGCAGGTGATTTTTGACGCCGCCGACAAAATGCATCTGCTCGACACGATACGCCTGCAATTCAGCGGCGCCGGCATACGCTATTGGGTAACGCCGGTCATGGAAGCGGGAGAGATCGCATGATGCTTCGATTACTTCTGATTGCCCTGTTAACCAGCGCTACATCCGCACATGCGCTGCAGCCCGTGAATCCACCAGGGTTTTTGCCTACTGGAATCGCACGTCCGCAACTCGAACAGGATGGCGGCGTCGCTACCGCGCGCGCCGGCTTGGATGTCGCGCTGCAAGAGGCCGGTATCCTCGATAAATCGCCCTATGAATGGATTCCCCGCGTCACGGGTCAGCAGCGTCGCGTGGAAAGTGGTCAGCGTTACAACGAATGGAACGTAGGCATTGAGCGCACCATCCGGCTTCCCGGTAAAGCCTCGGCGGATGACCGGCTCGGCAAGGCGGTGGTCGAAGAGTCCCGCGCGCGCTATGGCGAGGCTTTGCACGACGCTGCGCGTGATCTGACGGCGCTGTGGGTGGACTGGCTGGCGGCGGAACATGCCCGCGCGCTGGCAGAGCATAGTCTGAGCGCGGTACAAGCCAGCCTTGCGGCTGTGGAAAAGCGTGTTCGTGCCGGCGACGCCTCGAAATTGGACTTGGGTATTGCCCGCGCCGAACTCGCCGATCAAAGGCGCGTGGACAATGATGCGAAGACACAGGCGAGCGTGGCATGGGTGCATCTTTCCACGCGCTTTCCCGGGGTTAAGCGTCAGATCGTGGCCTTGCCTACGCCATTGCCGATCGGTGACGATGCGGCGGCTTGGCGCGAGCGCATCCTGGCCGAAAGCGATGAACTGAAGCTTGTACAAACGCAAATGCAGAAGATGCAAGCGCAGGCCGAACGCGCGCGCGCGGACAAGACGCCCGACCCGACCTTGGGGGTTTATAGGGGCTCGGAAGTCGGCGGTCGCGAACGCATTTCCGGCGTGATGATCAGCATTCCTATTCCAGGTGGGGGGCGCGATGCGCGCAGCGCCAAGACGATTGCGGAGATTGCGGTAGCACAACAAGAAGTCGAACTCAAAAAACGTCAGCTTGAAACGTCGATTGCGAGCGCCATCGTATTCGCGCGCGGTGCCTATGACAGCCTGCACATCGCCAATGAAGGTGCGCAGGCCATGCAAGAGAACGCGCGACTGATGCAACGGGCTTATGCGCTCGGCGAAGCGGAACTGCAAGCCCTGCTGCTGGCGCGCCGCCAGGAAACAGCGGCCATGAACAACGCCCTGCAAGCGCAAGTCATTGCACTGAAAACCTACTACGGCTTGCTTGTTGATGCGCATTTGATTTGGGACTTGGCGCATGAATAGGGCAGCGTTTCCCGGTTTCGCGCGGTGCAATGTTGTCAGGATAGGTAGACTCGATAGCGAAATCGGGCATAGGCTACTGCCATGAAACGCGCACTCACCTCCCCGGCGTACTCGCCGCCCTCGCGGCGGCGCTGGCCGCCGGTTCGACCAATCTCGCGCTAGCCTTGGCCGCGGGGGCAGTGCTGCCCAGCCTTGGCGGCGGCGACGCTGGGATTCTTCAGTTACGGCTTGAGCTTGGAGTTGTTCGTGCTGGCCTTGCGCCACCTGGGCACGGCGCGCACCGGTGCGTACTTCTCCGTTGCGCCATTCGCCGGGGCGCTGCTTGCCCTGCTGCTGTTGGGAGAAGCGCCCACTTGGCCGCTACAGGTGTCAGCCGCGCTGATGGGCGTGGGTGTGTGGCCGCACCTGACCGAGCGCCATGAACACCTGCACACGCACGAGATTCTGGAGCACAGCCACGAGCATGCCGAACCGACGCCGCCCGATGTCCGGCATACCCATCTGCACCGGCATGAAGCGCTCAGTCACATTCATCCGCACTACCCAGATGCGCACCACCGGCATGAGCACTAGACAATGGTGTTTTCTACAGCGATATTGACATTCTCGTAATAAGCGGAACCTATGCCGGGGCGGGCAAGCTCAGTTATAATTCACGCCTTTCTGCGGTAATTTCGAGCATGAGCGGACAAACTCTATACGACAAACTTTGGAACGCGCACGTGGTGCATGTCGAGGACGACGGCACCACCTTGCTGTATATCGACCGGCATTTGGTGCACGAAGTCACCAGCCCACAAGCGTTCGAGGGCTTGCGCATGGCGGGGCGCCAACCTTGGCGCATTGCCGCCAATCTGGCGGTCGCCGATCACAATGTGCCCACCACCAATCGCAGCGAAGGCATTGCCGACCCGGTATCGCATTTGCAGGTGGAAACGCTGGATAAAAATTGCGATTACTTCGGCATCACGGAATTCAAAATGAACGATGTCCGGCAAGGCATTGTACATGTCATCGGTCCGGAACAAGGCGCCACGCTGCCGGGCATGACCGTGGTGTGTGGCGATTCGCACACCAGCACGCATGGCGCGTTCGCGGCGCTGGCGCACGGCATCGGCACTTCGGAAGTCGAGCATGTGCTGGCCACGCAGTGCCTGCTGCAAAAGAAGTCCAAGGCCATGCTGATTACGGTGGAAGGCGAGCTGGGCGCGGGCGTGACGGCGAAAGACATCGTGCTGGCGATTATCGGCAAAATCGGCACCGCCGGCGGTAACGGTTATGCCATCGAATTTGGCGGCAGCGCGATCCGTGCGCTGTCGATGGAAGGGCGCATGACGGTTTGCAATATGGCGATCGAAGCCGGGGCGCGCGCCGGCATGGTGGCGGTGGACGACAAGACCATCGACTACGTCAAGGGCCGGCCATTTGCGCCGCAGGGCGCTGATTGGGAAAAAGCCGTGGCCTATTGGAAGACCCTGGTGAGCGACGCCGACGCCCAATTCGATTGCGTGGTGGAGTTAGATGCGGCGCAGATCAAGCCGCAAGTCACTTGGGGCACCTCGCCCGAGATGGTGACCACGGTGGATGGGCGCGTGCCGGATCCGGCCGCTGAATCCGATGCCGTGAAACGTTCCGGCATGGAACGCGCACTCCACTATATGGGCTTGCAGGCCAATACGCCGATCACCGAGATCGCCATCGATAAGGTGTTTATCGGTTCCTGCACCAATTCGCGCATCGAGGATTTGCGCGCCGCCGCTGCGGTGGCCAAAGGCAAGCGCGTGGCGTCCAATGTCAAGCTGGCGATGGTGGTGCCGGGTTCCGGTTTGGTGAAGTTGCAAGCCGAGCGCGAAGGCTTGGATAAGGTTTTTCTAGATGCGGGTTTTGAATGGCGCGAACCAGGTTGCTCGATGTGCCTGGCGATGAATGCCGACAAGCTGGAGCCGGGTGAGCGCTGCGCGTCGACTTCCAATCGAAATTTTGAAGGCCGGCAGGGTCCGGGTGGGCGCACGCATTTGGTGAGTCCGGCGATGGCGGCAGCTGCCGCGATTGCAGGGCATTTTGTCGATGTGCGCACGGTTGCGCAATCGCCGCTGAAAGCGGCATAGCTTTTTAAACAGGAGGTACTTATGAACAAGGGTTTCGTTATTCTCGTAGTGATGCTGGGTTTGTTGGGGCTTTCTGCTTGCAATACCATGGAAGGTTTCGGCAAGGATGTGAGTAAGGTCGGCAACAAGATCGAAAAGTCGGCCGATCAACACAAATAAATCATGGAAAAGTTTATTCAGCTTCACGGGCTGGTCGCGCCATTGGATCGCGCCAATGTTGATACCGACGCCATCATCCCCAAGCAGTTTTTGAAATCGATCAAGCGTACCGGCTTTGGTCCGAATGCCTTTGATGAGTGGCGCTACCTCGATCATGGCGAACCGGGCATGGATAATTCCCTGCGGCCATTGAATCCGGATTTCGTGCTGAATCAGCCGCGCTACCAGGGCGCACAAGTGCTGCTGGCGCGCGAGAATTTCGGCTGCGGTTCAAGTCGCGAGCATGCGCCGTGGGCGCTGGAAGATTATGGTTTTCGCGCCATTATCGCGCCGAGCTTCGCCGATATTTTCTTCAATAACTGCTTCAAGAACGGGCTGCTGCCCATCGTGCTGGATGCAGCGATTGTCGATCAGTTATTCAAGGAAGCGGAAAAAACCGAAGGATACCGGCTGACGGTCGATCTCGAAGCGCAAACAGTGACGACACCCAGTGGGCAATCGTTCGGCTTCCAGGTGGACGAGTTCCGTAAATTCTGTTTGTTGAATGGGTTGGACGATATTGGTTTGACGCTACGGCATGTGGATAAGATCAAGGCGTATGAAGCGCGGCGCAAAGTGGAAGCGCCATGGATGTTCGCACAGTAAGTTCTTAAGGATAAGAAATGAAAATCGCAGTTTTGCCGGGTGACGGTATCGGTCCGGAAATCGTTGCACAGGCCGTGAAGGTTTTGAAAGTACTGGCTAGCGATGGCCTCAAACTGGAATTGCAAGAAGCGCCCATCGGCGGCGCGGGTTTCGATGCGGTGGGTGATCCCTTGCCGGAAGCGACGCTGGCATTGGCTAAGGCTTCCGATGCGGTGCTGCTCGGCGCCGTGGGCGGACCGCAATACGATAGCTTGCCGCGCGACAAGCGCCCGGAGCGCGGCTTGCTGCGTATCCGCAAGGAAATGAACCTGTTTGCCAATTTGCGTCCGGCCTTGTTGTATCCGGAACTGGCGAGCGCTTCCACCCTGCGCCCGGAAGTGGTGGCGGGCTTGGACATCATGATCGTGCGCGAGTTGACCGGCGATGTGTATTTCGGCCAGCCGCGCGGTATCGAAACGCGTAACGGCGAACGGGTTGGTTTTAACACCATGTTGTATGCCGAGTCAGAAGTGCGGCGTGTGGCGCATGTGGCTTTCGGCATCGCCATGAAGCGCGGAAAAAAGTTGTGCTCGGTGGAAAAGGCCAATGTGCTGGAATGCTCCGAGTTATGGAAAGAAGTGGTGATCGAAGTCGCCAAGGAGTACCCGGAAGTTGCGCTATCCCACATGTACGTGGACAACGCGGCGATGCAATTGGTGCGCAACCCCAAGCAGTTCGACGTGATCGTCACCGGCAATATTTTCGGCGACATTTTGTCCGACGAGGCTTCCATGCTGACCGGCTCCATCGGCATGCTGGCTTCCGCATCCTTGGATGCCAACAACAAAGGTTTGTACGAGCCGATTCATGGCAGCGCGCCGGACATCGCCGGCAAGAATGTCGCGAATCCGCTGGCAACGATTCTATCGGTGGCCATGATGATGCGTTACACGCTGAATCAGGAAGCGTCCGCGCAACGCATCGAGGCTGCGGTGAAGAAAGTATTGGCTCAAGGCTTGCGCACCGCGGATATCTATACGGACGGCACTAAAAAGGTTTCGTGCAGCGCAATGGGCGATGCGGTGGTGGCGGCGCTTTGAAAAAGCTTTTGAACCGCAGAGGCGCAGAGGGCGCTGAGTTTTTTCGGGTTTTCTCTGCGCTCTCCGCGTCTCTGCGGTGAGAAGATTTTGAACTGAGGACAAAGCAAAATGATGAAAGTAGGCTTGATCGGTTGGCGCGGCATGGTGGGTTCGGTGCTGATGCAGCGCATGCGCGATGAGAAAGATTTCGACGTCATTGATCCGGTGTTTTTCACCACTTCCAATCCTGGCGGCAAAGGGCCCGATATTGGCAAGGCGGTGCCGCCGCTCAAAGATGCAGCGAGTATCGATGAACTGAAAGCGATGGACGCCATCATCACTTGCCAGGGCGGCGATTACACCAAGGAGGTGTATCCCAAGCTGCGCGCGGCGGGCTGGAAGGGCTATTGGATCGATGCCGCTTCGACCCTGCGCATGCAGGATGAGGCGATTATCATCCTCGATCCCGTGAATAAAAACGTGATCAAGGATGGCTTGTGCAAAGGCGTGAAAACCTATGTCGGCGGCAACTGCACCGTGTCGCTGATGCTGATGGCGATCGGCGGCCTGTTCGACAAAGGCTTGATCGAATGGATCAGCCCCATGACCTACCAAGCCGCTTCCGGCGCTGGCGCGCGCAATATGCGCGAACTGATCCAGCAAATGGGCGCGGTGCATAACGAAGTAAAAACCTTGCTGGACGATCCGGCCTCGGCGATTCTCGAAATCGACAAAAAGGTCGCGAATTTTATTCGCTCGGATAAATATCCGCTGGATGCGTGGCCGGTGCCACTCGCCGGCTCCTTGATCCCGTGGATCGACGTGCAGCTCGAGTCCGGGCAGAGCAAGGAAGAATGGAAGGCCCAGGTCGAGTGCAACAAGATTCTCGGCCGTTCTACCAATCAAGTGCCTATCGATGGGCTGTGCGTGCGTGTCGGCGCCATGCGCTGCCACAGTCAGGCGTTGACCATCAAAATGACCAAGGATGTGCCGCTGGATGAAATTCACGGCATCATCGCCGCACACAATGACTGGGTGAAAGTGGTGCCGAACGATCGCGAGATCACCATGCAGGAGCTGACCCCGGCTGCCGTGACCGGCACGCTGACCGTGCCGGTGGGCCGCATGCGCAAGCTCAACATGGGTCCGCAGTATTTGTCGGCCTTTACCGTGGGCGATCAACTATTGTGGGGCGCGGCAGAGCCCTTGCGCCGTATGCTGCGGATTGTGATCGAACAATAATTTCATTGAAATGCATGTGCCACGCCAGGCGGAAAACACCGTCTGGCGTTTTCTTTTTGAGGTGATCTGAGATGCCGGTTAAATATAATGTTTGTGTTGTCGGCGCAGGCTCTCTGCTGGGCGAGACGCTATTGGAAATTTTGGAGGCGCGCGACTTTCCGATCGATGCATTGACCGTGGTAGATCAGGCGGAACATGCCGGCGAGAATGTCACTTTTCGCGGGGAGGATCATGCTGTCCAAGAGATCGACGTATTTGATTTCAGCGTTTGCCACTTCGCTTTTTTTTGTGTGGATCGCGCGCTGGCCGAGGAGTATGTGCCGAAAGCCGCTGAAGCGGGCGCGGTGGTAATCGATGATAGCGATGCGTTTCGCCGTGATCCGGACGTGCCGCTGGTGGTGCCTGAGGTGAATGAGATGGATTTGGCCGCTTATGAATCACGGCGCATTATTGCCAATCCCAATAGCTGCGTGATCATCATGGCGCTTGCATTAAAACCAATTAATGACGCGGCGGGCTTAAGTCGGGTCAATGCCGTGACGATACAGTCTGTGTCCGGCGCCGGTCGGGCGGCCGTGGATGAGTTGGCGCAGCAATCAATCGGACTGTTTAATCATAAGCCTATGGAAAGCACGGTATTCCCCAAGCAAATTGCGTTTAACCTGCTGCCACAGATTGGTGGCCTGGATGAGACGGGTGTGAGTGGAGAAGAAGCTAAGATTATGTGGGAACTGCGGCGTGTGTTGCAAAAAAGCGACATAGGTGTAAATGTGACCGCGGTGCGTGCGCCGGTGTTTTATGGTCATTCAATGGCGCTGCATATCGAAACCGAGCGCAAGCTCAGTCAAGAAGATGCGCGTCATTTGCTCGAAAATGCACCGGGTATTGTTTTGTATGAAGAGGACGATGCGGGTGGTTACCCTACGCCCATGGTTGAAGCCGCGGCAAATGACCCGGTATTTATCGGGCGGGTGAGGGAGGATTTATCGCATCCTTATGGATTGAATTTTTGGGCTGTATCCGACAACATGCGCAAAGGCGGGGCGCTTAATATGGTGCAGATCGCAGAAGTTTTGATTGAAAAATATCTAACTTGAGCGATAATGTAATGTGTAATCTGAGCTTGCAACTCTAACTATTTGATGTTAAGTTGATTCTCCTTGCTTAAAAAGTCATGAGGGTGGCATGAAACGCAAGAATATAATTAGTGCATTACTCGTAGCGGGTTTCTTGGTGGCCACGCCGATGGCGGTGGACGCCGCCGGTTTGGGCAAATTAAAGGTTATTTCCGCGCTTGGGCAGCCGTTGCGCGCCGAGATTGACCTGATTGCCATTCCAAAGGACGAAGTTGATCTCGTTACCGCGCGGGTTGCCTCCCCAGAGGCCTATAAGCAAGCAAAAATTGACCGCCAAGAGGGGTTGGGGGCAGTGCGCTTTGCGGTGGTTAAGCGAGCCAATGGAGAACCGTACCTTAGGGTGACCTCTGTTCAGGCGTTCAATGAGCCGTTTGTTGAACTCTTGATCCAGCTCGATTGGCCGACCGGCCGCTTATTGCGCGAATACACGATTTTGCTAGACCCCCCTGGATTCCAAGATACGCCAGTCGCACCAGCGATCAGCGCGCCAGTAACGCCAGCGGCCAAATCCGAGCCTGCGGTAAAACCAGAACCAGTGGCTGAAGCGCCGTTAGTTCAGGCAGAGGTCGCCGAAAAGCCAGCAAAAACCAAAAAGAAAACTGTAAGGCAGATTGTCGAAGAGAAAGCTAAAGCCAAGAAGGAAGCAAAAAAAGTAGCTAAAAAAGAAGCGAAGGAAAGCCCGATTTTAAAGGCGGAGCCGACGCGTGTACTAACGCCCGCCGAACAGACCTTCCCGCGCTTTGATGGTGATCAAGCGGAAGCGCCTGCAGCCGAGAAACAACCGGCGCCAATCACCACTGCGCTAGTTAAGGCTGAGCAAGAAGATTACGTCGTCAAAAAGGGAGATTCACTCTCCAAAATCGCTCGAAGCCTACAAGTAGAGGGTTATAGCCTCGAACAAATGATGGTGGCGCTATACGAGACGAATAAAGACGCATTTGACGGCAATAATATGAACCGGATCAGGACCGGGAAAACGTTGATTGTGCCGGATAAATCGGCGCTTGATTCAAGCGGCACCAATCAGGCTGCGGCCGTTAAGGAAATTAAAGCGCATGCGGCTGACTGGAATGCCTATCGTCAAAAACTGGCAGGCTTGGCTGCCGAGCAGCAGCCGGCCAAAGAAGAAGCCAAGGCCGAGGTGTCTGGAAAGATTACCGCGAAGGCCGAAGATAAGGCCGTAAAGGCGCCAGAAGCAGGCAAGGACGTGCTCAAACTCTCTAAAGGCGAAACTGCCGGAAAGGGCAATGGGGCCGAGGCCAAAGCTTTGAAAGAAAAACTCACTGCAGCGCAAGATGAAGCGGTTGCAAAAGAGAAGGCGTTACAAGAAGCCAATTCACGTATTAAAGATCTGGACAAGAATATCCAGGATATGAAGGCGTTGCTTGAACTTAAGAACAAGCAATTGGCCGAGTTGGAACAACAGGCTAAAGCTAAGCCGGCAGCGCCGGTTCCCCCCGCCGCACCTAAAGCTGAAATAGCCAAGCCTGAAGTGAAGCCTGAACCTGCGAAAGAACCGCTGCTTGCGGCAATTCCGGAGAAAGCGCCGGAGCCCGTGGTTCAAGCGCAACCGGAAAAAGCGCCGGAGCCGAAAAAGCCCGCGCCGAAGATTAAAGCGGCCCCGTCGCCAACCCCTGAAACATCCTTGATGGATACTGTGCTATCAAACCCACTGTATTTGGGTGGGGGCGCAGCAGCGATTGTAGGTGCCTTGTTTGCTGGTTTATGGGCACTTGGACGCCGCCGCAAGAAGAGTTTGGCGAGCTTCGAAGACAGCATCATGACCGGAGGCGATCTTAAGACCAATACCGTTTTTGGAAACACTGCCGGTGGTCAGATCGATACAGGGGATACCTCTTTCCTTACCGACTTTAGCCAAGCCGGGATGGGAGCAATCGACACCAATGATGTCGATCCGATAGCCGAGGCTGAAGTTTACATGGCCTACGGCCGCGATGCTCAAGCCGAAGAAATTCTAAAAGAAGCCATGAGTAAAGACCCGGGGCGGCATGAGGTACAGCTCAAGCTCCTGGAAATTTACGCCGGGCGTAAGAATACCGGCGCTTTCGAAACGCTTGCCGCCGAACTCTATGCCGCGACAAGTGGCCAAGGCCCGATATGGAAAAAAGCAGCTGAATTTGGTCGCGGCCTGGATCCGGCAAATCCGCTCTATGCTTCTTCCGAAGAACATGGTGCTGGTGAAGAGTCTGATTTAGTGCCCGCAGTTGCACCTGCCGCAGCAGCATCGGTTGCGCAAGATATCGACTTTAATTTGGATATCGATACGCAAGGCGGAGCTACCCAGGAAGCGGCGGTAACAGCACCCATTGATGATACTTTGGGCGGGGCGCTGGATTTTGACCTGGACACCATTGGCGGTCTAACGCCGCCTGCATCTGAAGCAGCAACGGCTGAGCCAAGCGTGCATGAAAATACCTTAAAAGATGCAGAGGAAATGGCGGCCCTTGATTTCAATCTGGACACCATTATTCCCCAAGCAGTAGGGAAAAAAGCCGAAGAGCCATCCATGATGGCGGATTTGGGCTTGGATAATTTGAAGTTCGAAGCCCCAATGTTCCCCGAGGAAACAACGGCCCCAGCAACAGAAAGTGCTGCAAGGGAGCCGGCACTTGAAGAAGATACGCTCGCACTCGACTTCGACTTCAACTTGGATCAAGAAGCCAGCGCAGAAACAGAGTCGAAGCAAACATCCAATGCAGAAACGATGATGCCGGAACTGGATTTGTCCGGGATCAATCTTAATTTGGATGAGGCCAGCAACACGCTAACGCCGATGGAAGATGTAGCCGCTGCGGGACACGCCTTGGAAGATGCAACCACCCTGGTAGGCGACAGCACGGTATGGGAAGAGGCATCTACAAAACTTGATTTGGCCCGAGCCTATCTCGAAATGGGAGATAAAGAAGGGGCGCGCGAAATCTTGCAAGAGGTTGTTGCAGAAGGTGGCCCGGATCAGCAATCTGAAGCCAACAAATTGCTTTCAACGCTTTCCTGATATACTTTTAATCGCACAATACGGGGCCGCTTAATGCGGCCCCGTGCGTTTTAAGGCTTCAATAGTGCCGAATATAAACTTACATCCAACTACTCTGCTAATGGCTTGGATTGGCTTTGCGCTTGCCATTCCAAGCTTCAGCTTATTTGCCTTGATTGCGACAAGTGTCTTGATCGTGATCATGATGTTCGTTAGCGGTTTTGCGCGCTGCTGGAGCTTGGTGCGGCGTACGCGGGTCTTGCTTAGCGTGATGCTGCTGTTATATGCGTTTACGACAGAGGGCGCACCATTATTTCCTGGATGGGAGCATGCTTTTCCAAGCCATGAAGGATTGATGGCGGGAGTGCTGCAAGCGTGGCATTTATTGTTGATGATTGCGGCACTGGCGGTTGTATTGGCCTACCTGCCGCGACAAAAATTACTGACAGGTATTTATGTTTTATTGCTGCCGTTAAAGCCGCTAGGCATGCCGGTAGAGCGTTTTGCAGTGCGACTTTGGCTTACGCTGCATTACACCGAAACAGCACCTGCATCGGAAGGCTTAAATGCGCGCTGGCAAAGCGCGTTGAATTTACCCTTGCAGACTGAAACCAGCATTGCCTGGGATATTCCGAATTTCACAATTCAAGATGCGGTATTTGCATTTTGTTATTTCGTGTTGATCGGAATGATTTTATGGTAAGAATCGCGCTCGGTTTGGAATATGACGGCAGTCGATTTTGCGGTTGGCAAACCCAGCCTGGCGCCTGTGCGGTCCAAGATGTGCTAGAAACAGCGCTGAGCCAAATTGCCGGTGAAGCGATTAAGGTGGCGAGTGCCGGGCGCACGGATACCGGTGTCCATGCGCTGGCGCAAGTGGTGCATTTCGATACCTCGGCGCAGCGTCCAGATAGCGCGTGGGTGCGGGGCGTAAATGCCTTATTGCCGAAAACCGTGTCAGTGCATTGGTCGCGTGAAGTAGCGCCGACTTTTCATGCGCGTTTTTCAGCGCAGGGGCGGCGCTATCGTTATCTGTTGCTCAATCGACCGATGCGACCGGGATTGGCGGCTGGCCGCGTGGGTTGGTTTCATGCGCCGCTGGATATCGAAAGCATGCAACAAGCCGCCAGATTCTTGATCGGCGAGCATGATTTCAGCGCATTTCGTGCAGCTGAATGTCAGGCCAAAACACCAATTCGTACGCTTTCCGAACTGACCATCCAAAGAAAAAATGATTACTTTATTTTAGATTTGCGCGCGAATGCATTTTTGCATCATATGGTGCGTAATATTGTGGGCGCGCTGGTTTATGTCGGCAAAGGCAAGCACCCCGCAAATTGGGTGCAAGAGGTGCTGCAGGGGCGCGAGCGCAAGTTCGCAGCGCCGACCTTTGCGCCGGATGGCTTGTATCTGAGCGGCGTGGAATATGCTGCGCATTGGGGTATTCCAGCGAGCCAGGAAATTCTGCTAGAGCAAGGCTTGTTGTAGATTTAAACTAGTTTGGTTTCATATAAACAGGAATATAAGCTGCGATGGTCAGAGTGAAAATTTGCGGCATTACCCGAGGCGAAGACGGATTAAGCTGCGCGCAGCTTGGGGCCGATGCGATCGGCTTGGTCTTTTATGCGCCCAGTCCACGCAACGTGCGTGTGGAACAAGCGCGCGCCATCATGGCTGCGCTGCCACCTTTTGTAACAACGGTGGGCCTGTTCGTTGATGCGCAAGCCTCTGAGGTGCAAGCGGTATTAGCCCAGCTCCCGCTTGATTTATTGCAATTTCATGGGAATGAACCGGCTGCATATTGTGGCAGCTTTGGCCGCCCCTACCTGAAGGCAGTTCGCGTAAAGCCGGGTATGGATTTGGTACAATACGCCTCCGCTTATGCAGGCGCCAAAGCGCTGCTGTTGGATGCCCTTGTCGAAGGGGTGGCTGGCGGCACCGGCCAAGGCTTCGATTGGAGCTTGATCCCGCCGCACTTGCCGTTGCCGGTCATACTTTCCGGCGGTTTAAACCCTGCCAATGTCGCGGAAGGCGTGCGCCGGGTACGACCCGCCGCAGTGGACGTTTCCAGCGGTGTGGAAGCGCGTAAAGGAATCAAGGATGCGGCGAAAATCGCTGCGTTCATGCAAGGAGTACGTGATGCAAGTTTATGATCTGCCCGATGCACGTGGCTATTTTGGCCCCTACGGCGGGGTGTTTGTTGCCGAAACCTTGATGCAAGCACTGGAAGAACTCAAGCTTGCCTATGAGCATTTTCGTTTCGACCCCGAATTTCAGGCTGAATATACCAATGATCTGAAGCATTACGTGGGTCGCGCCAGCCCGGTGTATTTCGCAAAACGCTGGAGCGAGCAGTTGGGGGGGGCGCGCATCTATCTCAAGCGCGAAGACTTGAACCATACCGGCGCGCACAAAATCAACAACACCATCGGCCAGGCATTATTGGCCAAGCGCATGGGCAAAAAGCGCGTCATCGCCGAAACCGGTGCCGGTCAACATGGCGTGGCAAGCGCCACGGTAGCGGCGCGCATGGGCATGGAATGCGTGGTGTATATGGGTTCGGAGGATGTGAAACGCCAATCGCCGAATGTGTTCCGCATGAAAATGCTGGGCGCGACCGTCGTGCCGGTCGAGTCCGGTTCCAAGACGCTGAAAGATGCGCTGAATGAAGCGATGCGCGATTGGGTGACGAATGTCGACAGCACGTTTTATATCATCGGCACCGTCGCTGGCCCGCATCCCTATCCGATGATGGTGCGCGATTTCCAGTCCGTGATCGGCCATGAGGCGATGGCGCAAATGCCGGCGCTGACCGGGCGTCAACCCGACGCCATCATCGCATGTGTCGGCGGCGGCTCGAATGCGATGGGGATCTTTTATCCTTATTTGGGCCTGGAAGAGGTGCGGCTGATCGGTGTCGAAGCGGCCGGCCTAGGCTTGGCCAGCGGCAAGCATGCGGCGCCGTTGAACGCCGGAACCCCGGGCGTGCTGCACGGCAACCGCACGTATTTGATGCAAGATGAGAATGGGCAGATTATCGAGACGCATTCGATATCGGCCGGCCTGGATTATCCCGGCGTCGGTCCCGAACATGCGTGGTTAAAAGATAGCGGGCGTGCCGAATATGTTGCGGTGACCGATCAGGAAGCGCTCGAAGCGTTCCATGATCTGTGCCGATTTGAAGGCATTATCCCGGCGCTGGAATCGAGCCATGCGCTGGCATATGCCGCGAAAATTGCCCCCAGCATGCAGCGCGATCAAATCTTGTTGGTCAATCTTTCTGGGCGTGGGGATAAGGATATTAATACGGTCGCCTCCTTGTCTGGCATCTCGCTTTAAAAGTAGCAAAAGCTCTTGATAGGATTTCAATGTCTCGTATCGCAACTTGCTTCGCGCAATTAAAACAACAAAATAAAAAGGCGCTAATCCCTTTTTTCACCGCCGGCGATCCCGCGCCCGCTTTGACGGTGCCCATGATGCATGCGATGGTCGCGGCCGGGGCCGACATCATCGAGCTGGGCGTGCCGTTTTCCGACCCGATGGCGGATGGTCCGACAATCCAGCGTTCGAGCGAGCGCGCCTTGGCTAACCATGTCGGGCTGAAAGATATTCTCGCTATGGTGAAACAGTTTCGCCAGGACAATAGCGCGACACCGGTAGTGCTGATGGGGTATGCCAATCCCATCGAGGCCATGGGTTACGAAAAATTTGCCACGCAGGCGCAAGCAGCGGGCGTGGACGGCGTGCTGACCGTGGATTATCCGCCGGAAGAGTGCACGGCGTTTCTCGAGTGCCTGACAAAACATGATCTGGACCCGATTTTCCTGCTGGCGCCGACCTCGGTGAATGCGCGCGTTGCCGCCGTGGCGCGCGCCGCGCGCGGCTTCGTTTATTACGTCTCGCTCAAAGGCGTGACCGGGTCGGCAAATCTGGATTTAACCGCAGTGCAGGCGCGTCTGGCCGAATTACGGCAGCAGATCAGCTTGCCCCTCGGCGTTGGCTTCGGCATTCGCGATGGGGCAATGGCGAAAGCCATGTCACAGTTCGCCGATGCTGTCGTAATCGGCAGCCGTATCGTGCAAGAAATTGAAAATGCAAGCCCCGAGACAGTGGTAGCTCGGGTCGAGAGCCTGGTAAAATCCATCCGTACCGCAATGGATAGCTAACCTAGGAGCATCGTATGAGCTGGTTCCAAAAGCTATTGCCCCCCAAAATCAAGCGTAAAGCTGAAGGCAACAAGAAAAATGTGCCGGAAGGTTTATGGCATAAGTGCGCGCGTTGCGAAGCCGTGCTGTATCACGCCGATCTGGAAAAAAATCTTGAGGTCTGCCCCAAATGCAGCCATCACAATCGGATTTCCGCGCGCGAGCGCCTCGATCTGTTTCTCGACCCGGAAGGGCGCTATGAGATCGGCGCCGAAATCTCGCCCATCGACAGCTTGAAATTCAAAGACACGCGTAAATATGTGGATCGCCTCAAAGACGCGCAAGCCGATACCGGTGAAAGCGATGCGCTGGTGGTGATGCAAGGCAGCGTGCTGCAATTGCCGGTGGTGGTCGCGGCCTTCGAATTTAAATTCATGGGCGGCTCCATGGGTTCGGTGGTGGGCGAGCGTTTTGCCGAAGGAGTGCAGCTGTGCTGCGAGCAAAACCTGCCCTTCATTTGTTTTTCCGCCAGCGGCGGCGCGCGCATGCAAGAAGGCCTGTTCTCTTTGATGCAAATGGCTAAAACCAGCGCCGCTTTGACGCAACTTGCCGCAGCCAAACTGCCGTACATCTCGGTGTTAACCGATCCCACTATGGGCGGCGTTTCTGCCAGTTTCGCCATGCTGGGGGATATCAATATCGCCGAGCCCGGCGCCTTGATCGGCTTTGCCGGACCGCGTGTGATCGAACAAACCGTGCGTCAAACCTTGCCAGACGGATTCCAGCGCGCTGAATTCTTGCTCGAGCACGGCGCGGTCGATCTGATTATCGATCGGCGGCATATGCGCGAGCGTTTGGCTAATTTGATCACGCTGCTGATGCGGCAAGCGGCGGCGGCTTAACCGTATTACTTCGTGAACCTCCTCCGGCTTGAGGATTGGCTAGCGCACCTCGATCGTTTGCATCCCAAAACTATCGCGCTGGGTCTCGATCGCGTGCGCGCGGTGCAGGCCAAGCTCAACTTATATCCTGCATTTCCCCTCATGATTGTGGGCGGCACCAATGGTAAAGGTTCCACCTGCGCATTTTTGGAAGCCACCTTGCTCGCTGCGGGCTATCGTGTCGGTTGCTACACCTCGCCGCATTTGATCCGCTATAACGAGCGCGTGCGCATCGATGGCCGCATGCTTGACGATGCCATGTTGTGCGATGGATTTGCGGCGGTGGAAGCGGCGCGCGTCGACATCGCCTTGACCTATTTCGAGTTCGGCACTTTGGCCGCGGTGTGGTCGTTTGCCCAAGCCGAACTCGATGTGGCGATCTTGGAAGTGGGTTTGGGCGGGCGTTTGGATGCGGTGAATGTGTTCGATCCCGAAGTCGCCATCGTGACCGCGGTCGATCTCGACCATCAGGATTATCTAGGGGAAACACGCGAACAAATCGGCTTTGAGAAGGCCGGCATTTTTCGCGCCCACAAACCAGCGATTTGCGCTGATCCCGATCCACCGGCCAGCTTGCTGCAATTTGCCAGCGATTGCGGCGCGCAATTGCTGCGCTTCGGGCGCGATTTCGGCGTGCAGCGCGAAACTGAATCCTGGACATTTTGGGGGCCAAACGGATCCCGTTCAGCCTTGCCTTTTCCCACGATGCGTGGCGCACACCAATTGATGAATGCGGCAGCAGCCATTGCCGGATTGGATTGCTTGCGCGAACGCTTGCCCGTGTCGCAGGCGCATCTGCGCGGCGGTTTGCTCAGTGCGCGCTTGCCGGGGCGTTTTCAGGTGCTGCCGGGCAAACCGGTGGTGATCTTGGATGTGGCGCACAATCCGCAAGCAGCCAGGATCTTGGCCGACAATCTGCGGGCGCAATTTGTGGCCGGTAAAACTTATGCCGTATTTGGCATGCTCCAAGACAAGGATATAGCCGGCGTGATTGCGGCACTCAAGGACCAAATCGATGGCTGGGTTGTCGCTAGCCTGAGCGGCGCACGCGGTGCAAGTGCAGCGCTGCTGGCGGGCTTGCTGGAAGAAAATGGCCAGCAGGTGCTGCACCTAGCCCCGGACATTGCGCAGGCCTACAGCTTCGCCTGTCGCGAGGCGGGTGAAGATGATAGAATTTGCGTTTTCGGATCGTTTCATACTGTGGCGGAAGCCCTCATCACGCGCGGCGCAAAAACATAGCGAGCAAAAGACATGGCGACACCTAATTACACAGAAGAAGAGATATTGTTTAGAAGGCGCGCACGCCGCCGTTTAGTCGGTGCGGTGGTGTTGGTGGTCACGGTCATTGCCGTGGTGCCCATGATTTTGCCGGAAAATAAGCCGCAGCAAGAAACCCAGCAAATCGAAATTCGTATTCCGGCGCAAGATGCCACTGGCTATGCGCCCAAGATTACACCTGCTCCGAGCGTGGAATCGGCGATTACGCCCGCACCTGCATCGAGCCTTGCCGCAGTAGCAACGCCCAATGGCCAAGAAGAGGCTAAGCCCAGCGCTAAGGCGCCACAAGATCCGTCCGTAGGGTTGCCTGTAAAACAGGAAAAACCCCAGGCGGTTGTGCCCGAAGCAGCGAAGCCGGCTGCCGTTCCGGTTAAGGCCGCTAGTGAGCCAGCCAAGGCCAGCGCAGCGACCAAGCCCAGCGCCACTGCCAAGCAAACCTACTTTGTGCAATACGGCGCATTTTCAGAACAAAAGAATGCCAAGCAGCGCCAAACCGAATTAAAGGCAAAGGGCATCAATACCTTTACCGAGGTGGTTAAAACGTCTGCCGGGAATAAAATTCGTGTGCGCAGCGGCCCTTATGCGGCGCGTGAGGATGCGGAAAAAATCCGCGTAAAAGTGAAGCCGCTGGATACTAAACTTGTGGTGATGGGCAACACTCCCTAAGTTGCCATGACGGTTTTCGATTACGCAGTTTTAGGAATTATCGGCGTATCGATTTTATTAAGCGTCATGCGCGGTTTTTTGCGCGAGGTGATGGCCTTGCTGGCATGGGTGGTCGCGTTTTGGGTGGCGAATTTATTTACCGACCCGTTGGCGCCGCTGCTGCCCGCCGCCATTCCGACGCCGGAACTACGCTTTTTAGCAGCATTTGTGTTGTTGTTTTTGGGGGTTTTACTGTTGATGACCTTGCTCGCGATTACCGTGAGCCAATTTTTAAAGGTCATTGGCGTAGGCCCTTGGGATCGTTTGCTCGGTGCATTTTTTGGTTTTGCGCGCGGGATGATTATTGTGCTGGTGCTGGTATTGTTGTCGGGCTTAACCAATCTACCTAAACAGCCGATATGGAAGAATGCGATGTTGAGTTCGCCCCTGGAGGCCCTGGTCATGCAAGCAAGACCTTGGCTGCCTGCGGAGCTAAAGAAGCGGTTGAATTACAACTAAGGTGAATTATGTGCGGTATTCTCGGCGCTGTAGCAACGACACCTGTTAACCAGTTGCTGTATGACGGCTTGCAGCTGTTACAGCACCGCGGCCAAGACGCGGCGGGCATTGTCACCTCCGAAGGCCATACCTTCCATATGCACAAAGGCTCTGGCTTGGTGCGCGATGTGTTCCGTACCCGCAACATGCGCGACCTGCAGGGCAAGATGGGTGTCGCGCATGTGCGCTATCCCACCGCCGGCTGCGCCGATTCCTCCGCCGAAGCCCAGCCGTTTTATGTGAACTCGCCCTACGGTATCGTGCTCGCGCACAACGGCAACCTCACCAACACCAGCCAATTGCAGCAGGAGTTGTTCCGCCAGGATTTGCGCCACGTCAATACCAATTCCGATTCCGAAGTGCTGCTGAATGTGCTGGCGCACGAGCTGCAAGCCAGCACCCACAACGTCAAGCTCGACATTGCCAACATCTTTACGGCTGTCGCTGGCGTGCATCGGCGTTGTCGCGGCGCATACGCGGTGGTGGCCATGATCGCCGGCTATGGTTTGCTGGCGTTCCGCGATCCGCACGGCATTCGGCCGCTGATCATCGGCCGCAATGAAACTGATAAAGGCGTGGAATACCTGATTGCTTCCGAGAGCGTGGCGCTGGATGCCTTGGGTTTCAAGATATTGCGCGACGTGGCGCCGGGTGAGGCGGTCTTCATCGACGATCAAGGCAATTTTTATAGCCAGCAATGCGCGCAAGGCGCGGCGCTCAACCCGTGTATTTTCGAATATGTGTACCTGGCGCGTCCGGACTCCGTCATCGACGGCATCTCGGTATACGCCAGCCGGCTGCGCATGGGCGAGAGCTTGGCGGACAAGATTACCAGGCAATACGGCCATCTCAAGATCGACGTCGTGATCCCGATCCCCGATACCAGCCGCCCCAGCGCCTTGCAACTGGCGAACCGCTTAGGCGTGCCGTATCGCGAAGGCTTCATCAAGAACCGCTATATCGGCCGCACCTTCATCATGCCGGGGCAAGCGGTGCGGCGCAAATCCGTGCGGCAGAAACTGAACGCCATCGGCATCGAATTCAAGGGCAAGAATGTGCTGCTGGTGGACGACTCCATCGTGCGCGGCACCACCAGCCAGCAGATCGTGATGATGGCGCGCGAAGCCGGCGCGCGCAAAGTGTTCTTCGCCTCCGCCGCGCCGCCGGTGCGCTTCCCCAATGTGTACGGCATCGATATGCCGACCCGTGCCGAACTGCTCGCGACCGGCCGCAGCGACGAGCAAATTTGTCAGGAAATCGGCGCCGACGCCTTGATCTATCAAGACCTGGAAGCCCTGGAAATCGCCGTGCGCGAAGCCAATCCCGAGATTACACAGTTCGATTCTTCGTGCTTCAACGGACAATACATTACCGGCGATGTCACCCCGGAATATTTGGATCGCTTGGAACATCAGCGCGATGGACAGGTAGACGAGGGCACCGGTAGTTCGCGCCAGTTGGATTTGAATTTGCGCTCGGCCTAGGTTTGATAGTGCTATGTAAAGGTCTGCTGCTCTGCGTAACCTAGATTTCTCTGTTAACGTATTGTTTTGATAGCGAGATATTAATCGGTTGGGGGCTTCGTGTGGATTTTCTGACAAGCATAATAGGGTTTCTATTCTTCTGTTTCATTGCCATTTTTATCTTTCTTGTCGATTGGCGCTTGAATAAGATCTACAAAGAGTTGAAGAAACTTAATACAACAACAGAAAATTCCATTAAACACCTCCTAGGGAGTGCCTCAATCCAAGCAAGTGTGAATAGCCCCCCATCAGATATTGCTGCTGTAGACTCTGGCAAAATGACAAATCCGAATGATCTTATAGAAAAGTACGGCATTACGATGGATGCTGATAAGTATGTTTATGCTGGGTACAAATATGAAAGATTGGAAGACGCAGTTGCATATGCAAAGAAGCAGCAACGCTAGCAACTAGCAACAAACGCCGGAAGAATAAGGACTTGGTTCATCGCATCCCCGCCACATTTTTTCTCAAAAGATTCGCTAAAGCAGCTTCGCTAAATTGACAACTGTATATACACGATATACAGTTTAATCGTGATTAAATCATTTCGGCACAAGGGTATTGAGGATTTCTTTAAGGCGGGCATTAAAGCCGGGATTCAGCCATCCCATGCTAAGCGGTTGCGGTTGCAGCTAGGTAAGTTGGATACCGCAAAATCACCAAAGGATATGGATTTGCCTGGGTGGAGGTTGCACCCGCTGACAGGAGACTTGAGGGGGTATTGGGCTGTGTCAGTTAATGGTAATTGGAGAATGACTTTTTCTTTCGAGGGCGGCGATGTGGTACTCGTTGACTACCAAGACTATCATTGAGAAGAGGGCAGTATGAGCAGAATGCATAACCCGCCACATCCTGGCGAAGTTCTTCGGGATGGCGTTTTTACGGACACCGGAATTACCGTGACAGAGTTCGCTAAGCGGATCGGCGTGACGCGCGTTGCTCTTTCCCGCGTGCTCAACGGCAAGGCGGGTATTAGTGCCGATATGGCCGTGCGAATCACCGCCGCGCTTGGCGGCAACGCTGAATCCTGGTTGCACATGCAAGCCAACTACGATTTATGGCAAGCTGAGAAATCGCTAAAACGTGCGGTGGCGAAGATCGAACCGCTAAAAGTCGCGGCGTAATTTTTCTGTCTTGACGCCATGGAAATTGTCGCGTAATTTATAAACATGTTTTGCGCCGATTTGAATCAGCTTGCGGGCGCGTAATAAATCCAGCTAAAGTGAGGGAAACCCGGTTTAGCTTTGGCTGTCCGGGTTTTTTTATGCCCGGTCTATTTGATCTAGCCCGTGAGGGGCCAAATAAGGAAACCAGCATGACTGATAAATATGATTTGGATACTTTGGCGGTGCGCGCCGGCATACAGCGCAGCCAGTTTCATGAGCATTCCGAAGCTTTGTTTTTAACATCGAGCTTCGTCTTCGATTCGGCGGAGCAGGCAGCCAAGCGCTTTATCGGCGAGGAACCCGGCAATATCTATGCGCGCTTCACCAACCCCACGGTGAGTATGTTCCAGGAGCGCCTTGCGGCTTTGGAAGGCGCGGAGTATTGCGTGGCCACGGCGTCCGGTATGTCGGCGATTCTCGCTTGCGCGATGGGTCTGCTTTCGGCGGGCGACCACATCGTCGCCTCGCGTGCGATATTTGGCGCTTCGGTGCAACTGTTCAACAATATTCTCAAGCGCTTTGGTGTCGAGACGACGTTTGTTTCGCCCACCGACGTGGACGAGTGGGAAGCGGCTTGCAAACCGAATACCAAGCTGTTCTTTGCCGAAACGCCTTCCAATCCGCTGACCGAAGTGTGCGATATCACCGCCTTGGCCGAGATCGCGCATCGGCATGACGCCTGGCTCGCGGTCGACAATTGTTTCTGCACGCCGATGCTGCAACGCCCTTTGGATTTGGGTGCGGATATCGTGATCCATTCCGCCACCAAATACATCGACGGCCAAGGCCGCGTGCTGGGCGGCGCGGTGCTGGGCAGCAAGGCCTTGATGGAAGGAGTGTATCAATTCTTGCGCACCGCCGGGCCAACACTCTCGGCATTCAATGCCTGGATCTTTTTGAAAGGGCTGGAAACGCTGCGCATTCGCATGGACGCGCATTCGGCCGGTGCATTGGCATTGGCCAGCTGGTTAGAGGCGCAGCCGCAAGTTGCGCGCGTGCTGTATCCCGGCCTGCCGTCTCACCCGCAGCATGCACTAGCAATGCGGCAGCAAAAAACCGGCGGCGGCATCGTGTCGTTCGAAGTAAAGGGCGGCAAGCCGGCGGCCTGGAAGGTGATCGACAGCACGCAACTGTTGTCCATCACCGCCAATCTGGGCGATACCAAGACCACCATCACGCATCCTGCCAGTACCACGCATGGGCGCTTGACGCCGGAGCAGCGTGCAGCAGCAGGCATTAATGACGGCCTGATCAGGATTGCGGTCGGGCTGGAATCGGTGGAAGATATTAAGCGCGATTTGCAAAGAGGATTCGACCTATTGCCATGAGATATCTACGTCACATTTTGCTGCTGGCCCTGCTCGGCTCAGCTTGGTCGAGCCCCGTGTTGGCCCTGGGCGGGATGACCGAGCTCAACTATATGGATCAAGAGGCGGCCGGCGGGGGCTATGTCACCCGTTACCTCGTCACCGCTCGATATTTGCGCCTCGACTTTGGGCGTGATCGCGATGATTTTGTGCTGTTTGACCGCAAGGAGCGGCGCGTTTACAGCGTCAATAACGACAAGCAGGAAATCTTGGTATTCGAGCCCGGCATCGTGCAAGTCAAGCCGCCGCAAAAATGGGAAATCAAGGAGGATATTTTAGAAAATAAGGCTTCGGAGATACGCGTGGACTTGGTTGTGAATGGCACGGTGTGTTCGCGCATTGCTGCTTCCAAGCGCTTTCTTCCCGATGTGGCAAAGGCCTTGTTGGAGTTCCAGGAGTTGATGGCGGCAACGCAGTCGAATACTTATTTGGCGACGCCGGTGGATCAGCGCGACGATTGTGATTTAGCGCGCTTGATTTTGGCGCCGCAATATTGGTTTAAATATGGCATGCCATTCGACGAGGTGCGCGTCAGCGGCTTTTCGCGCCGTTTATTGCACTACGAAGCGGATGTCGCAGTACGGCCGAAGGCCTTCGAGTTGCCGGAAAATTACCATAGGATTTCCCTTAAAGACGTGCAAGGCATAGCGAAATGAGCCGGAGGCTTTACACGTTGCCGCTAGCGCTCGGGTTGCTCGCCCTGGCGTTTGCGGTGCATGCTGAAGTGTTTAAATGCAAAGATGCGACGGGCCGGATTATTTACGGCGAAAAAAACGAGCCCAATATGCAGTGCACCCCGGTCACGGCAGAAATTACCGTTGTGCCGGCGGTGCCAGTGACGCGACCGGCAACGCCGCCTTCTCCGAACCCAGCCGATGCACAACGCCAAGAATTGCAAAACAAGATCAAGGAACAAGAACAGGCCTTAGCCGATGCCAAGAAAAATTTGGCCGAGCAGGAGGGCATTCGCTTGCGCACTGAAGTCTTCTATCAGAGCGTGCTGGATCGGCTCAAACCCTATCAAGACAAGGTTGCGGAACTCGAGAAAGCGCTGGCCCAGTCGCGCGCCGAATTGAATAATTTGAAGTAGATACGACTTACCGCAGGCCCTTGTTTTCCAAGTCTTTACCCCGCGCTTACAGCACTTGAAAAGTAAGCTTGCCGCCCCAATAATTTGCAACTCTGTTTTATGTCGAGGAAACCATGACCACTGCTACCCAAAAAGAAACCCTAGGTTTTCAAGCCGAAGTTAAGCAACTGTTGCGCTTGATGATTCATTCCTTGTACAGCAACAAGGAAATATTCTTGCGTGAATTGATCTCGAATGCCTCCGATGCTTGCGACAAACTGCGCTTTGAGGCTTTATCGGATGCAGCCTTATACGAAGGCGACGCCGAATTAAAAATTCGTATCGCCTATGATAAGGACGCGCGCACCATCACCATTTCCGATAACGGTGTCGGCATGTCGCGCAATGAGGTGATCGAACATATCGGCACCATCGCGCGTTCCGGCACGCGCGAATTCTTGGATAGGCTCACCGGCGATCAGTCCAAGGACGCGCATTTGATCGGACAGTTCGGCGTCGGTTTTTACTCCGCTTTTATCGTAGCCGATAAAGTCACGCTGATTACGCGCCGTGCCGGTTTGGGAGCGGAGCATGGCGTCAGTTGGGAATCCGCAGGCGAGGGCGACTACACGCTGGAAACCGTAACGAAGCCCGGTCACGGCACGGATGTGATCTTGCATTTGCGCGAAGGCGAAGACGAATTCCTGGCCGATTGGCGCTTGCAGTCGATCGTGCGCAAGTACTCCGACCATATCACACTGCCGATTTTGATGCGCTTGGAAGGCAAGGACGCGGATGAAGCGATCAACCAAGCCAATGCCTTGTGGGCGCGCCCGAAGGCTGAGATTACGGAGGAGCAGTACACCGAGTTCTACAAACACGTCGCGCACGATTTCGAGCCGGCGTTGGCGCATGTGCATAGCAAGGTCGAGGGCAAGCAGGAATATACCTTGCTGCTATATGTGCCTGGCCACGCACCGTTCGATTTGTGGGATCGCGACCAGCAGCACGGCATTAAGCTTTATGTGCGGCGTGTCTTCATCATGGAAGATGTCGACAAGCTCATGCCGCATTATTTGCGCTTCGTGCGCGGGGTGATCGATTCCAATGATCTGCCCTTGAATGTCTCGCGCGAAATTTTGCAGCACAGCCGCGATATCGACACGATACGCGCCGGCGCCACCAAAAAGGTGCTCGGCATGCTGGAAGAGATGGCCGCGAACGATGCGGAGAAGTACGCGCAATGCTGGAAGGAATTCGGCCGCGTGCTGAAAGAGGGCGTGGGCGAGGACTTTGCCAACAAGGAGCGCATTGCAAAGTTGCTGCGCTTTTCCACCACGCAGGATGACAGCGAGACGCAGCAAGCATCCCTCGCCGATTATGTGGCGCGCATGAAAGACGGTCAGGACAAAATCTACTATGTGACCGCCGATAGTTTTGCCGCCGCCAAAAATAGCCCGCACCTGGAGATCTTCCGCAAAAAGGGCGTCGAAGTGCTGTTGTTGAGCGATCGCGTCGACGAGTGGATGGTGTCGAACTTGCCTGAGTTCGAAGGCAAATCCTTGCAATCCGTCGCCAAGGGCGAACTCGATCTGGGTGCGCTGGAAGATGTGGAGGAAAAAAAGGCGCGCGAGCAGGAAAGCGATGCCTTCAAGGACTTCACGGCGAAAATGCTGGCGAGCCTGGGCGAGCAGGTGAAGGAAGTGCGGATATCGCATCGCTTAACCGACTCTCCGGCCTGCTTGGTGGTCGATGCGCAAGGCATGGGCATGAATTTGGAGCGCATGCTAAAGGCTGCCGGACAGAATGTACCGCTGTCGAAGCCGATTCTGGAAGTAAACCCGCAACACCCCTTGGTCACGATGCTGAAGGAGGAATCCGATGCGGGGTGCTTTGGGGATTTGAGCCAGATTTTATTGGATCAGGCCTTGCTGGCGGAAGGCGGTCAACTCGAGGATCCAGCCGGGTTCGTGAAGAAGTTGAATGGCCTGATGTTAGCGCTGTCGGGCCGATAGCGGTAGTCGGTAAAGGCGAGGGCGACTTCGCCTTTACAGTAATTTAAACAAGCTTAAGCCTTGGATCGAGAGAAACGATTTTTGCGCCGCCTGCAGGCTATTTTGCTGCTGCGTCAGATCGGAAATAGCCCGGGTCAAATCGACGTCGCGCAAACTGGATAGCTTGGTTTGGTATTGCAGTGTCGTATCTTGATTGGTGGTCTCAGTCGAATCCAATTCATTCAGCCGGGAGCCGATGGTGGACTGAACGCGCAATGCGTTGTTCAGGGCCGTATCGATGCCGCCTAGGGCCGCATCGGTCGCATTGTTGATGGTGAACTTGTCGTTATTGCTCGGGGTTCCGCTGATGGTGAACGAGACACCGTAGAAGGTCGTCGTCGTTGGGTCGGTATAGGCAATGGTCAGGTTGTTCCAGGCAGGGTCCTGCGACACGGTGGTAAAAGACGTGGTGCCGGCATTGTAAGTGAGCGTCACGGCCGATGTGGGCGGGGTCGCGGATGCGCTGACCGCTGTGGCTATGCTGGCGCTACCCGTATTCGCCGCGCCTGTGCCGGTGGTCACTTGATTGCCGATGGAGCCGTTACCCAAGGCGGTGATGAAATTTTCAATGCTGGCAAACGGGTCGGCCCCGGCGACGCCCGGTTTGAATAAATCCTGACCGGAATCACTGATATCGATTTGCCGCGAGGGGGTAATTTGCAGTTTGCGTTGCCCTTGATCGCCGGCATAAACCGCCGCCCCCGTAGTCTGGGTGAAGGGTTGGGTGCTGGTCGCGAAGCCGGAAAAAAAGTAATTTCCCTGGCCATCGCGGCTATTGGCTAAGGTCAGCAGTTCGTTATAGTTACTGCGCAAGGTCGTAGCCAAGGTGGCGCGATCGGAGGCGCTCAATCCGGAATTGCCCGCACTGACGATGGTCTGCCGCGCATCTTGATAGACCCGGTTAATGTTGGAAACAACGGACTCTTCCAAGCTCAGTGTGCTGCGGGCATTGCCGATATTATCCAGCTGCTGTTTCGCTACACTCAAAGAGCTATCCGTTTCCAAGGCGGTTGCGGATGCGACTGGGTCATCCGAGGGCGTCAAAATGCGCCGTCCGGTTGAGACTTGTTGCTGTGTCTTGACCAGCGTAGTCAATTGGCTGTTGATGGTGTTGATGCCCAGATCATAGAGTGTGTTATTGCTGATGCGCATGATGCACTCCTACTTGATATTGAGAATGGTATCGAACAGCGTGCTGCTGGTTTGAATGATTTTAGCCGCAGCTTGATACGCCTGCTGAAAGCGCAGTAAGTTCGCCGCCTCCTCGTCCAGATTCACCCCGGATAGCGATTGTTGCGATTGCGTGGTGCTGCTGAGCAAGGCTTGCTGTGCTGCGCTATTGTTGCTGGTGCGCCGGGTATCGTTGCCGATGGTGCTGACCAATTGCGCGTAAGCACCTTGGTAGCTGGTCGTCGGAGTGCCTGCGGCATTGTTGGCCAAGGTGTTGTTTTGTTGCAGCGCTGCCAAGGCGACGGCATTGCGGTTGTCGCCTATACCATTGGTGTTGCGGTCAATGGAAAATTGATCTGATGCTGATGGTGTGCCGGAAATTGTGAACTGTATTCCATCAATAGTGACGACACTGCCGCTCGTATAGTTAAAGCTACTGTTTGTGTAAGTGGTCGGAGCGCTTGTGCCTATCGTTACTGTAATAGGGCCGCTGGCGGCAGGTGAAACGGAGAAAGAGGCGGGTGGACCGGAATTGAAAGTTAGACTTTTGCTGGCAGTTAGTGGCGTAGCAAGGTACGCACTCGTGACACTGCCAGAGCTGACGCTTGCTGTGCCGGTATTGGCGGTATTCGCCGCAGTACGAATCGGGGCTGCGACGGCGATGGTGCTGGGATCGGTCAGCGCCACGCTGATGTCACGCGCACCATTGCGCGTTGGCAAAATGAGAAACCGATCGCCGGGGTTCGGCGTACCAGGAGGAATGGCGCTCGAGTTGGTGGTCAAGGTCAGGCCAACATCGCTCAAGGCTAGCAACAAATTCGCTTCATTGAGTCCGGGAGTGGCAACACCGGTAGTTGTGTCGGTCAAGGTAAAATCGGTGCCGTTATAGGACACCAGATAATTGCTGGTGGTCAATTTTCCTGCATTGATTCCCGTGGCGGTGAAAGCCAGCGAGCCGGCAGAGCTTTGTGGAGTGTTGATAGGCCCATTAATCAACGGCGATGTGCTCGTGTCGATACTGAAAAAGTTTCCACCCAGCACACCATTCAAGTCTTGCCCTAGCCGGTGCTGATCATTGAATGATTGCGCCAATCCAAGCGCGAGGCGGCCCAGGGAGTTTTGCGCAGTTTCAAGGCTGGTGCGGCGAAACGATAGCAGTCCGCCTAATGCGCCACCGCTTTCCAGGCTGAGCTCCGGAATCGGCACAAAGGAATTGCCGAAGGCATAGTTGACGTTCTTAGTGCTTGGATCCGTCGGATCATCGCGCAAGGCGAGGGTCGCTGCTTTCGATCCGGTCACTAACGCTTGCCCGGTTCCAATGTAAACGTTGTAGCTGCCATTGGTTTGTTTTGCAATGGAGACTTTGACGATTTCATTCAACTTGGCAATGGCTTGGTCGCGTTGATCCAGCAAATCGTTCGGCGGTTGATTGTTGAAGCTTTGCGCCTCGTTGATTTTCTGATTCAAGTCGGCAATTTGCGCCGAGTAACTATTGATATCCGTAAGCTGGGCCTGTAATTGCGTATTCACGCCATTGCGCAGTTCATCCAAGCGACCCGATAGCGACTGAAAACGCGCAACCAAGGTTTCGGCGCCCGACAGCAGCGATTGGCGCGCTGCGGCCGAGGTGGGATTCGCGGCGACGCTGTTCGCGCCGCTGAAAAAATCCTGCAAGGCCGGGGAGAGCCCGGCGGTAGAGTCGGCCAGCGCATTGTCGATTTGGCTGACTTGGGCTAAGAAGGCGTCGGAGAACTGGGCCTGCGCAGAGGCCGACAATACCTGGTTATTCAGGAAGTCGCTGTAAACCCGGCTTATCGTCTCAACTTGCGCGCCTTGCCCGATAAATCCGGAGCCTGTGCCTTGGGCGAAGTTGGTGGTTTGAATCGCCTCTTGGCGGTTGAAACCCGGCGTATTGGCATTCGCTATGTTGTGCTGCGTCGTCAATAAGGCGATTTGCGCGTTATTGGCTGCTGCGACACCTACACTAGTCAGTCCTGCCATGATTTGCTCCTGTCCTGCACCAAATGAGTCCTTACGGAATGTATCGGCTCAATTTACAAAAAATTAAGTTAAGCCAGCGCGCTGATTGAGCTGTTTTGCGCGACGCGGGCGATCTTTGCTGCATAATTCGGGTCCGTGGCATAGCCGGCTTTCTGCAAGCCTTGGGCAAAGTCCGCGGTTTTGCCCGTATTCAATGCGGCGTGATAGCGCGGCGCTGATTTCAACAGGCCCGCATAATCCTGGAATGCCGCTTTATCCGAGTCATACGCGCGAAAGCGCTCGATGCGCTGCTGTACTACGCCATGAACATATTCGGTCGTGCGCACCTCTGCGACCTTGCCTTGCCAGTTGCCGCTGGCTTTAATGCCGAACAAATTGTGCGATGGGCTGCCATCGGCGAGCTTGATTTGATGTTTTCCCCAGCCGCTTTCCAGTGCTGCTTGCGCCAAGATGGCCTGGGGGTTTACACCGAGTTCGC
The DNA here is from genome assembly GCA_021812385.1 of Pseudomonadota bacterium. Lineage (GTDB taxonomy): Bacteria > Pseudomonadota > Gammaproteobacteria > Burkholderiales > Thiobacteraceae > RBG-16-58-11. The sequence continues at coordinate 236,311 of JAKANO010000002.1, read as the reverse complement.
GTCCGGCCGCTTGGGCGTGCGGCAGGAAACGTTCCACGAATTCCTTGGGAGAGCTGGGCGCTGCACTTGGTGGTGCTGAACTGGGCGGTGCAGAATTGGGGCTGGCGCTCAGGGGCTTGATCGTGACCTGATTATTAGGCGTGATGGGCAAGGGGGTTTGGGCGCAGCCGGGCAAGCTTAGCTTAAATGCTTTCGGCGCCAAGTCCGCGTGAATGGGCAAGGGAATATTCGGTGCGGACGCCGCCTCCAGCGGGCTGACTTGATTGCGCGTGAGCTGTTGCACCAAGGCATCGGCCAAACCCAGCCCTCTTCCGGAGGTAATATTTTGCGCATACTGCTGGTCGAGCATTTCGGTATAGAGCCGCGTTTCGCTATTGTCGAGCGCGCCTTCACCGGTACCGGCGCGCATGCTTTTGGTCATCATGTTCATGAACAAGGCTTCGAATTGCTTCGCCACTTTTTTCAGCGCATCGGGTGAGTTTTGCTTTGCCGACAGCTTCAGTTGGTCGAGTCCATTGCTTCCAAGCAAGAGGCCGGGGCTGTCCGCGGTATTAATCATTAGAGAATCTCCAGCTCGGCGCGCAGGGAGCCTGCGGCCTTCATCGCCTGCAGAATCGCCAGCAGATCTTGCGGGGTCGCGCCGACGGCATTCAATGCTTTGACCACATCCCCTAAGCCCGTGGAAGAGGGCAATACCACCAATTCGCCTTTATCGCTTTTAATTTGAATTTGCGCTTGATCGGTGACCACGGTTTGTCCGGCGGACAGCGGCGCGGGTTGGCTGACCTGCGGCGTGCTGCTGATGGTGACGGATAAGTTGCCGTGGGCCACCGCGCAGGTTTCCACCATCACGGATTGATTCATCACGATCGAGCCGGTGCGCGGATTTAGCACCACCTTGGCCGCCATTTCGCTGGGCGAAACGCTAATGCCTTCCAATTGCGCAATGAAAGCGACGCGGCTATTCATGTCCGCCGGTGCATGAACCTGCACCAGGCGGCCATCGAGCGCGGAAGCGGTATTTTCGCCAAACGTGCGGTTGATCGCTTGGACTACGCGGCTTGCGGTGGTGAAATCGGTCTGATGCAACTCCAGGGCGAAGCCGCCGCTTTGACCCAAGGCTGCGCTGCTCACGGCACGCTCCACGGTCGCCCCACCCGGAATACGGCCGGCAGAAAGGTGGTTGATGGTGACGCTGCTGGCGCCACCGCTGGCCCCGGCGCCGGCGATGAGTACGCTGCCTTGCGCCATCGCATAGATGTTGCCATCTGCGCCCTTGAGCGGCGTCATGAGCAAGGTGCCGCCGCGCAGGCTTTTGGCATTACCCATGGATGAAACCGTCACATCAATATTCTGGCCCGGTTGGGCAAACGCCGGTAAAGACGCGGTCACGACCACCGCCGCCACATTCTTGAGCTGCATGGTGGCAATCGCGCTGGGCGATAAATTGATGCCCATGTTGGAAAGCATCGTCCCCAGGGTTTGCAGGGTAAAGGGGGTTTGCGTGGTTTGGTCGCCGCTGCCATCGAGGCCGACCATCAAACCATAGCCGATGAGTTGGTTGCTGCGCACGCCGTAGATTTGCGCGATATCTTTGATGCGCTCTGCTTGCGCGCTGCCGAAGCTCAGCGTGAGTAAGGCGAGGAGTGCGATTAGCTGTTTCATGGCGTGTCCCAGTGCTCGTTCAGAAGGGTAAGAAAGTCAGGAAGAATTTCGACAGCCAGCCCATGATCTGTGCCGAATCGATATTGCCGTTGCCGCGATATTCGATGTGCGCATCCGCCACTTGGGTGGAGCTGACGGTATTGCCAAAAGCGATTTGGCTAGGATTGACTACGCCCGAAAAGCGCAGGAATTCGTTTTCGTTATTCAATCCGACTTGTTTTTCGCCGCTCACCAATAGATTGCCATTGGCGAGGACTTCGATCACCGTCACGCTGATGGTGCCGGTAAAGGTGCCGGTGGCATTGCTCTGACCAGAACCATCAAAACTATTGGCTGAATTGGTTTGTAGGGAGGCGTTCAAAAAGGTCTTGCCGGGCAAGCCGGAGAGGGTGGGAACGCTCAATGAGTTGCTTTGAGTGCGCGCCGTCTTGGTGTTGCCTTTGGTTGCGGCATTGGTGTTTTCACTGATTTGAATCGTCAAGGTATCGCCCACATTGCGCGCACGCTGATTCTCGAATAAGGGCGTGGTATAACTTGCCGCATAAATGGCGCCGGGCAATGCTTGCGCCCGTGGCTGCGGCACAGGCCGAGCGCTCATCGGTTGATGCACATTGGTGGGCGGAACGGTGTTGCAGGCGGCAAGCAGTCCGGTCAGCGTGCAAGCCGCGAGTGCCGAATACCAGTTGCCTTTAATGGTTCTCATGATTCGATCCTTAAATCTGTCCCAAGCGTTGCAGCATTTGATCCGCGGTTGTAATCGCCTTCGAGTTAAGCTCGAAAGAACGCTGCGTGACGATCATATTCACCAGTTCCTCCGCGACATTCACGTTGGAGGTTTCGGTGTAGCCCTGATTCAACACGCCTAAGCCGCTGCTGCCGGGATTGCCCGAGGTGGGTGAACCGGAGGAAGCGGTTTCCAGGTAAAGATTTTCCCCTTGGCTTTGTAGGCCGCCGGTGTTCACAAAATTGGCGAGCTGGAGTTGGCCGACTTGCGTGGGCGCAGCGGTGCCGCTGACCTGTGCCGAAACGATGCCGTCGCGGCTGATGGTGATGGTTTGCGTGCCGGCCGGAATGGTGATCCCTGGCGACACGGTATAACCGCTCGCTGTCACGATCTGCCCCTGGCTATTGAGTTGAAAGGAACCATCGCGCGTATAGCCGGTAGTGCCGTCCGGCAATTGGATCTGAAAGAAACCATTGCCGCTGATCGCCAGGTCCAGGCCATTGCCGGTTTGCACCAGATTGCCTTGGGTATGGATGCGCTCGGTGGAAACCGGACGCACGCCGGTGCCTACCTGCAAACCGGAAGGAATTTCTGTGGTCGACGAAGACTTTGCCCCGGGTTGGCGCAAGGTTTGATACAGCAAGTCCTCGAACACCGGGCGGCTGCGTTTGAATCCGTTGGTGCTGACGTTGGCGATGTTGTTGGAGATGACATCAATCGACAATTGCTGTGCATCGAGGCCGGTCTTGGAAATCCAGAGTGAGCGAATCATAATTTTTACCCGTTATTGTGACAAGATTTGAGCCGACTTAGCATCGTTCTGCTCGGCGTTTTGCAGCAACTTCATTTGTAAATCGAACTGGCGCGATAGCGAGATCATGTTGACCAGCGCCTCCGAGGCATTGACATTGCTGGACTCCAGGCCGCCGCTATGCAAGACCACGTTCTCGTCGACATCGGCGGTGCCGCCATCCTTGAGATGAAATAAGCCATCGTCGCCACGCACCATATTTTCTTCCGGCGGATTGACGAGTTTGATGCGGCCGACTTCGGACACTTGGTTCTTCGCGCCGCTCGTCGGCACGACGCTGACCGTGCCATCCTTGGCGACGGTAATGTCGGAATCCGGCGGCACCGAAAGCGTGCCGCCGCTCGACAGCACATTCAGCCCGGTACGGGTTTGCAGCAGACCATTGCTGTTGATCGCCAGGCTGCCGTCGCGGGTGTAAGCCTCTTTGCCATCCGCGCCTTGCACCGCGATCCAGCCCTTGCCATTGACCGCAAGATCCAAATCGCGCCCGGTGGTTTGAATCACGCCCGGCCTAAAATCCGTACCGACGGTGGAGTCGACGACGAAGGCGCGGGTGGCAAGGCCGGGACCAATCACCGGCACAGCGCGAAATGCATCGACTTGCGCGCGAAAACCGCTGGTGCTGATATTCGCCAGGTTTTGCGACACCGTCGCTTGTTGCGACAGGATATGTTTGGCGCCGGTCATGGCGATGTAGATCATGCGATCCATGATTACCTCAAGTTCACCAGTGTTTGCAGGACTTGATCCTGGGTTTTAATCGTTTGCGCATTGGCTTGGTAAGAGCGCTGCGCGGTAATCATGTCGACCAGTTCTTTGGTCAAATCGACATTGGATTCTTCCACGGCGGATGCCTGCAACACGCCCAGACTGCCGCTGCCTGGCGTACCCGGCAGCGGTTGCCCGGAGCTCGCGGTCTCTGCCCAGGCATTGTTGCCCAGCGGTTCTAAGCCATTCGGGTTTCTAAAGTTGCTGAGCTGAATTTGCCCTAACTGCAAGGATTGGCCATTGGAATAGCGTCCGGTGACAATGCCGTCTGAGCCGATGCTGAAACCGGTTGGGCGACCGGAGGTATAACCGTTTTGCGTCAGCGCATTGACGCCAAAGGCGGTGCCGAATTGGGTCGAGCCAGTTAAGGCAAAATTCGTGGCGCTGATGTTGGCCAGGGCGGCCGCACCTGTCCCCAATTGGCCGGTGGTAATGGCTGGCAAGGCGACCGTGGATGAGGTCAAAGCGCCGGTAGAGGCGCTAAAGACCAGCGATCCCAAGGGCGCAGTCGATGCCGGGACAGCGGGTGGACCGACAACAGCTGCGGTATAGTTGAGCGTTGTCGTGGTGCCGCTAGGATTGGTGATGGTGCCGTAAACATCCCAATGATTATCGCTGGTTTTCGCGAAATACAGCCCCAGGTTCTGCTCGCCGCCCAAAGCATCGTAAAGCGTTAAGGACGTCGATTGATTATAAGAAGTCGGGTCAAGCGGATTAAAGGTGGCTGTTGCCGGGACCGAAGCACGTGAATCCAAATTGACGCCGACGCCGATGGTCGTGGTCACTTGGGGTGCAAGATTGGCTGTCGGAATTTGTAAGTTGGCCAGAGAGCCGCTCGAAATGGCGCCATTAATAGCCGGGTGTCCCGTCAGATTGGCGCCTGCGGCATTGACGATATAACCTTGGTTATCCAGCTTGAACTGGCCGTTGCGCGAGTAGTTAACCGTGCCTTGATTGCTGAGGCGGAAAAATCCTTGGCCGCTGATGGCAACGTCCAGCGGGTTATTGGTGCTGGTGACATTGCCCTGGGAGAATTGCTGGGTAATCGCGGCTACTTGTACGCCAATACCGACTTGCAAGCCGCCGCCACCGGACAGGGAGGTGGCGAACACATCCGCGAATTCGGTTGTCGAGGATTTAAAGCCGACGGTACTCGCATTCGCGATATTGTTGCCCAATGCGTCGAGTTGCTTGGAAGAAGCATTTAAACCGGATAATCCTTGCTGAAAACTCATGACATTCTCCTCGTTACAAGATCTGATTAACTTGAGACAGGCTGACGGCACCCAACCCATTCACATTCAATTGCGCGCCTTGCGCGCCCAGTGTCACGCTATTGACGACGCCATAGGCCAGCGGGGTGAGGTCGGAAACCGGCTTGCCCGCAGCTGCGGCAGTCGCCGCGTAGGTGTAGGCGCCATCGGGCGCGGCGCTGCCATTGTCGCCCACGCCATCCCATTGAAATTTGACCAGCCCGCCGCTTTGTGGACCCAGTTCCGCGGTATGCACGACAGCGCCCGATGCGTCGCGGATGGTGATGGTGAGTTGATCCACGGCTTGCGGCAAATTGACGGCGGCAACGGCATTGCCTTGCGTCAAACTGATGGCGTTTCCAGGGGCGAGGACGCCGTGCCCAATCACGCTCGCGGCTTGCAGCGATTGCGCTTCTGCGAATGAAGAAGATAGGCCGCTCACCAAGTCGGACAGCTTGTTGATGCCGGTCACGGTCGACAGCTGCGCCAGTTGCGACGTCACTTCGGAATTTTGCAGCGGGTTGAGCGGGTCTTGATTGCGCAGTTGCGCGACCAGCAATTTCAAGAAACGATCCTGGGTGCCGGCCAAGGAATCTGCGCCGAGCGTGCCGGAACTGCCGGCGGTAGCTGCGGCTGCGGCGGTATTGCTGGTGGCGTTGGTGACGGTGGTCATGGAGTTCTCCTGGATACTTTATGAGGCTTATTGGATGAGGCTTATTGGCCAATGGTCAGCAATTTGCTGAGCATGCTTTTGGTGGTGGTGATGACATCCACATTGGTTTGATAGGAGCGCGAAGCCGAGATCATATTCACCATTTCATCCACCGGATTGACGTTGGGGTAGGTGACGTAGCCTTGCGCATCGGCTGCGGGATGCTTGGGGTCGTATACTTTTCGCCCTTCTGCTTGATCTTCGACGATTTGGCTGACTTGCACCGCTGCGCCGTTTTTTAATTGATTGCCGCTCACCGGAATGGCTTGAAACACCACATGGCGCGCGCGATAGGGTTGTCCGGTAGAGCTGGTCGTGGATTCCGCATTCGCCAAATTGCTGGCCACGACATTGAGCCGTTTCGATTGTGCGTCGAGGGCGCTGCCGGCGATGTTCAGAACGTTAAAAAGGGACATGTTGATTAGCCTCTAATCGCGGTGGTCAGGGTACGGAAATCACCGCTGATGTTGCGCACGATGTTTTCATAACGGAATGCGTTCTCCGCCAACTTGGCGCGCTCTACGTCGAGGTTTACCGTGTTGCCGTCGATATTCGCCTCGGTGTTGGTGCGATACAGCACTTGCGCGCCTAAGGTGTTTCCTGCATTGGCCTGCAGATGATTTTTGTTGGTGGTCTCGAGCTTGAGCGATCCGCTGGTCTTGCCTGCAATGCGCTGCAACTCTTGCTCGAAATTGATATCCACGGCCTTATAGTTCGGCGTGTCGGCGTTCGCGACATTGGACGCCAACAGTTGTTGGCGGAAAGCGCGCAATTTGAGCGCTTGGCTTTGAAAGTCTAATTCTTGATCTAGTTTACTGAGTCGCATGTTGTGTCCTTTATGCCTAGCTTAAAAGCATCAACCGTGCCAAACGTAAATTAGCTTTTAAAATTAATTGGATAGACGTCTTTCGGCGGGCATGGGCCGAAGGAAGGCGATGCGATTGCCGAGGGAAACCGGCAAAGCTTGCCGGGGGCGGCAAGCTTTGCAGTGTGGAGATGCGAGAGGAGGGGGGGAAGTACTTCGACTATTTAGTGACGCGCAAGGCAGCGGCGATCATGAACCGGTAGGGCGTATCGGTTGCATCGCAGCGAATGACTTCGATCACGGCATGTAGGGGCGGAATCATGGAAGCGGCTGGAGGAAGTAGCCGCACTTCCGCTGCTTGTGCCGGAAGCAGCGCTATCGGGCAATCGAAACGAATCCCTTCCACACTCAAGTCATGCACCAAGCCGAGAAATTCCCGGCCATCTGCGAGCAGAATTTGCACCGGGCAGTCGATTGGGATGCGCCGTCCAATGCGTTTTTCCAGGCCTAAGCTCATGTTGGGTTACCTTGTACAGAAGCGAATATTGTAGGGCATTTAACAGCCTAAGCTATACTGTATTCCATTTGAGAATTCCTTTTGAGGGTACGGTTTTGAAGCTTGCGTTATTTGATCTGGACAATACTTTATTAAGCGGCGATAGCGATTTTGAATGGGCGCAGTTCCTGATTGCCCAGGGCGTACTCGATCGCGAGGTCTATGAGGCGCGCAATCTCGAGTTTTACGCGCAATACAAGGCGGGCACGCTCGACATACATGCTTTTCTGGATTTTCAATTAAAGCCGTTGTCGCGCCATCCGCGCGCGCAGCTCGATGCGTGGCATGAACAATTCATGCAAACGCGTATCTTGCCCATGATCGGCGATCTGGCGCGCGGCCTGGTCAAGCGCCACCGCGACGAGGGCCATACGCTGGCGATCATTACCGCTACCAATAGTTTCGTGACCACGCCGATTGCGCGGGAATTTGGGGTGGCGCACTTGATCGCCACCGAGCCCGAGCAAGTGCACGGGGAATTTACCGGCAAGGTGGTGGATATCCCGTGCTTTCGCGATGGGAAAGTGCGGCGTTTGGAAGCTTGGCTAAGCGCGCAAGGCATCGAGCGCAACAGCATCGAACGCAGCTGGTTTTACAGTGATAGCCATAACGACTTGTTTTTAATGGAGTGGGTAAGCGATCCGGTGGCGGTCGACCCCGATCCGCAATTGACCGAAGTGGCGCAAGCGCGGGCTTGGCCTATCCTGTCGCTGCGCTGAAATTGCGGGCAATCCCGTAAAATAAATATTTAAGGCGGGGAAATATTTGGTATTTAATGCCGTAAATACAATTGGCGATCCGTATCCAACAGGCCAAAACCAAAAAACACATGAAGCTTAAACTGCCACGTTCGCTGCACATGCGCATTATGCTGAGCATTGCGCTGTTGCAATTCGTGCTGGTGGGCGCATTTTCGGCTTTTTGGATTTTCGAGGAAATCGGCAACGAACTCCTGAGCCGAGAATCCATCGCGCATAAAATGCTTTCGCTGACCGTGCCCTCGGTGGAGCGCGCGGTGTTGGAGAAAAATCTAGGGGAATTGACGCGTTATTTGAATCGCGTGGCAGCCGATCCCTTGGTCAATGGCATTGTGATCAAGGATGCCGGCGGCCATGTGCTATACACGCAAGTCAAGCCGATTGAACCGCTGCACCCGGTGGCGAAATGGTTCAAGCTGGCCCAAATGCAGAGTGTCTCCACCCAGTTGTGGCGCGATGGCACCCCCTTGGGGATCATGACCGTGAGCTTGTCGAATCAAGCCGTGAACAATGATATTCGTGATTTATTGGCGAATGTCGCCTATTTGCTGTTCATTCTGCTGGCTTTGGATTTGGTCGCCATTCAAATCCTGATCAAGCTATTCGTATCGCCGCTGGATTCGCTCACGGTCATGGCGCAGGAGTTTACCCAAGGAAATTTGGATACCACCATTGCGCCCGACGAGGGTGCCAGCGACGAAGTGCAGCATCTCACCACCGCATTTGTGGAATCCGCCAAAGTCATGCGCCAGCAGATTGGGGATTTGGAGCGCACGCGCACGCAGTTGGCGAGCAACGAACTGCGCTTGCGCAACCTGGTGAACAACATGCGCGAAGTGCTGGTGGAGTTGGATCGATCCGGCAAAATCCTGTTTTTAAATCCGTCCTGGGAAAAACTCACCGGGTATGCCGTGGATCATTGCTTGAATAAGCCGTTCTCGCAATTCCTGATGCAGCCGCAGCACCAAGCGCACTTCGTGTTTGGACGCTTGGAGCAATTGCATACCTACGATATGCAAATCGAGGTGCGTGCGCAGGATGGCCACTCTGTTTGGCTGCGTATGAGTACGACGCTGCAGCGCGATGGCCAAGGGGCGTTTTGTGGCATCGTCAGCACCCTGGAGGACATCAGCGAAAATCTCAAGCTGCAATCCCTGCAACGCGAGCACGAACAAGATTTGTATCGGCTGACCATCACCGACCCGCTGACCAACGTCTATAACCGCCGTCATTTCGACGAGATGCTGGTGAACATGATGGCGATGAATATTCCAAAGGGGCGCCAGCTGGCGCTCATCATTATCGATATCGATGGCTTTAAGTTTATCAACGATACCTACGGACACCCGGTGGGCGACGAGGTGTTGCGCACCGTGGCAAAAAAACTGACGGACAGTTGCGGCGGCGGCACGGTGGCGCGCTTGGCGGGCGATGAGTTCGCGGTGGTGCTGCAAAATACCACCGAAGAAGATGCAAAGGCCATGTCGCAGCGCTTGCATCAGGAGCTTTCCAGTATCGTGATCCAACTCGCCGTGGGTGAATTGCGCATTCAAACATCCATCGGCGTAGCGCTTGCGCCGGCCTACGGTAAAACGCCGCAAGATTTGGTGCGTGCCGCCGATGTGGCCTTGTATCACGCGAAAAAGAGCGGCCGCAACCGGGTCGATACCCTGTCAAAGGACATGGGCGAGGCGATCATGGATATTTTTTCGCAAGGATTCGAACTGCGAAATGCCTTGAACAACGGCATGATCGCGCCCTTCTTGCAGCCGATTTTCGACCTGCGGCGCAACGAAGTCATGGCCTATGAAGTGCTGACGCGGCTCAAGCGCGGCAATGAATATGTCCCTGCGGATGAATTTGTATTGATTGCCGAAGACTTGGGGTTGATTCGCGAGATGGACTTGTTCGTCATCCACAAGGCGCTGCAATTGGTGCCTAAAGGCGTGCATTTATTCGTCAACATCAGCATGAGCTCATTTTTTGATTCGCAGTTTCGGGATGAGTTTCGGACCTTGCTGCAATCGCCCCAAGCACAGGGACGTTTGTTGACCCTCGAATTCACCGAGCGCCAGACCACCGATATGAGCGAAGACTTTTTCGAGCATCTGGAATCTTTACGCGCCGGCGGCTGCAAGATTGCATTGGACGACTTTGGCGCTGGCTATTCCACCTACAGCTATTTGCGTAAGCTCAAACCGGATTTTGTCAAAATCGACGGCAGCTTCGTGCAGCACATGCTGACCAACCCGGAAGACAATAAAATCGTGGAGCATATCCGCGAGCTATCCGCCTTCTTCGGCGCCAAATCGATCGCCGAGCATGTGGAAGACGCCAAAACCGTTGAGCTATTGAATCGACTCGGCGTCGACTATGCGCAGGGTTATTTTTACGGCAAGCCAAAGATGATCGAAGCGTATGTGAGTCGGGGGCCGGTGAACGGTGATCGGTGAACAATCACCCAATCACCCCAATGCCTGACGCACGGCGCCCGATGTAGTAAAATTCGCGCATGATTCAAAAGCTAATACGCCGTATCTTCAACAAGAAAAATCCGGCCGGCGGTCAAGCCGTCATTATTCCTCCCCGTAAGCACGGCATCATCCGCGACCATATCAGTCCTTGTGCGCTGAACGTGTGCAAGGAATTGCGCGCGCGCGGCTTTGCGGTGTTCGTGGTGGGCGGGGCGGTGCGTGATTTGCTCTTGGGCAAAGAACCCAAGGATTACGATGTCGCCACCGATGCCACGCCCGAAGAAGTGCGCGACGTGTTCCGGCGCTCGCGCATCATCGGGCGGCGCTTCCGCATCGTGCACGTCATGTGCGGCCGCGAAACCATCGAGGTCACCACCTTTCGCGGCCAGGCAGCCCCGGCGATGGGCGATGAAGAGGAAGAAGATAGCGAAGATCAACGTAAGAGCGATAATGGCCGCTTGCTGCGCGATAACGTATTCGGCTCGCAATTCGAAGATGCCGCGCGCCGCGATTTCACCGTCAATGCCTTGTATTACGATCCCGAGAAGCAGGAAGTCTGGGATTATATGGACGGCATGCAAGATCTGAAGCATGGCGTGTTGCGCATCATCGGCGATGCCGAAACGCGCTACCGCGAGGATCCGGTGCGCATGCTGCGCGCGGTGCGGCTGGCCGCCAAGCTCAACTTCAAGCTGGATCCCGCCACCAAAGCCCCCATCCGCGCACTGACGCATTTGTTGCACGATGTGCCCAAGTCGCGCTTGTTCGACGAGATGTTGAAAATGTTTCATTCCGGCCATGCCCTGGAAAGCGCACAGCGCATGCGCGAAGAAGGTTTGCATCATGGCGTGCTGCCCTTATTGGATGTGATCCTGGAGCAGCCGATGGGCAAGCGTTTTCTGACCCTGGCCTTGCAATCGACGGACCAACGGGTGAATGCGGATAAGCCGGTTTCGCCCGCGTTTTTATTCGCCAGCCTGATGTGGCATGAAGTGCTCACGCTGTGGAATAAATATCAAACAGAGCAGGATATGCGACCGCTCGTGGCTTTCAGCGAAGCGATGGAAGACGTGATTCAAACCCAAGTCGAAAATCTCGCCATCCCACGTCGCTACACCGCCGGCATGCGCGAAATATGGAGCATGCAGCCGCGCTTTTTGCAGCGCGCCGGGCAACGACCGTATCGGCTGGTGGAGAATCCAAAATTCCGCGCCGGTTTTGATTTCTTGTTGTTGCGTTGCGAGAGCGGCGAACTGGATGCCGAAGTCGGCCAATGGTGGGAGCGCTTCCAAGTCGCGAACGACCACGAGCGCGCGCAGATGTTGATCAAGGACGAAGCGCCAGTGAAGAAGCGGCGGCGCCGCAAAAAGCCGGCAGGCGCCCGGCCAGCGGTTGAAGAGTAGACCGTCTAATGCAGGCAGAAATTTATTCCCGCGCCTTTGTCGCGCTCGGCAGCAATTTGGCCGAACCCGAGGCGCAGATTCAGCAAGCGTTCGCCGCCTTGGCGTATTTACCGCAAACGCGCTTGCGCGCGCAATCCGCGCTGTATCGCAGCACGCCGGTGGGTTATGCCGAGCAACCCGATTTCATCAATGCGGTCGCGTTGCTCGAAACCGAGCTCACGGCGCATGATTTGTTGCAATCCTTGCTGGGTATAGAGCGCAATTTTGGGCGCGTTCGCGATTTCCGCAATGCACCGCGCACCCTGGATCTGGATCTTTTATTGTATGGCGACATGATATTTCACGAAGCAGGCTTAACCCTGCCGCACCCCAGAATGCACGAGCGCGCCTTCGTCTTGTTGCCGCTGCTGGAAATTGCGCCCGCATGCGTTATTCCCGGCAAGGGAAAGGCCGCCGATTGGCTGGCGCATGTCAGCGATCAAGCCATCGCGCGCGTGGCATGATGTCGCTGGAACGCTATCGTTACATCGTGGTGGAAGGGCCGATCGGCGTCGGCAAAACCAGCTTAAGCAAAAAGCTCGCCGCCACCTTGCAAGCCGAGACCCTGTTGGAGGGCGCGGATGCAAATCCTTTTCTGCCCAAGTTTTATCAGGACATGGAACGCTATGCGCTTTCCACGCAGCTGTTTTTCTTGTTCCAGCGCGTGGAGCAAGTGCGCGCCATGAAGCAGGGTGATTTGTTCAGCACGACAACCGTGGCAGACTTCATTCTCGACAAGGATCCGCTGTTTGCGCGCATGACGCTGTCGGATGAAGAGTTTCACCTGTACCAACAAATTTATGCGCACTTGCGGCCGCAAACCACCAATCCGGATTTAGTTATTTATCTTCAGGCCCCAGTGGATGTATTGTATGAGCGTGTGCGGCGGCGCGGCTTAAGCTACGAGCGGCCGATCAGCACGGATTATCTGGAAAAGCTGGTCGAGAGCTATAGCCGTTATTTTTATCAATACGAGGCATCGCCCTTGCTGATCGTGAACAGCGAAAACCTGAACTTCGTCGATGAGGAACAAGACTACGAGCTCTTGCTGTCGCGCATCCACAATATGCGCGGCGGTCGAGAATTTTTTAGCCGAGGCGAATAATGCGCAAAACCTTAACCACGTTGCATCACATGGTGCGCGACGGCGAGAAAATCGTCGCGCTGACCTGCTACGACGCCAGTTTCGCCAAGCTGCTGGAAGAGGCCGGTGTGGATATTCTCTTGGTGGGCGACTCGCTCGGCATGGTGCTGCAAGGGCGCGAATCGACTTTGCCGGTGACGCTGGAACAGATGGTCTACCACGTCGAATGCGTGGCGCGCGGCTCGACCCAGGCCTTTATCGTCGCCGACATGCCCTTCGGCAGCTATCAAGACAACCCGCAGCAAGCCTTTCGCAACGCCAGCCAACTGTTGCGCGCCGGCGCACACATGGTCAAGCTGGAAGGTGGGCAGGCGATGCTGGAGACCACGCATTTTCTGGTCGAGCGCGGCGTGCCAGTGTTCGGTCACTTGGGCCTGACGCCGCAATCAGTGCATCAATTAGGCGGTTACCGCGTGCAAGGCAAGGCTGAGGCCGATGCGCAACAATTGCAGCAAGACGCTGTGGACTTGTGCGCCGCCGGCGCCAGCCTGATGCTGCTCGAATGCATCCCGGCTGCGCTGGCGCATGCCGTGACCAAAGCCATTTCCGCACCTACCATCGGCATCGGCGCCGGCCCGGATTGCTCAGGCCAAGTGCTGGTGCTGTATGACCTGCTCGGCATCTATGCCGGCAAAGCACCGAAATTCGCGAAGAATTTCATGCAGGGCGCGACGAGTATCCAGCAAGCGGTGGAACACTATGTTGCCGATGTAAAGGGACAACGTTTCCCCGGACCCGAACACAGTTTTTAGTTGCCGTAGGGGCGAGGCATGCCTCGCCCGCACCTGTGACCATGGCCTACCCAATACGCAAAAATTCCCGGCTAAAAGATTATGATTACGCCAACGCAGGTGCTTATTTTGTCACTATCTGCACCCATCACAAGCAAGCTACATTTGGCCAAATTACATCAGGCGTAATGGTATTGAACCCATACGGCCAACAAGCCGAACAGACCTGGATGGAAATTCCGGAACACTTTCCCGTTGTTGATTTGGATGAATTTATCGTGATGCCGAATCATATACACGGCATCGTGTTGATTGACTGCGAGCGGGCGAGGCATGCCTCGCCCCTACAGCAAGCGCCAAGTTTGGGAACGGTGGTTGGCGCGTTCAAATCCGCTGCCTCGCGTCGGATCAATCTACACCGCGCCACCCCTGGCGAGCCAGTCTGGCAGCGCAATTACCACGAACATGTGATCCGTAACGAAAAATCGCTATCAGAAATACGCGAGTACATCGCCAACAATTCATTAAAATGGGAACTCGATAAATACTACGTGTAGGGGCGAGACATGCCTCGCCCGCACCCCGGTCAAGAGAATGGACCTGATCCATACCATCCCCGAACTACAGCAACGCCTGCACAGCGCAGGCAGCGTGGCGTTCGTCCCCACCATGGGCAATTTGCACGCCGGGCATCTGGAACTGGTGCGCCTGGCGCGTGCGCACGGCGCAACGGTGGTCGCCAGCATTTTCGTCAATCCCCTGCAATTCGGCCCGCAGGAGGATTTTGACGCCTACCCGCGCACCCTGGATGCGGATTGTGCGCAATTGCAGTCAGCAGGTTGCGATGTGGTGTTTGCCCCGAGCGTGGCGGAGATGTATTCCGTGCCGCAGCAGATCGAGATCCTGCCGCCGCCGATTGCGCGGGAACTCTGCGGCGCGTTTCGCCCCGGGCATTTTCAAGGCGTGGCGACGGTGGTGGCGAAGTTATTCAATATCGTGCAGCCGGCGGTCGCGCTATTCGGCAAGAAGGATTATCAGCAGTTGTTCGTGATCCGCGCCTTGGTGCAGCAGCTCAATTACCCGTTGCGGATCGTCGCTGCCGAGACCCTGCGCGCAGCGGATGGCCTGGCGTTGTCATCGCGCAACGGCTACTTGTCGGAGCAGGAACGGCAGCAAGCGCCACGGCTGTATGCGGTGTTGCAGTCGCTGGCAGCGCAGATCAAAAATGGAAACCGGGATTTTTCGGCGCTGGAGCAGGGCGCATCCCGCGAATTGGAAACGCTGGGCTGGCGCGTGGATTACATTGCCGTGCGCGATGCGGGTACGCTGCTAGCGCCTTTGGCGGCCACACAGGCCTTCGTGGTGCTGGGCGCGGCTTGGCTCGGCAAGACTCGGCTCATCGATAATATCGAGGTTTCCGTGGCGGTTTAGCGCCGGTATAATGGCTGACTTATTGCTAGCAGGAAGCATTCATGCAAAGAACCATGCTCAAGTCCAAGTTGCACCGGGTGCATGTCACGCATTCGGAGTTGCACTACGAGGGCTCTTGCGCCATCGATGAAACCTTGTTGGACGCCGCGGACATCCGCGAGTACCAGCAAATCGAGATTTACAACGTCACCAATGGCGAGCGTTTTACCACCTATGCGATTCGCGCCCAACGCGATTCCGGCATTATTTCGGTGAACGGCGCCGCCGCGCATAAGGCGAATCCCGGCGATATCCTGATCATCGCGACGTATGCGGTGTACAACGAAATCGAACTGCAAAAATACGCGCCGACCCTGGTGTATGTGGACGAGGCGAACCGCATCATCGCGCAGCGCGATAAGATCCCGGTGCAGATGGCTTAGCGGCAGTAAAGACGAATAAAAAAAGGCGACCCACGCGGGTCGCCTTTTTATTTTATTGGTGCGGGAGGGGGAATCGAACCCCCATGATGTCGCCATCGCTGGATTTTGAGTCCAGAGCGTCTACCAAAAGGCAGGGGTCTAGCTTTGTAGCATGCTTGCTATATGTCCTGCATGTCCCGACTGCGGCGCATCGTATTTTCTAATGCTTTCTATCATGCCGCCGCGCACGCTGTTCGTCGCGAATATATCCGAATTGCCATGTAATGCACTGGATTGCACCATGTATTGTTGTATGTTACTATTTTTTCGTGATCAAACGCTTCCGCCATAAAGGAATAGAACGGCTTTTCCGTAAAGGTGCGTTGCAAGGTATTCAAGCGCAGCACGTTGCGCGTATCACACGCTTGCTTGATCTGTTGGATGACGCCAGTGCGCCCGAGCAGTTGAATATCCCTGGCTTATATCTGCATCCCCTGAAAGGTAGCCGCAAAGGCGAGTGGGCGATGAATGTGTCGGGTAATTGGCGCATTACTTTCCGCTTTGAGGGGGAAGATGTGACAGACGTAAATCTGGAGGATTATCACTGATGGCTAAATCGCTGCGAGACCCCAAACGGCGCCCCACGCATCCAGGTGCAATTTTGCGCGAGGACGTGTTGCCTTCGCTCGCGATGACGCAAGCAGAGTTCGCCAAACGGTTGGGTGTATCTCGGCTGACGGTATCGGAGTTGCTGCATGAGAGACGTGCGGTGAGTCCGGATATGGCCATGCGTCTGGGGCGGCTGCTGGGCAATGGCCCAGAGATTTGGTTGCGCATGCAGCAAAGCCTCGATTTGTGGGAACTCTCCCAAAGTCGTGTGTATGAAAAAATACAAGCATTAGAAGCTGCATAGTGCTTGCAGGCAAGTCAGGGATCCCGCCCGCTCCGCGAGCGGCGCCAGCGCAGGCAGCGCCTTGCAAGGCGGCACTTACGTCTCGACGCCAATGATCGCGACGGGTGTAAAAAAGGCCAGGAACCCTTATTTTATCGAGTTAACTGGCCTGTTTCGGACTGCTTTGGATTTGTTACTGGTGCCGGGAGGGGGAATCGAACCCCCATGATGTCGCCATCGCTGGATTTTGAGTCCAGTGCGTCTACCAATTCCGCCATCCCGGCTTGCTACGTTTTTCAACAACCTGCCGCTTACTAACACTTGCAGGTGTTCAGCAAGAAGGCGGCATTATCCGCAGAAATCGGTCGCGTATCAAGTTCGGCTATAATTCAGCTTCCTGATACCTGCTGTTTTCTCGGCTTTTCATGAAAACCCAAGATTTCGATTTTCGCTTGCCGCAAGAGTTAATTGCGCAATTTCCCTCGGAAGCCCGGCGCGCCAGCCGCTTGTTGGCGCTGGATGGGCGCGACGGCATCATGCAGGATCGGATGTTTGCCGATCTGCCGAATTTCATTGGGCCCAACGATATCATCGTGTTCAATGATACGCGGGTGATCAAGGCGCGGGTGTTCGGCACCAAAGAGAGCGGCGGCCAAGTGGAGATGCTGCTGGAGCGTGTGATGGACGAAAAACACGCCTTGGCGCAGATACGCGCCAGCCATGCGCCTAAGCCTGATAGCCGCATCGTGATCAATCCGGATGCCGCGTTTACCGTGCTGGGGCGCCAAGGCGAAATGTACAAGGTGCGCTTGGAAGCGCAAACACCCTTGTTAGCCTGGCTGGAACAGCACGGCAGCTTGCCGCTGCCACCCTATATTTCGCGCCAACCCAATGCGGCAGACGAAGCGCGTTATCAAACCATTTATGCCAGCAAGCCGGGCGCGGTGGCGGCGCCGACCGCCGGCCTGCATTTCGATGAGGCCATGCTGAGCGAGTTGCGCGCACGCGGAGCGCAGATTGCCTATGTCACCTTGCATGTCGGCGCCGGCACTTTCCAGCCGGTGCGCGTGGACGATGTGCGTCAGCACCAAATGCACAGCGAGTGGTATCACGTACCGGCAGAGACCGTGGCGGCGATTGCGCAGGCCAAGGCGCTCGGCGGGCGCGTGCTGGCGGTGGGTACCACCAGTTTGCGCGCCTTGGAATCGGCGGCAGGCGGCGGTACGCTGCAAGCCGGCTATGGCGATACCAATATCTTCATCATCCCCGGCTATCGTTTTCGTGTGGTCGAGCGTTTGCTGACCAATTTCCATTTACCCAAGTCCACTTTATTCATGCTGGTGTGCGCCTTCGGCGGCATGGTGAATTTAAAGCTGGCGTATCGCCATGCCATCGAAGAACGCTACCGCTTCTTCAGCTACGGCGATGCGATGTTGATCGAGCGCGAGGCGCAATGAAATTTGAACTGTTGGCGACCGACGGCGCGGCGCGCCGCACCCGACTCACCCTGGCGCATGGCGTGCTGGATACGCCGGCCTTCATGCCGGTCGGCACCTATGGCACGGTGAAGGCGATGCGTCCCACCGACCTCAAGGACATCGGCGCGCAAATCGTGCTCGGCAATACCTTCCACCTGTGGCTGCGGCCGGGCCTGGACGTGATCGCGGCGCATGGCGGCCTGCATCGCTTCATGGGCTGGGACGGGCCGATCCTGACCGATTCCGGCGGATTTCAGGTGTTCAGCCTGAACGAGCTGCGCAAGATTAGCGAGGAGGGCGTGAAGTTCCGCTCGCCGGTGAATGGCGATCTGTGCTTTCTGTCGCCGGAAGAATCGATGCGCATCCAGCGCGTGCTGAATGCCGACATCGTGATGATCTTCGACGAGTGCACGCCGTATCCGGCCGATCTGAAAGAGGCGGAAGACTCGATGCAGTTGTCGCTGCGCTGGGCCGAACGCTCCAAGCAGGCGCATGCGGATAATCCCAACGCCTTGTTCGGCATCGTGCAGGGCGGCATGCACCCGGAACTGCGGCTGGAATCGCTGCGAGGCCTGGAGCAAATCGGCTTCGACGGCTACGCCATCGGCGGCCTGTCGGTGGGCGAGCCGAAGGAAGAAATGCGCAAGATTTTGAATTACACCGCGCCGCTGTTGCCGCAGGACAAGCCGCGCTATCTGATGGGCGTGGGCACGCCTGAGGACATCGTGGAAGCGGTAGCGGCCGGCATGGACATGTTCGATTGCGTCATGCCCACGCGCAATGCGCGCAACGGCCATCTATTCACGCGCCACGGCGACGTGCGTATCCGCAATAGCCGCTATCGGCACGATACCCAGCCCTTGGATGCCGATTGCAGCTGCTATACCTGCCGCAATTTCACTCGCGCCTATCTGCATCACCTGGATAAATCGCAGGAAATCCTCGGCGCCACGCTCAACACCTTGCACAATCTGCATTACTACCAGGACTTGATGCGCGGCTTGCGGGAAGCCATCGCGGGCGGCCGTCTCGCGGCTTTTGTCGCGGAATTCCGGCAGGGGCGGGCTAGTTTGTGCTAGAATTTGCCGCATTTTTCAGACCGCCGAATATACGGCGGCGATACCCCTTCTAAAATCTGGAGACTGCCGTGTTTATTATTAGTGATGCCTTTGCCGCGCCCGCCGCAGGTCCGCAAGATCCGATTCTGGGCTTGCTGCCGTTTATCGTTATTTTCGTCTTGTTCTACTTCATGCTGATCCGCCCGCAAATGAAGCGCGCCAAGGAACAGAAAAAAATGGTCGATGCGCTGCAAAAGGGCGACGAAGTCATTACCGCCGGCGGCTTGTTGGGCAAGATCACCAAAGTCGGCGAGCAGTACGTGAGCTTGGAAATTGCCGATAACGTCACCATCCAAGTGCAGAAGCAAACCGTGCAAACGCTATTGCCCAAGGGCACCTTAAAAAGTGCCGCGTAAAGTTTCCTAACCGCAACCCGGAACCGCTTCTCTCATGAATCGCTACCCTCTTTGGAAATACATCGTTATCGCGATCGCCTTGCTGCTGGGCTTTCTCTATACATTGCCCAATTACTTCGGCAATGAACCGGCAGTACAGATTTCGAGCGACAAGTCGTCGATCAAAATTGACCCCAGTACCGTACAAACCGTGGAAAACATTCTCAATCTCGGAAAAATTCCTTATCGCAACGTGAAAATCGAAGGCAAGAATGTCAGCGTGCGCTTTAGCGATGTGGATATCCAAACCAAAGGCGCAACCGCCTTGCGCGAGCAATTGGGCGATTCTTACATCGTGGCGCAAAACTTGTTGCCGCGCTCTCCGGAATGGCTGACCCATATCGGCGCGTTGCCGATGTATTTAGGCCTGGACTTGCGCGGTGGCGTGCACTTCCTGATGCAAATGGACACCAAGGCCGCGTTCAGCAAGGCGATGGAGCGCAATGCCAGCGATGTGCGCAGCAGCTTGCGCGAGAAGAAAATCCCCTATGACAGCGTAGCGCGCCAGGGCGATGAGGTACGCATCGCATTCCCGGATGCAGCTTCGCGCGATAAAGGCAAAGAAGTGCTTTCTGATCGCCTCGCGGAACTGTTTTTGAAGGAAGTGCAAGACGGCAACGTGCCGACGCTGGTCGCAAGCTTGCGGCCGGAAGCCTTGCAGAAACGCGAAGAGCTCGATATCAAACAAAACCTGACCACCTTGCGCAAGCGTGTGAATGAACTGGGCGTCGCCGAACCGATCATTCAGCAACAAGGCTTGGATCGGATTGTGGTGCAACTGCCGGGTATTCAAGACACGGCGCGCGCCAAGCAAATTATCGGCCGTACCGCGACCTTGGAATTGCGCATGGCGGACTTTACCGAGGCGGAAATTAGTGCGGCCCTACAGGGGCAAGTGCCCTTGGGCGCAAAGCTCTTGCAGGAACAGGATGAGCGCGGCAGCTCGCCGATTTTGGTGCGCAACAATGTGGTGCTGACGGGCGAATACATTACCGACGCAGGCCCAGACCGTGACGAATACGGCAAGCCGGCGGTGCGCATCGAATTGGATGCGCGCGGCTCACGCATCTTCCAACAGCTGACGCGCGAAAATATCGGCAAGCGCATGGCCATTCTTTTGATTGAAAAAGGCAAGGAAGAGGTCGTGACCGCGCCAGTCATCCGTGGCGAAATCCCCAATGGCCGGGTGCAAATCACCGGTAACTTTTCCGCCGATGAAGCGAACAATGTCGCGCTGTTGCTGCGCGCCGGCGCACTGGCGGCGCCGATGGAGATTATCGAAGAGCGCACGGTCGGCCCAAGCCTGGGCAAGGACAATATTCAACGCGGCTTCGATTCGACCATGATCGGCTTTGCCGCCATTGCCATCTTCATGATGGTTTATTACCGCGTGTTTGGGTTGATCGCAACCACGGCGCTGGCTGTAAACGTGCTGTTCCTGATCGGCATCCTGTCTGCCCTGCAGGCCACGCTGACCTTGCCAGGCATTGCCGGTATTGCCTTGACGGTGGGTATGGCGATCGACGCCAATGTGCTGATCTTTGAGCGTATCCGCGAAGAATTACGCAACGGCAATTCGCCGCAAATGGCGATCCATGCCGGTTTCGACCGTGCTTGGGACACGATTTTCGACTCCAACATCACCACGCTGATTGCCGGCTTTTTCCTGTTTTGGCTCGGCTCCGGTCCGGTGCGTGGTTTCGCGGTGGTGTTGTGTATCGGTATTCTGACCTCGATGTTCAGCGCGGTAACTGTCTCGCGTGGCATCGTCAATCTGACCTACGGCCGAGCGAAGAAGCTCAATAGCCTTTCTATCGGTTAATGGGCGGCTAATCGGCGCACAAAGGATTCATAATGGAATTATTTAAAATTAAGCACGATATTCCGTTCATGCGCTATGCGCGCGTGACCACGATCATTTCTTTGCTGATGTTTATTGCTGCGGTCGCGGCACTGGCCACTAAGGGGCTGAATCTCGGGGTGGAGTTCACCGGCGGCACGGTGCTGGAAGTGCGCTATACGCAGCCGGCAGAGATTCAGAACATCCGTGAATATTTGGCTGCGCATGGCCATGCTGATGCGAGTGTGCAGAACTTTGGCACGTCGCGCGATGTGCTGGTTCGGCTGCCCGTGAAACTGGGGATTACCAGCGCCAAACTAAGCGAGCAAGTGTTTCAACTGCTTCACACAGCGGATGCTTCCGTACAACTCCAGCGGGTGGAGTTCGTCGGTCCGCAGGTGGGTGTGGAACTCTATACAAACGGGGCATTGGCTTTGTTGGGGGTGGTGTTCGGCATCATGGCTTACTTGGCCTTGCGCTTCGAGTGGCGCTTTGCGGTAGCGGCCATTATCGCCAACATGCACGATATCGTCATCATTCTGGGGTTTTTCGCGTTTTTCCAATGGGAGTTCTCGCTCACGGTACTCGCCGGCATCTTGGCAGTTCTGGGCTATTCGGTGAACGAGTCTGTCGTGGTGTTTGACCGAATCCGGGAAAATTTTCGCAAAATGCGCAAGGGCACTGTGCCCGAGATTATCGACAACGCCATTACGCGCACCATGTCGCGCACCTTCATCACCCATTTCATGACCGAACTCATGGTGCTGTCCATGCTGTTCTTCGGTGGTGAAACCCTGCACTATTTCGCGCTGGCGCTGACCGTCGGGATTGTCTTCGGCATCTATTCCTCTGTGCTGGTGGCGAGCCCGATCGTGTTGTGGCTGGGCGTATCGCGCGAGGATTTCATTAAACCGGCAAAGAAATCCAACACCGAAGAAGTCTTACCTTAAAGACCTATGCCATCGCTTCCCGCTGCTAGCTGAGCGGGAGCGGTGAGGGTAGCCGCTACAAGCGAATCATTTTGGAACTCCTCACTCAATTCATCGATATCGTACTGCACCTCGACCGGCATCTCGTGCTGCTGATCGCGCAGTACGGCTATTGGGTGTACGGCATCTTATTCCTTATCATCTTTTGCGAGACGGGCTTAGTGGTCACGCCATTTTTGCCGGGTGATTCCTTATTGTTCGTGGTGGGCGCCTTGTCGGCTACCGGCGCGCTGGATC
The DNA here is from genome assembly GCA_021812385.1 of Pseudomonadota bacterium. Classification (GTDB taxonomy): domain Bacteria; phylum Pseudomonadota; class Gammaproteobacteria; order Burkholderiales; family Thiobacteraceae; genus RBG-16-58-11. The sequence continues at coordinate 213,687 of JAKANO010000002.1, read as the reverse complement.
TGCAATGGGTGATTCTGCTGCTGATGGCGGCGGCGTTTCTTGGCGACAACACCAATTATTGGATCGGGCGTTTTATCGGGCCGCGCGTGTTCAAAAAAGATTCGCGTTGGCTGAATCGCGCTTATTTGAATAAGACCGAAGCGTTCTATGAAAAGCATGGCGGCAAGACGGTGTTGCTGGCGCGTTTCCTGCCGATCTTGCGCACATTTGCGCCGTTCGTCGCCGGCATCGGCCACATGTTTTATAGCCGCTTTATCTTATTTAGCATTGCCGGCGCGGTACTGTGGATTAATTCCTTGGTGCTGGCGGGGTACTTCTTCGGCAATATCCCGGTGATCAAGAATAACCTCACGGCAGTCATTCTCGGAATTATCGTGCTGTCGCTGTTGCCGGGCATGGTGCATTACTTGCGCGAGCGCACGCGCGGCTAAAAGACGGGTCGGGGCATGCCCGACCCCTACACCTGAACTCTTACTTTACCCCGAGTAATTCCACATCGAACACCAAGGTCGCATTGGGCGGAATCACGCCGCCCGCACCGTGGCTGCCATAACCCATTTGCGGCGGAATAATCAGCGTGCGTTGGCCGCCGATTTTCATCCCGGCCACGCCCTCATCCCAACCGCGGATTACTTGGCCTGCGCCCAGGTTGAAGGTAAAGGGTTCGTTGCGATCGCGCGAGCTATCGAATTTGCGGCCTTTCTGTTCGGCGGCTTTCGCGTCGTACAGCCAGCCCGTATAGTGCACGGTGACCCGCTGGCCAGGCGTGGCGGTCGCGCCATCGCCGATTTTGTGATCGGTCTTAATCAAATCGATGCCCACTTGGGCATGGGCATGACCCGGCGCGGCATCATCATGCGCAGCGGCCAAAGGCGGCATGGCGGCAAGACCTAGAGCGGTTAAATGGGTAAGGGTGCGAATCAGGGTTTTGCGCATGGATGGCTCCGAAGAAAAAATGATCATCTTACCGGCAAAGCGCTGCCCGGCCAACGGGGCATTTGCTTGGGTGGGCGCATTTGAGATTTATCGTTAAGCTAGCGGATCGCATCGTACTGAAAAATGAAGTGCAGATAAGACGCTATGAGTGCATGGGGTATTGAGCAAGTTCGGGGCGTGCCAATGTATACGGCATTGCAACCGGCGCTGGAAAAAATCGAGTGGCCGCAAGCTTGGCCGACACTCGCGGATTATCAATTGCTGCTGGATGGTTTGCCGCAGCCGGTGATGACGGCCAGCGGGAAGCTGTTACGCGTGGTCGCGCAAGCCAGCGAAAAATCCGCGGATTGGCGCCAAGGCTATGAGCCGCGCATCTATTTGCAGGGTGAATTACAAACGCGCTTGGAGAGTTGGCACGACGCTTTTAATTTGCTGACCTGGGCTACTTTCCCGCTAGCCAAGGCAGCATTGAATGCGCGCCAGTATGCGCTGCTGGAAGCGCGTGCCGCTGTCGGAGTCCCGGCTGGGCCGCGCAGCCCCAACCAAGATACCTTGACGCAATTCGATGAAAGCGGCGTTATCGTGTTGTGTTCGGACCCCGCGCTTTCCAAGCTGATGCTCGATTTTCAGTGGAAGCGGCTATTTTGGGAAAATCGCCGCGCGGTGCGCACAAACATGCGCTGTTTTTTATTCGGTCATGGCTTGATGGAGCGCGCGCTCGCGCCCTATCGCGGGTTGACCGGTAAGGGCGTGATCTTGCCGGTTGCGCAGGATTTGTTCGCCCAGCCATTGGCGCAGCAACTGGCCGAGGCGGATCAAATGCTGGCGCGACGCATTGCCGATGCCGGACAGTTTTTGCAACCGCTGGATTTGGCGCCGTTGCCGCTGCTGGGATTTCCGGGCTTTACGCCGGACAATGAAGGTGCGGAATATTACGACGATCAGCGTTACTTTCGCCCGGGAAGGCGACTCAAGCCTTGAATAAAGAATCTTGGCTGGAGGCCGGCTTGACGGCAAGCTCGATGCGATTGCGTCCGCCGCGTTTGGCTTTGTAGAGGGCATCGTCGGCGGCCGTGATCAGCTCATCGCCGCTTTGAATTGTGGGATAGGTGGAGATGCCGCCGCTGGCCGTGGTGCAGAAATAGGAGCCATTGTAAGGATGGCGAATTTGCGCAAAATCCTGGCGAATGCGGTCGATGATATTGAATGCCTGGTGTGCGCTGGTATGCGGCAGGCCGATGAGAAATTCCTCGCCGCCATAGCGGCACAGCACATCGTGTTTGCGCAGCCGTTGTTTGAGCAGCCACGATAGGCTGCGAATGACTTGATCGCCGACGGGATGGCCATAGTTGTCGTTGACTTGCTTGAAGTTGTCGATATCCAGCATCACCACGGCTAAATCTCCCTTGTCATGCGCGACGCTGTAGAGCAGGGTATCCAGGGTGTTTTTTCCGCTGGTGTGGTTCAGCAAACCGGTCAAGCTATCGTGATACATGGAACGGCGCAGTGCGCGATAGCGCTCGATTTTGCTCTTGATGATCGCATTCAGGAAGATGGGGTTAAACGGTTTGGTGAGGAAGTGGTCCCCGCCCAAGCGCATGGCATCGACTTGCAGCGCGATATTGGTTTCACCGGAGAGATACACGATGGGGATGCTTAAAAACTCATTGTGCTGGCGAATCACGCGCGCGGCTTCCACGCCCGTGCAGTTGGGCATGTACATGTCCATCAGGATTAAATCTGGGTTGAATTGTTTCAGCGCGTTGAGCACCTGGGACGGGTCTTGAATGGCGTGGGTGCTGATCTGGCTTTCTTCCAGCGTGCGTTGAATGAAGACGCTCGCGGTCATCGAGTCCTCCACAATCAGCACGCGGAATGCTTCCTGTTCTTGGCGATCGTCCATTTCCAGGATTTGCGCGACGATGGTGTGGGTCGGCGTGCCTTCCGGCATGCACCAATCGCAGCCGCTACGCAATGCCTGCTGCAATTGCTCGAAATCGGAGCGGATGGCGAGACAGATCAGCTGCCCGACCGAAAATTGTTGGCGTAGCGCTTTGATGCGATTTTGCCACTCGCCCTCGGGCAGGCTGCTGATATCGAGCAGCAATAAGGGGTCGCTGTTGATGTCTGTGGGGAGCGCGTCGTCCCACGTTAGAAACTTGATCTTCTTGCCGAAATAGCCGAGCTGGGTCAACAAATCTTGCCAAACTTCCGGTTTGTGCCCAATGAGCCAGAGGCAGCGCGTTTGGTGCGTATCGAGCACAACGTCGGGTTGCGGTTCGGTGCGGCGCTCGGCCAAGTTTGCGCTGGCCGCCATATAGTTCTCGATCATCTGAATGAGCGCGAGGATGCGCTCATTCAGGTCATCCGATGCGGCTTGTGGAATAGGGTGTTGCACTTCAACGCTGAATAAGGATAAAGCGACTTGTTCCAGCTCGTGGCTGGCGTGATGCAAGGCAGTAAATCCCTTGTCGATCAAAAATTCGGTAAAGCTATTAATCGAGACCGCAAGCTCGACGAAATTCTCAAAACTGGGCGCGGATTGATAGCGCTGCCAATCGGCTAGGAGCGTTTGGCTTTTTTGACTGAGTTCAGTGGAAGCAAAAAACATTGGGGGTGATAAATCTAACTTTTAGGATGTATCAATAAGGGTATTAACGGCAGCGCATGTGGTTTATTTAGTGCGATAATTTGCCGATTGTGACGAAATGTATAAAAAATGAAGCCATTTTCAGAAGCCTGTGAAAACAATCAAGAGCCGATTCTGGCCATCCTGCGTCTAGCCTTTGCCGATGTGCATAGTGTACTCGAAATTGGCAGTGGCACCGGACAGCATGCCGTGCATTTTGCGCGGCATTTGCCCCATTTAAGCTGGCAAACCAGCGATTTAGAGCAGCATCACGCCGGCATCCGCCTGTGGCTGGACGAGGCGGCATTGCCCAATGCCCGGCCGCCCATTCTGATCGATGTAAACGCCGATCCTTGGCCTATAGAGCCGGTCGAGGGCGTATTTACCGCCAATACCTTGCATATCGTCTCGTGGCCCGAGGTAGAGCGCTTATTTCGGGGCGCAGGCCAAGTGCTGCAACCGGGCGGCGTGATGTGTGTGTACGGGCCATTCAATTACGGCGGGAAATTTACTGCGCCGAGCAATGCCAGTTTCGATGCCTGGCTCAAGGCGCGCGACCCGGCCAGCGGCATTCGCGATGCCGAAGCCGTTTGCGACTTGGCCGAACAGCATGGCCTGCATTTGGAAGCAGACCACGAAATGCCGGTGAATAACCGCACCTTGGTGCTGCGCAAACTAGGATAAATATCTAAAGTCCCGGTGCTTTTCTTCCGTTGTAGTGGTGTTGCTTTTGGAAACAACCATGAACAAACTTGCGGAAATTGCACCGGCTGGTGCGGCTGAAGGCAATGTCGCGGAACTCGGCAGCAAGCTCGCATTCAGCCGCAAGCTGCAAGCCGTTGCCAATAAAATCCATGGCACGCGCAATATCGACGACATCATGCTGGAAATCGGCGCCGATGTTTGCAGCTTGTTGGAAGCGGAGCGGGTCACGATTTACAGCGTGAGCGAGGATGGCAGCGCCATCGTATCCAAGATCAAAACCGGGTTGGACGGTTTTAAGGATTGGTCGCTGCGCATCTCGCCGGCCAGTATCGCGGGCTTTGTCGCCCTGAATAAGACGGCGCTGAATATCGCCAATGTGTACGACGCCCAGGAACTCGCGGCCATCAGTGCGGATATCCGCTTCCTGAAAGAAGTCGACCAAAAAACCAGCTACCAAACCAAGCAAATGTTGGTAGCGCCGATACTCGGCGAAAGCCGGGAGCTGCTCGGCGTGGTGCAGCTGATCAATACCCTAACGGGTTTGCCCTTCCCTAAGCTGGCGGTAGAAGGCATTAGCGACGTGGCCAAAACGCTGGCCGTTGCATTCGAACTGCGCCGCAACCTGCGCCCCGGCATCAGCACTAAATTCGATTTCCTGGTGCGTGAAAATATTATTTCTGCCGATGAAATCAAGTTGGCTGCGCGCGCCGCACGCAAGCAGGGCAAGCATCTGGAAGATGTGTTGGTGGATGAATTTCAAATTAAGGTCAGCGACATCGGCAAGTCCCTGGCCGCGTTTTTTCAAGTACCTTACGAGCCGTTCAACCCGAATCGCGTCAAGCCGGTCGATCTGTTCAAAAACCTGAAACATGAATTCGTGGCGAGCAGCCTGTGGGTGCCGATCGAGGAAACGCCGGCAGGCCTGGTCATTCTGACACCCGATCCGGAGCGCATTAAAAGTTCGCGCATCGCCAGCAACGTCTTTCCCAAGCACACGCTGATATACAAGACCTGCATGAATCGTGAGTTCATGCAGACCATCGATTTGTTTTTTGGCGACAACGGCGGCGCCTCCATCGGCGATTTATTGTCCAGCTTGGAAGATGAGGTGGTCGAGGAGGTGTCTGCCGACGACTTGAGCGCCGCCATCGACAATGAACTGGTGAAGCTGGTCAACAAGATCATTATCGAGGCCTACCAGCAAGGCGCCTCCGACATCCATATCGAATCCGGCAATGGCAAGGACATGACGCAAGTGCGGTTTCGCCGCGATGGCACGCTGGGGCCCTACATCGAAGTTCCCGCCAACTATCGCAACGCCTTGGTCGCGCGCTTGAAAATCATGTGCGACCTGGACATCGCCGAAAAAAGAAAGCCGCAAGACGGCAAGATCAAATTTAAAAAATTCGGTGGGCCGGATATCGAATTGCGCGTCGCCACCATTCCCACGGCGGGCGGCGTGGAAGATATCGTGATGCGGATTCTCGCCGCCGGCGAACCGATACCGCTGGATAAATTAGGCTTAAGCCCGCGCAATTACAGCACCATCCAAACTATCATCAACAAGCCGTACGGCTTATTCCTGGTGTGCGGCCCGACCGGCTCCGGCAAAACCACCACGCTGCATTCGGTGCTGAAATACTTGAACACGCCCGAAACGAAAATCTGGACTGCGGAAGATCCGGTCGAGATCACGCAAAAAGGCTTAAGGCAGGTGCAGGTCAATCCCAAGGCCGGACTTACTTTCTCCGTGGCCATGCGCGCGTTTCTGCGCGCCGATCCGGACATCATCATGGTCGGCGAGATGCGCGATCAGGAAACCGTCAGCACCGGTATCGAGGCTTCGCTCACCGGGCATTTGGTGCTCGCCACCCTGCACACCAACAGCGCCCCGGAATCGATCATTCGCTTGCTGGATATGGGCATGGACCCGTTCAACTTTTCCGACGCCTTGCTCGGCATCTTGGCGCAACGCCTGGCAAAGCGGCTGTGCCCGAAATGCAAAAAGGCGCATAGCGCCAGTGCAGACGAAATCAAAAAGCTGTTGCATGAATATTGCGCCGAGTTGGCCGCGATCGAATCTTGGAAGAGCAATCCCAAGGCCGTGATGGAAAGCATTTATCAGGACTGGGTGAAGCAATTTGCCGACGCTAAAGGGCAATTCACCTTGTACGAACCCGTCGGCTGCGATGCCTGCAACAGTACGGGCTATAAAGGGCGCCTGGGTCTGCATGAGTTGCTGGTGGGCAGCGACGCGCTCAAGAAAAATATCCAAGAGCACGCGCGTGTCGCCGAGCTGTTGGCCACGGCCTTGAGCGAGGGCATGCGCACCTTGAAGCAAGACGGCATCGAGCGCGTACTCCAAGGCATTACCGACATGAAGCAAGTGCGCGCGGTGTGCATCAAATAGAACCGCCCATGCGCTTTTAGGGCGCAGCGCAGTCTAATTACGGCAGTTTTGCCGGCGTTTTACGTCACTTTTCAATGCTGGAAGAGGGCGGCCGATCAGGACGCAAATCCTGTGGCAGGCTACGGCGGCGAGCAAAATTTATCGGTAATTCAACCGGCTATCAGCGTAAATTCCGTGTGACTAATTTGTAAGCAGCGCCATGTTGAATATGGCATGTGGATTGCAACAGTAATCCATGCGAGGGGCGCTAACGCGTTGCTTGCATCGGGAATCTCTCCTCTCCTAGATCCGAGGTTTGCCGGGTGGTCTGACCACCCGGCTTTTTTTTAGCGCGCAGATTTCCGGCGCTTGGCTGCTTCGTACAAGGGCATGACGCTGGGCAGATGCGCTTCGATGTCCTTAATCCGGTTGGCCGGATCGGGGTGGGTGCTCAATAACTCCGGCGGGCTGCCGCCACCGGACATCATTTTGCGCCAGACGCTCACGGCGTCGCGCGGGTCATAGCCGGCACGCGCCATCAACTCCAGGCCAATGCGATCCGCTTCGCGTTCTTTCTCGCGCGAAAAGGGCAGTGTCAACCCGATCTGCGCGGCGTTGCCAAGCAGGTTCGTGCTGGTTTCGCCGAGTTTAAATGCGGCGGCGAGCACGCTGATGCCAAGTTGTTCCGCCAAGGCTTCCGACATGGCTTCGCGCGTGTGTTCGCGCAAGGCGTGCGCGATTTCGTGGCCCATGACTGCGGCGACCTCATTGTCATTCAGTTTCAGGCCGTCCAGCAGACCGGTATAAATCGCCATCTTGCCGCCGGCCGCACAGTAGGCGTTGACTTGTTTGCTGTTGATGACGTTGACCTCCCACTTCCAGTTGCGCGTGTCCGGGCGGAAAGCGCCGGCTTGTTCGATTAAACCGGCAGCGATGGTTCTGACGCGCGCGGTTTGCTGCGGGTTGGTATTCAAGGCGCCGGCTTTCGCGTATTTGTCTTTTTCCTGCGCATAGAAGGTTGCAGCGCCTTGCTCGGCTTGTTGCGCCGAGACGAGCAGCAGTTGCTTGCGCTCGACGCCCACCGCACCGGATTGCGTGGTGCTGGCGCAGCCTGCTGCGAGCACCGTGGTCGTCGTGATGAGCGCAGCGATACGAATGCCGGAAATAAACGTAGTCATGGGTGTCGTCCTTGCTAGAGTTTTACCATTTCACCAGATGCACGTTCGGCAAAGCGCGGCCTAAAAAGCGCTCGCCGATGGTTTGAAAACGCAGCGGCACATCGGTGACAAAAAAATCATAGCGCGGTTTGCTTTGATTGGGGTTGCCGATTTGCTGTTCCTTGAGCAAGGCCGCGGTGCGTTGCGCCATGGCTTGAGCAGAATCGATCAAGCGCACGCTTGGGCCCGCCACCTCTTGCAGCAATGGCTTCAGCAGCGGGTAGTGGGTGCAGCCGAGTACCAAGGTATCCACTTCTTGCGCCAGTACGGTTTTCAAATAATCTTGCGCCGTGAGCCGCGTGACCGGATGGTCGAGCCAGCCTTCTTCCACCAAGGGTACGAACAGCGCGCAGGCTTGCGAATATACCCGCACATTCGGATCGCTGCGATGGATGGCTTGGGCATAGGCATCGCTGTTGATGGTGGTGGGCGTGCCGATCACGCCGATTTGTTGGTTGCGGGTCGCGGCCAGCGCGCCAATCGCGCCGGCGTCGATTACATCCAGCACCGGCACTGGGGATAGCGCTTGGACTTGTTGCGCCGCCACCGCCGCCATGGTGTTGCAAGCGATGATCAGCAGCTTGACCTGTTTTTCCAGCAGAAACTCTGCGATCTGCGTGGTGTAGTGGCCGATGGTCTCAACCGATTTCACGCCATACGGCACGCGCGCGGTATCGCCGAAGTAAACAATGTTTTCAAACGGCAGGCGCTCCATCAGCGCGCGCACCACGGTTAAGCCGCCGACGCCGGAGTCGAACACGCCAATGGGGGATTTAGGATCTACTTGCATAGGTTGAAAATAATTTGATCAATAAAAAACGTTAACCGCCAAGACGCCAAGAGCGCCAAGGAAGAGCTCAAAACCTAATAAAGGGAAAACATTTGTATTCGATTGGATTTCGCAAACATTGTTTCATAGTAAATGCTTTTCCTTGGCGCTCTTGGCGGTTCAGATGGAATTTAAGATTATATCAGCCCACACCATGCCGCCCGAGCGCCCAGGCCACATGTTCGCGCACCAGTTGTGAAGGGTGATCGCGCCGTGTTTGCAGCGCGGCGACGATTGCGGCAGACGTTGGCGCGTTCCCCAGCGCCACCGCGATATTGCGCAGCCATTGCGCATGCCCGATGCGGCGAATCGCGCTGCCTTGCATTTTGGAGTCGAAATCGGTTTCATTCCAGGCAAATAAGTCGATCAAGTGCGCATCGTCTAAACCATGGCGCGGGTGGAAATCTGTTTCCTGCGTGGTCTGCGCGAATTTGTTCCAGGGGCAGACCAATTGACAATCGTCGCAGCCATAGATGCGGTTGCCGAGCAGCGGCCGCAGTTCTTCCGGGATTGCGTCTTTTAGCTCGATGGTGAGGTAGGAAATGCAGCGTCGCGCATCGACTTGATACGGCGCGACAATGGCGCCGGTCGGGCAGATATCGATACAGGACTGGCAGGTGCCGCAATGGTTTTCGGTCGGCGCATCGGTGGGCAAATCCAGGTCGGTGTAAATCTCGCCCAGAAAAAACCACGAGCCATGCTCGCGTTGCAGCAGCAACGTATGTTTGCCGCGCCAACCCAAGCCGGCTAATTGCGCGAGCTCTACTTCCATCACCGGCGCGCTATCGGTGAAGATGCGATGTTGAAAGGGACCGATGGATTGCGTGATGCGATCAGCCAGTTTTTGCAAGCGCGCCCGCATCAGTTTGTGATAATCGCGGCCCAAGGCGTAGCGTGAAATAAAAGCGCTGTGCGGGTCGTGCATGACATCCCAGCTATCGCGCGCTTGCGCTGGGCGATAGTCGAGGCGGGCGCTGATGACGCGCAGCGTGCCCGGCACCAGTTGCGCCGGACGTGTGCGTTTCGTGCCGTGTTTTGCCATATAATCCATCGCGCCATGTCTACCCGCCGCCAACCATTCCAACAAGCGTTGCTCTGCCTGCGGCAGTTCCACGCTCGCGATGCCCACGGCTTGAAAGCCGAGTTCCGTGCCCCAGGTTTTAATTTGCGCGGCGAGTTGTTCCTTGTGCATGCCGCGCATCATAACGGGCGCAATCGTAAATGACACGCTTCTTGCCGGATGAAGCTGCAACGCTCGCGTTTGGCGCGGAACTCGCGCGCGCTTTGGTGCCTGGATTGACGATTTATTTGGTTGGCGATTTGGGGGCGGGCAAAACCACCCTCACGCGCGGGGTGTTGCGTGGTCTGGGATATACCGGAAAAGTCAAGAGTCCGACCTATACACTACTTGAACTTTATACAGTTTCGAGCTTATACTTGTATCACTTTGATTTTTATCGGTTCGCCGATCCGCAAGAATGGGTGGATACGGGCTTCCGCGAATACTTTAATGCGGACAGCGTGTGCATCGTGGAATGGCCGGAAAAAGCCGGCGAATTTCTCCCCGCGCCGGACCTGCGAATTAGCTTAGAAGCGCAACAAAGTGGACGCAGTCTCCATGTCCATGCAGAAACGGAGGCAGGCAAGCAGTGTTTGGCGCGTTTAAATTCAGCAGCGAGTTCCTAGCGTCGATTGTCCGCATTGGTTTTTTATGCTTCGCGTTTTCCGTACCTGCCTTCGCCCAGCCCACGATTAAAATCAGCTCCACCCGTGTTTGGCCTGCCGCCGAATACACGCGCATCACCCTGGAATCCAAGCAGCCAATCAGCTTTAAGCACTTCTTGGTAGACAATCCGGATCGCATGGTGATCGACCTGGAAAACGTCGAGCTCGATGCCGCCTTAAAGCAATTGTCGGGCAAGGTCGGCGCCGACGATCCCTATATCAAAGCGGCGCGCGTGGGCCGCTTCAAACCCGGCGTAGTGCGCTTGGTGTTCGATTTGAAAACAGAGGTGAAGCCGTCGGTGTTCACCGTCAAGCCATACGGGGATTATGGCTACCGCTTGGTGTTGGATATTTATCCGACGCATCCGGTCGACCCCTTGTTGGCCTTAATGCAAACCGACAATCCGAGCGATGCTGCGGCAGGTTTGAGTCCGGCGCAACAAACGGCAAAAGTTGAGAAGCCGACGCCTGAAACGGTGCAACCGACCCAGGCGCAAGAAGAAAAGGCTGTCAATCCACGCAAAGTTAAAAGCAAGAAGGACGCACTCGATTTGGTGCGTTTAGTCACCGTCGCGATCGATGCCGGTCATGGCGGCGAAGATCCCGGCGCCAGAGGCAGCAACGGTACCCTGGAAAAAGAAGTGACGTTCTCAATTGCCAAGCGCGTCAAGGCCAAGATCGACCAGGAAGAAAATATGCGCGCCGTGCTCACGCGCGACGGCGATTATTTCGTGCCGCTGGGCGCGCGCGTGGTCAAGGCGCGCAAAGTCTCCGCCGATTTGTTTGTTTCGATCCATGCCGATGCATTCAATAAGCCGGATGCACGCGGCTCCTCGGTGTTTGCGCTTTCGGAAAATGGCGCCACTAGCGCCGCCGCGCGTTGGCTGGCGAAGCGTGAAAACGATGCCGATCTGATTGGCGGCGTGAACATCGATGTCAAAGATAAATACTTGAAGCAGACGCTGCTGGATTTATCGCAGACCGCCACCATCAACGACAGCATGAAGCTAGCCAAAGCCGTGCTGTCCGAGTTGGGCGGCATCAACACCTTGCACAAGGGAGCAGTGGAACAAGCCGGCTTCGCCGTACTAAAAGCGCCGGACATTCCCTCGATCCTGGTCGAAACCGCCTTCATCACCAATCCGGAAGAAGAAGCGCGCTTGGGCGATGATGCCTACCAGGACAAAATTGCCGAGGCCATCGTGGCCGGCATCAAGCGCTACTTCGCGAATAATCCGCCCTTGGCCAGATCCAAACTGGCGCGGAATTAAACCTATCTTTGGTACGTAGCTTAGGCGCGATAGAAGCAGGGCTGGCCGCGTTATAATGCGGGTCTATGTCCGGCATCCATCTCCTTCCCGATCTACTCATCAACCAAATCGCCGCCGGCGAAGTGGTCGATCGTCCTGCCTCCGCCCTCAAAGAGCTGCTCGAAAACAGCGTCGATGCCGGCGCCACGGAGATCGAAGTGCGCTTGGCGCAAGGCGGCATGAAGCTGATCCAAATTACCGACAACGGCAGCGGGATTCCGGCGACAGAATTGCCGCTGGCATTGGCGCGCCACGCCACCAGCAAGATCGCCAGCTTGGAGGATTTGGAACGCGTCGGCAGCCTGGGTTTTCGCGGCGAGGCCTTGGCCAGCATTGCCTCGGTCACGCGAATCACGCTCAACAGCCGCACCGGTGCGGAAGACCATGCCTGGCTAGTGGAAGGCGAGGGCGGCGCTTTGACGGCACCGCAACCTGCGGCGCATCCAGTCGGCACCACCATCGTTGCGCGCGATTTGTATTTCAACACCCCGGCACGGCGCAAATTCCTCAAGACAGAAGCCACCGAATACGCGCACTGCGAGGAAATGTTCAAGCGTATCGCCTTGGCGCATCCGGCCATTGGCTTCACCTTGCAACACAATGGACGGGTGGCTTGGCATTTGCGCCCCAGCGATCTGGCGACGCGCGTGCACGCCATTTTGGGCGAAGATTTTTCACAGGCCGCGCTGCCCATCGACGTTGAGGCCGCGGGTTTGCGCCTCAGCGGTTTTGCCGGCGTGCCGGCTTATTCGCGCGCCAGCCGCGATGCGCAATATTGCTTCGTCAATGGCCGCTTTGTGCGCGACAAATTGATCGCGCATGCGCTGCGCGAAGCGTACAAAGACGTGTTGCATCAGGCGCGCCATCCGGCCTACGTGTTGTTTTTAAATCTCGACCCGCTCGGTGTGGACGTGAACGTGCACCCGACCAAAATCGAAGTGCGTTTCCGCGACAGCCGCGCCGTGCACCAATTCTTGTACCACGGCGTGCATCAAGCCTTGGCGCGTTCCGGCGGTGAAGAAGCCGGGAATCGAGCGCCGGCTTCGGCCTTCTTCCCGCAGGGCACGACCCAAGCGAGCAGCGCCGGCTATGCCGCATCGCGCTTTACGCCGGAAGCGCGGCCGGTGCAAACCTATATGCCCTTGGCGGTCCATGAAGCGGAGGCCAGCCCTTTTTATGCAACGCTATTTGCCGGCGCGAGCGAGACTTTGGCTCCGCCAGCACCGATGCCGGAGCCCATGTGGGAACAGAGCGAAATCCCACCGCTAGGCTATGCCTTGGGTCAGTTGCACGGTATTTACATTTTGGCGCAAAACGCAGCGGGCTTGGTGCTGGTGGACATGCATGCCGCGCATGAGCGCGTGGTGTATGAGAAGCTCAAGCGCGCGTTGGATTTGAGCACGGTGCCGACGCAACCTTTGTTGACGCCCGCGGCGCTCAACGTCGGGCCATTGGACGTGGCGACGGTCGCGGAGCAGGGCGCGACCCTGGCGCAACTCGGCTTTGAAATGGCGGTGCTTTCACCCAATAGCATCGCCGTACGTTCGATCCCCGCGTTGTTGCAAGACGCCGACCCGAACGAACTGGCGCGCACCGTGCTGCAAGACTTGCGCGAATTCGGCGCCAGCCGCGTGCTCACCGAACGCCGCAACGAATTGCTGGGCGACATGGCTTGCCACGGATCGGTGCGCGCCAACCGCCGCTTAAGCTTGCCCGAGATGAATGCGCTGTTGCGCGAGATGGAAGCCACCGAGCGCGCCGACCAATGCAATCACGGTCGCCCAACTTGGTTTCAGATGAGCATGGCGGATTTGGATAAGCTGTTCATGCGTGGAAAATAGTAAGCGGGGAGCTGGGAGCGGTAAGCTGTGAAGTGTGCCTGACTTACAGCTTCCTGCTCCCCGCTTACTGCTCACTCAGAAATCAAACAACATTGCCCAATACACATGCCCCCCCCGCTTCCTGCTCCCCGCTTACCGCTCACCGAAAAATGGCCCCCGGCCATTTTTCTCATGGGCCCCACCGCTAGCGGCAAGACCGGCGTGGCGGTGGAGTTAGTACAACATCTGCCGCTGGAAATCATCAGTGTGGATTCCGCGCTGGTGTATCGCCACATGAACATCGGCACTGCCAAGCCGGATGCCGCCACTTTGGCCGTCGCGCCGCATCATTTGATCGACCTCATTGACCCGACCGAAAGTTATTCCGCCGCACAATTTTGTCGCGATGCCTTAGCGCTGATGCAGGACATCACCGCGCGCGGCAAGATTCCGTTCCTAGTCGGCGGCACCATGCTGTATTTCAAGGCGCTGCGCGAAGGTTTGAATGACATGCCCGCGGCCGATCTGGAAGTGCGGGCTGAAATTGACGCGCGCGCCCAGGCCTTGGGCTGGCCGGCCTTGCACAGCGAACTGGCGCAAGTCGACCCTGTGACCGCGGCGCGCCTCAATCCCGCTGATGCGCAACGCATCTCGCGCGCCTTGGAGGTCTACACGCAGACCGGGCAGCCCATGTCCGCCTACTTGAATCGCGCCGCGGCCAGCACCTTGCCTTATCGTGTGCTGCCGCTGGCCTTGATGCCAAGCGATCGCGCCGTGCTGCACGCGCGCATCGCCGCGCGTTTTGACGCCATGCTGCGCCAAGGTTTGGTGGAGGAATTGGAAAACCTTCGCAGTCGCTTCGATCTTGCGCCGCAAATGCCGTCCATGCGCTGCGTGGGCTATCGCCAGACTTGGCTTTATCTCGACGGCGAAATCAGCCGCGATGCGCTGCGCGATCGCGGCATTTACGCGACGCGGCAACTGGCGAAGCGGCAAATAACCTGGTTGCGGGCGATCAGCGATGCGCAAGTGCTTGATTGTTTAGACCCGCACTTGAGCCGGCGCGTGATGGAATCCGTGCAGCAGTTTTTGCCAGACTAGCTGGCTGCGATGGCATGTAATTTGCTTTAAAATCATGCAACAGCGGATTTATAAGTCCTACAAATACACAGAATTGAGCCGTTAAATGTTGGGAACTGTTTAACAGGCTCAAATATTATTATTTTGGGGAGAAATTCATGTTTGCCTGCTTATCCTCGCGCCAATTTCACCTGATGCTGTTGCTGCTGCTGGCCGGCTTGCTGAGCGCGGCCTGCCAGACTGTTTCCGAGCAGGATGACGCGGCCGCGATCGAAAATGCCAAGAAAAAACCCATCATCTTCCGTGCCATCGATAACGCGCCGCCGCGGGATATTTCCGACATTCGCACCCTGCTCAAGCAGGCCCAGGACAAGCCGGTGGTTCCCCGAGCCAATGAGATAGTGAAGCAACCGCCGCCGCAAACTGACGACAATCTGGCGCTGGCTCGCTTCTACTGGAATCGTGGCCGTGCCGCCGGCGAGTTGGGGCTGGATCAATTGGAATTGGAAGATTTGCGCAAGGCGGCACTCTATTCCAAGGGACTCAATACTGCCGAGGTGGAAGAAGATCGCATTTTGGCTGAGCTTGGCGGTTCTGAAACGCGCAACGGCAGTTTGTTGGAAGCGGTGCGTATGCAGGAACTAGCGGTCGGGAAACAAACGCGCTATTCGCTGGGTTTGAAAATCAATATTTATCGCCAACTGGCGGCCAACTATGCGCGCCTCGGCCAACGGGGCAAAGCGGAACAAGCTTTGGCAAATGCGGAGGCATTGCTGGATAAAGGCACGCACCTTCCCCTTTACGCTTATTTTTTGCATAACTGGCCGGTGGCGGTCGCGGAAGCCAAGGCCGATTTATTGGAGTATGAGGGCAAGTATGCCGAAGCCGAAGCGTATCGGCGTCAAGCGATGTCGGACCGTAAACAAGATATTGCCGACAATGAGGAAAGACTGAAGCGCAGTATTGCAAATATCGCGCCGATCATCATGAAACGCTTGTATGCACGAGCGGGGCGCGAGTTGGCTGAGAACTTGGTCAAGCAACAGCGCTTGGCGGAGGCAGAGGCGATTATTCGTCAAATGATCTTCGCCTCGCTTAAATCCAATGGCCGTTATTTCATTGGGACCGGTGCAAATTTCTTGTCGTTTTCCGACATTTTATTTCAGCAAGGACGATATGCAGAGGCCGTGGAGACGGCGGATATCGCGCTGGATATTTTCAAAAAGTTGGAGCTGCGGCCGGAGTCGGTGAATATCGTTCGCGCCCGGCGCACGCATGCTGCCGCCTTATCGGCCGCAGGGCGTTACCGCGAGGCGTTGGTGGAATTCGAAACCATGCGCGATGGCTTGGCGTCATCACCCCAGCTGCAGGCTAGCTTGGGGCGCGGCGATATCGACTGGGCCTTGTCCTTGGTGCGCACTGGCCGCGGAACCGAGGCCGTGCGCATGACCGAATCCCTGGCAGCGGATTTAACCAAACGGCTGGGCAAGGAGCATTATGAAAGCGCGGAAATGCGCGGGTTTTTGGCGTTGGCTTTGGCGCAGGCAAACCGCCGCGAGGAGGCCTTGAAACTATTCGCGGAAAGCTTGCCCAACATGGTTGCTGCCAGCGCGACCACCGATGGCGCCAGTCGCTCGCCGTTGCGCACCCAGCACTATGTGGAATTGCTGGAGGCGTATTTGGATTTGTTAGTGGATTTGCGCGGCAACCCGGTGCTGCAAACCGTGGGCATCGACCCACAGGCTGAATCGTTCCGCATCGCTGACATGGCGCGCTCGCAAGGCCTGCAACGCGCCTTGACCAGCGGCTTGGCGCGTTCAGCCGCGACCGACCCGGCCTTGGCGCAATTGGTCAAGCAGGAACAGGAAGCCGCACAAAAAGTCAGCGAGCAGCAAAAAATGTTGGTGAAATTGCTAGCCACACCCTTGGGTGATCGTGCCGAAAGCATTATCGGAACCATGCGCGGTGAAATCGGTGCCTTGCAGCAGCAGCGCAAGGCGCTGTATGCGCAGATCGAGCAACGCTTCCCTAATTATGCAAACTTGGTCAATCCCAAGCCGGTCGTCCTGGATGCTGTGCGCGCCAGCTTGGCCGATGATGAAGCGATGATTTCCATTTATGTCGGCGAGCAGCGCACCTATGTCTGGGCGATCACCAAGCAGGGCGCGCCGGCATTCGCCAGCACCAAGCTTTCCGCTACGGACATCGAGCGCATTGTGAACAAGCTGCGCAAATCCTTGGATCCGGGCAGCGCTACATTAGGCGACATGCCGGAATTCGATGTAGCGGAAGGCTATAAGTTGTACCAGGCTTTGCTCAAGCCGGTCGAGTCTGCATGGCGTGGCAAGAACAGCTTGTTGATTGTGCCGCATCGTGCCCTGGGTCAAATACCATTTTCATTGCTGCCGACTGAGGCGGCATCGCTCAAATCCGACAAAAAATTGCTGTTCGACGGCTATCGCAACTTGCCTTGGCTGGTGCGTATCGCGGCAGTGACGCAATACCCTTCCGCCAACGCTTTCCTCAGCTTGCGTTCCTTGCCGCCGGCTGATCCCAACCGCCGGGCATTTGTCGGTTTTGGCGACCCCTTGTTTAACGCGGAGCAGGTCAAGGAAGCGCAACAACCGGAACCGCAGATGCAATTGGCGGCGGCCGCACCAGTGACGCGCGGTTTACACTTGCCGCTACGCAACCTCAAAGTAGCGCGGGTCAACACTGCGGCTGATGTCGAGACTGGGCTAGCGGCCGCGGTAGCCAATACCAGCCTATTGGCGCAAGTGCCGCGCCTGCCGGATACCGGCGATGAGATACGGGAGATCGCCGCCGCACTTGGCGCCGATGCCAAGCAAGACGTGTATTTGCAACTGCGCGCCAATGAAGATCAAGTGCGGCATATGGATCTCAGTAACCGTCGCATTGTGATGTTCGCCACCCACGGCTTGGTGCCGGGCGAACTCAATGGCTTGAATCAGCCGGCATTGGCGCTGACCGCGCCACAACTGGCAGGCGTCAAAGGCGATGGCCTGCTGACCATGGAAAAAGTGTTGCAACTCAAGCTCAATGCGGACTGGGTGGTGTTGTCGGCGTGCAATACTGCTGCAGGCGATGGGCAGGGTGGTGATGCGGTATCCGGCCTCGGTCGTGCGTTTTTCTACGCTGGAAGCCGCGCCTTGCTGGTGACCAACTGGCCGGTCGAGACCACTTCGGCGCGTGCCTTGACCACTGAGCTGTTCCGCCGGCAAGCGGCCGATGCGCAGCTCACGCGCGCCCAAGCGCTACGCCAGGCCATGTTGCAATTGATCGATGGCCCGGGCTATGTGCAAGGTGGGAAGAGCATTTACAGCTACGCGCATCCCTTGTTCTGGGCGCCGTTTGCCTTGGTGGGGGATGGCGGGCGCTAAGGGGTAAATGCAAGCAGCAGATTCGATCATGTCGGCTGCTTGTAGTAACATACACCCTCTATGGCACAGCCACCTTCCAAATCCAGCATCAACCCACAAACGCCCGCGGATATTGCGCGGGCGGCATTGCACCAACTGACGGAAAATTTGCTGCCGCCCACGCCGGAAAATTACGCCAAGGCTTACTACGAAATTTCCGGTGCTTCAGCGCCGCAGGACTTGAGCACTAAACGCTGCGATAACTTGCTGGAAATTATTAGGGAAATATTGGTTAACGTGTCGGAAAAAACCGGCTGTCTTGCGCTCGATCTCGAAGCAGGCAATCAGGGCATCAAGCAGTCGCTCGATCATCTCGCATCAACCGAGGAAAAGGCGCTTATCCAGCAGTTGCTCCATTCGGTCATCAGCGCGACCAGCGCCATCCACAGCCGCGTTGAAGATACGCATGAAGATATCGTAGCCTCGCGCCTCACCATGGAACACATCCAGGCGGAAATGCACGAAACGCGTCAGTGGTTGCAGGAAGATGCGCTAACCGGAGCACAAAATCGGCGCGGCATGGACATGACACTGGCGCGAGAAATTGCGCGCGCCAAGCGCCATAAAACCTCGCTGAGCATGGCCATGATCGATATCGATCATTTCAAGCGCATCAACGACCAGTTTGGTCACGATGCCGGTGATGCGATGCTGGTGCATCTCAGCACTGTAATCAAATCCGTGCTGCGCGAAGCCGATATTTTAGTACGCTACGGCGGAGAGGAGTTTCTCGTCGTCCTGCCGGACTCCGACATTCGCGGCGCCAACTACGTCGTGGGTCGCCTACAGCAAGTCGTGCAAAAATCCCCAATGATTTATGAGGGTAAAAAAATAGAAGCCACTTTTAGCGGCGGCATTGCGCAGCTACAGGCCGATGAAAATGGCCATTCCCTCATCATCCGCGCCGACAAGGCGCTGTACGCGGCCAAGCAGGCAGGCCGGAATTGCGTCAAGGTCGCCGATTAGGGGGAGCAGGCGTTGCGCTACCCTCCAAGACCTTTCCCATGCGTTTTGAAGTGCCGATCGAACCAGGCCGTTGCCTGGCGCGCCACTTCTTCCAGCGTGCCCGGCTCTTCGAATAAGTGCGTGGCGCCGGGGATGATGCTGAGTTCTTTTTTGCAAGTCATGACGTCATAGGCAGCCTGATTCAGATCGATCACCACATCGTCCCAGCCGCCGACCAGCAATAAAGTCGGTGCGCTGACTTGGCGCAGCGCTTCAGCCCCCGCCATGTCCGGGCGCCCACCGCGCGATACCAGCGCACTGACAGCTGAGCCCATTTTTGCCGCCGCTTGCAATGCCGCCGCTGCGCCGGTGCTGGCGCCGAAGTAGCCGAGCGCTAAATCCTTTACGCGTGGATCATGTTTTAACCACGCTGTGGCCACGCCGAGCCGCCGCGTGAGCAGCGCAATATCGAAACGCGTTTCATAAGTTTTATCTTCTTGCACCGTGAGCAGATCCATTAGCAAGGTGCCGATACCGGCTTGGCGCAGCACCTTGGCCACGTAGTTGTTGCGTGGGCTTAAGCGGCTGCTGCCGCTGCCGTGGGCAAACAAGACGATGCCTTGCGCATTCGCCGGTACTTCCAGCATGCCTTCGATGATGGCCGGGCCATCGGGGATGTGGACAAGTTCGCTTATGTTCATAAAGCCTCCATTCTCACCGCAGAGGCGCTGAGGCGCAGAGAAAGTCTTGAGATTCCGAATATGCTCCGCGCCTCTGCGCCTCTGCGGTTCAGATTTTTCTTCATCACGCCAAGTGCATCGCCACTGGGATGCGGCGTGAGCCAAATTGCCGCGTTAGCTCGAAGTGTTCGAAACGGCCGGCGATCTTGGCCTGGCAGCGCGGGCAGTGGCCGGTGTCTGTCAGGTGATAGTCTTTGATCTGATACCAATCGCGCACGATCAGCGGCGTCTTGCATTCGGGGCAGAAGGTGGTGTCGCCTTCGATGTTGTGGACGTTGCCGGTGTAGACGTAATGCAGGCCCGCGAGCAGTGCGATCTCGCGTGCGCGGATCAAGGTGGCGGGCGGCGTGGCCGGCACATCGGTCATTTTGTAATCGGGGTGGAAGGCGGAAAAATGCAAGGGCACATCCGGCCCGAGTTCCTGCGCGATCCACTGCGACAGTGCGGTGATTTCTGCATCCGAATCGTTCTTGCCGGGGATGAGCAGGGTGGTGATTTCCAGCCACACATTGGTTTCGCGTTTGAGATAGACCAAGGTATCCAATATCGGCTGTAGATGCGCGCCGGTGAGCTTGACGTAAAACTCATCGGTGAAGGCTTTCAGGTCGACGTTGGCTGCATCCATCTTGGCGTAGAACTCGCGCCGCGCCTGATCGTGCATGTAACCGGCGGTGACGGCGACGGTTTTGATGCCGAGCTTGTGGCATTCGTCGGCGACATCCATCGCATACTCGGCG
This sequence comes from Pseudomonadota bacterium, assembly GCA_021812385.1. Lineage (GTDB taxonomy): Bacteria > Pseudomonadota > Gammaproteobacteria > Burkholderiales > Thiobacteraceae > RBG-16-58-11. The sequence continues at coordinate 193,185 of JAKANO010000002.1, read as the reverse complement.
AAAATCACCGGGTCGTTGTAGGTGAAAGCCACGCTTTTGCAGCCATGGCTTTGGGCGGCACGCGCGATCTCTTTCGGCTTGGCTTGATCCATCAAGCGATCCATCTCGCGCGATTTGCTGATGTCCCAGTTTTGGCAGAATTTGCAGGCCAGGTTGCAACCGGCGGTGCCGAACGAAAATACGCTGCTGCCGGGATAAAAATGCGCCAGCGGTTTTTTTTCGATCGGATCGATGCAAAAACCCGAGGAACGGCCATAGGTGGTGAGGATCATCGCACCGCCTTCCATCTTGCGCACGAAGCACGCGCCGCGCTGGCCTTCGTGCAACTTGCAGTCGCGCGGGCACAGGTCGCACTGGATGCGGCCATCGTCGAGTTTGTGCCACCAGCGGCCAGGGTAGTGCGATTCGGTCGTCATGCCTGTTTTGCCTCGCGTGTGGGTTCAGCTTCTTTCCACTTGCTCACGGTGTAGCGCGAGAGCTTCACGCCGGCCGCCCAGAAGTTCGGGGCCAAGCCCGCTTTGTGTTTCAGATGCGCCATGAAGGTTTGCGCGTCGGGCAGCTGTTCCCATACCTGGGGCAGGAACGTGCTGCGGTAGTAGCCGTACTCGAAAATCACGCCGTCGATCTCGGGCCGCAGTTGCGCCAACGCGTGTTGTTCCGATTCGAAGCTGATCGGCTCGCTCGGTGAGAGCAAGGACACTTCGACGCGGGTGTAGCGCAATTCAGTATGTTGCAGCGGTGCAAAGCGCGGATCGCTGAAGGCTGCGGCCAGCGCATTGGATTTCACATCTTCGATCAATGGCCGATGCGCTTGCAGCGAACCGATGCAGCCGCGCAGCTCGCCGTCTTGGGTGAGCGTAATGAAAGTCGCGCCGGGTTCTTGCAACCAGGGCGCGTCAACCGCTGCGCTAAGCGTCTGCCCGAGTTGCTTGGCAATCGCGCTGCGCGCAATCGGCAGCAATATTTGGCCCTTATCAATGGACATGGTGTTGTTCCTCCACGAAGGCAAACGATGCATAGCCCACCACTTGTTCCGGGCTGCCCGCGGTATCGCCGGAGTTGCGCAGGTCGAGCAGTTCGGGTTTGAGGCCATGGCGCTTGGCCGCAATCATCAAGCCATTCACCGGCGTGCCGCCGCAGGCTTGTTCGTGGGTAATGCCGGTTTGCAGGTGCAAGATCATGTCGCTGGTTTTGTGATCGATGCGCTGTGCCAAGGTGTAGGGCAAGAAATGCGAAAGATCGGAGCTGATCAAGATCAGCGTTTCCGGTCCACCCCATAGGCGCTCCAGTACCTGCGCCACTTCTTCGGCCGAGGCGTCGCCGACCACCAGCGGTACGAGTTTGAAATCCCCCAGCACTTTTTGCAGAAAGGGCAGTTGCACCTCGAGCGAATGCTCTAAAGCATGTGCGGCGTCGCTATGAACCACTTGCGCTAAGCCTTCGATTTCGCGGCAGGCTGCTAGGTCGATATTGATCAAGCCTAAAGGGGTTGCAAATGCTTGCGCTTGCGGCAGCGCCAAGCCGCGCACCGCCACGCGATGCGCTGGGCCTAACAGCACCACGCGCGTGATTTGGCCGCGGCCGGCTTCCAAGCGCCGATAGGCATTGGCGGCAATCGGCCCGGAATAGATGTACCCGGCATGCGGTACAATAAGTGCTTTCGGCAATGGGCCAAGCGCTGGCCGAGCTTGCGCCAGCATCGCATCGAGATCGCGATTCAATACTTGCTCGTTGCCCGGATAAAACGCGCCAGCCACCGCAGCAGGACGGATTTGATTCATATGCATTACTCCAAATTACTTACTACTCTAAATGGACGCTTAAGCGTCACATTTCAAGCATTCGAATCTTTATCCACTCAATATAGCCCTAAGATTAATAAATGAACGCCCCCGCACGCTATTTTGCTTTGATTCCAGCCGCCGGCAGCGGTAGCCGCATGGGCGCGGAATTGCCCAAGCAATACTTGGAATTGGCCGGTGCCCCGATGTTGCAGCATGCAATCAAGACCTTGTGCGCACATCCTAAAATTGAGCAGGTATTTGTGGTGCTGGCGGCGGATGACGCCTATTTCGCGCGCTATGACTGGACGCCGTTCGACGCCAAACTGCGGCGGCTCTACTGCGGCGGTGCGACGCGTGCGGAAAGCGTGCTGAATGGCTTGCGCGCCATCGATCCGGTATCGCAGCCGGATGATTGGGTGCTGGTGCATGACGCGGCGCGGCCCTGCTTGACGCAGGCGCATCTGGACGCCCTGATCGGCGAACTGGCCGAAGATGAAGTCGGCGGCTTGCTGGCGGTGCCGGTGGCGGATACCTTGAAGCGCGCCGATGAGGCGTCACGCGTGATCGCCACCGAACCGCGCGAAAATTTGTGGCAAGCGCAAACCCCGCAGATGTTTCGCCATGGCCTGCTGCTGCGCGCCCTGGAAGCGTTGGGTACGGAAACCCCCACCGATGAGGCGCGCGCCATCGAACACCTCGGATTGAGCCCAAAACTGGTGGCGTGCGATGCGCGCAATCTCAAAGTGACATATGCGCAGGATTTGAAACTTGCTGAAATGATATTGGGGAATTGGAATAAAACAGCATGAACCGCCAAGGCACCAAGAGCGCCAAGGAAGAGCCAAATCAAAACCTGGATGAGTTGGCGCATCGAGTGATTGGCGCAGCAATTGAGGTGCATAGAGAATTAGGGCCAGGATATTTGGAATCCGTTTATGAGGAGGCGATGGCTATTGAGTTAAATAATCTGCGCATTGGATTCGAACGGCAGTTGGTATTTTCCGTGCCTTATAAAGATCAAAAGGTTGGCGAGGGCCGGATAGACTTCCTCGTTGAAGGACGTCTTATAGTCGAGCTGAAAGCAGTTGATAAATTGGTACCGATTCATACGGCTCAAGTGATTTCCTATCTTAAAGCTACCGGCTGCACGCTTGGCCTTCTTATTAATTTCAACGAGCGATTACTTCGTTCTGGTATACAACGGGTTATCCTGAGTTAACGTATTCCTTGGCGCTCTTGGCGTCTTGGCGGTTAGGATGAAAATGCGAATTGGACAAGGCTTCGACGTACATGCCCTGGTGGAAGGGCGCAAGCTCATCATCGGCGGCGTGGAGATTCCCTATCATCTCGGCTTGCTCGGGCATTCCGACGCCGACGTGTTGCTGCATGCGATCTGCGATGCGCTGCTCGGCGCCTGTGCGCTAGGCGATATCGGCCGGCATTTTCCCGACTCCGATGCGCGCTATAAAGGCATCGATAGTCGCGAGCTGACGCGCCATGTGATGCGCTTGGTGGCGGAGCAGGGTTATCGCGTCGTGAATCTGGATGCGACCATCATCGCGCAGGCGCCGAAGATGGCGCCGCACATTCCCACTATGGTAGCGAATATCGCGGCTGATCTCGGTGTCGCGCCAGGGGCGATCAATGTCAAGGCGACCACCACCGAGCAACTCGGATTCACGGGCCGCGGCGAGGGCATTGCAGCGCAAGCGATTTGCCTATTGGCGTAGGGGTCGGGCATGCCCGACCCGCGCTTGATATCGGGCGAGGCATGCCTCGCCCCTACAAAGTGGGGATGAAGTGCGGTGAGCGTTCCTGAGCCCGTCCGGCTGTTTTTTGCGCTGTGGCCGGAAGCTGAGTTGCAGCAGGCGCTGTACGAAGCCGGCAACAAGCTGTATCAGCGCTGCGGCGGCCGCCGCACGCGGCGCGAGAATATTCATTTGACCCTGGCGTTTTTGGGCGCGGTGGACGCAGATCAAATGCAGTGCATCACGGATGTGGCGGATCAGATCGCGCTGACGGCTTTCGACATATTGTTCAACCGTTTGGGTTGGTGGCGCCGCAATCAAGTGGCATGGGCCGCCGCAGACGAAACGCCGCGCCCGCTCATCGATTTGGTCAAGCAGTTGCAGCTAGGATTGAGCGCGGAGGGCTTTAAATTCGACGAGCGCCGGTTTCAGGCGCATGTCACGCTGTTGCGTAAAGCGAATTGCCCGCAGGTTTTGATCGATAGCCCGCCCATCGTGTGGCAAGCCAGGGACTTCGTTTTAGTGCGGTCCACCTTGCAAGAAGATGGGCCGCATTATGCGATTGTGCAGCGCTGGCCCTTGCAGCCAACAGCAGACTAAAGATAAATGCAGTGTTCCAGCTTGCTGCCTAATTCGCGCTCGTTCACATTGGTGTAGTCTTTCTCGAGTGTATCGGTCATCAACCCTATCACCGGGTCGGGCAGACGCGCTTTCAGCGTTCCCATAAAGGGCGATCCCGCCACCAAAATCAGGCGCTCATATTTGTTTTGTCCGCGGCCGGCTTCTAAGGTGTGTGCGATTTCTTGCGCAAAGTGCTCGGCTTCGTTCTGTTTCGGGGTGATTGCAGGTTGGCGCGCACCGTGGCCGTTGCCAGCGCTTTGCATGAATCCCGGGCGATCCGCGACGAGATCGGAACCCTTTTGCCGGCTTTGCGGATGTTCAAGTTCGGAGAGCAGCTTTAAACCTTTGCCAATCCCGGTGTTTTCATACAAACGTGCACGTGCAGCATTGGCGACTACAATCCAGGTGGTGCCCATAATGCAATTCTCCCTTTGATTTAAACGAGCTACTCTTTTAAAGCTAGCATTTGAATATCGAGAGTCAAGGCATAAGGGTATCGAGGATAACATCTAGCGCCGTGGGCGCATCACCAGATACACCCCGCACGCCACCAATCCCATTCCGGCAATTTTTAACAAGCCTAAAGGTTCGTCGAACAGCAAATAGGCCTCGATGGCCGTGGCCGGCGGCACCAGATAAAACAGGCTCGTCACCTTCGAAGCCTCGCCATGCTTAATCAGGTAGGACAGCAACAGGATGGCGCCAATCGATAGCGCGAAGGTCAGCCATAACAGCGCCAGCACCAGTTGCGCATTCCAGGTCACGCTACGGCTTTCGAACAGCAGGCTGCCCAGCGCGAATAGCGCGAGCGTCGGCAAATACTGGAAAAAAGCGATGGTCAACAAATCATGGTGCGCGCAATAGCGCTTTTGATACAAGGCGCCGCTGGTAATGCCGAGCAGGGCAATCATGGCGGCAAGCAGTGCATGCGAGCCGCCGTGCTCAAATGTGCCGCCTGCGCCGAGCACCACATAAATGCCCGCCGCGCCGAGCAGCACGCCCAGCCAGTGCACCAAGGACACGCGCTCGCGTAGCCACCAGGGCGCTAACAGCGCGATCAACACGGGTTGCAAACCGACGAGCAAGGCGGTCAATCCGGTCGACATGCCGCCCTTGATCGCGCTGAATACGCCGCCGAGATAAAGGCCATGCAGCAACAAGCCGCTCAGCATGAGGTGGCCGCGCTGCGTCCAGTTTTGCGGCATCACCGGCCGGAAACGGCGCAACAAAACCCCGAGCACCCCCAGCGTCAGCGCCATGCGCATGAACAGCAAGGTGTAAGGCTCGGCGTATGCGAGGCCGTATTTCGAACCAATAAAGCCGGTGCTCCACAGAAAAACGAACAGGGCAGGGGCAAAGCGCTGGATGAATTGCATGCTGCTCAGGACAAAAACTGTCGCGCCAAATCGGCAAAGCCGCTGGGGGAGATGTCGCCGGGATGTAGCACCGTCGCTTGATCGAGTTGCGGATAGTGTTTGAGGGTGGAGCGCTGATAGGCCGGGTCGTAATGGCTGACCAGCATGTCGAGCACGAATTCATCCCATTTTCCGGCTTGAGCGAGCGTGTTCCAGTGCGCCAAGCGTTCCTTGCTGTGCAGCTCCTTGAGGCAGGCGACTTTTTCCAGCAAGCTGTGCGGGTCGGCGATGAAGTGGGCGTATTCTTCTTTCAGCAATTGCACGCGCTGTGCGCTCGCCACCTCCACCAGCACGCAGTGGCCGTGTTGCCACATGCGCTCGATCAACGCATCGGGCACGCGCAGTTGGCCGACTTTTTTGCTCTCGGCTTCCACGTACACCGGCTTGGCCGGATCGAAATGCCGTAGCTGATTCCAGATTTGGCTATCGAACATTTTTTGCGCCGGTTGCGGCGCATCGGGCAGGTTGCCCAACACCGAGCCGCGATGCGCGGCGAGTTGTTCCAAGTCCAATACCTGGCCACCGGCCGCAGCCAGTGCTTGCAGGAAGCGGCTTTTACCCGAGCCGGTCGGCCCGCACACCACTTCGAACCGAAACGACTGCGGCAGGCTGGCGAGATCGTCGATCACGCGCCGCCGATAGGCTTTGTAGCCGCCTTCCAGGCGCGCCACCTTCCAGCCGATTTCGCTCAATATATGCGCCATGGCGCCGCTGCGCTTGCCGCCGCGCCAGCAATAGATCAAGGGTCGCCAGTTTTTCGGCTTGGCGGAAAAATAGTCTTCGATATGGCGCGCGATGTTGCGTGCGATCAGCACCGAGCCGATCTTTTTCGCTTCGAAGCTGGAGACTTGCTTGTAGATGGTGCCGACGCGCTCCCGTTCTTGCTCGGTGAGTACGGGGAAATTGACCGCGCCTGGAATGTGATCTTCGCGGAATTCCGGCGGCGTGCGCACGTCGATAATTTCGTCAAATTGGTCGAGCTGTGCTACGGTAGCGACCGCTGTCATGGCTGGATTGTTCTATAAAAAGAAGCGATTTTAGCCGTTGGCACGGTATAACACTAATCACGAATTTTCTCAGGATTTAGCATGGTTGAAATCAAGCTCACTCAATATTCGCACGGCGGCGGTTGCGGCTGCAAAATCGCCCCCGGTTTGCTGGCGGAAATACTCGGACAATTCACCACCCGCGCCAGTTTTCCCAACCTCATGGTCGGCACCGAAACCAGCGACGATGCCGCGGTGTGGCGCTTGAACGATACGCAGGCGATTGTCGCCACCACGGATTTTTTCATGCCCATCGTGGATGACCCGTTCGATTTCGGGCGCATCGCCGCCACCAATGCCATCTCCGATATTTACGCCATGGGCGCGCAGCCGCTGTTCGCGCTGGCGATTGTCGGCATGCCGGTGGACAAGCTGCCGGTAGAGGCAATCCGCGGGATTTTGCAGGGCGGCGAGTCGGTGTGCGTGGCCGCCGGGATTCCGATTGCCGGCGGACATTCGATCGATTCGCCGGAGCCGATCTACGGCCTGGTAGCCTTGGGTTTAGTGCATCCGGATCAAGTGAAGCGCAATAATCGCGCGCAGCCTGGTGACCGCTTGATCCTGGGCAAGGGCTTGGGCATCGGCGTGATGAGTGCGGCGCTCAAAAAAGGCCAGCTCGGGGCGGCAGGTTATCAGACCATGGTAGCGAGCACCACGCAATTGAATACGCCGGGCGTGCAGCTAGCTGCGATGGAGAACGTACATGCGGTCACCGATGTTACCGGTTTCGGCTTGCTCGGCCACCTGTTGGAAGTGTGCCGCGGTTCGTCTTTGGGCGCGCGCCTTGCATGGGAAAAATTACCCTTGCTGCCTGGGGTGGCGCAACTCGCGCAGCAAGGCTTTGCCCCGGGCGCGGCGGATCGCAATTGGGCCAGCTATGGTTCTATGGTGGATTTGCAACCGGGCATCGCCGATTGGCAGCGCAAGCTATTGTGCGATCCGCAAACCAGCGGCGGCTTGCTGGTCGCTTGTAGCGCCGAAGTGGCGCCGCAAGTGCTGCAGATGTTCTTGGATACGGGCTTTGAGTACGCGGCTGAAATCGGAGAAATGATCTCCGGCCCGTCACGGGTGCTAGTGGGTTAAACGCTGCGGCGTCGTTAGATCAACGTCGAGCGGGCCGGCCAGGTCTTTCGCGTCGCTTTCGCGCCGTTCGCTTAAGCGCCGCTCGCGCTCAAAAAAGCTGGGCGCTGCATCAATGAAGCGGCGCTCGAGCAAGCGCCGTTCCAAGGGTAAAAACTCTACGTTAAAGCCGTTTGGTTTCATGATGGGCGTATCCTCAAAGAATGCCAATGTTTTAAAATAAGACCAAAATTTTGGAAAATCAAGGTTGCTAAACGATTTGTAATGAGCTAGTAGTAAGGCACTGAGCTAGAATGAAAAAACTAAATAGCCAATTAGCGATGAGGGTCTTGCGATGCGATTTCTGATTATTGAAGATGATGCCTCGGCAGCGGATTTTCTGAAAAAAGGTTTAGGCGGTTTCGGCTACGATGCGGATGTTGCGCATGATGGCGATGAAGGCCTGAACATGGCGCGCGGTCAAGATTACGATCTGTGGTTGATCGATGTCATGCTGCCGAAACGCGATGGTCTGTCGGTGCTGAAATCCTTGCGCGACGATGGCAAGCATGTGCCGGCCCTGATCCTCTCCGCGCGCGGCCAGGTGGATGACCGGGTGGAAGGCTTGCGCGCCGGCGGCGACGATTACGTGGTCAAGCCCTATGCGCTGGCGGAACTGCAAGCGCGCATCGAAGCTTTGTTGCGGCGCACCAAGAGTTTCGACACCCACCCGGAGACCGAAATCGTGGTGGGCGATTTGCACATGGACTTGCTATCGCGCCAAGTCACGCGCGCCGGCCAGGAAGTATTCCTCAAGCCGCGCGAGTTTCGCTTGTTGGAATATTTAATGCGCCACGCCGACAATGTGGTGACGCGCACCATGTTGCTGGAAAATGTGTGGGACTATTTCTTCGATCCGCAGACCAATGTGGTGGATGTGCACATCAGCCGCCTGCGCTACAAGCTCGACAAGTATTTCCCTTATCCCATGCTGCACACGGTGCGCGGCTCAGGCTATATGCTGCGCTCGACGCGAGACCCGGAAGCGGAATAAGCGTCCGTGGGTCGGATTTTTCCCGGCGCAGCAGCCCTGCTGCTGAGCACGCCGGCGCGTTTGACGCTGGCGCTTTCAGGCTTGTATGTCGTCGGCACCGTGCTCATTTTTTTCTTCCTCAATTTTCAATTGCATGATGTTCTGGTCGGTCAGATTGATAAAGCTTTGCTCGATCAAAAAAACCGCTTAGTCATGCAATACAAAGAGGGGAGTTCGCGCGCTTTGCTCAGCGCCATCCGCGCTGAATTGCAAAATCGCGGGCAGAGCGACCGTACTTACCGCGTTTACGATGCAAAAGGGATGAAAGTCCTCGAGGTAGGCGATTTGCAACTTCCGGCCACACTGCCACTAGCTAAAGGCATCAGCGAAATCGAAGCGCGGGTGCTTAGCGCAGAGGGGAAAGTCGTCAAGGCACGCTACTTAAGATTTGGCATCGCCGATCAGATGAGCGTTGAAATTGCGCGCAGCAAGGAATCCACCGAAGAATTGATGGCGGGCTTTCGCACGGCCTTTATGATTTCCATGGCGCTGATTTTATCTCTGGGCTTGGTCGGCGGTTGGCTGCTGGCCAAACGCTTCTGGCAGCAGATCGAGGATTTCAATCAAATGGCGATGAAAATCTTCAACTCCGGCAATTTGACTAGCCGCATGCCGGTGAAGGGCAAGGACGAATTTTCGGTGCTCGCCGGCAACATGAATGCGATCTTGGACAAAATGGAAAAGTTGTTTCAAGGCGTGCGCCAAGTCAGCGACAACATCGCCCATGATTTGCGCAGCCCCTTGTCGCGGCTGCGGGTCGACGTCGAAGTGACCCTGCAAGAAAACAACCCGCAAAACTATCGCATGACCTTGGATCGCGTGCTGACGGAATTGCAAAACATGCAGGATATTTTTCAATCGCTGCTGTCGCTCGGCCAAGCCGAGGCCGGCAGCATGAAAATCCGCAAAAAGCCCATTAATCTGTCGCAATTGCTGGAAGATATCGTGGAGTTGTACGGCCCCTTGGCGGAGGATAAAGGGCAGATTTTTGAGGCGAATATACCGGCAGACTTGATGATGGAAGGCGACCGCCAATTGCTCGCGCAAGCGCTGTCCAACCTGCTCGACAATGCAGTGAAGTACGTGCCGGAAGGCGGAAGAATCACGCTGAGCGCAGAGATCAAGGATGATAAGGCGATCGTACAGCTGGACGATAGTGGTCCGGGCATTCCGCAGGATATGCGCAAAAAGGTGTTCGATCGTTTTGTGCGGGTCGATCCCAGCCGCACACTGCCCGGTACTGGTTTAGGGTTGAGCCTGGTCAAGGCTTTCATCGAATTGCATCAAGGCAACATCACCCTCAGCGAGAGCAAGCTGGGCGGCACGCGTTTTATCATCCAGCTACCGCTCAAATAAGCCCCTAGGGCGCCGGCAAGCACAAAATCTTTGTTCGCGTAAAATGGCCGCAAGCTTTGCCTGGCCGCGATCCGACAAGGCATTGCATTTTGATTGCTGAGGATGGCCCATCTTGATTCGAGTCTACCAAGCGGCGAACTTGCCCCAGGCCTATCTGCTGGCCGGGCTGCTGCGCCATGCCGGCATTAGCGTCAGAATATTCAATGAAAATGCCCAGGGTGGCATGGGCGATATCCCGTTTGGCGAAACCTATCCTGAAATATGGATCGAGGATGCCGCCGATTTTGCCAAGGCGAGTGCTGTGGTCGCCGGTTTTGAAAAGTCACCCATCGACAAAGGCAGCGTTTTTTGTCGTGCCTGTTGCGAAGAAAATCCGGCGAATTTCGAACTGTGCTGGAAATGCGGCGAGAGCCTCTAGAGGCTAGCGCACGCTGACGCTAATCCGGTCATAGCGCCCTCGATCATCGAAGGCGGTGATATCGAAACGTCCCGCTGCCGGAAACTCCACGACTTGCGCGCTGCCGGCTCCCTGCTGCTCGAGCATGCGGCCATTCATCATCCAATGCACGGCGCTGGGCTCACCACGAATTTCCAAACGCACCCGCGGAGCGGCGCGGCCGCTGGCGCGGCGCAATATTTCACCGGAATTCAGGCCGACGATTTTGAGGCCGGACTCCGGCGGTTGTTGGTCCACGCACTTGGGCGACCAAGCGGGCGGCAATACTTGCGCCCGCAGTCCGGCATCGAGCCAGGGTTCCAATGCAGCCGGCCAACGCGCGGCTTCCACGCGATGCATCGGGCGCTGCGAACATTCCGGCGCAACGCGCAATCCGCTTTTGTCATCGACATAGTAGGCATAGCGCGCCGAACCGTTGCGCAGCCGATCCGGGAAGGTCGGCGGCGCGGCGCCGTTCAAGATCCAGGCACTGCGTTGAATCGGGCACAGCGCGGCGCTTTGCTCCGAGACGCGCGTGCCGAGCGGCCAACAAATCCGTTCTTGGGTCACGCTGGCGGGCTTGGGGTGGGGCGTGGCTTTGCTGCCGCCCGGCATGGTCGTGAACGCATCGACCAACAGCGGCGCGGCGACATTGGCGCCGAAGAATCCGGGATTGGGCGTGCCATCGGGTCGGCCAACCCAAATGCCGATGGTGTAACGATCGTTGACGCCGATCGCCCAAGCATCGCGGAAGCCGAAGCTGGTTCCGGTTTTCCAGGCGATGCCTTTGCCATGATCCAGCGCGCGCCCGACAGGGCCGCCGCTTTCTAAAATATCGCGCACGATAAAGGCGGCGCCTTCGCTCATCATGCGCTGCTCTTGTCGCGCCGCCTTGGGCGTGAAGCGCGGCGTACCAGCCAGGCCTTTGCGCGCCAGCGACGAATACGCCCCCACCAATTCTTCCAGGGTGGTGCCGGCGCCGCCGAGAATGACGCTCAAGTTGGGACTGGCCTCGCGCGGGAATTCCAGCTTCAAGCCGCCGCGCCGCAGCATGGCGGTAAAACGCACCGGCTCTAGACGCTCCAATACTTCCACCGCCGGCACATTGAGCGATTTCACCAAGGCTTCCGACACGCTCACCATGCCGTGAAACGATTGCTGGAAATTGCCCGGCTGGTAACCGGAAAACGATTGCGGCGCGTCGGCCAGCAAGGACTCGGAATGAATCAAACCTTCATCCAAGGCTAGGCCGTACAGAAACGGCTTTAAGGCCGAACCCGGCGAGCGCGAGGCGCGCACCATGTCGACATAACTGAAGCGCGTCGGGTCGTTAAAATCCGCCGAGCCGGCATAGGCCAATACTTCCAGGGTGGCGTTGTCCATCACCATCGCCGCTAGGGAAACATGCGGTGGCAATTCGCGCACGCGATCCAGCAACAAGGATTCGAGCGTGGCCTGTATTGCGGGGTCGATGGTGGTATCGATGCGCGTTTGCCCCGGCAGCGTCTTGCGCATGCGCTCTGCCAACAACGGCGCCAACAGCGGCTCGCGCACATGCTGCGCCGTGACGGGTTCGGTGAGGGCGTCGGCGACCACGGCCTGTCCCCAGCGCTGGGTCATGCGCTGCAATACTTTGTCGCGCGCCGCCTGTGCGCGCTGGGGAAAGCGGTCGGGGCGCAATAAGGACGGCGACTGCGGCAGCACCGCGAGCAAGGCCGCTTCGGCATGCGTCAAGCGTTTGGATGGCTTGTACAAGTAGGCGCGGCTGGCGGATTCCACGCCTTCGAGCACGCCGCCCATGGGCGCGTAATTCAGATACAGGTTCAGAATTTCCGTTTTCGAATAATGCATTTCAAGCTGAATGGCGCGGGCGATTTGATGCAGCTTGCCGGCCACCGTGCGCGGCGTGGGATCGATGATGCGCGCGACTTGCATGGTGAGCGTCGAGCCGCCCGAGACTACGCGCCGATTCCACAGCAATTGCCAAGTGGCGCGCGCCAAGGAGAACGGGTTCACCCCGGCGTGCCAGCGAAACCAGCGATCCTCATAGCCGATCAGCGCTTCGACGTAATACGGCGAGACTTCGCTGAGTCCGACCGGATGCCGCCATACATGCTCCCGATCGGGAAATGCACGCAAGGGCGTGCCGTCGCGCGCCAGCACCACGACCGCATACGGCGCGTTGCGCCCCGGTGTCGGCAGCGGAAACAAACGGTCGAGCATCAACACGACCAACACTGCTACGGCGCAAGCCGTGAGCAGGAGGCGCCAGCGTGTCGACACCAGGCTTATGCCAAGCGCGCGCAGTTGCATGGCTTACTTGCCGCCAACTTTCGGCGCGACGGTTTTGGCTTCGACCACGCTCAAGGTTTCGCCGCCGGCCGCGACGCCGAAGGTGTCCGGCCGATACATGTCCTCGGCGTACAGCGCGGGCACCACGAATTTTCCCGGTGTCACGACGCGTGCGCGGTAGAACAAGTGCAAGTCGTTATTGTCCAGGCGCACCGCCGCGACAAAGCGATCGTCGCGGAATTCGACGTGCTGAATGCGGTTGTCTTGCATCGCTTCCGCAGGGTTGATGTTGGCAACCTTAATCACGTTGGACTGCTCGCCTTGCACGATGTTTAGATTTTCGATTTCCAATCCGGCCGGGATGCGATCGACGATCATGCCGTTGGCGATCAGGGAACGCGAACGCGCCACCAAATGCACCCAGATGCTTTCGCCAACCTGCAAGGGACGGTTGCCGATGGGCTGCCCATCGGGATCGAAAATGGCGCGCGAGAGCACAATCGGATCGTTGCGCGCAGGCAGCGGCTTGATCGGGTTGCCGCTCAGGGCGAGCTCGACATAGAGACGTTCCTTGTTGGCATTGCTGATCTTGAAGCCGCTACTCAGTGCTGCGGCAGACAGCTCATGGAATTGCGCGCCTTTGCCGCCGATTTTTTCCGGCTTGCCCGACAGCATGAGTTGTCCCGTCCATTCGCTGCCATCGCTGGAAGTGAAAGCCCGCCCAACCAGGAACAGCGCCATTTTTTCCTGGGTGCTGAAGTAATGCTGTCCTTGCATTTCTTCTGCAAGCAGCGGCACCAGATTGCCCATGCCTTCAGGGCTGAGCTTGTGCCGCTCCAACAAGGCATAGGAGAGCGCGGTATCACGCAGCGGGCTGCCGTAATCGCCCCACCAATAGCCGCTGTCGCGACCTTTCTTCAAGCCCTCGGCGATGGCGGTGTTGCCGCGTTGTTGATCGCCCATCAAGCGCAGCGCGATGCCGAGCTGCACCAGCGATAGGCCGCTATGGGCATTGGCGCGCACTTCGTAGAGTTGGCGCAAGGTCGCGAGCGGCGCTTTGGATTCCCGCGCCAGCACATAACCGCCAAAGGCGAGCACGCTGAAACGCCCGGTTTCGCGTTGCCGCACGTTGTCCCAGAAACGCGGTTCTTCCAGCGGGCCGCGCTGCACCGCTTTGACCGGCAAGCCGGCAACGCCATCTTGCAAGCCGCGCAGCAAGAAGTCGATGGACTTGTTGTACATCGCATCCGGCACCGTGAAGTTTTGCTCGCGCGCATCCTGCAAGAAACTGGTGACATAGGCCGACAGCCAGTATTCATACTCGCTGGCATTGCCCCACAAGCTGTAGCCGCCGTTGGGCGCCTGCATCGCGGCAATACGGCTGATGGCGCTATCCAGAAACTGCACGCGTTGTTCGCGGCTATACGGCTTGAGGCCGAAACGGCGTGCCGCTTCTTCGTCCACGAACACATGCGGGTAGGCCGTGCTGGTGGTTTGCTCGGCGCAGCCATAGGGGTAGGTGAGCAGGCCTTGGATCGCGGAACGCACATCGATCGGCGGCTTGTCGGACAGCGTGATATGCACCAGCGCCGATTCGCGGTACAGGCCGGAGAGTTCAGCGTCTCGAATCTCCAATGTCTTACCGGGTTCGATGCTAAAGCGCTTGGTGATTTCCTGCTGCGGCGTCGCCGACTGCACCATCAAGGGGAAGTCGCGCTGCAATTGGATATCTTTGCCGTCGACCTTCACCACGATGTCGGCAAGGCCGAAGGCATTGCCGGCCTCCACCGGGAAGCGCAAGGTGACTTTTTGCTGGTCTTTGAGCGATACGCTGCGCAGCGCTTCTTGGATGCGCAGGCCCTTGTCGGATTGGAGCGCCACGTTGAATTTCTGCGCAATGCCCGACAGGTTGTGCAAGTCCAGCGCGATCACCGCTTTATCGCCAAAGGCCAGGAATCGCGGTGTCGCCAGTTCCGCAACCAAGGGGGCGGCAACCGTTACTTCGGTATCTTTCGATCCGAAACGGTTGGGCGTTGCCACGACGGCCATCAAGCGCAGGCTGCCGTTGAAGTCCGGCACCGGAATGGCGATTTCGGCCTCGCCCTTGGCGTCGAGCAGCACCGGCCCACTGAATAGATCGATCAGCTTAACTTTTTTCGGCAGGCTGCGAGTTGCCTTGGGGGTATTGTCGCCACCGAATTTAAGTTGGCCTTTTTGCCCTTGCATTTTTTCGATCAAGCGCCCGTAAATATCGTATTGGTCGGCACCATAGCGCAGCTTGTCGAAGAAGAATGCATGCGGATCGGGCGAGGCAAAGCGCGTGATGTTGAGAATGCCCACATCCACGGCGGATAGCGTCACCATGGCTTTTTGTCCCTTCGCCTCCGGCGCTTTGACCTTGATCTTCAGCGTGGTGTCGGGGCGGATCTTTTGCGGCGCTTCCAGCATCACGTTGAGTTTGCGCTCCGCGCGCTGCAAGGGCAGGGGCACGATGCCCAAGGCGCGCGCCGGGGTGACGAGGTCGCCCGCGTTGCCGGGACGCAGCACGATCACCGAGACATACAAGTCATGGCGCAGCCAATCCTTACCGATGGGCAGATCGGTCGTGGTGGGCTTGTCGGTAACCGTTAGGCGCTTCACCAACAGCGTGTGGTCGCCTTCTACCGTGACCAAGGCTTCGCCGGCGTGCGGCGGGGTGATGGTGAGATGCGCCGTTTCGCCTTCGCGGTAGGAAGGTTTGTCGAGCTTGAGCGCGACGCGATCCGGGCGTACGCCTTGCGCTTCATCTTCCTTGGCGCTCCAGCCGGCGTAGAAACGGTAGCGCAGGGTCTGCTGCGTTTCCGGATCGAGAATTTCCACGCGATAGCGCCCGTAGCCCACCGGCAGCACGAGTTTTCCGCGGCCACCGGCGGGGATGGATACCGAGCGCGTTTCCACCAGCTCATCGGTTTCGGTGAAGCCGGAATGCCAGCCGCGCTGATCTTCGAAGCGCCAGTAATAATTGCGGTCTTCGCGGAACAAGCGCACCGGCAAGGCCTTGGCCGCCGATAATTTTCCTGCTGCGTCAGCGCGCACCACTTCGAATTCGACCGGCGAATTTTCGCGCGCGTACTCGCCGAGGAATAATGGGCGCACGCCGATCAGCGCCGGCGCGGGCCAGACCACGCGCTCGATGGTGCGGACGATCGGGCGTCCGCCGGATTCCAACAAGCTTAGGGTGGTGCGCACCGTAAATGGCGAATGGCGTTTTGCGACCGGCGTTAAATCCACATTGAGCGCTGCCTTGCCTTGCTCGTCGAGTTTGTCTTCCGGCAATTCCACGCGGGTCTTGGCATCGTCTTCCGCGAAATCGCCGAATACAAAGCCGGGTAATTGTTTCAGCAATGGATTGCGATTGCGCTCGAATTGCGCCACGCCGATCAGGCGATTGCCGGCGGCCGGCGCGCCGTACAAGTAGCTGCCCAGAACATCGATGGTGAAATGGCTATCCGGAGCCAGCAGCGCTTGCTGGCTGCTCAGATCAAGCTTCATGCGCTCCGGCAGGAACTCCTCGACGCCGAAACGGAATACGGTCGCGGGCACTTTGTCTGCCGGATCGGCGCGCAGTTCCAGGCTCCAAAAGCCGGTCGGCGCATCGGCTGGCAGGTCCAGGTTGCGCACGTAATAACCGGGGAAGCGGCTATCTTGCTGCCAGGTCGCGGTGAAATGCGTGTGGCCGTCGGGGCGCTTCAAGATCGCCTGGATCGGTTGCGCGGCCACCGCTTGGCCATCCGCGCCACGCGCCAAAACAGAGACGTCGAAGCGCTCGCCCGGGCGATACAAATTACGCCCGGTGTAAGCAAAGAGCCGGACCGGTTTAAACGGCGCGCCGGTAATGTCGTACTCGGAAAGATCCAGCGCAGGTTCCTTGAGCGCGATCATCGACACTTGCTTGCCGCTGCGCGCCAGCACCACTTTTGCGCCTTTGGGACGCTCGGCGAAATTGGCGCGCCCTATGTTATCTGTGACCGCGCGCGCCAACACCTTGCCCTGCTGATCGAGCCAGGAAACTTCGACCGCGCTGATCGCCTTGCCATTGGTGAGCGAGCTGACATAGGCGTCGGCGCTCTTGTCGAATACGCGGATATGCAAGCCAATATCGCTCACATAGAAATAAGTGGTTTGATATTCGTAGCGAAAGCGACCGGGCTGGGTCATGACCGCGACGTAAACGCCGGGTTCTTGCAGCTCGCGAATATCTTCTACCGGGATATAGGTCACGCTGCGCTTGTTCTGTTTTTGCTCAGTCAAATAGCGGCCGAGGTAAACGCTTTCAGTAAGCTTGTGCAGTTTGTCCAATTCATATTGACCGACCGCGCCGCGCAAGTCGCGGCGCGGGTTGTAGTAGTAATCGTCATCTTCTTCGCCATCTTCTTTGGATTTCAGCTTAGGCTTGCCGCTGATGACTTGATCGAGAAACTCCGGCAAGTTCTGATTTTTTACGCGCAGGAATTGCACATCGACTTCAGGAATGTTGACCGTGACGACCGGCAGGCCGCCGTTTTGCTTGGCGGGCAAGACCATGCCGCGGCTGGCGAAGTAGTAGGCCGGTGCGACGGCTGCGGTGAGGATCGAATAACGTGCTTCTGCGCCCAAGGTAGATAGATTTTTAGCGGCCAACGTGGGTTGTACCTGCACCACATAGCGCGTCTGCGGTTTGATGTGCGGAAAAAATAACAGGCGCGGATTCTCGCCCACCACCCAAGCGCCGTTCACGACCTTGCCCGTTTGAGAGTCGGTGTCGGCGTCATCGGTGCTGACCTTGGTGGAAATGGCGCGGCTGCTGGATGAGTACTCGTCCGCATCACCCCCATCACCCCCATTATTTGCCTCGTTGCTCGCGCGATGCGCTTGCGCCTCTGCTTCGTTGCGCGGCGGCATTTCAAATACTTGAATGAATTTTTCGTAGTGTTTGCCGGCGTCCAGCGGCTGGGAAAAAGTAAGCGCCAGGGCCGGGGCGCCGTCGAAATCGCGATCCGCGGCTTCGACCAAGGCAAACTTAATGCTGGGATCGCTCGCCACCGGTGCTTCTGCGCGGTGCAGCGTCCAAACCCAATAAAGACCGCCGCATAAGGCAATGAGTACGAAAAACAGAGCAATGAGTTTTGAGCGCATGTGAGTCCCTTGTTTTATTTTTTAAACGCTGTAATGACAATTAAATAAAATGGCAATTTTGCCACGACCATGAGTTTATAGATATACCAAGGGATTCAGGCATGACACAGGCGCAAACTTGGCTTTTTTCGGGCACAAGGCTAAGTATTGGAATACAAAGGAGGCGGGGCGCTGGTTACTATGCTTGGGAACATCGCGACCAGTATTTACATCACTACGCGGGTCAGTTACCGCCGCAGCATCGGCTGCAACACCGGCCACACCGTATCCAGCAGCAGCGCTTGCGCCTCGGCCGTGGGGTGCAAACCATCGGCCTGGAAATACTCGCGCTGGCCGGCAATGGCGGAGAGCAGGAAGGGCACATGCTGAATACGGTATTTTTTAGCGAGCTTTGCAAACAATGCATGGAACTGTTCGGTATAAGCCGGGCCATAGTTAGGGGGCAGGCGCATGCCGATGAGCAAGACCTTGGCGCCGCTTTTTTTGGCGCGCTGGATCATGCTTTCGAGGTTATTCCGCGTCGCTTCAATGGCCAGGCCGCGCAAACCATCGTTCGCACCCAGTTCCAAGATGACAATCGCCGGCCGGTGGCTGGCAAGCAGGGCATCGATGCGGTACAGTCCGCCGCTGGTGGTTTCGCCGCTGATGCTGGCGTTGATTATCTGATAAGGTCGTTTTTCGTTGCTCAGGCGTTGTTGCAGCAGGTTGACCCAGCCGCGTTCTTGCGCCAGACCGTAACTGGCGGAGAGGCTATCGCCCACAATGAGTATGTTTTGTGCCGCTTGTGTTTGTGCACAATATAGCAACATCACCGTTATCAAACCGCGCAGAAAGTTTTTCCACATGCCAGATTCTTCCGTTCCGTCCATTGCCGCCATGATAGTCGGCGTCGATCAGCTCGGTAAGTCCATTGCGCATGAAGGCGCCGTGCTTACCATCCTGCATGATATTTCATTCGCGATCAAAAACGGCGAATCGGTGGCCATCGTCGGCGCTTCGGGCTCCGGCAAATCGACGCTGCTGGGCTTGCTGGCCGGCTTGGATACGCCATCCAGCGGCAGTGTGACTGTCAATGGTGTTGATTTGTTCGCGCTGGACGAAGACGGCCGCGCCGCCTTGCGCGGTCGCAGCATGGGTTTCGTGTTCCAATCCTTTCAATTGCTGCCGATGTTGACCGCGCTGGAAAATGTGATGCTGCCGATTGAACTATTAAACGGCCAAGACGCGCGCAGCCGCGCGCAGCACATTCTCGAACGCGTGGGTTTGGGCGAACGCACCGCGCATTACCCGCGCCAACTTTCCGGTGGCGAACAGCAGCGCGTGGCCATTGCGCGCGCCTTTGTCACCGAGCCGGCGCTGCTGCTGGCGGACGAGCCCACCGGCAATCTCGACAGCGCGACCGGCGCCAACGTCATCGAGCTACTGTTTGCGCTGAATCGCGAGCGCGGCACGACCTTGGTGCTGGTGACGCACGATGCGGCGCTGGCGCAACGCTGCGGGCGCATCTTGCACTTGGATGCGGGCCGCTTGGTGGAGGGCGCATGAAATTGGCGATTTGCGATAACCGGAGCAAAACCATTTTTGCCACAGAGATCACAGAGAACACAGAGTGTGCGTCCGTGGGGTTTTTCCGCTGTGCCCTCGGTGATCTCTGTGGCAAGATTTTTTGCAGTGAAAACCACATGGCGGCGCAACAGCCGCTTGCGTCATGAGGCTAGCGCTACGTTTGTTGGCGCGAGAATGGCGCGCCGGCGAGTTGCGGCTGTTGTTCGGCGCCTTGTTGGTGGCGGTGGCGGCGATCACCACCGTCAGCTTTTTTACCAATCGCGTGCAGCTGGCGCTCAACACCCAAACCAATCAATTGCTCGCGGCGGATTTGGTGTTGATCGCCGACCATCCGATCGGCGCGCAATTCGCCCAGCGTGCCGAAGCTGCGGGTTTGCGCCTGGCGCGCACGCTGGCGTTCCCGAGCATGGTGGTGCAGGGCCAGCGCAATCAGTTCGTGGAAGTGAAAGCGGTCAGCCCGACTTATCCGCTGCGCGGCGATCTCAGCACCAGCAAGGTTTTATTTGGGCCGGGGGAAACTTCGCCCAACGGCCCGAAACCCGGCACTGCTTGGGCCGATGCGCGCTTGATGCAGCTCATGGGCTTAAAAGTCGGCGATGTGATTAGCTTAGGCCAAGCGCGCCTGAGCTTGGCGGCGGTGATCGATCGCGAGCCGGATCGCGCCGGCGACTTCTTCAATATCGCGCCGCGCTTGATGGTCAATATCGACGATATCCCGCGCACGCAGTTGATTCAGACCGGCAGCCGCGTGGGCTATCGCCTGTTAATTGCCGGCGATGAAAAAGCGCTGGCGGCCTTTCGTGCTTGGGCCGCGCAACGCTTAGGGCGCGGCGAGCGCATCGAAGGCATCGGCGATGCGCGGCCCGAGATTCGTTCCGCGATGGAGCGCGCACAGCGTTATCTCGGTTTGGCGGCCTTGGTGTCCGCGATTCTGGCGGCGGTGGCGGTGGCTTTGGCCGGACGCCAGTATCTGGCGCGCCATCTCGATAGTTGCGCCGTGCTGCGTTGCCTGGGGGCCAGCCAAGCGACATTGTTCCGTTTGTATCTGGTGCAGTTCGTGGTGTTGGGATTCAGCGCCAGCCTGCTGGGTGGGCTGGTCGGTTTAGGCGGCCAAGCGGTTCTGGCGGAACTGCTGCGCGGGCGCATCGTTAGCGATTTACCGGCGCCGAGCTTGTGGCCCTTGGCGGAAGGCACCGCCATCGGGCTTTTGTTGTTGCTGGCCTTTGTTCTGCCGCCCTTGCTGCATTTGATCCGCGTGCCGACGCTGCGCGTCATCCGCCGCGAAATGGGGCCGCCGCAACAGCGCGGCATCATCTCCTACACTTTGGGCGCCGGCTTGGTGGCGGCGGTATTGATTTACCGTGCCGGCGAAATCAGTCTCGGCTTGTATGTATTAGGCGGCCTGTTGGGCGTGCTGCTAGTCGGATTGTTCTTCGCCTGGCTGTTGTTGCGCTTGTTGTCCGGCTTGCGCCGCCATGCGCGCGGCGTATGGTTCTATGGGCTGGCCAATTTGGCGCGGCGGCGCGCCGCCAGCCTGACGCAAATCTTGGGCTTTGCCCTGGGCTTGATGGCCTTATTGCTGTTGACCCTGGTGCGCAACGATTTATTGTCGAGTTGGCAGTCGGCGCTGCCGCCGGATGCGCCGAACCGCTTCTTGATCAACATCCAGCCGAATCAACTGCCGGCCTTGCGCCAATTTTTTCAGGATGAAAAATTGGCCGCGCCGAATTTCTATCCCATGGTGCGCGGCCGGCTGGTGGCGATCAACGATCGCCCGGTGCGCGCCGAGGATTACCCGGAAGAACGCACCAAGCGCTTGGTGGAGCGCGAGTTCAATTTGTCCTGGGCGGAGCAAGCGCGCAAGGACTACGAGATCAAGGCCGGGCGCTGGTGGCGGCCGAGCGATGCGCCAGATCAATTCTCGGTGGAAGAGGGCTTGGCTAAGTCGCTGAATATTCAACTCGGCGATCGCCTGAGCTACGACATCGCCGGCACGCGCGTCAGCGGCCGCGTCACCAGTCTGCGCAAAGTCGCGTGGGATACCATGCAGGTGAATTTCTTCGTCATCGCGCCGCCGGGGCTATTGCAATCCCAGCCCGCCAACTACATCACCAGTTTCCATCTGCCGAGCGGGCGCGAAACGCTGTTGAACGACTTGCTGCGGCAATTTCCCAATTTCACCGTAATCGACGTGGCGGCAATCATCAACGATGTGCGCATGATCATGGATCGCGTATCGGATGCGGTGACCTTCGTGTTCCTGTTCACGCTGTTGGCGGGACTGGTGGTGCTGTATGCGGCCGTGCTGGCGACGCGCAACGAGCGCCTATACGAAGCCGCCGTGATGCGCACCCTGGGCGCACGCTCGCGCCAACTGGCCGCCGCGCAATGGATCGAGTTCGCCACCTTGGGCGCCATTTCAGGCGTGCTGGCTGCAACGGGGGCGAGCCTGTCGGCCTGGGTGCTGGCAGAACAAGTGTTGCACTTGCCGTATATTTTTAATGTTTGGGTTTGGGTGATCGGTGTCGTCGGCGGCGCGGCCGGGATTACCGCTGCCGGATTGCTGGCGACGCGCAGCGTGTTGCGCGTGCCGCCGCTGGGGGTGTTGCGGGCGTTGCAGTAGGATTTAGGGCGTAGAGGTTTTTCGTGATTGGGTTTGTCTGCTTAGTGCTCGTTGCCGCCGTTCCGACGTGGCATCAAAACGGTCTGTTCTTGGTAGTGGAGCAGCCGGTCAACGTAGCTGGTTGAACGTTCCATGGACCGCCTTGTTATGCTTCATTTGGTGGTGGGCAAGACTATGACGTCAGTTTGCTTCCTCGTTTCGGAAGACTGTATCCATGGGCCGAGAGGCAGCAGGTCAAGTGCAACCTTTCCCTTAAATTGCGGATATTTATCTTCGAACATTGGAATGTCTCTCGTCTGTCGATCAACAACTTCCGGATATCCATTTCCGGTTATCGTTATTCCGAAAATGTTTTTACCCGTCTGCAAGTTTGCGTGGAGATTGCCAAGATATTTGACCTTCCCACTGGTAACCTCGAACTCCAAAGGCTTTGGCTTCTCTTTGGGGAAGATACGCAGACCAGAACCATTAGTGATTTGCCAGTAATCGATTATATGTCTACCGGGTGGCAGAGCCAAAACTAAAAGATGGCCGCGGCTGTCTTCAAATTCGCCACTCCGAGAAATTCCCGGAATTACGTCATCAACTGAGAAAAGCATGCTACCACCATGTGCAGCTCCACCATCCATGTAAAAAATTGCCTTTGTGCCTCGAGGGCCGGCCAAATCGTGGGATACCGAGAGTACGACAATGCCTTCGGCCTGCTCTTTGCCAAGCGTGAAATCATTCCGAATGCTTTTCGCAGCACAGCCGGCAAGACCCATGATGACTAAGCATGCCATGATCAGCCGTCTTCCAATGCTCAAGTAGTTACTCCTTAAATAGAAACATGACGTTTGAGATAACCGACCGCTGGAGCGTGAAGCGAGGAGGGAACCAACCAGCGCAGCTGGTTGGCGGTACGGTTGATTGAATTGTTAGGTTTCGTTTTCAACGAAGAGCTTCCGCTGTATTTTCAAACTGCTCGGCGAGAGGGGTTTGATTTCCTGCCCTAAGATGCTTGCCATACTGCTTAAGCACCTCGGCTGTATATGAACGCTCTTGCCCGGAAAACTGCGGAGCTATTGGAAGCACCTTTTTTAGGTATTGGGCACCTTCACGCCACTTGTCCTGGCCGGCGAGGCTGACGGCCAACTCAACTAGACGGCGGCCTATCTTTGGGTCTTTTAGGTTGGAGAGTTTTTCTTCGGTAGCGAGCGACTCTTTGAAGAGTTGCTCAGCCTCTGAGAATTTGGCAAGTTGGCGCTTGATGCGCCCAAGGTTGTAAAGCCGCTGCGACTTTAACTCTGGTCCAAGGTTGCCCCGGTCAACGTTAACAAGAGCCCGGTAGCACGCTTCTTCAGCGACCTGCAAGCGGCCATTCTGCTCAGCGGTTGCGCATGTTTCAGCGTAATTATCTGAGGTGACACGGTTGATCGGATTTGCGCACCCAGCCAATGTCAGTGCACTGGCCATTATTGTTATTTGAGCAATCTTCATAAGCCTCCCTGAAAGAAAGCTAACAGTTAATATACGGACGCTGGCCTCCGTATAACAAGTACTATTTAGGGCACCCATTATGCTCATGTAATCTGCGGATTCGCAAGTACTTCCATTTTCCTGCGTCTCTATAATAATCCCTAATCACACGCACAGATCGAACACATACGAATGGCTGATTTTGTGAGGCAAATGCGATGTGTGGCGGGATTGAATTGGATAGTGGCTAACGCTGGGTAATCGGACAACGGGCAGGCTAGCTCCGAACGCCCGCTCAGGGTTTAGAGCCGTCAAAAAAAATGCACCTCAGTCTTGTATAACAGCGCCTGCAATCAATTCCGAGCAACGAGATTTTTTATCAAGGTTTTAGTGTCGCAGCTATTTCACGACTCAATTGCGCTAACGCCCGGCCATGCGCCGCGACTAGGGCATCGTAGCTCGTACCATTGACCGCTTCTCGCACCAGCGCGTGACCGCTCAGCGGTTGAGTAACTCCTTTGCGCTGCACGCTCCAGCGTGCTTCGATGGTGGCCTCTTTGCCCGGTACGGAGTCGAAGCGCAGGATGTCTACGGCCAGTTTCATTTCCGCGTCGTCATAGCCTGCTTGACCGGGTAAAATCACGCGCGCCGCGCCGGTTTCGCGTGCCAGGTCGACGGCCAGGCGGTGGGCGATTTCGCTTTTCAGGGGTTGGCCCCACAGGTGGTTGTCGCTGATGTCTAGCTGGGTCGCGCCGGTGCGCAGCACCAATTGCGGGCGGTCGACGATTTCCGGGAGGCTCACGCCGGCAAGCGCGATGCTGGTTTGGCGCGTTGGCGCTGCTGCACGCGCCGCTGCCGCATCCGTCTGCAAGGTGTAGTAGTAGGTTTTGACAGAACTGCTGCATGCGCCCAGGGAAAGGGAAATGGCGGCGAGTAGCGCCAAGGCGGCGTGGCTGATTTTCATGGTTTGGTTTCCTGTTTGCCGCGCAAGAGCGCTTCGGGTTGGCGGTCGAGCATGTCGGTCAAGGTGCGCAGGGATTGCGCCGCGCGGCTGACTTCGCGCAGGGTATCGTGCACGTCTTGTTGCATGGGCGAATCTTCCGACAGCACTTTGTCGGCCTTGCTCAGCGTGGCGCGCAAATCCTTGAGCGCTTGGGTGAGTTCCGGGCCGGTAGTCTTATCCAGATTTTCCACCAGCTTGTCGATGCCCTTGAGTGAATTATCCAAAGTCTTGAGGGTCTTTTGCAGGTCGGTCGCGATTTGATCGAACTGCACCTTCTCCAGACTTTTGAGGATGTGCGCCAGCGTCACTTGCAGTTCTTCGAAGTTGCCCTGTACCGTCGGCAATTCAGGCAAGGCGGTATTCCAATCCAGCTTCACCTTTTCCGCTTCCTTTTCCTTGAAGAAATCGAGCGCGACATACAGTTGGCTGGTGAGCAGGTTGCCGGTGCGCAGTTGCGCGCGGAAGCCGCGCTCGAGCACCGCTTTATACAAGCCGCGTTTGACGCGTTCCGCGGTATTGCTCTGCTTGGCGCCGGGGACCAGCAAGCGGATGCGCTCCGGGTAAAGCACGGCTTTGACCGGGAAATAAAACCAGTCGCGCTTGGGATCGTATTCGGCGTTGACCGAGATGACCTCGCCGACTTGCACGCCGCGAAAATCCAGCGGCGCCCCAGGCAGCAGCCCGCGCAAGGATTCCTTGAAATTCATCACGAAGATTTGCCCTTCGCCATCGGATGGTTTCATGGCCAGATCGCGATCGCGGTATAAGTTGAAAAGCGTATTGGGCGCGGCCGGGGTGTCGTTTAGGGATTGCGGCGGAGAGCCGAAAGCGATGCCGCCCAACAGCACCGAGGCGATGGACTGCGTGCGCAAGCGCACACCGTTGGCATCGAAGGCCAGATCGATGCCGCTGGCGTTCCAGAAGCGCGTGTCGGTGCCGACGAATTGATCGTAAGGCGCTTGTATGAAAATCTTCAAGCTCACGCCGGCGCCATTTTTATCCAGCGTAAATGCGGTGACTTCGCCAACCTTGATATGGCGGAAATAAATCGGCGCACCGACGTCGATGGAACCCAAATCCTTGGCGTGCAATTGGTACGCGCGGCCGGGTTGATCGAAGGTCAACACCGGCGCGACTTCCAGGCCGACGAATTCGCGCTTGTGCTTTTTCGACTTGCCCGCGCCGACGCTGATATAAGCGCCGGAGAGCAGGGTGCTCACGCCCGAGAGTTGCCCGCCGGTGAAACGCGGCCGCACCACCCAAAACTGCGCGTCTTCCACGATCAGTTCTTGCGCGCTTTTGTCGATGCGCGCCGTGACCAGGACATGCTTGCGGTCCTTGGATAAGGTGACGGTATTAATTTCGCCGATGTTGACATCCTTGTAGCGAATGATGGTCTTGCCGGCTTCCAAACCCTCAGCGGTGTCGAAGCGGATAGTGATGGTGCGGCCCAGATCGCCGATGGCGCCGATGGCGAGCCAAATGCCGATCAGGGCGGCGATGGCGGGAATGATCCACACCAGGGGAATGCCGCGCCTTTGCTTGGGCGGGGCCACCACGGCCTGCGGTAAATCGTCGGGAAGCTCAGTCATTTTTATCCCTTAATATAAAACTCGCGCAGCGAGCCTTTGTCCCTCTCTCCCGCTTGCGGGAGAGAGCCGGAGAGAGGGGGGCGGTCATGGCGAGACTCATTGTGTATTGTTGCCATTGCCATGACCGCCCGTGGAATCCCAAATCATGCGCGGGTCGAACGTCATGGAAGCAAACATGGTGATGACCACGACCGCGCCGAAAGCAACTGCGCCCGGTGCGGCTTGGATAGTTGCCAGCGATTGTAATTGAACCAGCGCCACCAACAGGGTGACAACGTAAATATCCAGCATCGACCAGCGGCCGATGAATTTGAGCAGGTGATAAAGCTTGGTGCGGCGCTGCGGGTTGCGCGGCGATTGCTGCTGCACCGAGAGCAATAAGTAAGTGAGCGCGACCAGCTTGGCAATGGGTACGATCACGCTGGCGAAAAACACCAGCAAGGCCAGCGCCCAAGAGCCGCTGCTCCACAGATAAAGCACGCCGCTTAAGATGGTGTCGCGCTGCGAGCCGAATAAGGAGCCGGTTTGCATGATGGGCAAGACATTGGCCGGGATAATTAAAATATACGCGGTAATCAGCAAGGCCCAAGTACGGCTGACGCTCTCCGGCTTGCGGCGGTGCAATACCGAGCCGCAGCGCGGGCAGTGCGCGATTTCATCGGCGGCGTGCGGTTGCGACACCAGGGCGCACGTGTGGCAAGCATACAGACCTAAAGCGGCAGCGCTGTGCGGATGCATGGCTATTGTTTGAGCGGCATCGCCGCCCACAGTTCGCGCGGGTTGAAGGTGGTGTTGAGCAGTGCGAATAGCGGCAGCAGCGCGGCGAAGCACCATAGCGCCACACCCGGAACAATGTGCGCCAAGTGGGAGAGTTTCACCACGGATACCAGTAGTCCCAGCATGAATACTTCGACCATGCGCCATGGCTGCATTGCCACGACTAGCCGCAGTGCCAGCGCCGCCAGGCCCGAAGTGATGCGCGATGTCACATGCAGCCAGATCAGCAGCGTCAGTTCGAGCGCGGGCACGAGCAGGATGGTGAAAAAAACCAGCCCGGCAATGAGTCCCATATCTTCCTGCCACAAGGTCTGCACGGCGCCAAACAAAGTGCTTTGATGGCGGTTGCCCTGGGATTCGATGCCGATGATCGGAAATATATTGGCGATCACCAATAAAATCGCCGCGGTAATGCATAGCGCCAAGGTATGCGACTTGCCGTAGCGGCTGCTGCGGTACAGCACCGCACCGCAGCGCGCGCAAGTCGCTACGCCGCCAAGCGGCAAGGGCACTTCATGTTGCACGAGATCGCAATCGTGGCAGGCAATGAGCGGGTTGGTCGGCATGGTTATATTTTTAAAACCTATTTAGCCACAGAGAACACAGAGATCACAGAGGAGAGCTCGGGAACTTGAACCGATCCCATCCTATTTTTTCTGGTGCGTAAAACATTCCTCGCTGCCTCAAATATCTCGGATCTCTGTGTCCTCTGTGATCTCTGTGGCTTGCCTTTGCGATTTTTAGGTTTTCAAGTTCGCGGGCGTCGAGGCGATTCCTGGCCATTACAACACAGTCAAAACCCTGGGACAACCCGGCCCAGGCCGAAGCGCCGGGCATGCTAGAATTCGCCGCTGATTAAAGGGGGAATGCCATGAAAATCGGTACGCCGTTATCGCCCAGCGCTACGCGCGTGATGCTGCTGGGCGCCGGGGAATTGGGCAAGGAAGTCGTGATTGCGCTGCAGCGCTTGGGCGTGGAAGTCATCGCCGTGGATCGCTATGCCAACGCGCCGGGGCAGCAAGTGGCGCATCGCGCGCATGTCATCAATATGGCGGACGGCGCCGCCTTGCGCGCCTTGATCGAACAGGAGCGCCCGCATTATGTGGTGCCGGAGATCGAGGCCATCGCCACCGACAGCCTGGTGCAAATCGAGCAGGATGGCCTGGCGCAAGTGATACCCACCGCGCGCGCCGCGCAGCTCACCATGAATCGCGAAGGCATCCGGCGCTTGGCGGCGGAGACGCTGCAAATCGCCACTTCGCCGTATTGCTTTGCGGAGAGCTTGGCGGAGCTGCAAGCGGCGATTGATGGGCGCATCGGCTATCCGTGCATCGTCAAGCCGGTGATGTCCTCCTCCGGCAAAGGCCAGTCGAAAGTCGACGGCCCGGCTGATGTGAAAACCGCGTGGGACTACGCGGCCAGCGGCGGGCGCGTGGATAAGGGCAAGGTCATCGTCGAAGGCTTCATCGATTTTGAGTATGAAATCACCTTGCTGACGGTGCGTGCGCTAGGCGCCTCCGGCCAAGTGGAAACGCATTTTTGCGAACCCATCGGCCATGTGCAGGTGAAGGGCGATTACGTGGAAAGCTGGCAGCCGCAGCCGATGCGCGCCGCCGCCCTGGCGCAAGCACGCGATATCGCCAAGCGCGTCACCGACAATCTCGGCGGGCGCGGTTTGTTCGGCGTGGAGCTGTTCGTCAAGGGCGATCAAGTGTGGTTCTCGGAAGTGAGCCCGCGGCCGCACGATACCGGCATGGTGACCATGTGCACCCAAGCGCAAAACGAATTCGAGCTGCATGCGCGCGCGATACTCGGCCTGCCCGTCGATACCGGCCTGCGCGCGCCGGGCGCCAGTGCCGTGATTTATGGCGGGCTGGAAGCCGAAGGCATCGCCTTCGAAGGCGTGGCCGCAGCGCTATTGGTGCCGCAAAGCGAGCTGCGCTTGTTCGGCAAGCCGGTGAGCTTCGAGCGCCGGCGCATGGGCGTGGCGCTGGCCAATGGACAAAATACAGATGAAGCGCGCACGCGTGCCAAGTTGGCGGCCAGTCGCGTTAGAACAGTAAAGGAATAAGTCATGATGCCATCGCATTTCGAGCGCTTGGGCGGGGAAGAAGTGATCCGCAAGCTGGTGGATCAATTTTACGACCTGATGGACAGCGTTCCCGAGTACTACGGTATTCGCAAACTGCACCCCCAGGATTTATCCGGCTCGCGTCAAAAGCTATTCATGTTTCTCACCGGCTGGATGGGCGGCCCGCCCCTGTACGAAACGGCCTTTGGCCACCCCATGCTGCGCGCCCGGCATTTGCCGTTTCCAGTCGGCAATGCCGAGCGCGATCAGTGGATGGCTTGCATGCAGCAGGCGATGCAAGCGATCGGCCTCGATGAGCGGATGCGCGCCGAGCTGACGCAATCGTTTAAGAAGACTGCGGATCATATGCGCAACAAGGAGGGTTGAGGCCGTACTTAAGTCTGCACACCCTTACAAAAGATTCATTCAACGCGAATGGCTTAAATGCTATAAATCACCGCCATTAGTTCTCAAAAAAGGATGAATCATGAAACGGACTTTATGGATGGCAGCAGTCATTTCTACTTTGGCTTGGTCAATGCCGGCAGCGGCGATCGACGGTGATGCCGTCATTGGCGGGGCCTTGGGTGGCGCAGCAGGCGCGGCGGTGGGCTCGGCGGTCGGCGGGCGCAATGGCGCGGTGATCGGCGCCGGCATCGGCGGCGCGGCAGGTGCGGCGGTTGCGACTTCCGGCAAAAAGGAGCCAGCGCGTGAAGTCGTGTATGTCGAGAAACGCCGCGAGCATCATGACAATGGCCACCATTACGGGCAATACAAACAAAAGCACAAACATCACGGTGATGACGATTAATTCGTGCGGCAGTTTCGCTGCTAAAAACCCGGCCCTGCGCCGGGTTTTTTTATGCTGCGCGCGGCAGGATGTTATAGGGCTTAGCCTGCGCTGCTGGAACGGATTTATCTAAAGTTTTGTAGGAATTTTCCGATATCGGTTGTGATTTACAAATAGAGCCTTAACTCGTGGTCGCAATCCAGGCCCACATAAGAACAAGCCAATCTTGATACTTCAATTATTTGATCAATGGAGTTTCCCGTCATGCGTAGCCTAACAATTAAAGCAAAATTGATTTTATTCGCAGTATTGGGCGTGATGTTTACGGTTTTTGTGGGCGCGGATGGATATTGGGGGGAGACGGTGCAGTCGAGGGCCCTGGAAGAAGTCGTGACCAATTCGATAGCGCTGCGCAACCACATGCAAGCCGACATGCGCCATGAAGGCATTCTGGCCGATGTGCTGGCGGCGTTGCGCGAGGGATCGGCCCCCAATCGCCGGCCGGAAGCTTTGGCGACCATCGCCCAGGAGTTTGCGCGGCACGCGGAGATCATGCGTAAAAGCATCGCGGATAATCAAAAGCTGGTGCTGGACGCCGCAGTGCAAAAACAAATGCAAACGGTAAACCCGGCGCTGGAAAGTTACATTAATAAAGCCACTGCGATCATCAGTCGCGTGGCGCAGGACGCGCCCGGCGCACAACAGGATTTCCCGGATTTCAAGGCGAGCTTTGAGGTGCTGGAAGTGGAGATGGATAAACTCAGCGATTTGATCGAGGCCAGCGATGCCAGCGCCAAGCAAAATGCCAGCGCGTCGGCGAAAGCTTCACGCGGCTGGCTGATATCGTTGACGCTAAGCGCGATGATCGTGCTTGCGCTGACCTCGTTTTTCATTATTCGCTCCATCACCCAGCCGCTGCAACGCATGGAAAGTTATATGCAGGAGCTGAGCCAGGGGCGCGGTGACTTAACCCGGCGCTTGCCGCAACAGGGTGCGGATGAAATCGGCCGCATTACCCGCGCATTCAATCTGTTCATTGGCCAGTTGCACGACATGGTGGTGCAGATCAAGCATTCCGCCGCCACCGTGACCGGCACATCGGACACGCTGAGCAGCCGTTCCGGCGATATCAAGCGACGTGCGGATCAGCTTGCGGACCGGGTGATGCAAATAAGTGCCGCGACGGAAGAGATGAGCGTTTCCGTATCGGAGGTGGCGAGCAGTGTTGGCGTTACCTCAACCGCGGCCGATCAGGCGCGGGCAGTAGCCGCCAAAGGGCAACAAGGCGTGGCGCATGGCGTGGCGATGACCCAGCGCATGGTCGATAAAGTAAAAAATTCCGCATCCGGAATTCGCGAACTGAATGACTCGGTACAAAAAATCGGTGTGATCGCCAACGCGATCAAGGAGATTGCCGATCAAACCAATCTGTTGGCGCTCAACGCTGCAATCGAGGCGGCGCGTGCCGGCGAGCAGGGGCGCGGTTTTGCGGTGGTCGCGGATGAGGTGCGCAAGCTGGCGGAGCGTACCACGGCCAGCACTGCCGATATCACGACTACCATTCAGCAGATTCAGGGGGCGACCGAAATTAACGTGCACGCCATGCACGAGGTCGAAACCGATGTCTTGGCGTCCGCCGAATACATGCGTGGCGAGGAAAGCACCCTGGGACAAATCGTCAGTGCCGCGGATGAAGTTTCCCGCATGGCCGGCCACATCGCCTCGGCGACGCGCGAGCAATCCTCGGCCGTTGAAGCGTCCGCCAAAGGGATGGAGCAAGTCAGCGTGCTGAGCGAGGAAAATAATTCCGCCGTGGCCGAGTTCGACCTTGCGGCGCAGTCGCTCTCCAGCGCATCCGCCGAATTGCAGCAATTGGTGTCGCAGTTCCAGGTTGAGGCGCATCATGCATAGTAAGATCAGCCTGTTCACTCGCTAAAGTTTTAAATGCACATGCTTACAAGGCTTGCTTGCTTATCCAAGTGCGCTGTTATTTTCTTTCTTGCCATGCCGGCTTGGGCATCGGGTGAAGAGGCGGGGCCTTACAACTTTGAAGGCCAGTACCGCCTGGATTACTTGACCGGCTTGTCCGGGCCGCTGAAAGATCATTGGCGCCATGCGGGCAATCTCGATTTGCGTTTCGGCGTAGATGCAGACAAGGCCTGGGGCTGGGACGGCACGCGGTTTTTTGTGCACGCCATCGCCAGCCACGGCAACCATCCCAACGGCAGGCAAGGCACGGCGCAAGGCATCGACAACCTCGAAGTCAGCGTGAATGGCGCCCGCATTTTCCAGGCCTGGGGCGAGAAAACATTTTTGGACGAGCGCTTGGCGCTGTTGTTCGGCTTGCTGGATTTGAATGCCGAGTTTCAAGTAACGGATTCTTCCGCAACCCTGATTCATCCTGCGTTCGGCACTAGCGCCGAGCTGGCCCAGACCGGGCGTGCCGGCCCTTCGATATTCCCCTTGTCCTCGCTGGCCTTACGCGGCGCTTGGAAATTCAACGAGCAGCTTACTTGGCGCACGGCGCTATTCGACGGCGTGCCGGGCGACCCGGCGCACCCGAATGGCACGCACATCCGGCTGGGGCATGGCGACGGCACTTTGCTGATTAGCGAGCTGAGCTATTCCCATAAAGCGACCGAAGCTGAGGTCAATAAACTCGCTGTCGGCGCATGGCGCTATAGCAGCCGCTTCGACGATCAGCTGGATACCGACAGCGCCGGCGTCCCTATTCAGCGCAAGAACTTTGGCGTGTATGCGATGGGCGAGCGCACCCTATGGAAAGCCAACCCAGACGGCTCGCGTGGCGTGGATGGTTTTTTGCGCTTGGGGTGGGCGACGGGGGCGGTCAATCAGATCGATCAAGCCATAGGCGCGGGCCTGTTGTGGCGCGGCCCATTCGAATCGCGGCCCAAGGACAAGCTTTCCTTTGGCATCGCCGCCGAACACAACAGCCATCCATGGCGCTGCGCTGCGCGCGCGGCGGGCGAAGCCGCCCCAGCGGCGGAAATCAGCTATGAGTTGAGCTATCGCGCGCGGATCAACGAGTGGTTTGCGCTGCAACCGGATGTGCAATGGCTGCGCAACCATGGCGAAGCGCCGGTCAGTAAAAACGCCTTGGTGCTGGGGCTGCGCTTGGATTTTACGTTCTGAGCTTTGCGCAGATAGTCGCTGCTGCGTTCGCTGGCTTGACCTCTTCCAGAGGGCTGTCATACTACGGCCCCAGAACTTTCCCTGCATATCCACGTTTACATGAAAACCCCGAAGAGAATTGAACCGCTGATCGAAGATGGCTTGGTCGATGAAGTCATCCGCCAGCTCATGAGCGGCAAGGAAGCCATGGTTTTCGTGGTGCGCTGCGGCGAAGAAATCCGCTGCGCGAAGGTCTACAAAGAAGCCAACAAGCGCAGCTTCCGCCAGAGCACCGATTACACCGAAGGCCGCAAAGTCAAAAACAGCCGGCGCGCCCGCGCCATGGAAAAAGGCAGCAGCTACGGCCGCAAAGCGCAGGAAGAAGCTTGGCAAAGCGCGGAAGTGGAAGCCTTGTACCGACTCGCCGCCGCGGGCGTGCGCGTGCCCAAGCCATACAACTTCCATGAGGGCGTGCTGTTGATGGAGTTGCTGACCGACAGCGCAGGCAACGCCGCCCCGCGCCTCAACGATGTCGCGCTGTCTGCCGAGACCGCGCGCGAATACCACTCAATATTGATACGCCAAGTCGTGCGCATGCTGTGCGCCGGCATCGTGCACGGCGATCTTTCCGAATACAACGTGCTGGTCGACACCAGCGGCCCCGTCATCATCGACCTGCCGCAAGCCATCGATGCCGCCGCCAATAACCAAGCCTGCAAAATGCTGCTGCGCGATGTCGCCAACCTCGCCACTTACTTCGGGCGTTCAGCGCCGGAGCTGTTGACCACCGACTACGGCATGGAGATCTGGTCGCTGTACCAGAGCAGCCAGCTAAAACCGGATAGCCCCTTGACCGGGCGCTTCGAGCGCAGCGAAGCAACGGTCGATTTGCAAAGCGTCATGCGCGAAATCAACGACACGCTCAAGGAAGAAGAGCGGCGCAAGCTTTTTTCGGCGTGATCGGTATTAAAGCGAGATAAAACGATTGAACCGCCAAGACGCCAAGAGCGCCAAGAAATACAAAGGCGCTTAATATTTTTTTCTGCGCTTATCCACTGGCCATTTACGCAACTTCATTAGCTTTTGCACTTCTTGGCGCTCTTGGCGCCTTGGCGGTTAACCAGCCTTTTAGGGCTTAAAACTTTTCACCCGGCAGCAAATAGCGCCACTGCCCCGGCTGCAATTTGGCCATCGACACCCGCCCCAGCCGAATCCGTTTCATCCCCAACACCTGTAGCCCGACACGCTGGCACATATGGGCAATCTGTCCCGGCTGCACGCCCTTGAGCGCAAAGCGCAGACGCGTTTCGTTTTGCCAGCTCACCTTGATCGGCGCTAGCGCCCGGCCATTGAATTTCAGTCCGTGGTTGAGAAGCTTGAGGCCATCGGGGGCGATCTCACCCGCGACCTCCACTACATATTCTTGCTCGATCTTCGCGGCATCCTCGATCAGCTTGCGCGCCACGCGCCAGTCCTGGGTAAACACCAACAAGCCGCTGGCATTCGGCTCCAAGGGCGTGCACGGCGTGAGCCGAACAAAATGCTGCTTGAGCATGTGGATACCGGAAACGTCATCCGCCGCATGCGTAGCGGCGCTAATCGGCTGCGCGGCGTTGGCAGATTTGCCTGTTGCTGGCGGCTGGTGATATAGCATGGTCACCGGTTCCAGTGGCGTGAGATTCGCATCCGGGTGCAGTGTCACCGCCTGTTGCGACACCATGAACTGCGGCTCTTCCACCACTTGCCCATCCACCATCACCCAGCCACCGGCGATATACAGCTCGGCCTCCCGGCGCGAGCAGGGGACTAATTCGGCGAGGCGTTTTGCGAGGCGAATGGGTTCGGACATGATGCGTGCAGCCTGAAAACAAAGAACGCCATTGTAAACGTTCAAGCACTGTGATCAGTTGTAAAATGAAAGCATGAGCGCCACTAAAAATCCCGCAAGCCGCCCCAGCTTGGACGGCATCACGCTGGAAATGATCGTCACCCAACTATCCGAGCGCATGGGCTGGGAAGCGATGGGCGCAGCCGTTCCGGTGCGCTGCTTTACCCACGACCCCAGCATTAAATCCAGCTTGAAATTTTTACGTAGGACGCCGTGGGCGCGGAAGAAGGTGGAGGAGTTGTATTTGCAGCAAGCTAAAGCGAGTATTAAACCCGCTGCATCGAGTGATGGCTGAGTAAAGAGCATTGCGCCTATGCCAAATGATGCACTAAGCCCCGCAGAAACCGCCGCCTTCCTGCAATCCGCAGATCAGGTGCGCGCGGCGGCGGTGCGCTACTTGAGCGACAAACGCGGCTCGCCCTTGGCCATTACCTTCGTGCGTAACCTGCAAAACGGAATAGATCAAGTCGTCAGCGCGGCGATCAATCAAGGTGTTGAGCTTGCTTGCAAGGTCGGTTGCAACCACTGCTGTAGCGCGCGGGTGGAGGCGATTGCGCCGGAGGTGTTTCGTATTGCGCGGGATATTGCATCGCGTCCCGCGGAAGAAATCAACGCACATATCGAGCGCTTGCGGGTATACGACGCGATGCCGAGCGCTGTTGCGCCATGGCAGCGACGCACGCCGTGTCCGTTTTTGATCGATGATTTGTGTTCCATCTATGCAGTACGCCCGGGCGTCTGCCGCAAGGCGCATTCGCTGGATGTTGCGAAATGTGTGGAGAATGCGCCGGAGATACCGCAGAGTCTCAATATCGTGCTGGGTGCGGAAGCGCTGCTGAAGGGTACGGCTGATGCGTATCGGGAGATTGGGTTACAGGCTGCCGCTCACGCTCTCGGGCCAGCTGTTTTGATCGCGCTCTCCGACCCTGCGGCAGAATCGCGCTGGTTGAGTGGCGAAGCGGTGTTCGAGTAGGGCGCAGCAGGGCTTAGATTATTTCCCGCGGCTCTTCATAATCAAGTCGTAAGCAACTTGCACTTCCTTGGCTTGCTCGGTCGCCACGGCAATCATGTCTTCCGGCAGGCCTTGGCCGATGAGTTTGTCCGGGTGATATTGGCTGATGAGTTTGCGATAGGCTTTTTTAACTTCTGCATCGGTGCTGTCCTTGTTCACACCCAAGGCTTTGTAAGCATCATCCAGCGCGCTGGCGGAACCGGCTTGACCGCTAGCAAAGTGCGACTGGTTCAACACCATATCCAGCATGCTCTGGAAATCGGCCTGGCTATAGCCCAGTTGGCGCGCTATATCGACGAGCAATTGCTCTTCCGCGGCATCAATGCGTCCATCCGATAAGGCCATCACGATCAGATAGACCAGCAACATCTGCTTTAAGCTATGGGTGTGGCCGCACACGGCCAAGAATTGCCGGATGTTCGGCGCAATGTCGTAATCGGGTGAGGAACCTTGTTTAAAAAGCGCAATGGCTTGTTGCCGATGCTCCGCAGACATGCCGAGCTTTTGCATGAACTGCTCGACATAGGCGATTTCATCTTTCGAGATATGGCCGTCGGCTTTGGCCAGTTTGCCCATTAAGATAAAAACCGTTTGCAGAAATACTGTTTGGCGGTTGGCGTTGCTGAATGGATTAGCGCCGCCCACGCCGTAGGCAATAATCCGGTCAATAAAGCTGCCTAAGAAAAAACCAATTAAGCCGCCGAGAAATCCTAAGTAGTAAAACCCAACAAATGCGCCAATGACTCTAAACAAAATAACTCCTGAGATTGCCTGCGGAAAGATTGATTATAAACGCATGGACCTTGGACGGAAGTGATTGGTCGAACGGTATGGATGACACGCGGTAAAATCTCACTCTCTACAAACTCCTGACACCTCGCTATGCGCCCGAAATCCCCGCAGAATTACCTCGTAGGCTACCCGGCGACATTGGTGGAGCAAGTGCGGCGCCTGATCGAACAAGGCGAGCTGGCGGACAGGCTGTTGCAAAAATATCCGCTTGCGCATGCGGTGCGCACGGATAAGGCGCTGTACGACTATGTGCTCGAACTCAAGGGCGAATATCTGCGCAACACGGGGCAGCTGAGCAAGGTGGCGTTTGATAGCAAGCTGCATGTGATCCGCAACGCCTTGGGCATGCACACCACCATCTCGCGGGTGCAGGGCGCAAAGCTCAAGTCAAAACGCGAGATCCGCGTAGCGACTGTGTTCAAGGAGATGCCGCCTGAATTTTTGCGCATGATCGTGGTGCACGAACTGGCGCATCTCAAAGAGCGCGAGCACGACAAGGCGTTCTATCAGCTGTGCTTGCACATGGAACCCGATTATCACCAGTTGGAGTTTGATCTGCGCACTTACCTGAGCCATCTGGAAGCGACGGGGCAGCCGCTGTGGGCGGTGGTTACGATCGGTGCTGCGTCTTAGGGTTTCTGGAAGATGCGCAACCAAGGCGCTAGTGCTCTAACCGCCAAGACGCCAAGTGCGCCAAGGAAAATCAAGCTATACAACGTATGTGCTCGTTGCTGACTAACTAAAGTTTGTTTCCCGCTTATGGCTTTTTCTTGGCGCACTTGGCGTCTTGGCGGTTGAATTAGATTTGTAATATCAATCTTCCAGCGCACGCACTTTCACCGTCTTGCCTTTTACCTTGCCTGCCGACAATTTACGTACGGCCTCGCTTGCGATGTCGCGCGCGACGGCGACATAGGTGGATTGCTCGGTGACGGTGATCTTGCCGACTTGCTCGCGGGTGAAACCCGCTGCGCCGGTGAGCGCGCCCAGCACGTCGCCGGGGCGGATTTTTTCCTTGCGGCCGCCGAGGATTTGCAGCGTCACCATCGGTGGCACCAGCGCTGCATCATCGCCGGTTTGCAGCTCGCTTAGTTCATGCCACTCCGGCTCGGAGCCCATCATCTGCGCGATGTTGGCGACGCGGCGCTGGTCGGACTTGCTGCACAGGCTCAGCGCCCAGCCTTCCTGATCGGCGCGGCCGGTGCGGCCGATGCGATGGATGTGGATTTCCGGGTCGGGCGTGACATCGACGTTGATGACGGCTTCGAGTTGCGCGATGTCCAGGCCGCGCGCCGCGACATCGGTGGCCACCAGCACCGAGCAGCTGCGGTTGGCGAACTGGATCAGCACTTGATCGCGTTCGCGTTGTTCCAGATCGCCATGCAAGGCCAGCGCATGAAAGCCTTGGGCATGCAGCACATCCAACAAATCGCGGCATTGCTGTTTGGTGTTGCAGAAGGCCAAGGTGCTGACCGGGCGGTAGTGCTTGAGCAAAAGGCCGACGGCTTGCAAGCGCTCTTCGTGTTTCACTTCGTAGAAGCGCTGGCGGATCTTGGTGCCTTCATGCTGTTCCAACAGTTTCACTTCCTGCGGCTGGCGCAAGAACTGGCGCGCCAGTCGGGCGATGCCCTCTGGAAAAGTGGCCGAAAATAATAATGTCTGGCGCTCTACCGGGCAGTGCTTTGCCACGTAGGCGATGGCGTCGTAAAAGCCCATGTCCAGCATGCGATCGGCTTCGTCCAGCACCAGGGTGTTGAGCGCTTGCAGATCCAGGCTGCCGCGCTCCAGGTGATCCATGATGCGCCCCGGCGTGCCGACGACGATGTGCGCGCCGTGTTCCAGGCTGGCCATCTGCGGGCGCATGGTGGTGCCGCCGCACAGCGCGACCACCTTGATGTTGTCCGCAAAGCGCGCCAGGCGGCGGATCTCTTGCGTGACTTGGTCCGCCAGCTCGCGCGTCGGGCACAGCACCATGGCTTGCACCGCGAAGCGCCGCGGATTGAGCTTGGTGAGCAGGGCCAGCGCGAACGCCGCCGTCTTGCCGCTGCCGGTCTTGGCTTGCGCGATCAGGTCGTGTCCGGCGAGCGCCAAGGGCAGGCTAGCGGCCTGAATCGGCGTCATGCTCAGGTAGCCCAATTGCTGCAAGGTCGCGTGGATGCCAGGCGGCAGCGGCAGTTCCTTGAATGAGCGGCCGGCTGCGGGTACGGAGGAGGGGGGGATAGCTTCAGTCATGCGCAATTATCCCTGCTTGTGGCGCGGCTTGCCTGTAAAAATTTCATTGCGCCGCATTTGCAAACCGATGCCGCGGTATTGGCGGCCATGCCGCATGCGCGATCCGGCAGGGCGCTGAGGTATACTTATCGAACTCAATGGGGTGACGCTAATGTTCGAGATTTCAGTCGGTATTCTGCTGCTTTTGTTGCTCATCGGTGCGCTGTGGGTCGGCATCCGGGTTGGTCGTTTAGGGCGTGCGCTGGAGCAATTCCCCGGCTTGGTGGCGGAGCAACTGGAGACCAAGCATCGCTTGATGCTGGCCGATTTGCACGAGGGGCTGACCAAGCAGGGCGATCGCGTCAATCATGCGCTGGGAGAAACCAGCGACCGCCAGCGCACGGCCATTGCTGCCGAATTGACGCTGACGCGCGACAACATGCATCAACTCCAGCTCGCGCAATCCGAGCGTCTGAGCGAGTTGCGCGAGATGATGGCGCTGCAGCTCGGTAATTTGTCGAGCGCGATGCAGGAGCGGCTCAACGCCATGCGCGAAGAAATTCTCGCCAAGCAAATGCATACGCTGACCGAGCAGGCGCGCGCGGAGCAGGAGTTGATCCAGACCACCATGGCCAAGTTGACGCAGCAATTGATTGCGTCGATGGAAGCGCTGACCAAGACCACCGACACGCGCTTGGAACAGATCAGCGGCAAGGTCTCGGAGCGCTTGGACGAGGGCTTCAAGAAAACCAACGACACCTTCGCGCAGGTGATGGCGCGGCTCGCCACTATCGACGAGGCGCAAAAAAAGATCGATGGCCTGAGCACCAACATGGTGAGCTTGCAGGAGCTGCTGGGCGACAAGCGTTCGCGTGGCGCATTCGGCGAGGTACAGCTGGAAACCCTGGTGCGCAATATTTTGCCGCACAATTCGCAGCAGCCGGTGTACGCCATGCAGCACAAATTTTCCAACGGCACGCGCGTGGATTGCGCCTTGTTCCTGCCGGAGCCGACCGGCACGGTGGCGGTGGATTCGAAGTTTCCCCTGGAAAACTACAGCCGTATGTACGACAGCAGCCTGTCCGAGCTGGAGCAGCAGGCGGCCGAGCGCCAGTTCAAGCTCGACGTGAAGAAGCACATCGACGATATCGCCGCCAAGTACATCATCGCCAATGAGACCTCGGATGGCGCGGTGATGTTCATCCCGGCCGAGGCGGTGTTCGCCGAGATCCACGGCTATCATGCGGATCTGGTGGATTACGCCATGCAGCGCCGGGTGTGGATTGTCTCGCCCACCACCCTGATGGCCATCCTCAACACCGCGCGCGCCGTTCTCAAGGACGTTGAGACGCGCAAGCAGGTGCATATCATCAAGGATGCGCTGGGCAAGCTGGCCAAGGATTTCGGCCGATTCGACGTGCGCATGAAGAAACTGGCCGACCACATCCGCCAAGCGCACGAGGACGCGGAAGACGTGCATGTCAGTAGTCAAAAGATCACGCGTCGCTTCCAGCAGATCGAGGCGGTGGAATTGGAGCACGAAGCGCCTGAAACGCTGGATGCGCTTGAAGCGGATGAGCCCGAGCTCGACGAAAATGTCAGGAGGCTGATTTGATGCGCGGCTTGTTTGGCTACGCGTTTTTGCTGTTGGCTTTGGTGTTGTTTGGCGGGTGTGACAAAGCCCAAGTCACTGCGCCGAATTGGCCGCTGAAGCAAGTGTTTGGCAAGGATGCGGCCATTTTGAGCATGGGCGATCAAGCAGTGGCGGAAATTTGCCCCGACAATAACTGTTTCAGTTTCATGAGCAAAGACAAGCAAGCAATCGACGTCGTGCATGACTTTGCCTATTTGTATTTATGGCAGGTGGAATCTTTCGATCTTGCAACGCGGAAAGACGCCAAAGGCGAACGCTTTGTCGTCGCCATTCTCAACCAGCGCAAAGGCAACTGTAGCGGCGCGGATGAGGATGCAATCGCGCGCTGCACCTTAGCGCGGATGTGGGCGTCGTATAAAATTACCGGCATGGAAAGAAAATTCGAAAACGGCTGGAACCGAACCGTGCCGCTCGATATTGCAGCCCGGCTCAAGCAGGCCGGCATTATTCAATAATTTCATGCAATCCCTCCCTCCCGAAGGCGCCGCCGTTGCGGCGCGCATGCTGGACATTCAGCCGTTTCATGTCATGGATATTTTGGCGCGGGCGCGCGCACTGGAAGCGGCTGGGCGCTCCATCATCCACATGGAAATCGGCGAACCCGATGCGTCGACGGCCGCGCCGATCATCCAGGCCGGCATCGCCGCCTTGCAAGCCGGGCATACCCATTACACGCCGGCGCTCGGTTTGCCGGCATTGCGCGCAGCCATCGCCGATTTTTATGCGAGTCGCTATGGCGTGCGCATCGACCCTGCGCGGGTGGTGGTCACCAGCGGCTCATCCGGCGCGCTGCTGCTGGCCATGGGCGTGTTGCTGAATCCGGGGGATGAGGTGTTGCTGGCCGATCCGGGGTATCCGTGCAACCGCCATTTCGTGCGCTTTGTCGAAGGCTGCGCGGTGAATATTCCGGTGACGGCGCAGACGCGCTTTCAATTGCAGGCTGCGCATATTGCGCAACATTGGGGTGAGCGTAGCCGTGTCGCGTTGGTGGCGAGCCCGGCCAATCCTACCGGGATGTTATTAAGCAAGAACGAATTGCGCGACTTGCATGCAGCCGTGTCGCAGCGCGGCGGCACCTTGATCGTGGATGAGATTTATCACGGCCTGACTTATGGCTGCGAAGCCGCGACTGCGCTGGTAGTGAGCGACGATATATTCGTGATCAACAGCTTCTCTAAATACTTCGGCATGACCGGCTGGCGCTTGGGGTGGATGATCGCGCCAGAGTCTTTTATTCCGGCATTGGATCGCTTGGCGCAGAATCTGTTTCTGGCCGCGCCGACGCCGGCGCAACATGCGGCCCTGGCGGCGTTTCAGCCGGAGACGCTCGCTATATTGGAGGCCAGGCGCGCCGAGTTTGCACAGCGCCGCGACTTTTTGCTGCCGGCTTTGCGCGCGTTGGGCTTCGACCTGCCGCTGGCACCCGAGGGCGCGTTTTATCTCTACGCCGGTTGCGGCGCATTTACGCAAGATAGCCGCCGCTTTGCCAGTGACATCTTGGAACAGGCCGGGGTGGCGATTACCCCCGGCTTGGATTTCGGCAGCTTCGAATCCGACACCCATGTGCGTTTTGCCTACACCACGACACTGCCGAAGCTGGAACAAGGCGTGGAGCGCCTGGCCCGGTTTTTACGTGGCGGCGCTTAACGCAGCTTTACTTGACTCGCAGGACGCAATCCCGAACAATCGCGGTTTTTTTGCGCGAAACCATGACTAAAGCTTTGATTTTTGATGTGAACGAGCCGGAATTTCAGGCGCAAGTGCTGGATGCCTCCAAGGAACAGCCGATTCTGGTCGATTTTTGGGCCGATTGGTGCCCGCCCTGCATGGTGTTGACGCCGGTGTTGGAGCGTGTGGTGAAGGGCTATGCGGGAAAAATCCAGCTCGCCAAGATAGAAGTCGACGAAGGTGACAATATGCGTATTGCCGGGCGTTATGGCCTGCGCGGCTTCCCTACCGTGATTTTGTTCGTGAATGGCGAGGAAAAAGGGCGTTTTTCCAGCGCGCACCCCGATGGCTGGGTGAAGCAGTTCATCGAGGAACACCTTTAATTATAAAAACCTTTTTGCCACGGAGAGCACAGAGTTCACAGAGGAAAACCAGAAGCTTTAAAAACCTTGGTTGATCTCGGTAA
Organism: Pseudomonadota bacterium; assembly: GCA_021812385.1. Classification (GTDB taxonomy): domain Bacteria; phylum Pseudomonadota; class Gammaproteobacteria; order Burkholderiales; family Thiobacteraceae; genus RBG-16-58-11. The sequence continues at coordinate 150,478 of JAKANO010000002.1, read as the reverse complement.
ATGTGTGAGTCGGCTACTTCCCAACCTCATGAATCTCTGTGTGCTCTGTGATCTCTGTGGCTAAAACTGCTTTTTGCGGCTATAGCCCTGAGCTTTTCTCCCGAAAGCAGGCTAAATCGCCTATAATTCGCAGCAAATTCTGTTTATTTCCGTGGTAACTCAATGACTTTTGATGAATTAGGCCTTCACCCCGATTTGCTGCGCGCTATCGTAGATACGGGATATACCGAACCGACGCCGATCCAGGCGCAGGCCATTCCCGTCGTACTGGCCGGCCGTGACGTCATGGCTGGCGCTCAAACCGGTACCGGCAAAACGGCCAGCTTTACGCTGCCCATGCTGCACAAACTCGCGGCACATCAAAACACCAGCACCTCGCCGGCGCGGCACCCGGTGCGCGGCCTGATTCTCGCCCCGACGCGCGAACTAGCGGCGCAGGTCGAGGCGAGTGTGAAAACCTATAGCAAGCATCTTTCTTTGCGTTCCACCTCGGTCTACGGCGGTGTGAACATCGACCCGCAAATCGCGGAGTTGCGCAAAGGCGTGGAAATTTTAGTCGCGACGCCTGGACGCTTGCTCGATCACCTGCACCAGAAAAGCGTGAACCTATCGCAAGTCGAATTCCTGGTGCTGGACGAAGCAGACCGCATGCTGGACATGGGCTTCATGCCGGACATTCGGCGCATTTTCAGTTTCCTCCCGCCGCGCCGGCAAAATCTCTTGTTCTCGGCCACTTTCTCCGAGGACATCAAGCGCCTTTCCAGCGAATTCATGCGCGATCCGCAGTTGATCGAAGTCGCGCGCCGCAACGCCACCTCGGACAACATCCTGCAAGTGGCTTACCCCGTGGGCGCCGACCATAAGCGGCGCTTGTTGGCGCAGATCATCAAGAATGAAAACCTGCATCAGGTTTTGGTGTTCACCAATACCAAGACCGGCGCCAACCGCCTGGCGCATCAATTGGTGCATGAAAACATCAACGCTGTTGCGATCCATTCGGACAAGACGCAGCAGGCCCGCACCCAAGCCCTGGCGGAATTCAAAGAAGGAAAAATCCAGGCCTTGATCGGCACCGATGTCGCGGCGCGCGGCTTGGATATCGACGATTTGCCATGCGTGGTGAATTTCGATTTACCGCACAATGCGGAAGATTACGTGCATCGTATCGGGCGCACCGGTCGCGCAGGCGCGACCGGCAAGGCGATTTCTTTGGTTGCCCCGGAAGAAAAGCGCTATCTGGGCGATATCGAGAAGCTGATCAAGCGCAGCATCCCCATGGAGGCCTTGCCGGGTTATAGCGCGGATCGTTATGAGTCTGCGCAAAGCCAGGAACGGCCCGTCAGTCGGGGCAGAGATAGAGAACGTGCGCCGCACAAGCGCGAACCAGAAATAGCGGCGCCCGTGCCAGAAAGGGCACCGGAAAAAGCACAACAAAAAAGGCCGGAAAGTCCGGCCTTAGATGAGGCGCCAGTAAGCCGGCACCATGGACGCAAGAAAGAAGTGGCGGCCTTACTCTTGCCCCGCCGCAGTGTTACTACCACTGAATAGCCAAGACACCAGCGTTGTAAAACCATTGCTTTCGGTATTCTCCACCGCAGCCGATTTTTCGGTTGCGGCAGCGGATTCAACTTTCTCTTCCGGATTTTTCTGTGCCTGGGTTACGGGCGCTACGCCAGCCGCTTCGGTATTAACAGCCAGGGCGGCGGCAGCTTTTTCTGTGCTTTCAGCACCCGCTACAGCGCCCTTATTAGCAGGCTCGTTACCCAAGTCACTTAAATCTTCGCGCGGCGGGTTGCCGTCATAAATCAAGCTGCGGCGTTGTTGCAGATAGGCGTCACGGATAAAGGTATAGCGGTCTAGCGCGGCTTCATCCAGGACTTTTTCCGCATCCAGCAGATTGGCTCGGTTATCGACAACGCTTAAGCCGGTCAAGCTATTGCGGACTGCAATATTGTCCAGGTTCCATACCGGATCGTAATAGCCTTGAACCCCAGTCCCAATGGCATCGCGCACGTCGCTAGGCCCGAGCAAGGGCAACATCAGGAAAGGGCCGTCGCCGGCGCCCCAATAACCCAATGTTTGTCCAAAGTCTTCGTTGTGTTTTTCGAGTCCAAAGCTGGTTGCCACATCGAAAAGACCGCCGATGCCGAAGGTGGTGTTAGCCACCAAGCGCGCAAAATCGGATGCTGCGGTATGGATCTTGAATTGCAGCAGATTGTTTGCAGTAACGAAAATGTCGTCGATATTGGAAAAGAAATTGGTTACACCGGTACGCACTGGGGTAGGCAGGACGGCGCGGTAGCCTTGCGCGATCGGTTTCGTCACCGCTTTATCAACGGTGTCGTTGAACTGATAGATGCCGCGATTCAAGGGTTCTAAAGGGTCGCGCGGATCGCCATTGGTAGCGCATCCGGTTAGCGTAACGGCCAGCATTAAAAGGGCGATGCGGGAAAGCTTCGATAAGTTCATGTTGTTTTGCTTTTAAGTTAGTTAAATCGTTGGTTCAATGGGCAGAAATATATCAGTTAAGCCTGTTCCTAGGAACAATTATCTTTATTCATATATAGGCTTAACGGTGTGTCGCCGCTAAAACTTAAATTATTTTGGAAGCCTTAAATCTAAATAAGGAATACCTTTTATATATGAAATTATTGGATATTTTGAATTATTTTGTTTCTTGTGCAAAGAAAGGCTAAATTTTTTTTCGCGCTTGCCGCTAAGCTTTGTCATGGCACTCAAAGGCATCACAATCGGCACACTGGCGCGCAAGGCAGGCGTCAATATCGAAACCATCCGCTACTACCAGCGGCGGGGTTTGTTGCTTGAACCGACTAAACCGGTGGAGGGTTATCGCCTCTACCCGCTGGATTCGATTCAGCGCATTCTCTTTATCAAGCGCGCGCAGCGCTTAGGTTTCAGCCTGGAAGAAATTATTAATTTGTTGCATTTAGGCGAAGGCAGTTGCAGCGATGTAAAGGGCGTTGCTATGCAAAAACTGTCCTTGATCGAAGATCGACTCACTGATCTGGAGCGTATGCGCGTCACTTTGTTGGACTTGGTGCAGCGCTGCGATTCAGGGCAAAATCAGGCGGGTTGTCCCTTGGTTGCGAGCCTGGCCGAGCGCGAATTCGAAACTAACTAGTTAGCTTTCTTTGCGTATGGCGTTGTGCAGGAGCGTGCGCTAAGGTAACCGCATAACTGAGTTAAACACGAGCCTCATGCATTTTTTTCGTCATTCCAAATACCCGATCTCCCTTGGTTTTATACTGATTTTATCCTTGTTGACTGCGGTCGCAGTCATCGGTCTTACGCGCATGGCGGCGATCAAGTCGCGCATGGACGCCATCGTCAATCAACAAAACGTCAAGACGGAATTGGTCGCCGACATGCACAACGCGGCGCGTGAGCGTTCGATCAGCTTGCACCGGATGGCGTTGATGACGGACCCCTTCGAGCGCGATGAAGAGCAATTGTACTTTCGCAAGATGGCGTGGGATTTCATTCAAGCGCGCAATGCCCTGAAAAAAATGCAGTTGAGCCCGACCGAGCGCGAAGCGCTGGAAGTTTCGCAAAAGCTGACGCAAACAGCGTCCGGTATCCAGGAAGAGATATACACATTAATTTCAGAAGAAAAGTTTGCCGAGGCTAACAAACGTCTGCTGACCGAGGCGCTGCCCGCGCAGAACCGGGTGTTGGCGCAATTCAATATGCTGCTCGACTATCAGCGCAAAGCGGCGCGGGAAGCGGCGCAAGCGGCACAGACCGAATATCAGCATGGGTTGTACATCATGATCGGCCTGAGTGTGCTGTCCATTGGATTCGGCATGGCCATCGCGTTTTTTGTAGTTCGGCATACGACACGCGCCGAACGCGCTTTGTCGAATGAAAAAGAGCGCGCCGAAGTGACCTTGCACTCGATCGCCGATGCGGTGATCAGCACCGATGCATTTGGGCGCATTGAGTACATGAACCCGATCGCCGAGCAGCTCACCGGTTGGCCCCACGCGGAGGGGCGCGGACAGCTGATCGACGCGGTGTACAAGGTCATCAATGAGTTCACGCGGGAGATTATTCCAAGCCCGATTGCCAGCCAACAAGCGGATTTTCACGGCGTGCATTTGTATCCGCACGGGGTGTTGATTTCGCGCGACGGCGGCGAATATGCCATCGAAGCGTCGGCGGCGCCGATTCGCGACGGGCTGGGCGTCATTGTCGGTTATGTCGTGGTATTCCATGATGTCAGCCACTCGCGCCATCTGGCGCACCAGCTCAGCTGGCAAGCCAGCCATGATGCCTTGACCGGCTTGGCCAATCGCCGCGAATTTGAAAGTGTCATGGCCCAGTTGTGGGACAGCGCGCACGCACACAACAAACATCATGCGCTGCTGTATATGGATCTCGATCAATTCAAGGTCGTGAATGACACCTGCGGCCATGCGGCCGGGGATGAATTGCTGCGGCAACTCGCCATCATCATCGACGCCCAGGTGCGCGAAGGCGATAGCTTGTTCCGGCTCGGCGGCGATGAGTTTGCGGTGTTACTGACCGGCTGCCCGGTCAGTCGGGCGGAAGAGATTGCGCATGAGATCCGAAAATCGATCGAGGATTTTCGTTTCACATGGCAGAACAATTCGTTCGCCGTCGGCGTGAGCATTGGATTGGTGCCGATCACGGCGGAAAGCGAGAGCTTGTCGCAGCTGTTGGCGGCCGCCGACGCGGCTTGTTATACCGCGAAAGATAAAGGTCGCAATCGCGTGCAGGTGTACGAAGCGAGCGACAGCGAACTCGCCATGCGCAAGGGTGAAATGCAATGGCTGCCGCGCATCAACCAAGCGCTGGAAGAAAACCGCTTTCGCCTGTATTACCAAGAAATTGTTAGCATAAGCGCCGGCAAAGGGTCCGATGTCGTGCAGTATGAAGTGCTGCTGCGCATGCAGGATGAGCAAGGCAAGATCGTGCCGCCGCAAGCGTTCATTCCTGCTGCGGAACGCTATAACCTGATGCCCAGCATCGACCGCTGGGTGATTAGCAATACCCTGAGCTGGGTGGCAAGCCATGCGGCCTGCTTGCAGGATGTCTCCATGGTTTATATCAATCTGTCGGGGCAGTCGCTGAATGATGAAACCTTCGTGCCCTTTGTCGCGGAGCAGCTGCAAGCGGTAGGCCCACTCAGCGTGCGCATTGGCTTTGAAATTACCGAAACGGCGGCAGTGGCCAATCTGACGCGCGCCATGCACTTTATGAACACGATTAAAGAATTGGGTTGCAGTTTTGCCTTGGACGACTTCGGCAGCGGCATGTCTTCCTTTGCCTATCTCAAGAGTTTGCCGGTGGATAAAATTAAAATTGACGGGTTTTTCGTGCGCGACATTCTGTCGGACAAAATCGATTTCGCCATGGTGGAGGCCATCAATCGCATCGGCCATGTAATGGGCATCGAAACCGTTGCGGAGTTTGTCGAGAACGATGCGATCCTGCAAAAGTTAAGGGAAATCGGCGTTGATTACGCGCAAGGCTACGGCATTCATATCCCTGCGCCTTTAGAGGATACGGCTATAGTGCTGGTGTAGTTTGCATCAGCCGCCCGTCATGGACATGAAGCGCACGAGTTTTGCCGGTTGTTCGCGGAACTCGTGGCGTTCCGGCTTGATGGCGATGGCTTGCAGGATGGCGGCTTGCAAATCCTGATCGCTGGCCCCCGCGCGCAATAGCGGGCGCAACTCGAGCTTCTCGTCTTGGCCCAGGCATAAATACAAGGTGCCATCCACCGCCAGGCGCACCCGATTGCAGGTTTCGCAAAAATGTTGCGAAATCGGCGTGATGAAACCAAGCGTGAATTTTCCATCCGGCGTTTGCAGATAACGCGCCGGTCCGCTGCCGGTGACGAAGCCCTCGATTAAGCCGAATTGCTGGCGCAAGCGTGCTTTCACCGGCTGCAAATCCAAGTGGCGCGCGCTGCGCCCGCTATCGCCCATGGGCATGGTTTCGATCAGGCGCAGGGTGAAACCTTGCGCGATACAAAATGCCACCATGGCGTCGATCTCATCGTCATTCACGCCCGGCATGACCACCATATTGATTTTGATCGGACTGAAGCCGGCGCGTTTACCCGCTTGCAAGCCGGCCAAAATTTTCGGTAACACATCGCGCCCGGCAATTTGCGTGATGCGCTCGGCTTGCAGCGAATCCAAGCTGACATTGATGCGGGATACGCCGGCTTGCACCAGCGCGGGCGCATGCTTCACCAATTGCGTCGCGTTGGTGCTTAATGAAAGCTCGCGCAGATTGGGTAAGCGTTTCAGTCGCTCAGCCAAATCGGGAAGTCCTGCACGCAACAACGGTTCGCCGCCGGTCAGGCGCACATGCTTGACGCCGAGACGCGTGAACGCGCCGACCACGCGCACGATTTCATCGAAACTCAGCCAATGCGCGGGCTCCTCGAAATCCTTAAAGCCTTCCGGCAGACAGTAAGTGCAGCGCAAATCGCAGCGGTCGGTGACCGACAGGCGCAGATATTCTATGGTGCGGTTAAAGGGGTCGATGAGCATGGCTGGTGCAATAGCGTTATATTTGTCAGAATATAGCCCTTATCAATTGCGGATACAAGAATCGCGATGAAGGTATTTGGATTCGCCGGCTATAGCGGCAGCGGCAAAACCACTTTGCTGGAGCAGCTCATCCCTTTTTTCAGGGCGCAGGGCTTGCAGTTGGCGCTGATCAAGCATGCGCACCATGATTTCGATATAGATCAACCGGGCAAGGATTCGTACCGCCACCGTAAAGCCGGGGCGGGAGAGGTCTTGATTACTTCGGATCGGCGCTGGGCCTTGATGCACGAATTACGCGGGGAGCCGGAACCCGATTTAGCAAGCCACCTGGCGCGACTCTCGCCCTGCGATTTGGTGTTAGTCGAGGGTTTCAAGCATGCCGCGCTGCCCAAGCTGGAAATCCACCGCGCAGCCAACGCCAAGCCCTTGTTGTTTGCGCAAGATCCGCATATTGTCGCGATTGCAAGCGATACCCGTATTGCAACCACGCTACCCCAGTTTGACTTAAATGCAGTTGAGTCGATCGGGCAATTTATTTTGAGCCACCTAGGACTGCAATGAATAATAAAAATTCACCCCCCTTACTTTCCGTTGACGAAGCCTTGGATCATTTATTGCATGCGGCGCAGCAGGTACAGGCGATTGAAGACGCCTTGACCATGGATGCTTTAGGACGCGTGCTGGCGACATCGCTGATATCGCCGATAGCGGTGCCGCCCTACGACAACAGCGCCATGGATGGCTATGCGGTGCGTGCCGCCGAGTTGCATCCAAAGGAGATGACGCGCTTACAAGTGTCGCAGCGGATTCCCGCAGGCACGATGGGCACACCGCTGGCGCAGCAAACGGCGGCGCGCATTTTTACCGGCGCACCGATTCCGGCTGGCGCAGATGCCGTGGTGATGCAAGAAGATACGCGGCAAACGGATGACATCGTAGCCATTACACGTGCCGTGAGCGCGGGTACCAACATCCGTCTGGCAGGAGAGGATATCGCCGCCGGCGCGACGATTTTGCAAGGCGGCACGCGCCTCGGGCCGCAGCATATCGGGCTTGCCGCATCGGTGGGCATGGCGCGTGTACCGGTTTATCGCAAATTGCGTATTGCTACATTTTTTACCGGCGATGAATTGGTGATGCCGGGCGAAGCCCTGGCGCCGGGGCAAATCTATAACTCGAACCGCTTCACGCTGAATAGTTTGTTGCGCTCTCTGGGATTCGTGCCGATTGATCTGGGCACCGTGCCCGATAGTTTGGAGGCCACCGTGGCGGTGTTGAAGCAAGCCGCGCAAGAAGCGGATGTGATCATCACCAGCGGCGGCGTTTCGGTGGGCGAGGAAGATTATGTGAAGGCTGCGGTAGAACAGATCGGCTCCATCGATATGTGGCGTATCGCCATGAAGCCGGGCAAGCCGCTGGCTTTCGGGCAGATCGAAAATGCGGCATTTATTGGATTGCCGGGCAACCCGGTTTCGGTATTCGTCACCTTCTGTCTTTTCGCGCGTCCATTTTTATTGCGTACGCAGGGCGTCATGAATGTCACGCCGCGCAGCTTTTGGGTCGAGGCGAATTTCGATTGGCTCAAACCCGACCGCCGCCGCGAATATTTGCGCGCCCGGCTCGAGCCGGGAATGGATGGCGTCAGTCGCGCGTCACTGTTCCCGCACCAAGGTTCGGGCGTTTTGACTTCGACGGTGTGGGGCGATGGCTTGATCAATTGCCCGGCCGGCACGCCGATTAAACGCGGCGAGCGGGTGCGCTTCATCCCGTTCTCGGACTTGCTGGCATGGCACTGACCGTACTGTATTTCGCGCGCTTGCGCGAGCGCTTGGGGCTGGCGCAAGAGGGTATTGCGCTGCAGCCGAATCTGACCAGCGTCGGCGATTTGCTGAATTATCTGCGCGCCCGCGGCCCGCAGTGGCAAGCTGCCTTAGGCGACGAAAAAGTCGTGCGTGTGGCCGTGAATCAAGACTTAGCGCAAAACGATACGCACTTAAAGGACGGCGACGAAGTGGCGTTGTTTCCCCCGGTGACGGGAGGCTAGTTTGAGCATCCGCGTGCAGGAAGCCGATTTCGATTTATCCACGGAAATCGCCGCGCTGCGCCAAGCACGCCCCGAATTGGGTGCGGTCGTGGCTTTTATCGGCTTGGTGCGGGACATCAATGCGGGAGCCGCCGTATCCGAACTCATGCTCGAACACTATCCTGCAATGACGCAAAAAGCCTTGGAGTCGATTGAAACCCAAGCCAAGCAACGCTGGGACATCGACGAGGTTTTGGTGATTCATCGCGTCGGGCGTTTGCTGCCCACCGAGCAAATCGTGCTGGTGGCGGTGGCAGGCGCCCATCGCGGCCCGGCGTTCCAAGCCTGCGAATTCATCATGGATTACCTAAAGACCCAAGCGCCTTTTTGGAAAAAAGAGCAAACCCCGGACGGCGCGCGCTGGGTGGATGCGCGCAGCAGCGACGATGCCGCAGCCCAGCGCTGGACGCAGGATTTGCCGTGACGCAGCAGGTCAGTCCAAGCATTCGCATTCTTTTTGGCGCATCCACGTCCCTCGGGCCGGGCAAGATCGCGCTGCTGGAAGCCATTGCCCGGTGCGGCTCGATATCCGCGGCAGCGCGCGAGATGGGCATGTCGTATCGCCGGGCTTGGCTGTTGGTCGAGGCGATGAACCAAGCCTTCCAGCAGCCGGTGGTGCTGGCCGCCGTGGGGGGAAAACGCGGCGGCGGGGCGAAAATTACGCCGTTTGCCGAGGATTTGCTGCGGCGCTATCGCCTGATCGAGAGCAAGGCCGCGGCAGCGGTAGGGCAAGAACTGGATGCGCTGCAGCGCCTGCTAAACACGGCAGGCTAAAAGCAGGTTGCTGATTCCTATCAAGTTTGTCGAAAATTATCCGCTATTCATCTAGCCCGGCCTTTGTTATTCTGGGTTTTTCACTTTTGCAGAAGGAAATGTAATGCGTATTCTGTCTTTGCCCGTGCTCGGATTGGTTTTGCTCGCCTTATCCACGAGCGCTTTTGCCAGCGGCAAACATATGGTGACTTATACCTCGAAGCAAGATTTCGAGTTTGTAAAAAGCGCCATCAATGAAGCCATTATCGAAAAAGGTTTGGTGATCAACACCACCTCGCATATCGGCGACATGCTGGAGCGTACCGGCGCGGTTGTTAAAAATGCGAAACATATTTTTAACAAAGCCGAGTCCTATGAGTTTTGCAGCGCCACCGTATCGCGCCTGACCATGGAAGCCGACCCGCATAATATTGTGTTTTGCCCCTACATTATTTCGGTCTATGTATTACCGAACGAGCCGAACAAAACCTACATCAGCTTCCGCAAGCCAGAGGCGGATGACGCATCGCCCGCTTCTAAGCTTGCACTGATGCAAGTGGAAAAGCTGCTGCGCTCCATTGTCGAAGAAGCGATTCAGTAGGGCTACATGAATATTGCGCTCGTCATTTCTATCGCCGTTGCTATCGCCGCAGTTATTGCGGCAGCGAGCATGATCGTCCCGGGCATGTTGCGCGAGAAGCGGCGCGCGGAGCGAGAAGAAGCAGTGGCAAAGGCGGCGCAAGAATACTTGTCACGCTTTGAAATCCGTGCGCGGATTGTCGCCTCGACGCTGCCGGACCATCGTATTGTGCTGATGGTGGAAACCCCACCGCATAAAAAATTGCGCTTTTCCTACATTATCGAGCAGCCAATCAAACAGTTCGTGTTAAAGCAAACCGAGATAGAAGTCGATCGGATGTTTTGGCGCTTTCCCATGCCGCCCAAACATACCCAGGGGCCCGATGTGCAATATGGCGCCGGCGCGACCATCATGCCCGAGCCGCAAGCCGCTGCCGCACAAGCGGCAGCGCCTAGTGAAACCGCGAGCCAGGCGGCAACCCACGATATCGAAGACGAATATTTTCATGGGCAGTCATATCAGATCGAGGAAGTCAGTTGGGATGATTTTTCCACTGTATCCAAGCCTGATGCCGGCAATGGTTCCGCGGAAAAATAAATCGTCGATGCCACGCCAAGCTGAAAACTAGCCAACATCTTTTGTCGTTTTTAACTAAAATATCAATATGCGGCGGATATTCATTTGTTTGTTACTCAGTTTCGCGATCCCGGTTCAGGGCTTCGCGAGCATGGCCGCGTTCGCTTGCACTTGCCCCATGAGCCATCCATTGAACCATCCAGCGGCGATGCAAATGGCGATGGACGATTCCGCCGACGACGCGGCTATGCCCGATTGCTGCAAGCATCACGATCAGAACACCTGCAAGGATTGCAAGGGCGGACAGCAATGCCACCCCTCCACGAGTTGGCAATACTTCGGTTCCGCCCTGGCGTTTCAAGTCCCGGCGATTCAGCCAGCCGTCTGGCTCCCGCGTGTAGCGCAGTTCATTCCTTCGTTCGACCCATCGAGTGTCTGGCGACCGCCAGCCTTGTCCTAAGCTCCCGATTTGCTGAATGCCGTGCTGCGGCGGACTTGCCGCAGCACGCTTGCCCCGTGTCTTGCGTCGCGCGCATGCGCCACGCAAACTCGAATGGAGTTAGAACATGTATGCACTCGCATCTACTGCTTTGTGGCGGTTTATGGTTGCTTGCGTTGTGATCCCCGTCTTGTTGGCGGGTTTTACGGCAAAGGCCGTTGCCGATCCCTTGTCTTTCAATGAAGCGCTAGCGATCGCCGAACGCAGCACGCCTACCTTAAAGGCAAGTGCCGCGCAGGAGGATGCCGCGCGCGCCTCGGCAATCCCGGCCGGCGCATTGCCGGATCCAAAATTGGTGCTGGGGATCGACAATTTGCCGATCGATACCGGCGACCGTTTTAGCCTTTCGCGCGATTTCATGACCATGCGGCGTATCGGCATCATGCAAGATTTCCCGAATCAAGATAAGCGCGCCGCGCGGGTCGAAGTCGCGAAAGGGCGCGTGGCGGTGGCCGAAGCGCAAACCCAGATCACGCGCCTGAGCGTGCTGCGCGAAACGGCTGTGGCCTGGATCGGGCGCGATACCGTGGAGCAGGAGCTGGCCTATATCGACGCGTTATCGGCGGAAAACCGCTTGCTGGATGCCGCGGTGCGCGCCCGTCTCGCCGGCGGTAAGGGCATGACGGCGGAAACCATCGCGCCGCGCCAGGAGGCCGCGCTGATTGATGAGCGCCGCGATGCGTTGGAAGCGCGCCGCAGTCAGGCTATCGCCGCGCTCAAACGCTGGATTGGTCCGGCGGCGAATGCGCCCTTGCAAGGCCAAGCGCCGGAGTGGCCGATTACGCGCGAAATATTGCAGCATCGCCTGCATCAACATCCAGAAATTGCGTATTTCGATTCGAAGGCGGATGAACTCAATGCGGAGATTAAGGAAGCGCAGGCGGAAAAGAAATCCGATTGGTCGCTGGAGCTGGCCTATCAAAAGCGCGGCCCTCAATTCAGCGACATGGTTTCATTGCAGGCCAGTTTCGACTTGCGATTATTCACCGGAACACGCCAAGACCCGATGATCGCCGCGAAGCGCGCCGAGCGTATCGGCTTGGATGCCGAGCGTGAAGCCACGCTGCGCGAGCATTCCGCGATGCTGGAGTCTGACCTGGCGGATTTTGAGCGGCTGACCAATGCGCTGAAGCGCCAGCGCGACGTGCTATTGCCGCTGGCCGAGGAAAAAGTTCAATTGGCCATGGCCGATTGGCAAGGCGGCAAGGGAAGTTTGAGCGACGTGATTATGGCGCGCCGCGAGCGCATTGACGCAAAACTCAAATTGATTGAAATCAGCGGCGAGCGCAGCCAGATGGCGGCGCGTTTGTACTATGCCTATGGCGAACCGGCAGGAGAAAAACCATGAAAAATTTCAAACATAATTTAGCGCTGTTCGTCATTGGTGCGCTGCTGCTGGCGCTGGGTGCGCTCGGCGGCGGTTGGTGGGCAAAACGTGCGGCGATGGCGCCGGTCATGAATGATCAGGCCGCTGCGGGCATGGCAGAGAAAGCCCCAGCTCAAGAGAAAGACAAAGTGCTGTACTGGTACGACCCGATGTACCCGCAGCAGCATTTCGATAAGCCCGGAAAATCGCCGTTCATGGACATGCAGCTGGTGCCCAAAATGGCCGACGCAAGCACTGCCGGCGCCGGGGTGAAGATCGATCCCGTTGTGTTGCAAAATCTCGGCACGCGGCTGGCGGCGGTGACGCGCATCCCGCTGTCCACGCAGATCGAAGTCACCGGCATCGTGGGCTATAACGAACGCGATGTGGCGGTGGTGCAAAACCGCGTAGCAGGTTTCGTCGAACACACTTGGCCCTTGGCGCCGGGCGACATCGTCAAGGCTGGGCAACCCTTGGTGGAATTTTTGGTGCCGGAGTGGGCGGCCGGGCAGTACGAGCTGTTGGCCTTGCGCGCCACCCAGGATAAGGGGGATGCGGGCTTGCTGGCGGCAGCGCGCGATCGGCTGCGCTTGATGGGCATGCCGGAGCAACTGATCCGCGAAGTTGAAAAAAGCGGTACGCCGCGCACGCGTTATACGGTTTCGGCACCGATCGGCGGCTTGCTGCAGTCGCTCGATGTGCGCCCCGGCATGACGGTGATGGCCGGCCAAACGCTGGCGCGTATCAATGGCTTGAGCAGCGTCTGGTTAGACGCCGCCGTGCCGCAAGCCATGGCCGCGGATGTGCGCACTGGCGGCAGCGCGCAAGTGCGCATCGACGGCTTTCCGGGGGAAGCGATTAGCGGGCGCATCACCGCGATCTTGCCCATGCTGAGTGATGCCTCGCGCAGCTTGCGCGTGCGCGTCGAGTTGCCGAATCGGGATGGCCGCTTGCGTCCAGGACTCTCGGCGCAAGTGATCTTGGCGCACACGGACCAGGCGACCGCATTGTCGGTGCCGACCGAGGCCGTGATTCGTACCGGAAAACGCACGCTGGTGATGGTGGCGGGCGACGCCGGACACTTTATCCCGGTAGAGGTAACGCTGGGGCGCGAGGTGAATGAGCGCACGGTGATTTTGGCCGGGCTGGAAGAAGGGCAGCAGGTGGTTTCCAGCGGGCAGTTCTTGATCGATTCCGAAGCGAGCCTGTCCGGCATCATGGCGCGCAATACAGGTGAAGCTGGAGCAAAGTCTGGCGCCATGTCCGGAACCGCGCCTGCCGCCTTGCACGAGGCCGATGCAACCATCAAAGAAATCGGCAAGGATGAGATCACGCTGGCGCATGGCCCATTTCCGACCCTGTCCATGCCGAGCATGACCATGGCCTATCCTTTGGCCAAGCCCGAATTGGTAAAGGGTTTAAAAGTCGGCGACAAGGTGCGTGTGGGCGTACGCGAGACCGATGATGGGCTGATCGTCGAACAGCTGACAAAAACGGGAGGCAATCCATGATTGCCAAGCTCATCCGTTGGTCGGTGACGAACCGCTTCTTGGTGTTGCTGGCCGCGCTGTTTGCCACGGCCTGGGGCGTATGGTCGGTGATGACCACGCCCATCGACGCCTTGCCGGATTTGTCCGACGTGCAAGTCATCATTCGCACCAGCTATCCCGGGCAAGCGCCGCAACTGGTCGAGAACCAGGTGACGTATCCGCTCGCCACCACCATGCTGTCGGTGCCCGGCGCCAAGACGGTGCGCGGCTTTTCCTTTTTCGGCGACAGCTTCGTGTATGTGTTGTTCGAGGACGGCACGGACTTGTATTGGGCGCGCTCACGCGTGTTGGAATATCTCAACCAAGTGCAGAGCCGTCTGCCGAGCACTGCGCGCACCAGCTTGGGTCCGGATGCCACGGGCGTGGGCTGGATTTACCAGTATGCCCTGGTCGACCGCAGCGGCAAGCATGATCTGGCGCAGCTGCGCTCATTGCAGGATTGGTTTTTGAAATATGAGTTGAAGACCCTGCCGAATGTGGCCGAGGTCGCCACCATCGGCGGCATGGTCAAGCAATATCAAGTGGTGCTCGATCCCGTCAAGCTCGCCAGCTACGGCATTACGCAGGCAGAGGTGACGCAGGCGATTCGCATGGCCAATCAGGAAAGCGGCGGCGCGGTATTGGAGTTGGGCGAAGCCGAGTTGATGGTGCGCGCCAGCGGTTATCTGAAATCGGTTGCTGATTTTCGCGCGATTCCGCTCAAGCTGGCCGGGGCTGTGCCGGTGCTGCTGGGCGATGTCGCGCATATTCAGCTGGGCCCGGAAATGCGGCGCGGCATCGGCGAGTTGGACGGCCAAGGCGAAGCCGTCGGCGGCGTGGTCGTGTTGCGTTCCGGCAAGAACGCGCGCACCACCATCGCGGCGGTGCATGCCAAGCTTGAATCGCTGAAGGCCAGCTTGCCCAAAGGGGTGGAGATCGTGACCACCTACGACCGCAGCCAGCTCATCGACCGCGCGGTGAAAAATCTCACGCACAAGCTCATCGAGGAATTCATCGTAGTGGCGTTGGTGTGCGGCATCTTTTTGTGGCATCTGCGCTCTTCGCTGGTGGCCATCGTGTCCTTGCCGCTGGGGGTGCTGATCGCCTTTATCGTGATGCGCCATCAAGGCGTCAACGCCAACATCATGTCGCTGGGCGGCATTGCGATTGCGGTCGGCGCCATGGTCGATGCGGCGGTGGTGATGATCGAAAACGCGCACAAGAAAGTGGAAGCCTGGCAACACGCACACCCCGGCTTGCAGTTGAAGGGTGAGGAGCATTGGCAGGTGATGACCGAGGCTGCGATTGAAGTTGGCCCGGCCTTGTTTTTCTCGCTGCTGATCATCACGCTGTCTTTCATTCCGGTGTTCACCTTGGAAGCGCAGGAAGGGCGGCTGTTCGGCCCGCTGGCGTTCACCAAGACCTACGCCATGGCGGCGGCGGCCGGGCTGGCCGTATCCCTGGTGCCGGTGCTGATGGGCTATTGGATACGCGGCAAATTGCCGGACGAAAACCGCAATCCGCTCAACCGTTGGCTGATTGGCCTGTATCGGCCGCTGTTGAACGCGGTGCTGGCAAATCCCAAGCGCACGCTGATCGGCGCGGTGCTGGTATTTTTGACGGCCTTATGGCCGGTGAGCCGGCTCGGCGGCGAATTCTTGCCGCCGCTCGACGAAGGCGATCTGCTCTACATGCCGAGCGCCTTGCCCGGCTTGTCGGCGCAAAAGGCCAGCGAGCTATTGCAGCAGACCGACCGCATGATCAAGACCGTGCCCGAGGTGGCGCGCGTGTTCGGCAAGGCGGGGCGCGCCGAGAGCGCCACCGATCCGGCGCCGCTGGAGATGTTCGAGACGGCGATCCAGTTCAAGCCGCACGATCAGTGGCGCCCCGGCATGACCCCGGAAAAACTGGTGGAGGAACTCGATCGCGCAGTCAAAGTGCCGGGCCTCGCCAATATTTGGATTCCGCCGATTCGCAACCGCATCGACATGCTGGCCACCGGCATCAAGAGCCCGATCGGGGTCAAGGTTTCCGGCGCCAACTTGGCGGATATCGACCAGATCGCGAAGCAGGTCGAGCAAGTGGCCAAGGGCGTGCCCGGCGTATCTTCGGCCTTGGCCGAGCGCCTGACCGGCGGGCGTTACGTGGATGTCGATATCGATCGCCTGGCGGCGGCGCGCTACGGCCTTAACGTTGCGGACGTGCAGTCGGTGGTGAGCGGCCTGATCGGCGGCGAGAATATCGGCGAGACGGTGGAAGGGCTGGCGCGCTACCCGATCAATGTGCGCTATCCGCGCGAATGGCGCGATACGGTGGCGCGCTTAGCGCAACTGCCGATCTATACGCCCCAGGGCAGCCAAATCACCTTGGGCATGGTGGCCAAGGTCAGCGTCACGGACGGGCCGCCCATGCTCAAGAGCGAGAACGCGCGCCCCAGCGGCTGGGTGTATGTCGACGTGCGCGGCCGCGATTTGTCATCAGTCGTGGCGGATTTGCGTAAAGCCGTTGCGCGCGATGTGAAGCTCGTCCCCGGCGTGAGCATCGCGTACTCCGGACAATTCGAGTTTCTGGAACGCGCCAATGCGCGCTTGAAGCTCGTGGT
Organism: Pseudomonadota bacterium; assembly: GCA_021812385.1. GTDB lineage: Bacteria > Pseudomonadota > Gammaproteobacteria > Burkholderiales > Thiobacteraceae > RBG-16-58-11. The sequence goes on along the minus strand of JAKANO010000002.1, from coordinate 133,942 downwards.
GCCGGCTACGCTGTTGATCATCTTCGTACTGCTGTATCTCACCTTCTCGCGCTTCGACGAAGCGCTGCTGATCATGGCCACCTTGCCCTTCGCCCTGACCGGCGGGATTTGGTTTCTGTATTGGATGGGCTTCAATCTGTCGGTGGCGACGGGCGTGGGCTTTATCGCGCTGGCCGGCGTATCCGCCGAGTTCGGCGTCATCATGCTGATCTATCTGAAACACGCCTGGCAAGCGCGACTGGATCAAGGCAAGGATAAGGATGCGGATTTACTGGACGCGATTCGCGAAGGCGCCGTGCTGCGCGTACGGCCCAAAGCCATGACGGTGGCGGTGATCATCGCCGGCTTGCTGCCCATCTTGTTTGGCAGCGGCGCTGGCAGCGAAATCATGAGCCGCATTGCCGCGCCCATGGTCGGCGGCATGATCACGGCGCCGCTGTTGTCTTTGTTCGTGATCCCCGCGGCTTACCGCTTGATGCGCCGACGCTCTTTAACCTAAGCGCACTCAAGTCTGTACTAAGATAAGGAGGTGATAGTTATGTAATAGATTATGGCTAATTAACAGTCCTATCCATTTGTTTAACCTAAAGGAGAGTAATCATGCGTAAGTTATTGTTACCGATATTGCTATGTTTTTCACTATCCGCTGTTGCTGCCGAAAATCCGAAGGGAACACCAGTGGTCGAGCTCAAGGACGGCGGTACGGTTTACGTGCAGAAAGATGGTTCGATGATTCATATCGATGCCGCCGGTAATCGCGTCAAGATGCGTGACGGCAAGATAATGGAAGCCAAAGATGGGTCGAAGGTCATGATGAAAAATAACGCCATCTGGAAAAAACTGACCGAACAAGGCACCTTGAACCCGAAGGCGCCCTGAGTCCTCAGAGATACTTTCAGATTACTGATAAACCCCGCTCTTTGGCGGGGTTTGTTTTTTTGGGCAGATCCTGAGCGGATGGTCGGTTGCATGCTGGACAGTACCAGCTTTCAGCCGTTTTCATAACGCGTCGTCACGCTTGGTCGCGGATAGCATTCTGCGCTATTCTTAAGCCTTTTGCATCGGATCATTTATATGCAAGGCTCGGTTATATTCGCGATCGGCATGGGCGCCGCCATCGGCGCCTGGTTGCGCTACGCCTTGGGCATGGCACTCAACCCGACCCATCCGCATATGCCTTTGGGCACGCTTACGTCGAATTTGTTGGGCGCTTATTTGATCGGGCTGGCGCTGGCTTATTTTGCCAATCACCCGAGCATCAGCCATGAAATGCGCTTATTCATTGTCACCGGTTTTCTCGGTGGCTTGACGACGTTCTCGACCTTCTCCGCGGAGAGCGTCACGCTGCTGATGCGCGCCCAATATGGTTGGGCGATTGCCACCATCTGCGCGCATGTGTTCGGTTCCTTGGCGATGACCATCGCCGGCATCTGGACCGTTAAATTCATTCGTTAAGTGAGCTTACTCGAACAATTCGCGCTGTTCCTCGCCTCGTTTCTGGCGAACTGGTTTTCGGCCTTATCCGGCGGCGGCGCCGGCTTGATTCAATTCCCCATGTTGATTTTTCTCGGCTTGCCGTTCGGCGTGGCGCTCGCCACGCATAAGGTGGCCAGCGTTGCGCTCGGCTTGGGCGCGACCATTCGGCATTGGAAAGAAAGCCATCTCGAACGGCGCTTCGCGCTGATCATCCTCGGTGCAGGCTTGCCCGGCGTGATCCTCGGCGCGAGTTTTATTCTGCATGTGCCGGAGCGCTGGGCGACGGTGGCGCTGGGCGCGCTCACCATGGCCTTGGGAATTTATTCTGTCTTAAAACCGAAGCTGGGCCTGGAACATGCGCCGAAAAATCGCGCTGGGCGTGCCTTGATCGGCGGCGTGTTGGGCTTGTTTGTGATCGGCGTACTCAATGGCTCGATCACCTCCGGCACCGGCCTGTTTCTCACCATGTGGCTGATCCATTATTTTGGCTTGGATTACAAGCGTGCGGTGGCTTATACCCTGGTGCTGTGCGGCCTGCTTTGGAACGGCACCGGCGCCGTGGTACTGGGCTTGCTCGGAAAAATCGCCTGGGACTGGATGCCCGCGCTGCTGGCCGGATCGCTGTTGGGCGGCTATCTCGGGAGCCATTTCGCACTGAAGAAGGGCAATCGCTGGATCAAGCGCGCGTTTGAAGTGGTGACGATTTTGATCGGGGCGAAGTTGATTTTTTGGTAACCACGAAAGAACCTGAAAAAATTTGAAGCGCCAACGCGCCCAGAGCGCCAAGTCAAAATGAATTGATATTGCGCAAAGCCGCGACATCCATTGCGTGTAGTTTGCCCGCCGCTCTTCGTTTGTGGATATATTTATTCCCACTCTGGCACTCTAAAGCCGTTGCACTGGCTGTCAGCTTGTGTAGAGCCGTGCCTCGATCCCTGAGGATTCCAGACTCTTCTCGATTGTCTCTGCAATCGCGCGCGCCTGGGTTCGGTGGCGCTGCGCGGCGGCGCGCTGACCTTGCGTGCCATGCAAACGCGCTAGCGCGGCCTGTGCGTCCATCTGCAAGCGCACGCGACCGATATCCTCAGCCAGCTGCGCTGCGCGGGACAACTCAGCCTGTGCTGCCGCGTAATCTTTCTGCAGCAGAAGCGCCTCACCGCGCCACCGTCGCGCGACCGCTTCCATCTCGCGCAGATCGTTCGACTCGGCGACGGCAAGCAGTTCGTCGGCATACGCGCGGCATTGCCGCGCATCGCCTGCCGCAAGTGCAATCTCCGCCAATCCGTCAATACACCGGACCCACATATAGCGCTCCGAAGTGCGGCGTGTTTGTTCGAGCATGGTTTGCAGCGCTTGCGTGTCGGTCTTTTGCCCGAGCCGCGACTGCGCGATGGCCAGGTGCGTGTCGATCGCGGCGCGCCAAAACAGGATACCGGTGTCGCGCCCTAGCATGCGTCCGCGCTCCAGATATTCGACCGCCAATTCATTCAAGCCGAGGTCGAGCAAGAGATGGCCGATGCAATCGATAGCGATGAATTGATAGCGCACTTGATTGAGATTTTCGAGCCAGTGCAGCGTCTTTTGCATACCCGCCCATGCTTCGCTGTAGTGGCCCATGCACGCCTGCGCATGATGGAGACCGAGTAGCGTGGGTCCAACGTGCCACTGCAAATCCGCGGCACGTGCAATATCGAGCGCCGCCTCGAAGTTTGCGATGGCGCGCGGGTAGTCGCCGAGCCCTTTGGTGCCGATACAGGCGTGCCCAATCATCATCAGGTTTTCGGACTCGTAACTCTTGTCGCCGATGCCGCGGGCAAGCTCGAGCGAGCGGGTGTAACACGCGATTGCCGCCGCAGGTTCCGCATTCGCAAAGTGCGCCTCGCCGCGGCCGTGGTAGGCCTGCAAGCCGACAAGATCGCTGAATCCATTGCGCTCGCAAATATCGACTGCCTGTTGGTGGAATTCAATCGCCTGCTCGTTCTGCCCGGTGCTCCAGGCGACGGTGCCTAGATGATAGAGAGTGTCCGCTACATGGCGTTCATCGTTCATTGCGCGCGACTCGGCCAGCGCTTCCGTGAGGCACGCCGTCGCTTCTTTATATTGGTCGGCGCGGCGATAGGCCATGCCCAACTGGATCAGCGCGTCACGCGTCTTGGCGCGTTCGCCGCCGGCGCGCAACGCATCAATGACGCGGCGCATATCGGCAACGGCGCCTTGCGTCTGTCCTGCCTGCGCGCGTGCCGCCCCGCGCCGCTCATAGAGCGCGCGGCTTTGCTGCGCGTCCAGCGCTTCCGGGTGCGATTCGGACAATGCGACGGCGCGATCCAGCCAGTGCAAGGCATCGCGCATCGCGAACAGCGCTTGCGAGCGTTCTGCTGCGAGAACCAAGTAGTGCAGCGCCTTCGACCAAATGTGCGCGCGCTCGTAATGCTCCGCAAGTTGGGCGTCGCGCTCGTGCGTCGTGTCTGCGCCGAGGTGTTCCAGCGTTTCAGCCGCCGAGCGGTGCAGCTGCCTGCGTCTTGCCCCACCGATGTCTCGATAGACTACCTCGCGAATCTTGTCGTGACTGAAATCATATATGCCGCCTTCCGGCTCCTCGCGCAGCAAGCGGCGCTTGACCAGCGCCTCTAGCGCATCGAATAGTTGTGCCTCCGGCTCGCGCGTGAGATCGAGCAGGGTATCGAAGTCGAAGCGTCGGCCGAGGACCGCGGCGCTATCGAGCAGCGACCGGATTGCTTTGGGCACGTGCGCGAGCCGCACGCGTACAGCGGCACGCAATGCGTCGGGGAGCAATTCCGGTATGCCGCCCAGGCCCGGCGCCAGTTGCGTCTCGCCCTCGCTCAGGGATTGCAAGATCGACATCAGGAAGAATGGATTGCCTTCGGTTTCCCGATACAGGCGCTCGGCCAAGTCAGCCGCGCCGAATTTTTCAGCGGCGAGCGCCGCGACCAGGCTCTCGGTATCGGCATAGCCCAGCCGGGCGAGAGGGATGCGGCGCGCATCGCTGTCGCGGCGCAAGCTCGCAACCAACTGCGCGAAGCGTTCGTCGCTGTCGATGGCTTCGTCGCGATAGGCGTAGATCACCAGCAGCGCGCGTTGTGCGGCGTGGCGCGCGAGGTAGTGCAACACCTGCGCACTGGCGTCATCGGCCCACTGGATATCATCCACCATGAGAACCGCCGGTCTCCCGCCACGCGATGCTTCGAGGATCTGGTCCACGGCGCGGGACAAGCGCGCTTGTCGCGCCTCGGGGAAATCGTTCGATAGCTGTGGCAGGTCCGAAAAGCGCTCGCCGACTTCTGGCATCAGTGCGGCGAGTTCGGCGAGCGATACGGGCGCCAAGCTGCGCAATGTCGCGTCCGACATGCGCTCAAGCGCGCGTGTGACGAGATTGATCACGGGCTGGTACGGAATTGCACGCTCTATCTCGTAACAGTTCGTCGTAAGCGTCGGCAAGTCCTGGGCGTGGGCGTAGCGCGCGATCTCGCGCAGCAAGCGGCTCTTGCCAATCCCCGGCTCGCCTTCGATCAGTACGCTGTATCCGGCGCCGGCGGTCAGTCGCGCGATGAGTCCGATCAGCAGGCCATACTCGATATCGCGGCCGACGAAGGGCGTGGCATCGCTCGCGGCGCCGATTGTCGAATCGGGTGGGGGATGACTGGATGCAGTCGCGCGCGCATCAAGGCCGGCTGGCAATGGCTCCAGGCTCAGACGGTTTGCAGCGTGCAGCGCACGGGCCGCATCGAGAAAAGCGCGCAGCTCCTCCTCGGGTATGGCGAGTGCCGTGGCGAGCCGTTCAGCGAGGCGCCGCGAGGGGCGACGCTCATCCGCCTCAATCTTTCTAACCGTGAAGCCCGAGCAGCAGATGCGCTGCGCGAGCGCTTCCTGGGTGAGATCGAGGGCTTTGCGCCGCCGTCGCAACCAGTATCCGAACGAATCCGTCCGCTCCTCCACGTCTTTTGTCTCCCCGAATGCTCCCGACACGCTTGAGTCTAGCAGCTTAATAGATGCTTTTGTCCCGCTTTTTGTCCCGCTTTACGTGACCCAATCTGCGCTGCTTTGGCGTCAAATAGGCGCGTCGGATGCAACAAATATTCATATCCGACGGCGCGCAACAGGACCGCGTCGCTACTCACAAGTCCTATTTCATCTTTTTGAGGAGAACAGCCATGTCAGCAGTCCTTTCTACTACCCCTCCCGTCGTTGACCTTGCGGCGGTGAAAAACAAACAGCAGCTTGCCTGGTCGGCCGGTGACTACGCCGTCGTCGGCAGCACGCTGCAAATCGTCGGCGAGTCGCTGTGCGAAGCGCTCGACCTGCATGCCGGCGAGCATGTGCTCGATGTCGCCGCCGGCAACGGCAACGCAACCCTGGCCGCCGCGCGCCGCTGGTGCGATGTTGTCTCCACCGATTACGTGCCGGCGCTGCTCGAGCGCGGGCGCGCCCGGGCGAGCGCCGACGGCCTGCCGGTCAAGTTCGAACAGGCGGACGCCGAGAATTTGCCCTATAACGACCACAGCTTCGATGTGGTGTTGTCCACTTTCGGCGTGATGTTCACGCCCGACCAGGATAAGGCCGCTGCGGAAATGGCGCGCGCCTGCAAGCCCGGCGGCCGTATCGGCTTGGCGAACTGGACGCCCGGCAGTTTTATCGGCGAACTGTTCAAGTTGATCGGCAAGTACCTGCCGCCAGCGGCCGGCGTGAAGTCGCCCGCTTTGTGGGGCACCGAAGCGCGGCTGCGCGAGCTGTTCGGCGCGCGGCTCGATACGCTCGCGATCGAGCGCAGGAACTTCGTGTTCCGTTACCACAGCGCGGCCCATTGGCTGGAAGTCTTTCGCACCTTCTATGGCCCGATGAACAAGGCGTTCGGGGCGCTCGATGCTGCGAAGCAGGAAGCGCTCGCCGCCGACCTGATCGCTTTGGCCGAACGCTTCAATCGCGCCACCGATGGCACGCTGGCGGCCCCGAGCGAGTACCTTGAAGTTGTCATCACGTGCAAATAGTGCGTGGATACAGCCTGAAAACCTAACTTTATAAGGAGCCACAAAATGAATATGAGCGATGTCATGATTCACATCAATGAGTCCCTGAGCATAGAAGCGCGTTCATCTCTCGAAAATGCGCTGCGAAAGATCGAGGGAGTTGTTTCACCGAGGTTTAACGCAGGCAAGGAGCATCTCCTTGTGATCGCCTATGACACGGAAAAAACCAACACGGCCGTCCTGTTGGAACAGACCCGGGCGGCAGGCTATACCGCCCAGCTGGTAGGTATGTAGCGAGGCGGCGTACCGCCGTCGTTAGGCAATCTTTATTTTTTCATGCGGGCCTATTAAAAAACTGAAAGGAATTCATCATGACTACAACCCTCTATCAACGCCTGGGCGGAGCCGATGGCATTGCCCGCCTCGTAGACGATGTCATGGCTGCGCATCTGGATAATCCTATCGTCAAACCCCGCTTCGAGAACACCAAAGACATGGAACACGCCAAAAGGATGGCGCGCGAATTTTTCTGCGCTGGCTCGGGCGGTCCGGAACCCTACACCGGCAAGGACATGCTCACCGCACATAAAGGCATGAACATCAGTGAACAAGAGTATTTAGCGGTGATGGATGACATTGTCGGTGCAATGACCAAGAACGAACTGGATGATGGGACGAAGAATGAGGTGATCGCCATTCTCTACTCGCTGAAGGGCAACATCATCCGGGTATGATAAGCCTAAGCTCTAATTGTGATCGTTGGGCGAGAGGGATGTTTTATATTGACCTATAAAAGAGCTATATGATGGATGCCGACGTCGCCGCAAGGGTCCGGTGGCCAATCAAAGGAAACAGGGGGATCGGCCATGGGCAAACGCTTCGACAGCATTCTGGGCACCATCGGCCACACGCCGGTGATTCGCATCAACAAGTTGGGGCCCAAGGGCGTCAACCTCTACGTCAAGCTGGAGTCCTTCAATCCGATGGGTTCGGTGAAGGACCGGATGGCGTTGGGGGTGATCGAGGACGCCGAACGCCGCGGTGAGCTTAATCCCGGACAGACCATCGTCGAAGCCAGCAGCGGCAATACCGGCATCGGCCTGGCCATGGTCTGTGCCCAGAAGGGCTATCCGCTGGTCATTACCATGGCCGAGAACTTCAGCGTGGAGCGGCGCAAGCTGATGCGCTTTCTCGGCGCCAAGGTAGTGCTGACGCCGGCCGGTGAGATGGGCTCGGGCATGGTGGCGAAGGCCGCCGAGTTGGCCAAGGCGCATGGCTGGTGGCAGCCGCGCCAGTTCGAGAACCCGGCCAACGCGGAAACCCACGCGCGCACCACCGCAGTGGAGATCCTCGAGGACTTCGCCGACATTTCGCTCGACTACTGGGTCACCGGTTATGGCACCGGCGGCACGCTGAATGGTGTATCGCGGGTGTTGAAAGAACAGAGTCCGCAGACGCAAATCATCGTCAGCGAGCCGGACAATGCGGCCATGCTGGCCAGCGGCATCGCGCAGGCAAGGCATGGCGACGGCACGCACAGCGCGAGCCATGCGCGCTTCCGGCCGCACTTGATGCAAGGCTGGTCACCGGACTTCATTCCGCAACTCGCGGAACAGGTCAGCGCGGCCGAGCGCATTGACGGCTTTGTGTTGATCGACGGCAAGGACGCGCTGCGCTGCGCCAAGGAACTGGCGCGGCAGGAGGGCATCTTCGTCGGGATATCAGCCGGCGCCACGTTTTCGGGTGCCTTGCAGGTTGCCCAATCCGCGCCGCCGGGCGCTAATATTTTATGCATGTTGCCCGATACCGGCGAACGCTACCTTTCCACTGCGCTATTCGAAGATGTCGCTGTTGAGATGACTGCGGAAGAGCTTGAATTGTCGAGGTCGACGCCCGGATTTCGTTTCGATGTCGTCCCGGACGCACCACCGGCGCCGATGCAGGCGGAGGGCGCCATGGACCAAGCGGCCAGGCGCGAAGTCGATGCGCTGCTGCATGACCCAGGGCAGCCGGTCGTGATGTTCGCTTACGCCTATTGCGAGTTCTGCAACGCAGCCCGAAAGATATTATCCGAGTACGGCATTGCCTATACTTCGATTGATTTGGATTCGCTCGCCTATCAATCAGGCGATCGTGGCGACAAGATATACGCAGTGCTGAAGCATCGCACCGGTTCGCTTACCTTGCCGCAGATATTCATCGGCGGTGATTTCGAAGGCGGCTGCATCGACGTGTTCGACAGCCTGAAGTCAGGCCAATTGCATAGCCGCCTGCGAAAACACGGCGTTAGCTTCGATGCGGCAGTCACGACCGATCCGTATGAGCGATTGCCCAAGTGGTTGCACCCACGTTGAAGCGGCAAGGCTGAGCGACCGCCTGCTTACCAGTGTGTCTCCAGCCCGTTCTTCCACTCGGCCACGAACTGTTGGATGGAGTCGATGAAGTCTTGATCGTGTGCGCTACGGTTAATGGTGACATGAATAACGGTATGCTGTGGGTTGGGTTGCTGTCCGGTGGTTACGGTCCATTGAAAGGCATTGGGGCAGCCAGGCAAGGTAAAGCGCACGCCACCGTTCACATCCTCGCGGTTCGTGTGGAACGTCCCCCACACGCAGTAGATTTCGCCGCTGGTCTTTGCATCACTAAGCACTTTTTCGATAGAAGCACACCAGAGCGGCAGTTCGCCAATCGTCAGACGGCGCTGCAGATCAGCTGCCGAGGCGGGAATAGTTGTCGTGGCAAAGAATTCCATACGCAGATTTTAGTCGGAAACCGCATGGCGCGCACTCGATAAGAAACAGCGCGACCAACACGCTGACTGTTTCTAGCGCAACGGTGGTAGATGCGTATTTGTAATTCAACACAAATGCAAAGCTGATTGCCCACAATGATCAGCCAGGCTCAATTCACCCACCGATTCAACAAACGCCGCGCGGCGTCGATCACTTCCGAGGCCGTCAGCCCAATGGGTCCGATGCCTTGCTCGACCAATTCATCCGCCGCCGCTCCATGCAGATGCACGCCGAGCAATAATGCGTCGCGCGCGTTCAAGCCCTGCGCCAAGAATGCGCCGATCATGCCGGACAAGACATCGCCGGTGCCGGCGCTGGCCAGGCCGGGGTTGCCGCTGCTGTTGATGTGCCAAGTACCGTTTTGCTCGGCGCAGATGCTGCCGGCGCCTTTCAACACGACATGGCAATTGAGTTTGCTGGCGAGCGTTTGCGCGCTGTCTATTCTTTGCCGACTGACGGCTGCGCTATCGGTGCCGAGCAGGCGCGCCGCTTCTGCCGCATGCGGCGTGATCAGGGTGGGGGCTGGGCGCTGGCTGAGTTGCGTTCGCAGGGCGGCATCCTGCGCCAATAAATTCAGGGCGTCTGCATCCAACACCAAGGGCAGTTTGGTTTCGATAGCGCGTGTGAGGCATTGCAAGGCCATGGGCGATTGCCCCAGGCCGGGGCCGACCACCAGGCACGACAAATGGCCGATGTCGAATACTTCATCGACTTTGCGCAGCATGAGTTCGGCTTGCTGCGGATCGAGTGACGCAGCGTTGCTATCCAGCAAGCCGACATAAACCCGGCCTGCGCCGAGCTTGAGCGCGGCGCGTGCCGCGAGCAATGCGGCGCCGCTCATGCCGCTGGAACCACCGATGATGCCGACGCTGCCGAACAAAGCTTTATGGCTGTTGCGCGGGCGTGGCGCCAGCAGTTTTTCCACCATGGGGCGTTGCAGCAGAAAGCCGTCGGCGGCGGGCATGAGCGCTTCGAGGTTCAAGCTGCGCACAAAAATCCGGCCGCAATAATCTGGGCCATCGCCGGTTACGAGTCCCGGCTTTAAGGCGATGAATGTCACGGTGTGGGTGGCGTGGATGACCGCGCCCAAGGCTATGCCGGAATCCGCTTGCAGGCCGCTGGGGATGTCCAGCGCGAGCGTGGGGAGGTGCAGTTGATTCACCTGCGCCACCAGTTCGGCATAAGCGCCGCTCAGGGGCCGCTGCAAGCCGATGCCGAATAGGCCGTCGATCACCAAGCCCCACTGGCCATGCTGCGGCAGCGCCGAGAGGCAGGTGCCGCCGCTATCGATCCAGGCTTGATAGGCCGCTTTGGCATCGGCGGGGAGGGCGTTGGCATCGCCGAGAAACAGCACATCGACTTTGTACCAACTGGCCAGCAAGTGCCGAGCAGCAACAAAGGCATCGCCGCCATTATTGCCGGGGCCGGCCAGGATCAGGATCGCCGCACCGTTGTCCGGCGCTAATTCGCGGGCGATTTCTGCCGCGGCCTGGCCAGCCAACGCCATCAGCGCCGGCGGGCAGGGTTCAGCTCCAGCCAATTGTTCTATGTCGCGGATTTGGCGGGTGCTATAAATACAATGATGGAGGTGCTTTTTTTGCAAGGGCACAGTGAAAGCTAAATAAGTTGAAGAACTTGCCGAAATATAGCATGTAGATGGCTTTCCTACTTGAAACGGAGGTCGATCATGAACCCAGAAAGAAATAACCCCGGTGGTGCTCCGATCGCAAGCTGCGATCTGGATCATGCTTGCACCCCAGTGGCGTGCGCAGTTTGCTTGGTGGAAATTCCGTCGGATGTGGCGCTCAGTTTTGAAGGTCCGGATTACGTGCAGCATTTCTGCGGACTGGATTGCCTCGCAACCTGGAAGAAAAAGCACGAAGACAGCAAGTAGCGCGATTTGTTGCCCGAGCCTGCGCCAAGCAGGAGCAGGGATTTTTTGTGTTGAGGAAATGCGATGCCGGATTTTGAAAAAAGAAAAATCATGGTCGTCGATGACGACAGTATCATGCGCGAACTGCTGAAAGGCCTGTTGCGCAATGCCGGTCATAGCATCGTGGGCGAAGCCAGCAATGGCGAACAGGTGGCCGGCGTCCTGGAAAAAGTGACGCCGGAAGTCATCTGCCTGGATATCCACATGCCTAAAGTCGATGGGATGCAATGCCTGGAGATGTTGCAAGCCGCGCACCCGAACATCGTCGTGATCATGATCAGCAGCGAAGCGACCTTGCCGGTGGTGCAGGGTTCCTTGTCAAAAGGCGCCAGCGGTTTCATCGTAAAACCCTTCAATGCGGCGAAAGTGCTGGATACGATTCAGCGTTCCTTCCCGAAACAGGCGGCCTGAATCGAGAGAAAATACTGAGCGCAGACAAAGCAGTTCAACCGCCAAGACGCCAAGAACGCCAAGAAAGACAAAAGCATTTTGAATTTCCCGTGTTCATCCATCGGGCGAGACGTATAAGCCTTCTGAACCCTTAAGTTCCTTGGCGCTCTTGGCGTCTTGGCGGTTGGAGGAGAGTCGTTTTTAGCTTGGACTGCTATTAGGGGTGGCTTTCGGGTAAAATTTCGTTTTTTCAGCGATTCCCGAAACATGTCCCAGCTTATCCAATTGCGCGGCCGCAACGCGCTCTCTGCTTTCCGTCACGACAAACTCATGCAAGCACTGGCGCAAGCCGTGCCTTCGATTGAAGCGGTGCAGGCCGAGTATTGGCATTTCGCCAACTTGCGCCAGCCCTTAACGGCGCCGGAGCGCGAAACGCTGGGCCGCATCCTGACCTATGGCCCGCAAACGGAGGCGTGCGATACGCGCGGCTACATGGTCTTAGTGACGCCGCGCGCCGGCACCATTTCGCCCTGGTCGACCAAAGCCACCAATATCGCGCGGCAATGCGGCTTGGATGGGGTGGAGCGCATCGAGCGCGGCGTGGCTTGGTATTTGCGCAAGGCCGGCTGGGCGCCCTTGAGTAAAGAGGAGCACCGCGCTGTATTGCCCCTGATTCACGACCGCATGACCGAAACCGTGCTGACCGATATGGATGGCGTCAGCAAGTTGTTCGAGCAACATGCCCCGGAGCCGATGACGCGCGTGGATGTTTTGCTGGGCGGGCGCGATGCTTTGGTGTCGGCGAACCTGGATTTAGGTTTGGCGCTGTCGCCGGACGAGATCGATTATTTGTTGGAAAATTTCACGCGCTTAAAACGCAATCCGACCGATGTGGAATTGATGATGTTCGCACAGGCCAATTCCGAGCATTGCCGGCACAAGATTTTCAACGCCGATTGGGTGATCGACGGCACGCCGCAAACCCATACGCTGTTCGGCATGATCCGCAACACGCACGAAAAAAATCCGGCGGGCACGCTGGTAGCGTATTCGGATAATTCCTCGGTAATCGCCGGCGCCGCCATCGATCGTTTTTATCCTCAGCCGGGTAGCGCGGTTTACAAATTCACGCACGAGCCGACGCATATCCTGATGAAGGTCGAGACGCATAACCATCCGACCGCGATCTCGCCTTTCCCGGGTGCGGCGACCGGTTCCGGCGGCGAGATTCGCGACGAAGGTGCGACTGGCATCGGCTCCAAGCCCAAGGCCGGGCTGTGCGGTTTTTCGGTATCCAATTTGGCCATTCCGGGCGCTGAGCAACCGTGGGAGGCCAACCCCATCGGCAAGCCCGCGCGCATCGCCTCCGCGCTGCAAATCATGCTCGAAGGCCCGATCGGCGCCGCCTCGTTCAATAACGAATTTGGCCGCCCCAATTTGGCCGGCTATTTCCGTACCTACGAGCAAGCAGTTGCGGGGGAGGTGCGCGGCTATCACAAGCCCATCATGTTGGCGGGCGGCCTCGGCAGCATTGCCGAACGCGATGTGAATAAACTCGACGTGACTGAAGGCGCATTGCTGATTCAGATCGGCGGCCCCGGCATGCTGATCGGCCTGGGCGGCGGCGCCGCTTCCAGCATGGACACCGGCTCCAATGCCGAGAATCTGGATTTCGATTCGGTGCAGCGCGGCAATCCGGAAATGCAGCGGCGCGCGCAGGAAGTCATCGATCGCTGCTGGCAGATGGGCGTGCAAAATCCGATCCTGTCGGTGCATGACGTGGGCGCCGGCGGCTTGTCCAACGCGCTGCCGGAGCTGGTGCATGCCTGCGGGCGCGGCGGGCATTTCAAATTGCGCGAAGTACCGAGCGAAGAGCCGGGCATGTCGCCGATGCAAATTTGGTGCAACGAAGCGCAAGAGCGTTATGTGCTGGCGATCAAACCGGATGCGCTGGCAACATTTAAAGCGATGTGCGAACGCGAGCGCTGCCCGTTCGCGGTGCTGGGTGTTGCCACGCGCGAACATCAGTTGATCGTGGAAGACAGCCATTTTCACAATAATCCGGTGGATGTGGATTTATCCATCATTCTCGGCAAGCCGCCGAAGATGACGCGCGATGTGCAGCACTTGCAGCGCAGCTTGCCGGCGATTGATTTGTCGGTAATGGAATTGGCAGACGCCGCCGAACGCGTGTTGCGCCTGCCGGTGGTGGCGAATAAAACTTTCCTGATTTCCATCGGCGACCGCAGCGTGGGCGGCTTCACCGCGCGCGACCAAATGGTCGGCCCGTGGCAAGTGCCAGTGGCGGATTGCGCCGTGACCTTGATGGGTTATCGCACCAACCTGGGCGAAGCTTTCGGCATGGGCGAGCGCACGCCGCTGGCCTTGATCGATGCGCCGGCTGCCGGGCGCATGGCGGTGGGCGAGACCATTACCAATATGGCTGCCGCGCAAATTGCCCAGCTCTCCGATATCAAACTTTCCGCCAACTGGATGGCCCCGGCCGGACACCCGGGCGAAGATGCTGCGCTGTTCGATACCGTGCGCGCCGTAGGCATGGAACTGTGCCCGTCGCTGGGCATCAGCATCCCGGTCGGCAAGGATTCGATGTCGATGAAGACGGTATGGGACGAGCAGGGCGCAAGGCGTGAAGTCACCGCGCCGATCTCGCTCATCGTTTCCGGCTTCGCGCCGGTCACCGATGCGCGCAACACGCTGACGCCGCAACTGCGCACCGATTGCGGCGACACCGACTTGCTGCTGCTGGACCTGGGCTTTGGCCGCAATCGCTTGGGCGGCTCGGCGCTGGCGCAGGTGCATAAGCAGATCGGCAACGATGCGCCGGACGTGGTGGATGCCGCCAAGCTCAAGGCGTTTTTCGACACCATACAAACACTGAATCGCGAGCGGCGCTTGCTGGCTTATCACGACCGCGCCGACGGCGGCTTGTTCGTGACTTTGTGCGAAATGGCGTTCGCCGGGCATGTCGGCATTACGCTGGATGTGGATGAACTGTGCTTCGAGCAAATTCGCAACGACATCGAGCAGTATGGCGCGGACGAGCCGCAACTGACGCCGGGCGAAGTGTCCGAGCGCATTTTCCGCGTGCTGTTCAACGAGGAATTGGGCGCGGTGTTGCAAGTGCGTAAAGCCGATACCAAGGCGGTCATGGATGCCTTCATCGCCGCCGATCTGCGCAGCGCATTACACGTCATCGGCACCCTGAATACAGACGACCATATTCGCTTTTTACGCCATGGCCAGCCGCTTTACGCTGTGCCGCGCATTACGCTGCAACGCATCTGGTCCGAGACCACCTATCGCATGCAGCAACTGCGCGACAATCCAGACTGCGCGCAGCAGGAGTTCGATCAAATCCTGGATACGCAAGATCCCGGCCTCTCCGCCAGCTTGAGCTTCGACCTGAACCAGGACATCGCCGCGCCCTTTATTGCCACGGGCAAACGCACGCGCATGGCCATCCTGCGCGAGCAGGGCGTGAACGGCCAGGTGGAAATGGCGGCAGCGTTTGATCGCGCCGGTTTCGAAGCGGTGGATGTGCACATGAGCGACATCATCGGCGGCCGCGTTAGTCTGGCCGACTTCAAGGGCTTCGTCGCCTGCGGCGGCTTTTCCTACGGCGACGTGTTGGGTGCGGGCGAGGGCTGGGCTAAATCCATTCTCTTCAACCGCCGTGCGCGCGACGATTTCGAGGCCTTCTTCCAGCGCAACGATTCCTTCGCGCTCGGCGTTTGCAATGGCTGCCAGATGATGAGCAATCTGCACAGCATCATCCCCGGCGCCGATGCCTGGCCGCATTTCGTGCGCAATAAATCGGAGCAATTCGAGGCGCGTTTCGTGATGGTGGAGGTGTTGCCCAGTCCCTCCTTGTTTTTCGAAGGTATGGCCGGCAGCCGCATGCCCATCGTGGTAGCGCACGGCGAGGGCTATGCCGAATTCGCCAACCCGGCCGTACAGCAACAAGCCCAAGTGACGCTGCGCTACATTGACAACCGTGGCCAGCCCACCGAAATCTACCCGCAAAATCCCAATGGTTCGCCCCAGGGCATTACCGGCCTGACCACGGCGGATGGGCGCTTCAGCGTGATGATGCCGCATCCGGAACGCGTGTTCCGTGCCGCCCAGCATTCCTGGCATCCGCAGGATTGGGCCGAGGACGGGCCGTGGCTGCGCATGTTCCGCAACGCGCGCAAATGGGTGGGCTAAACTGATTTAGGTGCGGCAGGGGATGCTTGAATCCCTACCCTTGAAATATCTGTCCGCAGCACTTATCAATCAGTGAAGCAAAACGATTGAACCACGGAGTACACAAAGTTCGCGGAGGGCTCATGTAGGGGCGAGGCATGCCTCGTCCGTATTGCCGCGGGTCGGGCATGCCCGACCCCTACCACTTAAATTAAACGGATTCTGACGCTATGCAATACAAGGACTACTACAAGATTCTCGGCGTGAAGCGCGATGCCTCTGAGGATGAAATCAAGAAGGCCTACCGTAAGCTCGCGCGCAAATACCATCCCGATGTGTCCAAGGAAAAGAACGCCGAGGAAAAATTCAAGGAAGTGAATGAGGCCAACGAGGTGCTGGGCGACAAGGAAAAGCGCGCCGCCTATGACAATCTCGGCTCCTATCAGCCGGGGCAGGATTTTCGTCCGCCGCCGGGTTGGGAGCAGCGCTTCAGTCAGGGCGGCCATGCCGATTTCGGCAATATGGATTTCGGCGATCTGTTCTCGCAGATGTTCGGCGGCGGACATGGCCCGCGTCGCGGCGGCGGGCACGGCTTCGCACAGGCTGGGCAAGATTTTGAAGTAGCCTTGGAAATCACCCTAGAAGAAGCCTACGAAGGCGCGGAAAAAACTTTGCAATTGGAAGTGCCCGAGCCTAGCCCGCAAGGCTTCATGGTGCGCGTGCCGCGCACGATTAAAGTACGCATCCCCAAAGGCGCCAGCGAGGGCCAGCGCCTGCGCTTGTCGGGCAAGGGCGGCGCGGGTCAGCACGGTGGCGGTGCGGGCGATTTGTATTTGCGCATCAGTTTTTTGCCGCATCCCCTGTTCAAACCGGGGCTCAAGCCAGGCGAAGGACAAGATTTGACGATGGATGTGCCGCTGGCGCCGTGGGAAGCAGCGCTCGGCGCCAGCGTGGATATCCCCACGCTGGCGGGCAAAGTGCGGCTCAAGGTTAAGCCGGGTAGCCGCTCGGGGCAAAAGATGCGCCTGGCGGGCAAGGGCTTGCCCAAGGCGGGGGAAGGCCATGGCGATTTGTATGCGGTGTTCCAGATTGTGACGCCGGAAACGCTGAGCGAAAAAGAACGTGCGCTGTTCGAGGAATTGCAGCAGGTTTCGGAATTCAAGCCGCGTAATTTTTGAACCTGTATTTTTATATTTTTAGCGCGAAAAAAAACGCCAGGTTAATCCTGGCGTTTTTATGGGTGCTCTAAAGCGTATTACTTTTTGCCATTTGCTGCGGCAGGCGCTGCTGGAGCTGCAGGTGCTGGGGTTGCAGCGGGTGCTTGCACGGTCTTATATTCGATCTTGGATTTGGCGCGCAAATCCTCGATGTACTTGCGCAATTCTTCTTGCTGTACGCGCGGCGCCAGATTTTTCTTTACCTCTTCGAAGCTTGGCGCAGGCTTGATATCTTCAACACGGATGACGTGCCAGCCGAATTGGGTTTGCACGGGTGTTTTGGTGGTTTCGCCTTTTTTCAGGGCAGCCAAGGCTTTCGCGAAAGGTGGAACAAAAGCCGACGGCGGGTTGAAGCCAAGATCGCCACCACGAACGGCTGAATTTTTATCCAGCGACTTGCTTGCCAGTTTTTCGAACTTCGCGCCCTTGTTGAGCTGGGCAATGATGTCCTTCGCTTCTTTTTCGGTCTTAACCAAAATGTGGCGCACTTCGTATTGCTTGTCGCCGATTTGGGCTTTTACCTTGTCATACTCCGCCTTCAGTTGGTCTTCGGTCGGCGTATGGGTCTTGATGAACTCTTGCATAAAGGCGTTGATCAAAATGGAGTGCGAAGCCTGTTCCACTTGCTGCTTCACTTCGGGGCGTTTTTCCAAGCCTTGCTTGACGGCATCCTGACGCGCAACTTCGCGGCTGATGAGTTCGTCCAAAATAACTTTGCGCGTTTCTGGCGAATCCGGTGCACCTTGCGCTAAACCTTGGCGCATCAACTGATCCTGCTGCGATTGATAAATCGGAGCGCCGTTGACAGTGGCTAAGACGGGATCGTTGCTTCTCTTTTCGTCTTGGGCATTGCAGGCGTTGAGCAGTACCAGACTGCCGAGCGCGAGCATGATGATGCTGGTTTTGACGTTACGCATGAGTGTTCCTTTTAGTTGCGGGTTGAGAAAAATTCGTCGGGGGTGTGCGCTTTGATGCTGAGTGCATGAATCTTATTTTGCATTAAATCGCCTAATAAATCATAAATTTTGCGGTGGCGCGCAAGCGTCGCTAGCCCAGCAAATTCTTCAGACACGATGCTTAGGAAAAAGTGCCCGCCGCCGCTTTTGGCGCCGGCATGTCCGGCGTGGCTGGCGCTGTCGTCCTGGATTTCGATGTGCTCCGGATGGAGGCTGGCCAAGCGCGCTTGGATGGTTTCGATGGTGCTATTTGGCGTATTCATGAGGGGAAGGTCTTTTTAAAGGGTTTGACGCTGACCTTGGCGTATACGCCGGCAGCGATATAAGGATCGGCATCGGCCCAGGCTTGCGCTTCTTGTAGCGAGGCGAATTCGGCCACGATCAGGCTGCCGCTAAAGCCGGCTGGGCCCGGGTCGATGCTGTCGATGGCAGGGAAGGGGCCGGCCAACAACAAGCGTCCCGCGTCTTGCAATTGCGTCAGGCGCTGCACATGCGCCGGGCGTGCGCTAAGACGTTTTTCTAAGCTATTGGGCGTGTCTTCGCCGACAATGACATACAGCATTATTCGTTTTCCTTGTGCACGACGTATTTCGACAGCACCAAGCCTTGGCCGAGGATGAAAGCGAACATGATGCCGGTGGTGCCGAAGAGCTTGAAATCTACCCAGGTGGAAAGCGAGTAGTGATTGGCGACGTAAATGTTCAGCACGCCCATGAGGGCGAAGAACATGACCCAGCTATAGTTGAGCTTGACCCAAATCGATTCGGGTAATTCCAGTTGCGCTTGTTGCATCATGCTGCGAATCAGATTTTTCTTGAGCAGCACTTGACTGACCGCGAGCACCACGGCAAACAACCAATACAGCACGGTCGGTTTCCACTTGATGAAGGTCGGGTCCTGAAACAGCAGGGTCGCGCCACCCAGCACCGTGATCAGGCCGAGGCTGACCCAAAGCATGGTGTCGACCTTGCCATGGCGCAGCCAGACCCAGCCAATTTGCAGCATGGTCGCAAGGATTGCGACCGCTGTCGCCAAGAGAATCGGCAATTGCTTATGGTCTGTTGCCGTATAGTGGATTGCGTTTGCGAATGCGAGCGCTTGATCGGGGTGGCTCCCCGCCAGTTTAAAGGCGAGGAAAAATAGGATGATCGGAAACAGGTCGAAGAAGATTTTTTTCATGGGTTTTTAGTGGCGCACCGTCCAGCGCGCGAAGTATTCCTGCATCAGGTTTTTGACCACCGGGCCATACACCGGTTTGTCGGATTGTTTCAAGCCTTCCTCGAAAAACGCCGGCGCGTCTTGCGGCAGATTGCGGCTCAGGGTGTCGAAGGCTTCATGCATCAGTTGCGCGTCTTGAATCCGGGTGGCGACGATGGCGAAATTGAAATTCAATACGCGCCAGGGGCGTCCCGGATTGGCTTGATCGGTGTCAGCCTTGATGGCTGGCGCGGCATGCTCCAACACCGCCTTGGTCGCGAGGAACAGGGCGCGCAATGCTTCATCGGAAGTCGTCGTGTTGGCGCTGGCGGCAAAGCCGTTGACCACCGTTTCCAGTTCGCGAATCTCGCCGCCATGGCGTGCCACCCATAGCGCAATGCCGACCGCAATTTTTTCGATATCGGACTTGGCTTGCGGCAACTGCAAACGCTCGGCCCAATTGACGAGGTCGGCGGCGAGCAGGATGCCGTGTTCACCCAATTCGCTCGGGTCGTTGTAGGGGAGCGCGCTATTCGCGCCGTTTTTTTCATCCAACTCTTCGAACACCTGAAATAATTTACGCAGCGCATCCGCCAATTGCATCGGGCTGACTTCGCCGGGCTGCTGGCTGCGCTGGGCATAACGGGTTTCGATCGCGCTAGCCGAGGCCGAGAACAGTTGCTGGATTTCCTGCAGTTCGCTCATGAGGGGTCGATAGGGCGGGTGCGTTGGCGGGTACGTACTTAATTAGTCAGCGAGTTTAACACGGGCAAAACAGACAGAATAGCGGCGTTTTGCTATGATTTGGGTGTTCCCCCTCCTGTTGCCCATGATTAAAGTCGATTTACATAGCCATTCCACGATTTCCGACGGTTTGATGACGCCCAGCGAGCTGGTCAGCCATGCGGCAAGCCAAGGCGTGCAAGTGCTGGCGCTGACGGACCACGACGATGTCGCCGGTATCGAAGAGGCGCGTGCGGCAGCTGCGCACAATGGCATCACCTTAATCGCCGGCACTGAAATATCCGTGACATGGCGCAATCGTACCCTGCATATTTTGGGCTTGCGCATCGACCCGCAGCATCCGATTTTGCAACAAGGCTTGACGCGTGTGCGCGAATCGCGTTTTGGCCGCGCCCAAAGCATCGCCCAGGAGCTGGAAAAAATCGGCATCCAGGGCAGCCTGGAAGGCGCGCGGCAATTCGCCAGCGAGGGCATTATCGGCCGCACCCATTTCGCCCGCTTTTTGATCGCGCAGGGCCACGCCAAGGACATGAAGACGGTATTCAAGCGCTATTTGGTCAAGGGTAAGCCGGGCTATGTGCCGCATCTATGGGCCAGCCTGGAAGAAACCCTGAGTTGGATTCTGGCGGCCGGCGGCTTGCCGGTGATCGCGCATCCCGGGCGCTACGATTTAGGCCGGACCTTGTTGAACGACCTGCTCAGCGAATTCAAGAGCGGCGGCGGGGCGGGATTGGAAGTGGTGTCGGGTAGCCACCACCCGGAGCAATACGGGCAATTAGCCGAGCTGGCGCAAAAATACGATTTGCTCGCCTCGCGCGGCTCGGATTATCACGGCCCCGGCCATAGTTATATGAGCATGGGGCGCCTCCCGGATTTACCCAGCCAGTGCCGGCCGCTGTGGCACGACTGGGAAGAGGTGCGCGAGCACGCTGCTTAAGTTTGCCCTTTATTCATGGCCCAATATTTCACTATTCATCCGGAAAATCCCCAACCGCGCTTGATTCGTCAAGCGGCGGAAATCGTGCGCGCCGGCGGCGTGATCGTTTATCCTACGGATTCCTGTTATGCGCTGGGTTGCCATATCGGCGACAAGGATGCGGAGCGGCGTATTCGCGAGATTCGGCAAGTAGAGAGCGACCATCATTTCACCTTGGTGTGCCGCGATTTATCCGAGATCGCGCATTATGCGCGGGTGGACAATCAACAGTTTCGCTTGCTGAAAGCGGCGACCCCGGGCAGCTATACCTTCATTTTGCAGGCGACGCGCGAAGTGCCGCGGCGCTTGCAGCATCCGAAGCGTGCCACCATCGGCTTGCGCGTGCCGGAGCATCCGGTGGCGCAGGCTTTGTTGGAAGAATTGGGCGAGCCGCTGTTAAGCGCTACCTTGCTCATGCCGGGCGAGGAGTTGCCTTTGAATGATCCCGAGGAAATTCGCGATCGTTTGGAGAAGCAAGTGGGCTTGATCATGGATGCCGGCTTCTGCGGCGTGGAGCCGAGCACGGTGATTGATCTGTCCGGGGATTTCCCGCAAGTCGTGCGCAAGGGCCGGGGCGATCTGGCTTTATTTGGATTGGAGCATTGATGAGTTTATCGCAAGCCTTGGTACAAATTTCAATTTTGGCCTTGCCGGTGTTGTTTGCCATTACCTTGCATGAAGCAGCGCATGGCTATGTGGCCAAATACTTTGGCGATATGACGGCGTATCAAGCCGGGCGTATTAGCCTGAATCCGCTGCGCCATATTGATCCCATCGGCACCGTGCTGATACCGCTGGTGATGTTCCTCACCGCCGGTTTTTTGTTCGGCTGGGCTAAACCAGTACCGGTCAACTTTGGACGCCTGCGCAATCCCAAGAAAGACATGCTGTGGGTCGCGATTGCCGGGCCGGCCTCGAATTTGTTCATGGCGGTGCTGTGGGTCATGGTCGCGAAGCTGGCGCTGGGTAGCGCCGGCGGCACTACGGCCGCTTGGTTTTATGCCATGTCGCAAGCGGGCATCACGATCAATGTGGTGCTGATGGTGCTGAACCTCATTCCCTTGCCGCCGCTCGATGGCGGCCGCGTCGCGGTGAGCCTGTTGCCGCAACCCTATGCGTATCGTTTCTCAAAAATCGAACCCTACGGCATGTTTATCTTGATTGGCATATTGCTGATCGAGTTTAATTCGCCGGGTGGTTTTATAATTTATCCCATGGTGCAATTTAGCATTAACCTGTTGCATTCTTTGTTCGGTCTGTAAGAAAGGTTTTTTATGTTCGTCGAACGCGTGCTCTCCGGCATGCGCCCCACCGGTAGCCTGCATTTAGGCCATTATCACGGGGTGTTGAAAAATTGGGTCCAATTGCAGCATGAATTCGAGTGCCTGTTTTTTGTGGCCGATTGGCACGCCTTGACGACGCATTACGACGACCCGCATTTGATTCAACAAAGCACTTGGGAGATGGTAATCGACTGGCTCGCTGCGGGCGTCGATCCCTCGCAAGCGACCATGTTCATCCAGTCGCGCGTGCCGGAACATGCGGAGTTGCATTTGCTGCTGTCGATGATGACGCCGCTAGGCTGGCTGGAGCGCGTGCCGACCTACAAAGACCAGCAGGAAAAACTCACCGAGAAAGACCTGTCGACTTATGGTTTTCTCGGCTATCCGCTGCTACAAAGCGCCGATATCCTGATCTACCGCGCCAACAAAGTGCCGGTGGGCGAAGACCAGGTGCCGCACATCGAATTCACGCGCGAGATCGCGCGCCGCTTCAATCACCTGTATGGCCGCGAGCCGGGCTTCGAAGAAAAGGCGCTGCAAGCGGTGAAAAAACTCGGCTCGAAAAAAGCCAAGCTGTATCACGAACTGCGCACGCGCTATCAAGAGCAGGGCATCGACGAGGCCTTGGAGTCTGCGCAAGCGCTGCTCAACGAAGCGCAAAATCTTTCCCTGGGCGACCGCGAGCGTTTGTTCGGTTACTTGGAAGGCGGGGGCAAAATGATCTTGGCCGAGCCGCAGGCGCTGCTCACCGCAGCCTCCAAAATGCCGGGGCTGGATGGGCAGAAAATGTCCAAGTCTTATCAAAACACCATTGCGTTACGCGAAGACACCGACAGCGTGGTGAAGAAAATTCGCACCATGCCCACCGATCCTGCGCGCGTGCGCCGCACCGATCCCGGCGATCCGGAAAAATGCCCGGTGTGGCAATTCCATCAGGTGTACTCGGAAGTGACTACGCAACAATGGGTGCAAGCCGGCTGCAAGAGCGCCGGCATCGGTTGCCTGGAATGCAAACAACCGGTGATCGACGCAGTGTTGGAAGAGCAAAAGCCGATGCACGAGCGCGCCAGGCAATACGAAGAAGACCCGACCTTGATTCGCAATCTGATCGCGGATGGTTGCGAAAAGGCACGTTCCTTGGCACAGGAAAACCTGCGCGATGTGCGCGAGGCGATGGGTTTGGACTACAGTTAACGCTAAGCCCGTTGCCCGCAAAACCGCTAAAGCAAGAAAAATTCAAATAAATCCTCGAAGTTTTCGTGTCATGCGTGCTTTTCGTGGGCGGTTCAGTGTGGCGTTCGCGCTGAATTTTTCCCGGCAAAAATATTTTCCGTTTTGATACCATAGCTTGCGTTTTAAATACCGGTTAACACAATATATAGTGTTTGGATTGGAGTTTTTGCGGGTATAATTTCCTGCATGCGGTACCCGACAACACACCATAAAATTAGCAAATTCTAATTATGTCCGCCGTCCTCGAAGAAACACCGCACATCGCACGTATTTACGGCGAACCGCTGCTGCAAATGCCGCAGGATTTGTATATCCCGCCGGATGCGATGGAAGTCATTCTGGATGCTTTCGAAGGTCCGCTCGATCTGCTGCTGTACCTGATCCGTAAGCACAACCTGGATATCCTGGACATTCCGATGGCGGATTTGACGCGCCAATACATCGGTTATGTCGACTTGCTGCGCACTTCGCAATTAGAGCTGGCCGCAGAATATTTGGTGATGGCGGCGATGTTGACCGAGATCAAGTCGCGCATGTTGTTGCCGCGCCCGCCTAAACTGGAGGAGGGCCCGGAGGAAGATCCGCGCGCCGAGTTGGTGCGGCGTCTGCTCGAGTACGAGCAAATGAAATACGCGGCGCACAAGCTGGACGAGTTGCCGCATGTCGGGCGCGATATCACCCTGGTGCAAGTGTTTCTTGAGCGGGTGACCGAGGAGCGCTTGCCGCAAGTGCATGTCGGCGATTTGCAGGCGGCTTGGGAAACCATAGTGGCGCGCGCGAAGAATCAGCGGCATCACCGCATTTCGCGCCAAGAGCTGTCGGTGCGCGAACACATGACGCGCGTGTTGCGTATGTTGGATCATGGCCGCTTTGTGGAATTCATCGAATTGTTCAACCCCGATGCGGGCGTGCCCGAGTTGGTGGTGACCTTTCTCGCGATCTTGGAATTGGCCAAGGAACGCTTGATCGAAGTCACCCAGCAAGCCGTGTATGCCCCCATCTACGTCAAACGCCTTGAGAGTGAAGATGATGGACCAGACACAGAATGAAATAAATCACCAGAATGAAATGAAACAGATTTTGGAAACCGCGCTGTTGGTCAGCCACGAGCCCTTGTCGCTGCATCAACTCGGAAAAATATTCGAGCCCGAAATCGATAACGACGGTTTGCGTACGCTGCTGGAAGAAATCAAGGCCGACTGGTCGGAACGCGGCATCGAGCTGGTGCAAGTGGCCAGCGGCTGGCGTTTTCAGGCGCGCAGCGAGTATCAGCGCTACATCAATCGCCTCAGCCCGGAAAAGCCGCCCAAGTATTCGCGCGCAGTGCTGGAAACCTTAGCCATCATCGCCTACCGCCAGCCGGCCACGCGCGGCGATATCGAAGACATTCGCGGCGTTGCGGTGTCGCCGAATATTTTGAAGACCTTGGAAGGGCGCGGCTGGATCGACGTGATCGGCCATCGCGATGTGCCGGGACGTCCCGGCCTATACGCCACGACCAAGCAATTTCTGGATGACCTGAATTTGCGTTCCTTGCAAGACCTGCCTTCGCTCGACCAGTTCGTGGTCAACGAGCAAATGTTGCTCACCGAGGCCATGATGCCCGCGGTCGAGCAGATCAACGAAGAAGAAACCGAAACCCCATCCGAAGAAGCTGATGCCGGAACGGCTGCATAAGCTGCTCGCGGCCGCGGGCCTCGGGTCGCGTCGCGAGATCGAAGAGTGGATCCGCGCCGGTCGCATTACCGTCAATGGCGTGCTAGCGACAGTGGGCCAAAGCATCGAATTGCGCGACCGGGTGGCGATCGACAAAAAACCATTCCGCTTCAAACTGGAATCGAAAACCGGCAAGCCGCGCGCGCCGCGCGTGCTGCTGTACAACAAGCCGGAAGGCGAGATTGTTTCGCGCGACGACCCGGAAGGCCGTCCTTCTGTTTTTGCGCAATTGCCGCGATTGCGCGGCGCCAAATGGATCGCCGTCGGCCGGCTGGATATTAACAGCGGCGGGCTGCTGTTATTCACCACCTCCGGCGACCTGGCGAACCGGCTCATGCATCCGCGTTATGAAATCGAACGCGAATACGCGGTGCGCGTCATGGGCGTGTTGAGCAAGGCGCAAGCGCAGCAGTTGTTGCAAGGCATTGCGATGGAAGATGGTCTCGGTAAGTTCGAGCTGATCGAAGACCATGGCGGCGAAGGTTCCAATCACTGGTATCACGTGGTGCTGAAGGAAGGCCGCAAACGCGAAGTGCGGCGGATTTTCCAGGCGGTTGGCCTGATGGTGTCGCGCTTGATTCGGGTGCGCTATGGCAATATCACCTTGCCGCCACGCGTCAAACGCGGGCAAAGCATCGACCTGGAGCCAGCGCAGGTGCAAGCACTGCTGAGCGCTGTGGGTTTGTTGGGCGAGCAAGAGGAAAAATCGCCAAGCGGCAAAGGGTCGGAACGTCCTGAAAAAACGGGGCGTGAATCCAGCAGACCGGAGAAAACGGAGCGGCCTACGCGAAATGCTCGGCCGTCTACGGCAAAACGTTTTGAACGTCCGGCTTCCACCGAGCGTGAAAGTCGCGGCGCGGACAAGCCTAGCAGGGCGCCGCGCAGTACCAAACCATCCGCCGCACGTCCATCCCGCACGGGACAAGCACGGAGCGAAAAGCCAACGTCGCCTGGACGCAAGTCGCGCTAAACCAGTTTTGCCGCAAACACAGGCGGCGCACTTGTTCGCGCGCGACCTGGCTTACTTCAGACCCACCAGCAGTTGTTCGCGCGTTAGCACAAACACGAATTGATCGCCGCCACTGGTTTCCGGCCAGGTAAATTCCAGGTGCGGAAAGGCGGCTTCTGCGGCGGCGCGGTTGTGCCCCAATTCCACGACTAAGATTCCGCCGGGATTCAGGTGTTGCGCCGCTTGGTTCACGATTACGCGCACATGATCCAGGCCGTCTGCGCCGCTGGCCAGGGCGAGGGTGGGTTCGCGCTGATATTCCTGCGGCAAAGCCTGCATGGATGCTTGGTTGACGTAGGGCGGGTTGCTGATGATCAGATCGTAAGTGCGTCCTGCGACGGCTTGAAATAAATCGGATTGCAGCAGCTCAATGCGATCTTCCAGACCGTAATCCGCCACATTGCGTTTTGCGACTTCGAGTGCGTCGGGGGAGATATCCAAGGCGGAAACCTGCGCGCAGGGAAATGCATGCGCCAGCAAAATCGCCAGGCAGCCCGAGCCGGTACATAAATCCAGCGCGCTTTGCACTTGTTGCGGATCGCTGACCCAAGGATCGAGTTGCTCGCGCAGCAGTTCGGCGATGAAGGAGCGCGGCACGATGACGCGCTCATCGACGTAAAATTTGAAATCTCCCAGCCAGGCTTCGTGCGTGAGATAAGCCGCAGGCACGCGTTGAGCGATGCGCTTATCCAGGATCTGCAACACCGCTTCGACTTCGAACGGCAAGAGCTTGGCATCCAGGAACGGGTCCAGCGTGTCCGGTGGCAAATGCAAAGTATGCAGGATCAAATACGCGGCTTCGTCCAGCGCATTGCTGCTGCCATGGCCAAAGAACAAATCGGCTTCATTGAAACGACTGACCGCGTAACGCAGCAAATCGCGCACGGTGGAAAAAGTATTTTTAGCTTGTTCGTGCATCGGGAATCAGGACAACAGTTTTTCGAGCGTGCGCTGATAAATTTCGCGCAGCGGTTCGATGTGGTCCAGCTCCACGCATTCGTTGAGCTTATGGATGGTGGCATTGCGCGGGCCGAGCTCGACCACTTGCGGGCAGATGTCGGCGATGAAGCGGCCGTCCGAGGTGCCGCCGGAGGTGGAGAGTTCGGTAGCGATCCCGGTGACTTCCTTGACCGCGCTGGCGATCGCATCCACCAGATTGCCGCGCGATGTGAGGTAAGGTTTCGAGTATTCCCATTCGATGCTGTATTGCAGGCCGTGCTTATCGAGAATGGCGAGCACTTTGGATTTCAGTCCCTCCACCGTGCTGGCGGTGCTAAAGCGGAAATTGAACAGGATCTCGACTTCGCCGGGGATGACGTTGGTGGCGCCGGTGCCGCCGCGCATATTGGAAATTTGCCAAGAGGTAGGCGGAAAAAATTCATTGCCTTGATCCCATTCGGTGGCGGCCAACTCGCTAATCGCGGGAGCGACCAAATGAATCGGATTCTTGGCCAAATGCGGGTAGGCGATATGGCCTTGAATGCCTTTGACGATCAAGTGACCGGAAAGCGAACCGCGGCGGCCGTTTTTGACGGTGTCGCCCAGCTTGTCCACGCAGGTCGGTTCGCCGACGATGCAGTAGTCGATTAGTTCCTTGCGCGCTTGCAGCGCTTCGACGACTTTCACCGTGCCGTCGATGGCGATGCCTTCCTCGTCCGAAGTAATGAGAAGCGCAATCGAGCCGGGATGATTCGGGTGTTGTTGCAAAAAGCCTTCAATCGCCGTGATGAATGCGGCGAGTGAAGTTTTCATGTCTGCAGATCCGCGTCCATACAGCTTGCCGTCGCGCTCGGTGGGCGTGAAGGGCTCGCTGTCCCACTGTTCCACCGGGCCGGTGGGCACGACGTCGGTATGGCCGGCGAAGCAAATCACTGGGCCCGTCGTGCCACGTCGCGCCCAAAAATTATCGACGAAGCCGAAGCGCATCGGCTCGATCTTAAAACCGAGCTGTTGCAGGCGCGCAATCAAAATCTCCTGGCAACCAGCGTCGTCCGGGGTGAGCGAACGACGGCTGATCAGCTCCTTGGCTAGGGCCAATGTATTGCTGGGCGTATTACTTGGCATTGATGCCGGCTTCGAGCGCTTTAATGGTGGCGTTTTCCAAATCCAGTGCGGCTTTGGCGGCCGGGCTGCCTTGCGCGACAGCGCTGGGGCGCACGAACAACACGGTGGTCACGCCATCCTTGTTGGTCAAGGTTGCATGCAAGGGGCACAGCGCGAGCATGGAAGGATCGAGATTGCTGATCTGGTTGGCGAACTTGCCGTTGCAAAACACCAGGGATTTGATCCCGGCCAATTTGTTCTTGTTGTAGTTGTCGCCCAATTTGCCGGCGAGCTTGGATAAGTTTTCGCCGATGTTGACTTCGAACACGACGCGGAAGCCATGGTCTTCCAATGCCTTGCTGACATTCTTATAAGTGACGTCGAGCGCTTGATTGACGCTCTTCTCATACACGGCGGGGGAGGCGGCAAATGCGGAGCTTGCGGCGAATAATGTAGCGGCGAGTAATAAACGTTTCATGATTATTTTCCTAGGAGAGTGGTTTCATATTGAGTGGGATTGAAACCCAGAATGAGTTGGCCGTGATGTTCAAAGGCAGGCCGTTTAATCACGCTGGGTTTTTCGATTGCAAGTTTTATTGCCGAAGCGATGTCATGCACGGCAGCTTTCTCGGTATCACTGAGTTTGCGCCAAGTCTGACCCTGGCGATTGATGATTGGTTCCCAGCCATGCTGTGTCATCCATTTGCGTAAAAGGGCGGCATCCACGCCCTGTTTTTTATAGTCATGGAATTCGTATGCGATGGCGTGCGAGGCCAGCCAGGCGCGTGCCTTTTTGACTGTGTCGCAGTTGGGGATGCCATAGAGTTTCATCTTTAAAACCTTTTCACCACGGAGTACACAGAGATCACGGAGGAAAAACTCTAGAGCTTACTCCGTGACCTCTGTGTACTCCGTGGTTCAAGAATTTGCTTTAAACGCCGCGCAGCAACTCGTTGATGCCAACCTTGGAGCGCGTCTTGGCGTCGACTTGTTTGACGATGACGGCGCAGTACAAGCTGTAGCTGCCATCCTTGGACGGCAGATTGCCCGACACTACCACCGAGCCTTCCGGTACGCGGCCATAAGTCACTTCGCCGGTTTCGCGATTATAAATCTTGGTCGATTGGCCGATGTACACGCCCATCGAAATCACCACGTTGTCCTCGACGATCACGCCTTCCACCACTTCGGAGCGCGCGCCGATGAAGCAGTTGTCGCCGATGATGGTAGGGCCGGCCTGCACCGGTTCCAACACGCCGCCGATGCCCACGCCGCCGGACAGGTGCACGTTCTTGCCGATCTGCGCGCAAGAGCCGACGGTGGCCCAGGTATCGACCATGGTGCCTTCGTCGACATAGGCGCCGATGTTCACATAGGACGGCATCAGCACCACGTTCTTGGCGATGTAGGAGCCCTTGCGCACCGAGGCCGGCGGCACGACGCGGAAGCCGCCTTCGCGGAAATCCTTGGAGTTGTAGTCGGAAAATTTCGACGGCACCTTATCGAAATAATTGGTGAAGCCGCCCTTGATAAAAAAATTGTCCTCCATGCGGAACGACAGCAGCACGGCCTTTTTCAGCCATTGGTGCGTGACCCAGTCGCCGTTGATTTTTTCCGCGACGCGCAGTGCGCCTTTATCGAGCTGGTCGAGCACCTGCATCACGGCTTCCTTGGTCTTGGCATCGACGCTGCGCGGGGTAATGTCGGCACGGCGTTCAAAGGCTTCGTCGATAATGCTTTGCAGTTCTTGCATGATAGGATTCCTATTTAATAGATGATTAACCGCAGAGGCGCAGAGGCGCGGAGGATTCGAGTTTGTATTTCTCTGCGCCTCCGCGTCTCCGCGGTTCAAATCTTTTGTACAAATTCCTTTATTCGCTGCGCCGCTTCCATGCACTCCATCTCGGAAGCCACCAAGGCGATGCGCACGAAATTCGCGCCGGGGTTTACGCCATGCGCCTCGCGCGCAAGATAGCTGCCCGGTAAAACCGTGACATTATAGTCCCGGTGCAAACCAAGCGCGAATTCGGTATCGGCTATCGGCGTCTGCACCCAGAAGTAGAACGCCGCATCCGGCATCTGCAAGGGCAGCACGTCGGCGAGCGCGCTTTGGAAGGCGGCGAATTTCAGGCGATACAGGCAGCGGTTTTCCGCCACATGCGCTTCGTCCCGCCACGCGGCTTCGCTGGCGGACTGCACCGTCGGACTCATGGCGCAGCCGTGATAGGTGCGGTATAGCAGAAACTTTTCCAAAATTTTCGCGTCGCCGGCGACGAAGCCGGAGCGCATGCCCGGCACGTTGGAGCGCTTGGACAGGCTGCTGAACACCACCAGATTGACGTAATCCTTGCGGCCTAATAACTGCGCCGCTTCCAACGCGCCGAGCGGCGGCTGCGCTTCGTCGAAGTAGATCTCCGAATAGCATTCGTCGGCGGCGATCACAAAATTGTAGCGCTCGGACAACTCGAACAGCTCGCGCCAATCGTCGAGCGCCATCACCTTGCCGGTGGGATTGCCGGGCGAGCACACGTACACCAATTGGGTGCGGCGCAAGACATCTTCCGGCACGCTGGCGAAGTCCATGCGAAAGCCGTTGCTGGGCAAGGTGTTGAGGTAGTAGGGGGTGGCGCCAGCCAAGAACGCCGCGCCTTCGTAAATTTGGTAAAACGGATTGGGCGAGATCACCACCGCATCTTGTGCGCGATCGACGATAGCTTGGGCGAATGCGAACAAGGCCTCGCGGCTGCCGTTCACCGGCAGCACTTGCGTCTGCGGGTTGATGTGCGGAATGCGATAGCGCTGTTCCAGCCAGTGCGCGATGGCGAGGCGCAGGCCTTCGTTGCCTTGGGTGAGCGGGTAGCTCGCCAACCCATCCAGGTTTTTAACCAGCGCATCGCGAATCAATGCGGGTGTGGCATGCTTCGGTTCGCCGATGGATAAATTGATGGGTGTAAAATCCCCGTGCGGCGTGATGCCGGGCGTGACGCCGTGAAACAGTGTGCGTAAACGCTGAAACGGGTAGGGTTGAAGCTTGGCGAGGTCGGGGTTCACGGATTTTTACGCACAAAAAACAACATTATAAGGGTAAGCCGCATGCCGACCAACCGCAGTGTTTTTGCCATCGCAGGCCTGATGACCGGGGCGACGGTGTGGGGATTGATTTGGTATCCGTTCCGCTTGCTGGACGGCATGGGTATGAATGGCATCGCCGCCACGGGCATGGTGTTTGCGATAGCGTTCGCGCTGGGTTGCATCGCCTATCGTCGCGCCTTGGGCGCCATCGACCGGCGCGCGCTGGGCCCAATCTGGATCAATCTAGTCTGGATCGGCCTGGCTGCGGGCTGGACCAATCTGGCCTATGTGGTGGCGGTGATCCACGGCGAAGTGCTGCGGGTGATGTTGCTGTTTTACCTCGCGCCCTTGTGGACGGTTTTTTTCGCGCG
Organism: Pseudomonadota bacterium; assembly: GCA_021812385.1. Lineage (GTDB taxonomy): Bacteria > Pseudomonadota > Gammaproteobacteria > Burkholderiales > Thiobacteraceae > RBG-16-58-11. Next base: position 102,346 of record JAKANO010000002.1, on the reverse strand, counting down.
CTATTTTTTGGGCGAGCGTTTGAACAAGGTGGCGTTTGGCGTGATGGCCTTGGCGCTCTCCGGCGCCTTGGTGATGCTGTGGCGCCCCGATCTCGGCAGCCCTTGGCCGAAGAATTCCGCGGAGTGGGTCGGAATTTCCGCCGGCTTCGCCTTTGCCTTGACCAATGTGCTGACGCGCCGCGCCAGCCAAGCCCCGGTGGAATTGAAGGCGCTCGCGGTGTGGAGCGGTGTGATCGTGATGTGCCTGCTGTGGGCGTGGTTCGAGCCGCCGCGCTGGCAAAGCCTGGCGCAATTGCCCGTGGCCGGTTTTGCTTGGTTGTTGCTGGTGGGCGTGGCGATTTTCGGCGCCACCATCGCCATGCAATACGGCCTCACCCACACCCCGGCCAATCGCGCCATCGTGATCTTGCTGTTCGAATTGGTGGTGGTGGCGATCACCTCGTACTACTGGGCGAACGAATCGCTGTCGCTGCGCGAATGGATCGGCGGCGCGATGATCGTCGCCGCCAGCGCTTTTTCAGGCATGATGGAAAAAGAACATACGGAGTCCGCATGAAAGTCAGTCAGCTATTGCATGCATCGATCTTGGTGCAGGATGTCGCCGCAGCGCGTGCATTTTACGAAGGGGTGCTGGGCTTGAGCCCCAGCGCGCAACGTCCGGATTTAGGCTTTCCCGGCGTGTGGTATGAATTGGGCGCGCAGCAAATTCATGTGCTGGCTTTGGCCAATGCGCCGCAGCACATACACCACGAGCATGGCGGGCGCGACCGGCATATCGCGCTGTCGATCGATGATGTCGATGCTTTGAAAGTCAAGCTGGATGCGCAGGGGATTGCCTATACGCTCAGCCGCTCGGGTCGGCGTGCGCTATTTTGCCGTGATCCGGATGGGAATGCGTTGGAGTTTGTTGAAGTAAAAACCTGAGAGTCTAGTTCAAACCGCCAAGGTCTTTTCACTTAAGCATGCCATCTAGCGTATAAATTTAAAAATTCAAAACGCTTTTGCATTTCTTGGCGGTTTTGGCGCCTTGGCGGTTCAATAGTTTTTTTGATTAATTCGTGAAATTAAACCCGCCCACTGCGTGCTTGCAGCGAGCGTCGATGATAGCGGAACAGCGTGCGATCCAAACCATCCTGCGCTTCTTCGCTGACATGCAGCAGCAGCGCTTGCGCTTGCCCTGCGGCGCAGGTCTGGATTTGCACCGGGAACACCAGCGGCATCGGCATACGCGGTGCAAGGTAGAGCGAGAGCACGCCGAATTGGCCTGGCTTCAGTGCAATCGGGCATTTCCAGGCAATCGCTTTCGAACCGAGAATCACTTCAGTGGCCGGCGGCATGGGGTGCTGCGCCATCAGCAATTTGCCGACCCATTGCAGCATTAAATCCATTTTTGCTTCCAGCCGCGCTGCGGTGTAATCGACGCCGGCGGTGCGATCCAATTCTCTTTCGTGCGCCGGGCCTTCCAAGGCCGCGATGGCATGAAAGGCCGTGACATTTTCGCGCATCCAGTCCGCACTTTGTTGCGGCGAGGGTTGACCATCCTGCCAAGAGAGAGGCAAGAGACCGCGATATTCGATACCGGTTTCATGTGTCATGTTGCAAGTCTAGCAAGTCCGGGCCGGTTTTGGCTAACCATGCCGCGCCATAGGCCGCTGCGTCGTGTTCGGCTGCTCGTACGGGAACACCCAACAGGCGCTGGCGGATGGCAGTCCAAGCGGTATTTTTTGCGCCGCCGCCGGCGCTCAGCACCTGGGTCAAAGGTGTGGCGCCGCGCTCGGCGAGCAGCGCATAAGCGCGCGCTTCGATACGTGCGATGCCTTCCAATAAGCCTTGCAAAAAAGCGACATCGGAGGCCGGTCGCGGCGTGATGCGCGGCGCCATCTGTGGGTCATTGATCGGGAAGCGCTCGCCGCGCGACGGCAGGGGATAGTAGTCGAGGCCGCTGGCTTGCGCGGGATCGATTTGCTGCGATAGCGTGGCCAATGTTGCATCATCGAAGAATTGCCGCAGCGCCGCGCCGCCGCTATTGGACGCCCCGCCCGCCAACCATAAATCGCCGAAGCGATGGCTGTAGACGCCATAGCGCGCGTCTTCGACGCGTTGCGTGGAGAGCAACTTCACCACCAAGGTCGAGCCCAGCGAAGTAACCGCCGTGCCCGGTGTGCGCGCGCCGCTGGCGATGAAAGCCGCGATGCTGTCGGTCGTGCCGGCGCGCACGCTGCAAGTCGCCGGGAGATCCAGCTTCACCGCAACTTCCGGCGCCAGCTTGCCCAAGTTAGTGCCGGGCGCGACGACATGCGGTACCCATGCATCGACGCCCAGCGCTGCAATCCACGCCGGCCAGGCCAAGGTTTCCACGTCATAACCCAACTTCAAGGCATTGTGGTAATCGCTGACACCGGCTTTCCCGGTGAGCATGGCGGCAAGCCAGCTCGCTTGATCGCAAAAATAACCGGCCGCCAGGGAGGAATGGCGTTGCCGCAGATACAGCAATTTAGCCAGGCTTGAGGTGGCGCTGACGGCGTTGTGGCCGGCTGGCGCATGCATTGCAATTTTCGGCACCTGCTCAGCGGCGCTGGCATCGTTGTAAAGCAAGGGTGGCGCTATCGGGACATTGCTTTCATTGCACAGCAGCACGCTGGATGAGGTGCCATCGATGGCGATTGCCGCGATGCGCCGTCGCAGCGGCGCAGGCAAGGAAGCGCACAGCCAGTGCAGCGCAAGCAGCCAGCTCTGCCAGTCGGCAATGTCGTAGTTGCAATGCGCTTGCGAGATGACTTGGCCATGCGCGTCGATTACCATGGCGCGTGCGCCGCTGGTGCCGAAGTCCAGGCCAAGGTAGAGCGAATCGGGCTTCATGCCAACATCTTACAAATTCCGTGCGTGGTCGTCACGATCAAATTACGTGCTTATTTTTTCTCCGATGAGGTTTCTTTGTGCTTGAGGCGCTGACGCTGTATCAACTGGTAGCGAGTGCCGCAATTTTAGCCGTCGCGTATTTCGTGCGCGGCATCGCGGGTTTCGGTTCCGGCTTGATCGCGGTGCCGCTGTTGGCCTTCGTGCTGCCGTTTCCATTGGTGGTGCCGCTGATGATCATGCTCGATTATCTGGCGTCACTCAGCCAAGGTATGAGCAATCGCGAGGATGTTCGCTGGAAGGAAATCGTACCGCTGATCCCGTTTAGCTTGATCGGCGTGTTGATTGCCATGCTGTTTCTGACGCAAGCCGATGCCTTAGTGCTGATCAAAGCGCTGGGCGGCTTCATCATTTTCTATGGCCTTTTTACCTTGTCTGGATTTAGTCCCAAGGCCGGCGCGGCGCGGGCTTGGGGCGTTCTGGCGGGTTTGACGGGCGGGATTATCGGTACGCTGTTTGGTACGGGCGGGCCGTTTTACGTCAGCTACTTTAGCGCGCGTGGCTTGGATAAAGCCGCATTTCGCGCGACCTTGACCACCATGTTTTTAATGGATGGCGTCTGGCGGCTGGTCGGCTACGCCGTGTCGGGCCGCTTTACGGCGGATTTTCTCGTGATGGTTGCGGCGTGCTTACCCATCATGGTGCTGTTCATGTATATCGGCGGCCATGTGCATACCAGGTTGTCGCAGGCAGCGTTTGAGCGCGGCATTTGCGTGCTGCTGATCGGCAGCGGGATGGCTTTGCTGCTGAAATAACGGCGGCTAGCCGCGCGTATTCGATGCAGCGGCAAATTGCGACAAGTCCACCATGGGCTGCGGTTTCCAGCCTTTCTTGCGATGCTCCGCCACCACATTGGTGAAAATGCCGCCGCGTACATAGAACTTCGCGGTCAGCCGCATGAAGCGTGGCTTTGTAGCCGCCGCCAGATCGTCTAATATTTTGTTGGTCACGGCTTCGTGGAAAGCGCCTTCGTTGCGGAACGACCAGATATAGAGTTTCAGGCTCTTCAATTCCACGCATTTTTTTTCCGGGATGTAGTCCAAAATCAAGGTCGCGAAGTCGGGTTGGCCGGTCTTGGGGCACAGGCAAGTGAACTCCGGTATCTCCATATGGATGTGGTAATCCCGATTTGGGTTGGGATTATCGAATGTTTCCAGGGACTTGCTGGGTTTGCTCGGCATTTGTCTTTTCTTTGTAAAAATTAGGGTCAAATTTAGGTAAAATTATAACCCTCAACGGCGGCGCGAGGAGGGTATCCCTCCAGGAGGAGGCCGTCTTCCATTCATTCATAAAATAACGAAGTCCTATTGTGCGTCTTACTCATATAAAGCTCGCTGGTTTTAAATCCTTTGTCGATCCAACGACGATTCATGTGCCAGGCCAATTGATAGGCGTGGTGGGTCCGAACGGTTGCGGCAAATCCAATGTGATCGATGCGGTGCGCTGGGTGCTGGGGGAATCCTCGGCCAAGCACTTGCGCGGCGAAACCATGCAGGACGTATTGTTCAATGGTTCCGGCGGACGCAATCCGGTGTCGCGCGCCAGCGTCGAATTGGTCTTCGATAATCATTTGGGGCGCGCCGGCGGGCAGTGGTCGGCCTATGCCGAAGTCTCGGTCAAGCGCGTGCTGGATCGCAACGGCGATTCCACGTACTCGATCAACAACCAACACGTGCGGCGGCGCGATGTGATGGACATGTTCCTCGGCACCGGCGTCGGTGCGCGGGCTTACGCCATCATCGAGCAGGGCATGATTTCGCGCGTGATCGACGCCAAGCCGGAAGAGCTGCGGGTGTTTTTGGAAGAAGCCGCAGGGATATCCATCTACAAAGAGCGGCGGCGCGAAACCGAAAATCGCCTGCGCGATACGCGCGACAATCTTTCGCGCGTCGAAGACATTCGCATTGAACTGGGGAGCCAGTTGGAGCGTTTGGGCGCGCAGGCCGAAGTCGCCAAGCAATATCATGCGCTGCATGCGGATATGACTTCGGCGCAGCAGCTGCTGTGGTTTCTGCGCAAGCGCGAAGCGCAAGCGCAATGGGAAAAGGCCACGCGTGAAGTCGAGCGCTTGGTGAATGAACTGGAGGCCGAGACCGCGCGCCTGCGCGACGCGGAAAGCCGCCTGGAAACGGCGCGCGCCGGCCATTACACCGCGAGCGATGAACTGCATGCAGTGCAAGCCGAGGTGTATGCCGCCAATGCCGAAGTGGCCAAAGTCGAACAGCAAATTCAGCACCAGCGCGATAGCCGCAATCGTATCGCGCAACAAATCGCCTCCCTGGAAAATCAATTAACGCAGCAGCAAGCGCAACGCACGCAAGCCAGCGAGCAATTGGCCGATTGGCGCGAGCAGCTCGATGTTGCGGTGAAAGCCGCAACCCAGACCGCGGATACGGCCACGGCACAACGTCAGCAACTGCCCGCCGCGCAAAGCGCTTTCGATGCCGCGCAAACGCGCAATAACGAATTGCAGCGCCAGCTGGCCGAAGCCGAGCAAAGCCGGCGCGTCGAAGAGACGCATTACGCCCATGCCGAAAAAGCGCTGGAGCAATATCGCGCGCGCTTAGCGCGCTTGCAGCAAGAGCAAACACAAATCAGCCGCCCGGATAGCGCCTTGCTGGCCGCGCAGCAAGCGCAAGTGGCGGAGCTGACCGCGCATCTGGATACGGCGCGCAAGGCGTATACCGAAAAGCACCAACGCCAGCCCGAGACCGAGCGTGCAGTGCGCGAAGCGAGTCGCAAGGTGCAAGAACAACTGCAGCAACTCGCGCGCCTGGAAGCGCGGGTGCACACGCTGACGCAAATGCAGCGCGACCTGGATCAAGACGAAAAGCTCAAAGCCTGGCTCGACAAACATCAGCTCGCGAGCTTGTCGCGGCTCTGGCAAAACCTGGAAATCGAAGCCGGTTGGGATATCGCGCTGGAAGGCGTATTGCGTGATCGCGTGCATGCCGTGGTGGTGAACGATGTCGCCGCCGCAGCGCCATGGATGAGCGACACGCCGCCGGCGGCAATGACGATCGCCGTCGGTGGCGCAGGTAATTTGCATGAAAGCACCGGGGCGCATGGCCTTACGCCGCTCGCCCATCATGTGCGCTGGAAAGGCCAAGGCGGCGCTTGTGTCGCGGATTGGCTGCATGGGGTTTATGCCGTAGCGGATTGCAGCGAAGCCTTGGCGCGCCGCGATGCGTTGCAAGCCGGCGAATTAATCGTGTGCCAAGCCGGGCATGTGGTGACGCGCTATGGTGTGAGTTTCCATGGCGAGCAATCGCCCTTGCACTCGGTGCTGTTGCGCCAACGTGAAATCGAAACGCTCAAGGCCGAGATTCAAAGCGGTAAAGACGCGCAAAGCGGTTTGGAAGCGGCGACGACGCAAGCCGAAGAGCAACTGGCAACGCTCAAAACCGATCTGGCCACCGGCCAATCGGATATCAGCCGCATGCAGCAAGAGTTGCATCGGGTGCAAATGGAAGCGCAGCGCCTGGCGCAATTAGAGCAGCAAGCGGCGCAACGCGGCAGCGCCATTGAGCGCGAAATGCAGGAAGTGACGACGGCGGTGAGTACCGAAGAAGCCAATCGTGGCCGCCTGAGCGAGAGCCTAAAAACCCAACGCATCGCGATTGAGGCCTTGCTGCAATCGATGCAGCAAGCCAAAGTCGTGCGTGAGGAAGCGACCGCCAGTTTGAATCGCCAACGCGAAGCGCTGGCGGCGGCGGAGCGTGCGGCGCAAGAAGCGGCGTTCACCGAGCGCGCGGCGCGCGCCAAAATCCAGGAACTGGAAAACATTACGCGCTTGGCGGAAGAGGCGCTGGCGCGTATCGCATCCGAGAACGAGCGCTTGGTTCAGGAAAGTGCCGGCCTGGACGAAGCGCCGCTGAAAGCGGCCTTGGATCAAGCGCTGGCGGCGCGCCAAGCTGCCGAACAAAAGCAGGCGGCGGCGCGCGATGTGCTGGCGCAGGCGACCATCGCGCTGCAAGCGGTGGAGCAGGAGCGTTTGCAGTCCGAGCAGCGCCACGAGCCGCTGCGCAACAAATTGGAGCAGATGCGGCTCAAGGAACAAGAGACGCGCTTGGCCAACGAGCAGGCCGCAACCAATTTGCAAGAGTCTGGCGCCGATGTGGAAGCCTTGGCGCTGCAAGCGGAAAAAGGCGATCGCGCCGAGCATCTGCAACGCGAAATCAATCGTCTGAAACTAGCGATTGAAGAACTTGGCGCGGTGAACTTGGCGGCGCTGGACGAGTTGCAGGCGGCCAGCGAGCGCAAGCAGTATTTGGATGCGCAGTCGGCGGATTTGCTGCAAGCGGTGGAAACCTTGGAAGATGCGATCCACAAGATCGACAAGGAAACGCGTACCCGTTTGCAAGAGACTTACGACACCGTCAATGGCTACTTCAAGGAATTGTTCCCGGCCGTGTTCGGCGGCGGCCATGCCGAATTGGTGCTGACCGGCGAGGAAATCCTCGACGCGGGTGTACAGATCATCGCGCAACCGCCCGGCAAGCGGAATAATTCGATTCACTTGCTGTCCGGCGGCGAAAAGGCCCTGACCGCGTTATCCTTGGTATTTTCCTTGTTCCGGCTCAACCCCGCGCCATTTTGCTTGCTGGACGAGGTGGATGCGCCGTTGGATGATGCCAACACCGAACGTTATTGTGATTTGGTGAAGAAGATGAGCGAGCATACGCAATTCATGTTCATCACCCATAATAAGATCACCATGGAAATGGCGCAGCAATTGGTTGGCGTGACCATGCCTGAATCGGGCGTATCGCGGATTGTCGCGGTGGACGTGGAAGATGCCATGAAGATGCAAGAACAAGCCGTAGCTTAATTAAGAGAAAAAACCATTCAATGAGCGATTTGCATTTAAGTCTGATGATCTTTGGCCTTCTCGTCATCGTCGGCGTGGTGGCTTATAACTGGATACAAGAACAAAAATTCCGCAAGATCGCGCAACAGCGCTTTCAAGCGCCGCGTGAAGATGTGCTGATGTCCGCTTCTGGCGAGCCGATGGCGGATACGCGCGGCCCCAGGACTGAAACGCTGGACGATGTGCGTATCGAGCCGAGCTTGCGCGCTGCGTTCGAGCCGGATCCGGTGATAGCTCTGGCGCTTGCTGATGACCAAGCCGAAGACGAACTGGAGCAGCCGGCTAAACCCACTGCACAGGTGCAGCGCAAAGCGGACAACGCTTACCCTGCGCCCATCGACAGCGTCATCGATTTTGTAGTGCGCATGGACTTTTCGGAACCCGTGCAGGCCGGTGCCTTGCAGACGGCCTTGGGCGATGCGGCGTTTGGCAAAGCCGTGCATTGGCTAGCGCTCAATGCTTCAGGCCAATGGGAAGCGCTGGGCAAAACGCCAGAACACTTGGAGTTGGTCACCTTGTGCGGCGCATTGCAGTTGGCGGATCGCGCTGGCGCGGTGAGCAGCGAAGACTTGAATGGTTTTATACAGCACGTGCAACAAGTGGGCGAAATGTTGAGCGCGGTAGTGCAACTCCCGGAGCGTCAAACGGCGCTGGATACCGCCGCAAAGCTCGACGAATTTTGTGCCGATGTGGATATTTTAGTGGGCGTGAATGTGATCGCTTTGGAGCAAGCCACATTCCCTGGAACCAAAATTCGCGCCTTGGCCGAAGCGGGCGGATTCACGCTCGCCAACGACGGAACCTATCAGTACTGCGATGATCATGGGACGGTTTTGTATTCGCTCAGCAATCAAGAATCCGCCCCTTTCAATGGCGATGCCATCAAGAATCTTTCCACGCATGGCTTGACGCTCTTGTTCGACGTGCCGCGTATCCCGAATGGTTTGCGCGCCTTCGAGCACATGATTCAATTCGCGCGCCATCTCACGGATTCGCTCAAAGGCCTGATGGTGGATGACAACTTGCGCCCGCTGACCGATGAGGGCGTCACCAAGATTAAGCAGCAGCTATCCCTGATCTACGGCAAGATGGATAAAAATGGCATCACTGCCGGTTCGCCGCGCGCACAACGGTTATTTTCCTGAATAGCGGCGACACATAGCGCCGGGTTCACATTGATGTTCCTTTCATGAGTACGCCGCATGCAGTCGCCGCCCGCATTCAGCAGCTGCGCGATGAAATCGAGACCCACAACTACCGCTATTACGTGCTGGATGCGCCGACGATTCCAGACGTAGAATTCGACAGGCTGTTCCGCGAACTGCAACGGCTTGAAGCCGAATATCCACAACTCGCGACTCCCGATTCGCCTACCCAGCGCGTAGGTGCGCGACCCGCCACCGCGTTTTCTCAGGTTACGCACCACGTGCCGATGCTTTCTCTCAATAACGCTTTCGATGATGAGGAAGTGCAAGCGTTCGATCGCCGCGTGCGCGAAGGCTTGGGGCGCGAGAATATTGAATATGCCGTGGAGCCTAAGTTCGATGGCTTGGCGATTAGCTTGGTTTATGAAAATGGGCTATTGGTTATAGCAGCAACGCGCGGCGATGGTTTTAGCGGTGAGGACGTCACGACGAATGTGAAAACGATTCATGCGGTGCCGCTGAAACTGCATGCGAAACACCCGCCGCAATTGCTGGAAGTGCGCGGTGAGGTGCTGATGCTCAAGCGCGATTTTGAAAATCTGAATGCTGCGCAACGCGCCAAGGGCGAGAAGGAATTCGCCAATCCGCGCAATGCCGCCGCCGGCTCTTTGCGCCAGCTCGATTCCAAAATCACCGCATCGCGCAAACTGACTTTTTTTGCCTATGCCCTGGGCGCAGTGGAAGGCGTCACTTTGCCGCGGCAGCATAGCCAAGTGATGCAATGGTTGACGGAATTGCATTTTCCCGTGTGCCATGAACGCAGCGTGGTGCAGGGTGTGGACGGCTTGCTCGGCTATTACCGGGCAATGGGCGCGCAGCGCGATGCGTTGCCCTTCGAGATCGATGGGGTCGTGTACAAAGTGAACGATCTTGCGGCGCAAGACGAGTTGGGGTTCGTGTCGCGCGCGCCGCGCTTCGCCGTGGCGCATAAATTTCCGGCGCAGGAGATGATGACCGAAGTGTTGGGCATCGACGTGCAAGTCGGGCGCACCGGGGCCATCACGCCGGTGGCGCGGCTCAAGCCGGTGTTTGTCGGCGGCGTGACGGTGACCAATGCCACGCTGCATAACGAAGACGAAGTGCGGCGCAAGGATGTGCATATCGGCGACTTCGTGATCGTACGCCGCGCCGGTGATGTGATCCCCGAAGTGGTGAGCGTGATCCAGGACAAACGGCCAGCGCATGCGCAGCCTTTTCGCATGCCGAGCCATTGCCCGGTGTGCGGTTCGCATATCGTGAAGTTGCCGGACGAAGCCGTGGCACGCTGCAGCGGCGGCTTGTTTTGTCCGGCGCAGCGCAAGCAAGCGCTGCTGCATTTCGCCAGTCGGCGCGCCCTGGATATCGAAGGCTTAGGGGATAAGTTGGTTGATCAATTAGTGGACTGCGAATTGGTCAATACGCCCGCAGATATTTATCGCTTGGATCTGCCTGCGCTGGCAAATCTGGAGCGCATGGCGGAAAAATCCGCTTCCAATATTCTGGCGGCGATCGAACACAGCAAACAAACGACCCTGGCGCGGTTTATTTACGCCTTGGGCATTCGCAACGTAGGCGAGGCCACGGCCAAGGATTTGGCGCGGCATTTCGGAAATTTGGAAGCGCTGTTAGCGGCCGACGCCGAGCAGTTGCTGGCCGTGCCGGATGTCGGCCCGATCGTGGCGCAAAGCATTACCGATTTTTTTGCCGAGCCGCATAATCGCCAAGTGATTGCGGCCTTGCGCCGTGCTGGCGTGACTTGGCCGGAAGGGCAGGCCAGACAAGCTGCGATGCAAACCGCGCTCAGCGGCAAGACCTTTGTCTTGACCGGTACGCTGCCCAACATGACGCGCGAGGACGCCAAGGAGCGCATCGAAGCGCTGGGCGGCAAGGTCGCCGGCAGCGTATCCAAGAAAACCGACTACGTGGTGGCCGGCAGTGATGCCGGCAGCAAGCTCGCCAAGGCGCGGGAGCTGGGCGTGGCCTTGTTGGACGAGGCGGGCCTGCTGGCGCTGCTGCAACAGGCCCAGTAACTCGTTTTTAATTATTTGCTGTTAGAATCGGCCGCATTCCAGAAAGATAGCCGCCATGACTAAAAAAATCCGTAAAGCCGTTTTTCCCGTCGCCGGCATGGGCACGCGTTTTCTGCCAGTGACCAAGGCCAGCCCGAAAGAGATGTTGCCGGTGGTCGACAAGCCCCTGATCCAGTATGCCGTCGAGGAGGCGATTGCCGCCGGCATCACGGAAATGATTTTCGTCACCGGGCGCAATAAGCGCGCCATCGAGGATCATTTCGACAAGGCGTATGAATTGGAAGCGGAGTTGGAGGCGCGCGGCAAGAACCATACGCTGGAGCAGTTGCGCACGATATTACCGAGCAATATCACCTGCGTGTATACCCGCCAAGCCGAGGCGCTGGGCCTGGGTCATGCCGTGTTGTGCGCGGCCTCGGTGGTGGGCGATGAGCCGTTCGCGGTGATCCTGGCGGACGACTTGATCGACGCCCAGCCTTCCGCCTTGAAGCAGATGGTCGACCTGTATGAGCAGCATTCATCCTCGGTGTTGGGCGTGGAGAATGTGCCGCAACAAAACACCAGTTCCTACGGCATTGTCAAAAGCCAGCCGCTTTCCGAACGCGTGCAACGCCTGACCGGCATCGTGGAGAAACCCAAGCCGGAACTAGCGCCTTCGACCTTGGCGGTGGTGGGGCGCTATATTCTGACGCCGCGCATCTTCCGCCTCTTGGAGCAGATTCAGCCCGGAGCGGGCGGCGAAATTCAGCTCACCGATGGCATCGCCGCCTTGCTCGAGTATGAGGCGATCTTTACCTACGAATTTCAGGGCACGCGCTACGACTGCGGCAGTAAATTAGGCTATCTGCAAGCGACCGTGGAGCTGGCGGCGAAACATCCCGAGGTCGGGCCGGCCTTTCGCGAATATCTCGCAAGCATGCATTGTCAGCTGCCCAAGGCATAAGCAGATCGCATGCATACGCGCGAACAAGCCATGGAAATTTTGCATTCGGCGGAGTTGATTTGCTCCGCCGATTTTGTTTCCGCGGCGATTGCGCGCGTTGCGGCGGAAATTACGGCCGAGCTCAGCGAACGCTATCCGGTGGTGTTGTCGGTGATGGGCGGCGCCATTGTGTTTGCGGGCCAACTGTTGCCGCAACTGCGTTTCCCGCTCGACCTGGATTATGTCCATGCCACGCGCTACCGCAACACCACGCAGGGACAAAACATCGAGTGGAAAGTCATGCCCAAGGCCGATATCAAGGGGCGTGTGGTATTGGTGCTGGACGATATCTTGGACGAAGGCCATACCTTGCAGGCAGTGCGTGAAAAACTGTTGGAGATGGGCGTGACGGATGTCTATAGCGCCGTGCTCGCGGTCAAGGAAACCGGACAGCCGAAGCCGATTCACGCCGACTTCGCCGGCATCACGTTGCCCAATCGCTATGTCTTCGGCTGCGGCATGGATGTCAAAGGCATGTGGCGCAATCTGCCGGAAATCTATGCGCTCAAGGAGTAGCGTGCGGGCGCAGCGGGTGCTCTCGCAATATGCTAAAGTTCTAACTGATTCTTAAGGATTTCACACCACACCATGCTTGCAATCATCGGCGGCTCCGGCCTGACCCAATTAGCCAATCTTGAAATCACCCATCGGCAAGTGATCCGCACGCCGTTCGGCGAGCCTTCCGGGGCGCTGACCTTCGGCCATATCAACAGCGAGGAAGTGATTTTTCTGGCGCGGCACGGCTATGGCCATACTATTGCGCCGCATGACGTGAACTACCGCGCCAATGTTTGGGCGATTCATTCACGCGGGGTTAAGGACTTGATCTCGGTGGCCTCGGTCGGCGGTATTCATGCCGACCTAAAGCCCGGCACCATCGTCATTCCGGACCAGATCATCGATTACACCCATGGCCGTCAGACGACTTACCGCGAAGGCCGCGATACGCCGGTGGTGCATATGGACTTTACCGAGCCCTATTGCCAGCGTGCGCGCGAGCTTTGCCTGCGCGCGGTAGAGGCGGCCGGCGAGACGTGTGTCGATGGCGGGGTTTATGGCGCAGTGCAAGGACCGCGCTTGGAATCGCGCGCCGAGATCAATCGTCTGGAGCGCGATGGCGCAACCATGGTCGGCATGACCGGCATGCCGGAAGCCGCGCTGGCCAAGGAAATCGGCCTTTGCTACGCCACGATTGGGGTGGTTTCGAATTTTGCCGCAGGCCGTGGGTCGAGCAAGGACGCCATCCATTACGATGAAGTCGAGGCGGTGTTGAAGCAGTCTATGCAGCGCGTGCGCAACATACTCGAGCATCTCGTCGCGCTGCACGCCAGTTAGCCTATGTCCGTTAGAGAAATTTTACGCATGGGCGATCCGCGTTTGCTGCGCGTTGCGGAATTAGTGGATCGGTTCGATACGCCGGCATTAACGGAACTGCTCCAGGATATGCGCGATACCATGGCGGCGGAGAATGGGGCGGGACTCGCGGCGCCGCAAATCGGCGTGAATCTACAAGTCGTGATATTCGGCGTGGAACAAAACCCGCGCTACCCGGATGCCGAGCAAGTGCCATTCACGATTCTGATCAATCCCACCTTATATAAACTGGACGAAGAGATGGAAGATGGCTGGGAAGGCTGTCTTTCGGTGCCCGGCATGCGTGGCTTGGTGCCGCGTTACAAGCAATTGCGTTATACCGGCGTCGACGCCCAAGGCAATCCCATCGACCGCACCGTGTCCGGTTTCCATGCGCGCGTGGTGCAGCACGAGTGCGATCATTTGTATGGCGTGTTGTATCCGATGCGCATGAAGGACATGCGCCAATTTGGATTTACTGAGGTATTGTTTCCGGGCCAAGACCTGGTGGACGAGTAGAAATTTGAGGATTTATCCACTTCACCGTATAATGCGCCCTCCCCAGGCGCGTAGCTCAGCTGGTTAGAGCACCACCTTGACATGGTGGGGGTCGTTGGTTCGAGTCCAATCGCGCCTACCAACACAGTACAGAAGTCAGGCATTGCCTGGCTTCTGTCATTTTTGACCTAGAGAAATCACTATGCCTGCTGTACGTTTGCCAGATGGTTCCGTGCGTCAGTTCGACAACCCGGTAACGGTTGCCGAAGTCGCGGCCTCGATTGGCGCTGGCTTGGCGCGTGCGGCGCTGGCTGGGCGTGTGAACGGCAAGCTGGTTGATACGGCGTTCAAAATCGAAAACGATGTCGAGCTGGCGATTGTCACCGACAAGGATGCGGATGGCCTGGGGGTGATTCGCCATTCCAGCGCGCATTTGTTGGCGCAGGCCGTGAAACAGTTATTCCCCGATGCGCAAGTCACCATCGGCCCGGTGATCGAGGACGGTTTCTATTACGATTTCTCCTATAAGCGCCCATTTACGCCGGAGGATCTGGCCGCCATCGAAAAGAAAATGGCCGAGATCGTCAAGAAGGATTTGCCGGTCAGCCGTTCCGTGATGTCGCGCTCCGATGCGATTCAGTATTTCAAGAATCTCGGCGAGCATTACAAGGCGCAAATCATCGAGTCTATTCCGGGTGATGAAGAGCTGTCGCTGTACACGCAGGGCGAGTTCACCGACTTGTGTCGTGGGCCGCACGTGCCGTCGACCGGCAAGCTCAAAGTGTTCAAGCTGATGCGCCTGGCCGGCGCTTATTGGCGCGGCGATTCGCGCAATGAAATGTTGCAGCGCGTCTACGGCACGGCCTGGACCAAAAAAGAAGATTTGGAAGCCTATCTGTTCCGCTTGGAAGAAGCGGAGAAGCGCGATCACCGCAAGCTTGGCAAGCAACTGGATCTGTTCCACTTGCAGGACGAAGCGCCGGGCATGGTGTTTTGGCACCCCAAGGGTTGGGTCATTTGGCAGCAGATCGAGCAATATATTCGCCAGCAACTGACCGCGCATGGCTACCAGGAAGTGCGCACGCCGATGGTGATGGATCGCGTGCTGTGGGAGAAATCCGGGCACTGGGAAAATTATCGCGAGAATATGTTCACCACCGAGTCAGAGAAACGCGACTACGCGGTGAAGCCGATGAACTGCCCGGGCCATATTCAAATTTTCAATCAGGGTCTGAAGAGTTATCGCGATTTGCCGCTGCGCTTGGCGGAATTCGGTTCCTGTCACCGCAATGAGCCTTCCGGCGCGCTGCACGGCATTATGCGGGTGCGCGGTTTCGTGCAGGACGATGCGCATATTTTCTGTACCGAAGACCAGATCCAAGCTGAGGTGAGCGCATTCATCGACTTGCTGCTTAAAGTTTATAAAGACTTCGGCTTTGACGATGTCGGCATCAAGCTTTCTACGCGGCCGGAAAAACGCGTGGGTTTGGATGAAACTTGGGATAAGGCCGAGGCGGCGCTGGATGCCTCGTTGCGCGCCAAGGGCTTGGCATTCGATTTACAACCCGGCGAAGGCGCGTTTTACGGCCCGAAAATTGAATTTGCGTTGAAAGACTGTCTCGGACGGGTATGGCAATGCGGCACTATCCAGCTCGATTTTTCCCTGCCGGATCGGCTCGGAGCGGCTTATGTGGCCGAGGATAACAGCCGGAAAATCCCGGTTATGCTGCATCGCGCCATCTTGGGCTCGTTGGAACGCTTCATCGGCATGCTGGTCGAGCATCACGCCGGCGCCATGCCATTATGGCTGGCGCCAACCCAGGCGATTCTCATGAATATCACCGATAGCCAGGCTGAATATGTGGCAAAAGCGGCCGAAAGCATGCGTGCCGCCGGGCTCAGAGTCGAGACGGACTTGAGAAATGAGAAAATAACCTATAAAATACGAGAACATAGTTTGCAAAAGCTGCCCTATCAGGTCATCGTGGGTGACAAAGAGGTGCAGGCAAACAAGGTGGCTGTGCGGTCCCGTCAGGGCGAAGATCTAGGCCAGATGTCTTTGGACGAATTGATCGATAAGCTAAAACGGGAGCGTGACGCGAAAGCGTAGCGGCTGTATTTCGCAAGGAGCCAGATAGCAGAAGCTTAGGTTTCTGATGCTATCTGGCTCCTTGTTTTAACTTGGAGGTATTGCTATCAGTCAGGAAAAAGATGCGCGTTTGAACGATGAGATCACCGCGCAAGAAGTGCGTCTCATAGGCGTCGATGGAGAACAAATCGGCGTCGTGTCCTTGGAAGCGGCGAAAGCCTTGGCCGAGGAGAATGAGATTGATCTCGTAGAGATCGCGCCTACCGCTAAACCGCCGGTATGCCGTTTGATGGACTACGGCAAATTTAGATACCGGGAAAGCAAGAAGCGGCACGAAGCCAAGCTGAAGCAAAAGCAGATCCAGGTTAAAGAAGTGAAGTTTCGTCCGGGAACGGACGAGGGAGATTATCAGGTAAAACTACGCAACCTGATACGTTTCCTGGAAGAAGGTGATAAGACCAAAATTACGCTGCGTTTCCGCGGTCGCGAAATGACCCATCAAGAGCTTGGATACAATCTCTTGAAACGGGTCGAAGCCGATCTGATGGAACATGGTGTGGTTGAACAATTTCCGCGCTTGGAAGGGCGGCAAATGGTCATGGTTTTATCCCCCTCTAAAAAGCACAAGCCGGAGAAAAAGGAAGCGGAATAACGCTTGCTGTCGGCAGACGACCGGCTTGATATTGATTAACGAATGCGGAGTATTAAAAAATGCCGAAAATGAAAACCAAAAGCGGTGCGGCCAAGCGTTTCAAAGCGCTCGGCAGTGGCGCCGTTAAGCGGACGCATGCAAACCTGCGTCACATCCTGACCAAAAAGACCACCAAACGTAAGCGTCAATTGCGCGGTATGTCTATTGTTGATGCAACGGATACGCGTCGTGTACGCGCCATGTTGCCCTACGCATAAGGAGAACTAGACATGCCTAGAGTAAAACGTGGTGTAACCGCGCACGCGCGGCACAAAAAAGTCCTGGACCTGGCCAAAGGTTATCGCGGCCGCCGGGGTAATGTTTATCGCGTCGCCAAGCAAGCGGTGATGAAAGCCGGGCAATATGCCTATCGCGATCGCCGTCAAAGAAAGCGCCAGTTCCGTGCCTTGTGGATCGCACGTATCAATGCGGGCGCGCGTGAATGCGGTTTGACGTATAGCCGTTTCATGAATGGCATGAAGCGCGCCATGATTGAAATCGATCGCAAAGTATTGGCTGATCTAGCGGTATTCGATAAGCCGGCATTTGCCAAGATTGTGGAGCAAGCCAAGGCCAGCCTCGCAGCCTAAGTAAGCATCAACCAAAAAAGGGGGCGGAAACGCCTCCTTTTTTGTTTCTGGTTTTGATTCTGGGATTGCAATGTCCATCGAAAAACTCGACGCCATAGTTCAGAAAGCGATTGCCGCGCTGTCGGCAACCTCCGTCGCTGCGGAGCTGGAGCAAGTCAAAGCCCAGTGGCTTGGAAAAACGGGCGAGATATCCCTGTTGATGAAATCGCTGGGGAATCTTTCTCCCGAAGAGCGCCCCAAGGTCGGCGCTCTTATCAACGCTGCCAAGCAAAAAGTCGAGGATGCCTTGAATGCGCGGCGTGAAGCCATCAAGGCTAAAGAGCTCGAGGCGCAACTGGCAAAGGAAGCCTTGGATGTGACCTTGCCGGGCCGTGGCATGGGTGTGGGCGGATTGCATCCGGTGACCCGGACGCTGGCGCGTATCGAGGAGCTATTCCATTCCATCGGTTTCGATGTCGCCGATGGCCCCGAAATCGAAACCGATTTCTACAATTTCACCGCGCTGAATATTCCCGAGAATCATCCGGCGCGCGCCATGCACGACACGTTTTACATTGACGACAAACATGTGCTGCGTACGCACACTTCCCCAGTGCAAGTGCACTACATGCAGAATCATCGGCCCCCATTGAAAATCATCGCATCGGGACGGGTCTACCGCGTGGATTCGGACGCCACCCATTCGCCCATGTTTCACCAGGTGGAAGGGTTGTGGGTGGATGAGCAGGTGAGCTTCGCCAATCTTAAAGGTGTTGTGCAGGACTTCCTGCAGCGGTTCTTCGAGCGTGATGATTTGCGGGTGCGTTTCCGTCCCTCATTCTTTCCGTTTACCGAGCCCTCCGCGGAAATGGACATGAGCTGGAATGGCGGCTGGCTGGAGATCGGCGGTTGTGGCATGGTGCACCCCAACGTGCTCAAGCACGTGAACATCGACAGCGAAAAATATATTGGTTTCGCCTTCGGTCTGGGGATCGAGCGCTTGGCCATGCTGCGCTATGGCGTGAATGATCTGCGCTTATTCTTTGAAAATGATTTGCGCTTCTTGCGGCAGTTTAATTGAACCATGAAATTCTCCGAAAACTGGCTACGCACCTACGTTAACCCTGCGCTCACGAGCGAGGCGCTGGGACACGTGCTGACCATGGCCGGCCTGGAGGTTGAGGCCTTGGAGCCGGTCGCGCCCGCGTTTACGCAGGTCGTCGTCGGCGAAGTTAAATCGCTTGCCAAACACCCGGATGCGGATCGCCTCAATGTGTGCCAGGTGGATGTGGGCGCGGCGAGTCCGTTGCAAATCGTGTGCGGTGCGGCCAATGTGCGGGTGGGCGCGAAAGTGCCGTGCGCATTAGTCGGCGCAGCGTTGCCTAAGATGGCGATCAAGCAAGCCAAGGTGCGCGGTGTGGAGTCCTTCGGCATGTTGTGCTCGGAACAAGAGCTGGGCTTGGCTGAAGCCTCATCCGGTTTGTTGCTGCTGCCGAGCGATGCGCCGGTAGGCGCTTCGATTCGTGACTATCTTGCACTGGACGATCAGCTATTTACCCTCAAATTAACGCCGAATCGCAGCGATTGCCTGAGTGTCACCGGCATCGCGCGCGAAGTCGCGGCGGTGACGGGGGATGCGTTGGCATTGCCGGCTAGTGCGCCTATTCCGCCTGCGCACAATGCATCGCTGGCGGTCGATGTGCAAGCGCCGGCCGCTTGCCCCCTCTACTGCGGCCGTGTCGTGCAAGGAGTGAATGCGCAAGCGCCAACGCCGCGCTGGATGGTGCAGCGTTTGGAGCGCAGCGGGCTGCGTTCCGTCAGCGTCGTGGTGGATATTACCAACTATGTGTTGCTGGAACGCGGCCAGCCGCTGCACGCTTTCGATCTCGCCAAGCTTGATGGCGGAATTACCGTGCGCATGGCCAATGCGGGCGAGCAGATCAAATTGCTGAACGATCAGACCGCCATTTTGGAACCGGACATGCTGGTGATTTCCGATCGTCAGCGCGCCGTGGCGCTGGCCGGGATAATGGGTGGGGCGGAAACAGCGGTAGACGATAGCACACGTGATATTTTCCTGGAATCGGCGTTCTTTAGCGTGGATACGATTGTAGGACGCGCCCGGCGTTTGGGGCTCTCGACGGATTCCTCGCATCGCTTCGAGCGCGGTGTCGATTATGCCGCGACCCGCGCTTGCCTTGAACGTGCGACACAATTGATCGTGGAAATTTGCGGCGGTGCGGCGGGACCGATTACGGAAGCGGTGTCTGCGCTTCCAGTACGCAGTCCGATCCGCTTGCGTCTGGACCGTGCGCGTAAAGTGTTGGGCGTGGATCTGACGCGCGATGACCTTCAGACGCTGTTCGGACGCTTGCAGTTTGCCCTCGAAACGCAAGGCGACGATTTCCTGGTGACGCCGCCCAGTTACCGTTTCGACCTGGCCATCGAAGAAGATCTCATCGAAGAAATCGCGCGCTTGTACGGCTACGACAATATTCCGGCCACTGCACCCAGTGGGCGCCTCGCTATACTGCCGCGCTCTGATGCTGAGCGGCCGGCGGCGCAATTGCGCGAGCGCTTGGTGACGCGCGATTATCAAGAAGTGATCACCTATAGCTTTGTTGAGCCAGCTTGGGAATTGGATTTTGCAGGAAATGCCAATCCAGTCCCATTGAAGAACCCGATTGCCTCGCATCTCAGCGTCATGCGTTCGACGCTATTGGGTGGGCTGGTTGCAAGCCTGCGCTATAACCTCAGTCGCAAGCAGGAACGGATGCGTATTTTCGAAATAGGGCGTGTGTTTCATGCCGGCCAAGCCGGCATTCAACAGCCAACATATCTGGCTGGCTTGAGTTATGGGACGGCGCAACCGGAGCAATGGGGGGCAGCCAGTCGCAGCGTTGATTTTTTCGACGCTAAAGGCGACTTGGAGGCTTTGCTTTGGCCTACTAGCGCAACATTCGAACGCGCAGCACATCCGGCTTTGCATCCCGGACAGTCGGCGCGGGTTTTATTGGATGGCGCGCCTATCGGTTGGATTGGTGCTTTGCACCCCAAATGGGTGCAGCAATACGAGTTGCCGCAAGCGCCGATGGTATTTGAACTGGAAATGGGCGCTTTGTGCGCCCCTCACCTGCCAAAGTTCGTCGAAATATCGAAATTTCAACTCGTACGTCGCGATATCGCTGTTATCGTCGACGAAAACACTGTTTCATCAAACATGCTTTCAGCGCTACGAGAAGCTGCGCCAGAACAAGTCGTCGAGCTCGCAATTTTCGACCTCTATAACGGCAAAGGCATTGATTATGGTAAGAAAAGTATTGCATTTAAAATATTATTGCAGGATACTCAAAAAACAATGACCGACCCGGAAGTAGATGGGGTCGTCACCCGCCTGACCCAGGTCTTATCAGACCGTTTCGGGGCAAAACTAAGATAATCATTGGGATCGTGAGGAGCGATAATGACCTTAACCAAGGCCGAGCTAGCCGACATGATTTTTGAAAAAGTCGGGCTCAATAAGCGCGAGGCGAAAGATATGGTGGAATCTTTCTTTGAAGAAGTGCGTCAAGCGCTGGAACAAGGCGATAGCGTTAAGCTTTCCGGTTTCGGAAACTTTCAGTTGCGCGATAAACCCCAGCGCCCTGGCCGCAACCCCAAGACTGGCGCGGAAATCCCAATTTCCGCACGCCGGGTTGTCACGTTTCATGCCAGCCAAAAGCTGAAGGCAATGGTCGAAGCTTCGTATGCTGGAAAACAACCAAGCGAAAACTGATCTACCGCCGATCCCGGCCAAGCGTTACTTCACGATTGGTGAAGTCAGCGAATTGTGCGGGGTGAAGCCGCATGTTCTGCGTTACTGGGAACAGGAATTCACACAGCTAAAACCGGTTAAACGCCGCGGCAATCGCCGCTACTACCAGCACCATGAAGTATTGTTGATTCGCCGCATTCGCGACTTGCTGTACGAACAGGGCTTTACCATTAGCGGCGCGCGTAATCGGCTTGATGATGCGCTGACGCAAGATCCCGTGACGCAAGCCAATGACCCAATCCCGCTCGCGAATGGAACGGTTGATCTCGCGTATGTGCGGCAAGAAATTCAAAGCATTCTGCGCTTTCTGCAAGCATAAAATTCCAATTTTCTCTCAGTATGCCTTTCCGGAACCGCTGTTGGTTCGTTATAATTGCACTTCTCGTCGGGGCGTAGCGCAGCCTGGTAGCGTACTTGTCTGGGGGACAAGTGGTCGGAGGTTCAAATCCTCTCGTCCCGACCAATTTTCCATGCGCCGTTTTCGAGTTTCTGGTTTCGAGTAGAGCTCGGAACCGGCAGCGCAAAACGGGAACCGCATGCGCATCCTAATTTCCAATGATGATGGTTATTTTGCACCGGGCCTGGCCGCGCTTGCGCAAGCGTTGGCGACAGTCGCCGAGGTCACGGTCGTTGCACCGGAACGTGATCGCAGCGGTGCCAGCAATTCTCTCACCCTGGACCGTCCGCTGTTCTTGCGCAAGGCGCCGAGCGGTTTTTCCTACGTCAATGGCACCCCAACGGATTGCGTTCATCTGGCGGTAACCGGTATGTTGGAGCACCTCCCGGATATGGTGGTTTCAGGCATTAATCATGGCGCAAACATGGGCGATGACACGATTTATTCGGGCACGGTTGCTGCCGCCACCGAAGGCTTTTTGCTCGGCATTCCTTCCATTGCCATCTCCCTTGCCGGTGTCGGCGCGGGTCATTACACTACAGCTGCAAAGGTTGCGCTGGATTTGGTGCAACGCTTCCGCAATCAACCCTTAACGATGCCCATGCTTTTGAATGTGAATGTGCCTGATTTGCCAATAGCCGAGTTGCAAGGCACTGAAATAACCCGACTGGGTAAGCGGCATAAAGCAGAGCCGGTGATGAAAAGCGTCAATCCGCGCGGCGAGACGGTGTATTGGGTCGGTGCCGCAGGTGCGGCACAGGATGCCGGCGCCGGCACGGACTTTCATGCTGTCGCCAATCGTCGGGTTTCCGTGACGCCATTGCAAATCGATCTGACGCATTTTGAAACGCTCGACACCATGCGGCAGTGGATGCAAGCATGAACCAACGATTCTCCGGCATTGGCATGACTTCGCAACGTACCCGCGCGCGCATGGTAGAACGCTTGCGTGCGCAAGGCATCACCGATGAGGTGGTGTTGAGTGCAATGAACGATATTCCGCGCCACATTTTCGTCGATGAAGCCCTGGCAAGTCGGGCTTATGAAGACATCTCGCTCCCCATTGGCTTTGGCCAAACGATTTCGCAACCCTACATTGTGGCGCGCATGATCGAGCTGGCGCGCGGCGGTCAAGCGATTGCCCAAGCCTTGGAAATTGGCACGGGCTGTGGCTATCAAGCCGCCGTATTGGCGCGCGTTGCAAAGTCGGTTCATTCGGTCGAGCGCATTGCGCCGTTGATCGCCAAAGCGCGTAAAAACTTACGCGAGATTCGCATCAATAACGCGAAAGTGAAATACGCCGATGGCACCTTAGGATTAGCGGAGTTTGCGCCGTATAACGCAATCGTGATGGCGGCAGCGGCAACCCACATTCCAGAGGAATTGCTGGCGCAACTCGCCATCGGTGGCCGCTTAGTCATGCCCATCGGCGCGGAAACGCAAAAGCTGACCGTGGTGGAACGTACCGAACAAGGTTTTCAGCGCATCGAAATGGGCGAGGTGAAGTTCGTGCCGCTACTCGGCGGAGTATCTTGAATCGTTTTTAAAATCTAGGAAATGAATTGGCTCAAGTGCGTAGTTTGAGATTAGTCTTAATCGGTGTCGCATCGATATTAGCGCTTGCGGCATGCACTAAAACGGTAACGCGCGCCCCGGTGATCGAGCGTATGCCAAGCAGGATTGCCTCGTCAGCTGCAACTGTTAAGGCGCCAAAAGAACCCGATTGGCGGCCAAAGGCCTACACGGTGCAAAAGGGCGATACGCTGTATAGCGTTGCTTTGGAGCATGGCTACGATTACAAAGATATCGCCGCATGGAATGGCATCCAAGCTCCCTACACCATCCGTGTCGGTCAATTGCTACGGCTTTCATCATCTCAGACAGAGGGCACAACCCCCCTTAAAACGGCGCCTACGCTCGAGGCTAAACCTTTAGCGGCAACCGAGGTCATACGCAAGACGGAACCGAAAGCGATTAAGCAGGTGTATTCGGATCAAACCTTGGCGCAATTTAGTAAGGAAAGTGCAAAGCCGGTAATCGCGATAGCGCCAAAGCCGGAGCTTTCCCCAAAACCCGAAATTGTAAAAGTGCCGCCTAAAGCAGTACCCGCGCCGGAATCGGCGAAGAATGGTGCTGCTACAGAGGATGAGGATAATGTCGATTGGGGCTGGCCCGCCACAGGTAAAATCCTCGCAAACTTTAATGATGCAGGCAGTGCAAAAGGCTTGGACATCGGTGGTAGTCTTGGTCAGCCGGTGAATGCCGCTGCCGCGGGTAAAGTGGTGCATATTGGCAGCACTTTGCGCGGCTATGGGAAACTCATTATTATCAAGCACAACAAGAGCTTCTTTAGCGTGTACGCGCACAACAACCAGATCCTGGTGCGTGAAGGGCAGACCGTAGTAAAGGGGCAGCGCATAGCTGAGATGGGTAGCACCGATGCGGAGCGCGTGGAACTGCATTTCGAGATTCGCCATTTAGGTAAACCAGTCGATCCGCTGAAATTTTTACCGAACGATAGGACCTCATGAACACTGACCCGAGTGACCCGAATCAGAGCGAGCCTCTCGATGCTGAAGATGGCGAGCACTCGGCTGAGCCTGGTACCGCGGCATCGGAAAATGAAGTAGAGCCTTTTTTGGCCGATCTGCAGGCGGATGTCACGCAGATCTACCTCAACGAAATTGGCCATAATGCGCTGCTGACGCCGGAAGAAGAGCAGCGGTTGTCGCGCTTGATGAAGGCGGGCGATTTTCCCTCGCGCCAGCGCATGATCGAGTGCAACCTACGGCTGGTGGTGAACATCGCGAAGCACTATGTGAACCGCGGCATGGTGTTGTTGGATCTGATCGAGGAGGGCAATCTCGGCCTGATACACGCGCTGGAAAAATTTGAACCGGAACGTGGATTTCGTTTTTCTACCTATGCCACGTGGTGGATACGCCAGAATATCGAGCGTTCCATCATGAACCAGTCGCGCACCATCCGCTTGCCGGTGCATATCATCAAAGAACTCAATATATTTTTACGCGCGCAGCGTCACCTTGAGTCCCATGGCATGCCAGATCCTACGATAGAGGATATCGCGCATTTGGTCGATCGCGATGTGGAAGAAGTGCGCTATGTCATGAGCTTGAATGAGCGCACGGCCTCGCTCGACGCGCCGCTCGACATCGACCCAAGCCTGTCTATCGGGGAAGCGATTCCCGATGACCAAGGGCTGTTGCCGGACGCGCATTTACAGCAGGCCGAGGTGGAGAAATACGTCCATGAATGGCTGAATCAGCTGACTGAAAAACAGCGCAGCGTGATTGAGCGTCGCTTTGGCCTGAATGGGCACGAAATTAGCACCCTGGAAGGCGTGGCCGAAGCGCATGGCATCACCCGCGAGCGCGTGCGCCAAATTCAGATGGAAGCACTGCAAAGCTTGCGTAAGATTTTGCGCCGCAACGGCGTGTCTAAAGATTTTTTGTATTAAATGATTTCCTGGAACAGCATCCACACCGTCTTTCTGGACATGGACGGTACCCTGCTCGATCTGCATTACGATAATTATTTCTGGTTAAAGCACGTACCGCAGCGCTATGCCGAACAGCACAGCCTGAGCTTGGAAACGGCGCATCGCGAATTGAAAGAACGCTATGCCCGTGTCGCCGGCACCATGCAGTGGTATTGCGTCGATTACTGGAGCGGTGAACTGGGATTGGATATTGAGCGCCTCAAGCAAGAAGTAGCGCATTTAATCGCCGTACACCCGCAAGTGGTGCCGTTTTTGGAGCGCATCCGAGCCGCGGGCAAGCGGGTCGTTCTGCTGACGAATGCGCACCACAAAAGCTTAACGCTGAAAATGAACAAGACCGGATTACAGCATCATTTCGATGTCTTAATCAGCGCGCACAGCGTTGGCATTCCGAAAGAAAATCCGGCATTTTGGCAGCAGCTGCAAAGCTTGGAAGCATTTGACCCGCAACACACTTTACTCATCGACGATAGCTTGCCGGTGCTGCGTTCCGCGCGCAGTTATGGCATTGGGCAGTTGCTGGCCATTTACCAGCCGGATAGCCAGCAAGCGCGGAAAGAGGTGGATGACTTTGCGGCCATCGAATCTTTCCAGCAAATCCTGCCGGATTAAAGCAATAAGGCGGCCGCTACTCGGCGGCCTTCTCCCATCAGAATATTGTAAGTTCGCGCAGCGGCGAAGGTATCCATCACTTCAAAACCGATGCGGGCTTGAGCCAAGGGATTGCTGATGCGTGGGTGCGGAAAGCGCAGCATGTTCCCGGTGCCCAGCAGCACGATCTCCGGATGCAGCGTGGCCAGGTGCGCAAAATGCGCCTCGGTGAGATCATCCAGCGTGCGCGGCTGCCAATTGGTGATCAACTGGGTCGGCATCACAATCAGGCTGGTTTCATAGCGTTGTTGGTTCACCTGCACATATCCCTCGCCGTAAGCGGTGAAAATATTCTGACCGGCTGCTTGGGTTAAATGTAGTTTCATTTGAAGCTCAATTGCGACTGTGCATGCGGTACTGTAAGATTATAACTTTTTTAGACTTTTAGCTATTTTGGCGGCCCAATTGGAAGCATTCTCCAGAATCAAGCGGCTTCCGCCGTATGTGTTCAATATCACCGGCGAGTTGAAGGCGGCGGCGCGCAAGCGCGGTGAAGACATCATCGACTTTGGCATGGGTAATCCCGACCAGCCGACGCCGCAGCATATCGTCGATAAATTGATCGAATCCGCGCAGCGCGGCGACACCCATCGTTATTCCGTATCCAAGGGCATTCCGCGCCTGCGGCGCGCGATTTCGACCTGGTATAAGAAGCGTTACGATGTCGATATCAATCCCGACAACGAAGCCATCGTCACCATCGGCTCGAAAGAGGGCATCGCCCATCTCGCGCTGGCGACCCTGGATCGGGGCGACATCGTGCTGGTGCCGAATCCGAGCTATCCGATTCATATTTACGGCCCGGTGATTGCCGGCGCGGATATTCACCATATCCCAATGAAAGTCGGTGTCGACTTTTTCGAAGCCTTGGAAAACGCGATCAAGAGCTCCTTCCCAAAGCCGAAGATGCTGATCCTGAATTTTCCCAGCAACCCGACGACGCAGTGCGTGGATTTGCCGTTCTTTGAAAAGGTCGTGGCGATCTGCCAAGAGCACGAAATTTTGATCGTGCACGACATCGCCTACGCCGACATCGTGTTCGACGGCTATAAGGCGCCGTCGATCCTGCAGGTACCGGGCGCGAAGGACATTGCGGTGGAATTTTTCACGCTCTCCAAGAGCTACAACATGCCGGGCTGGCGCGTCGGTTTCATGGTGGGTAACAAGGACTTGGTGGCTGCCTTGGCGCGCATCAAGAGCTACCATGACTACGGCACCTTCACGCCGATCCAGGTGGCCTCGATCCTGGCGCTGGAAGGTCCGCAGGACTGTGTCGAGGATATCCGCCTCATGTATCAGGCTCGGCGCGATGCTCTGTGCAAAGGACTGGACTCGATCAACTGGAACATCGAAGTACCCAAGGCGACCATGTTTTTATGGACGCCGATCCCAGAGCCCTACAAAGCCATGGGCTCGCTGGAGTTTTCGAAAAAGGTTTTGCTGGAAGCCAAGGTGGCGGTCTCGCCCGGCATCGGCTTCGGCGATTTTGGCGACGATCATGTGCGTTTTTCCCTGATCGAAAATGAATCGCGCACCCGGCAGGCGATACGCGGCCTGCGGGACATGTTCAAGAAAGATGGATTGCTTTAAAACCCACTAACCGCGTCCTCTGCGGTTAAAGATTTTTGGAAAAATGAATGAAACCAATTAATGTCGGCCTATTGGGCCTGGGTACCGTCGGCGGCGGCACGCTCACCGTGCTGCGCCGCAACGAAGCGGAAATCACGCGCCGTGCCGGGCGCGCCATTCGCGTCAAGGTCGCGGCGGTGCGCGATCTGGAAAAAGCCAAGGCGCAATACGCCGGCTCGGACATCACCATCACCACCGATCCGCTGCAAGTGGTGGACAACCCCGAGATCGACATTGTGGTCGAGTTGATCGGCGGCACCGATCTGGCCAAAACTTTGGTGCTCAAAGCCATCGCCAATGGCAAGCATGTGGTAACCGCCAACAAGGCGCTGCTGGCCATGCACGGCAACGAGATCTTCGCCGCTGCGCAAGCCAAGGGCGTGATGGTGGCGTTCGAGGCCGCCGTGGCCGGCGGCATCCCCATCATCAAGGCGGTGCGCGAAGGCCTGACGGCGAATCGCATCGAGTGGATTGCCGGCATCATCAACGGCACCACCAATTTCATTCTGTCCGAAATGCGCGACAAGGGTTTGAGCTTCGATACCGTGCTGGCCGAGGCGCAGCGTTTAGGTTACGCCGAAGCCGACCCGACCTTCGATATCGAAGGCGTAGATGCCGCGCACAAGCTCACCATTCTCTCAGCGATCGCTTTCGGCATCCCGATGCAATTCGACAAGGCTTACACCGAAGGCATTTCCAAGCTGACCAAGGAAGATATCCAGTACGCCGAGCAACTGGGCTATCGCATCAAGCTGTTGGGCATTACCAAGCGCACGCCGCAGGGCATCGAGTTGCGCGTGCATCCCACGTTGATTCCCGAGAAGCGCCTGATCGCCAATGTCGAGGGCGTGATGAACGCGGTGCTGGTGAAGGGCGATGCCGTGGGCGCGACGCTGTATTACGGTCGCGGCGCCGGTGCCGAGCCGACCGCTTCTTCGGTCGTGGCGGATTTGGTGGACGTCACCCGCATGCTTACCGCCGACCCGGAACATCGCGTGCCGCATTTGGCCTTCCAGCCGGATGCGCTGTCCTCCGAGCCGATTTTGCCGATGTCCGAGGTGCGGACCGCCTACTACTTGCGCATGCGCGCGGTGGACCAGCCGGGCGTGCTGGCCGACATCACGCGCATCCTGGCCGATCTGGAAATTTCCATCGATGCCATGATCCAGAAAGAACCGGACGAAGGCCAAGAGCAAGTCGATATCATCATCCTGACGCACGAGACGGTGGAAAAAAATATCAATCAAGCGATCGCCAAGATCGAGAGCCTTTCTACGATTCCCGGCAAGGTGACGCGCTTGCGCTTGGAAAATTTGGGTTAAGCGATGCAATATCTATCCACGCGCGGTGCAGCGCCGCAGCAAAGCTTTCTGCAAATTCTGCTGGGCGGCTTGGCGCCGGATGGCGGCTTGTATCTGCCGGAAATTTATCCGCAGATTACGCTAGACGAACTCCAGAGTTGGCAGCACTTCAACTATCGCGAGCTGGCATTCGCGGTGCTGTCCAAGTTTGCTACCGACATTCCGCTGGACGATTTGTGCGCCATCATCGACAAAACCTACACCGCCCAGGTGTACTGCAATACCCGGCCCGGTGAAAATGCGGAAGATATTACGCCGGTGCGCACGTTGGAGCCGGGCCTGCACATTCTTGCACTTTCCAATGGGCCGACGCTGGCTTTTAAAGACATGGCGATGCAGTTGCTCGGCAACTTGTTCGAGTATGCCTTGGCCAAGAACCACGAATCGATCAATATTCTGGGCGCGACCTCCGGCGATACCGGATCGGCAGCCGAGTACGCCATGCGCGGCAAGCGCGGCGTGCGTGTGTTCATGCTGTCGCCGCACGGCAAGATGAGTCCGTTCCAGCGCGCGCAAATGTATTCCTTGCAGGACCCGAATATTTATAACATCGCCGTGCGCGGCGTGTTCGACGATTGCCAAGACATCGTGAAAGCCGTTTCCAACGATCTCGCGTTCAAGGCGCAATACAAAATCGGCGCAGTGAATTCGATCAACTGGGCGCGCGTCTCGGCGCAGATCGTCTACTACTTCAAGGCTTATTTCGCCGTTGTCAAAAATGTGGGCGACCCGGTTTCCTTCGCGGTGCCTTCGGGCAATTTCGGCAACGTTTGTGCCGGGCATATTGCGCGCATGATGGGTCTGCCGATCAAGCATCTGATCGTGGCGACCAATGAGAACGATGTGTTGGACGAGTTTTTCAAAACCGGCCGTTACACCCCGCGTCCACAGACCCAGCACACGTCCAGCCCGTCCATGGATATTTCAAAAGCCTCCAATTTCGAGCGCATGATTTTTGACGCCGTTGGACGTGATGCCGGTGAAATTCAAAAACTGTGGGGCAAGGTCGATCAAGGTCAAGGTTTCGAATTGTCCGGCGACGCCTTTGCCAAGGTGAAGGAATATGGATTCGTCTCCGGTGTCAGTTGCCATGCAGATCGAATGAAGACGATCCGCGAAGTGTACGAGCGCTACGGGCAAATGCTCGACACCCACACCGCCGATGGCTACAAGGTCGGCTGCGAATTCCGCGAAGCGGGCGTACCGCTGATTTGCCTTGAAACGGCGCTGCCCGCGAAGTTTGAAGAAGCCATCCGCGAAGCCTTGGGGCGCGATCCGGAACGGCCCCAGGGACTGGAAAAAATCGAAAACCTGCCGCAGCGCGTGGCAGTCATGGAGCGCGACGTGGATGCGATCAAACGCTATATCGTGGCGCACGCGGCTGATTGAATCTGTTAAATTCTTTCACCACGGAGTACACAGAGGACACGGAGGAAAAACAAGTCAGGTATTGCTGCAACTGCTGATTCAACTACCAGCAGCGCGCACCTGTTTTGTTATCGATTTTAACTCCGCGTACTCCGTGTACTCCGTGGTGAAATGTTTTTTCATGTAAGTAGCCTTTCGCAAAGGGAGCAACCCCCTTGCCCGCCAAACGATCCGCTTCCCTGAACCCCGGCGTAAAACGGCGCGAGGTCATGGCTTGGGCCATGTACGACTTCGCCAACTCCGGCTACACCACGGTGGTGATCACTGCCGTGTACAACGCCTATTTCGTGGCGGTCATCGCAGGCAATGCCAGCTGGGCGAGTTTCGCATGGGGCGCGGCACTCGCAGTTTCCTATTTTTCCATTATGTTAAGCGCACCCTTGCTTGGGGCGTTTGCCGACGTGAGCGGCGCGAAGAAACGCTTGTTGGGACTGACCACGGTAGGCTGCGTGCTCGCTACGGCCGCGCTCGCATTGCCGCAGCCCGGACAGATCGGCTGGGCCATGCTGTTGATCGCGATCAGTAATTTTTTCTTCGGCACAGGCGAGAATCTGATTGCCGCATTTTTACCGGAATTGGCACGCGGGCGCGCCTTAGGCCGTATTTCGGGGTTAGGTTGGGGCGTGGGTTATCTCGGCGGGATTGTCGCATTGCTCATGGCTTTGGCTTATGTGGAGCAGATCCAAGCCGTAGGAGGCGGGTCCACGCAGTTTGTTCCTGGTGTCATGCTGATCACCGCCGGCTTATTTGCTATTTCATCACTGCCGACCTTTTTGCTGTTGCGCGAACGATCCGTGCGGCGTCCTCTGCAAATAAGCCAAACCATCAGCGCCTATGCGCGTTTATTGCAAAGCCTGCGCCAGCTAAAACAATTTCAAGATCTGACGCGATTTTTACTCTGCATTGTGTTTTACCAAGCCGGAATTATGGCCGTCATCGCGCTCGCGGCGGTGTATGCGCAACAAGCCATGCATTTCGATACGCGACATACGATCCAATTGATTTTGATTGTCAACGTCACCGCCGCCTTGGGCGCATTGGGATTCGGATTCGTGCAAGATCGCCTTGGGCACAAAGTTTCAATTGCGCTGACATTGCTTGCCTGGCTAGGCATGATCCTGCTGGCCTACAGCGCCACAACGTCAGCGCGCTTTTGGTTCGCCGCCAATATCGCCGGACTTTGCTTGGGGGCTTCGCAATCCGCGGGGCGCGCACTCGTCGGCTATTTAAGTCCCAAGTCGCATCGCGCCGAATTTTTCGGGCTATGGGGCCTGGCGGTCAAACTGTCGTCTATCTTGGGGCCGATTACTTATGGGATAACGGTCTGGATCAGCGCCGGTAATCATCGCTTGGCCATGCTGATTACCGGCGTATATTTTATGATCGGTTTAGGCGTATTGCTGGGAGTCGATGTCAGGCGTGGGCGGAGAACGGCTTTGCGACTGCATGGAATGGGGGCAGCGAGTTAAGCTTAGTTGGTGCGCGCGGTCTGAACCAGCAGCGATAAATCCACTGCTTGCACATGTTTCGTTAAGCTGCCAATGGAGATGCGATCCACGCCGGTTTCGGCGATGGCGTGCACATTCTGCAAGGTAATGCCGCCCGAAGCCTCCAGGATGGCGCGCTTATTGGTCAGGTCTACAGCATCGCGCAATTGATCGAGGTTGAAATTATCCAACAGGATGAGTTGCGCGCCCGCTTGCAAGGCTTGCTCCAGTTCGGCCAGTGATTCGACTTCGATTTGGATCGAAATTTCTTGCGGCGTTTGTTGCTGCGCGGCAGCCAGGGCCGCGCCGATGCTGCCAGCCGCGGCGATATGATTTTCCTTGATCAGCACGCCATCGAATAGCCCGATGCGCTGGTTTGCACCGCCGCCGATTTTAACCGCGTATTTTTGCGCCAGACGCAATCCCGGCAAGGTCTTGCGCGTATCCATGATGACGGCGCCGGTGCCTGCAATTGCCTGCACATAGCGCCGCGTCATGCTGGCGGTGCCGGAGAGTGTTTGCAGGAAATTCAGCGCGGGGCGCTCGGCGCTTAAAATGGCGCGCGCATTGCCGGTGATTTCGCACAGCGTCGCACCGGCGGCAAAGCTGGCGCCTTCATCAACGCGCCATGAAATTTGGATGTTGGGGTCGAGCGTTGTAAAGCAGGCTTCGAACCAGGGGCGGCCGCAGAGCACGGCATCTTCGCGCGCAATCAGCGTCGCACGCGCAAAGCGATCGGCGGGGATGAGTTGCGCTGTGCGGTCGCCGCTACCCAGGTCTTCGCCCAAGTCTTCGCTGAGTGCGGTGCTGACATTGGCTTGGATGGCGCGTGCGAGATCGGTGTCTTTCATGATGCGATGAATTGTATCCCAAGACCGGAAATACGCGCCAATGGGTGCCAGGCTAAGCCCGTCGCACCTCTGTATAATCAACGCTCAAAATGGATCGTTGCAGATGAAAAACATTTCGGGAAACACGCCAAGCCTGGATGACGCGGCTTACATGCGCGAAGCCTTGGTGCTGGCACGCCAGGCCTGGGCCGAAGGGGAGGTGCCAGTCGGCGCCGTGGTGGTGAAGGATGGGGAAATCATCGGGCGCGGTTTTAATCGCCCTATCTCCGGCCACGATCCCAGCGCGCATGCGGAAATTCAAGCCTTGCGCGCTGCCGCGCAGCATGTAGGCAACTATCGGCTGCCGGGCTGTGCGCTGTATGTCACGATCGAGCCTTGCACCATGTGCGCGGGCGCCATTATCCATGCGCGCATCGCGCGGGTCGTATACGGTGCGCGCGATGCCAAGACCGGCGCGCATGGCAGCGTGGTGGATTTATTCGCCGAGCCCAAGCTCAACTTTCACGCGCAAGTATTGGGTGGCGTACTGGCGGAGGAATGCGGGAAAATGTTATCGGATTTTTTTGCCGAACGGCGCGCGCAAGACAGGACTTAAATCGCGCCGGCGGCAGTAATCGATTCTGGCCGATGAATGCCATAGCCCTGGGCATAGTCAACGCCGATTTCGGTGAGTTGGGATTTAATCTCCGTATTCTCGACGAATTCCGCAATCGTCTTCAAACCCGCCACATGGCCAATATTATTGATGGCGGCCACGATGGCGGCGTCCATCGGGTCTTGCAGCATATCGCGCACGAAGCCGCCGTCGATCTTGAGGTAATCGGCAGTCAAGGTTTTGAGATAGGAGAAAGAGCTCAAACCGGTGCCGAAATCGTCCAATGCAACTTTGCAGCCTAATGCTTTGACGTTCTGAATAAAGGACAAGGCATTGCTTAAATTGGCGATGGCAGCCGTTTCCGTCACCTCGAAGCAGATCGATTGCGGCGGAATGCCATTGCGCGACAAGGCATCCCGCACAAATTGCAAATAGCTTTCATCGCCCAGGGTTGCGCCAGAGAGATTGATGAAATAAATGCTGCCATTTTTGCCCTGATGCGTGGCGAATTGCTGCGCGAGATGCGCGAAGGCTTGCGTCAACACCCAGCGGTCAAGCTTGGGCATCAGGTTATAGCGCTCGGCAGCGGGGATAAAGGCGCCGGGCATAATCAACTGGCCATCGCGGCCCTTCAGCCGCACCAGGAACTCGCAGGCGGGGCCGGTAGTCGCACCATCCAGCGCAACAATGCGCTGCTGATGCAGCACGAATTGATTGTCTTGCAGCGCGTGCGTGAGTTGCGATACCCATTCCATCTCGCCGCGGCGCTGCACCAGTTCCACATCGTCCGGGCGATACACGTGAACCCGGCCGCGCCCCTTATCCTTGGCGGCGTAACACGCCATATCGGCGGCACGCAACAGTTCGGTGTGGGTCTGTTCCGGATTATCCAACATGACCAAGCCGATGCTGGCGCCGATGGTGAAGGTTTTATCCTGCCAAACGAAGCGGAATTCCTTTACCAGCTGCAGCATGCGCTCAGCCACTTCCTCGGCGTGGGTGAGCGAGCAATGTTTTAGCAGCACGCCGAATTCGTCGCCGCCGAGACGGGCCAAGGTGTCATGCTCGCGCACCGGGCCTTTCAACAGGATCGTGATCTGTTTCAGCAATTCGTCGCCCGCTACATGCCCGCAGGTGTCGTTGACGATCTTGAACTGATCCATATCCAGGTAAAACAAGGCATGCTGATTGTCGGTGCCGGCGCTTTTCAAGGCCTGCGTGAGGCGCGTCTCGAACTCGGCGCGGTTGCATAGGCCAGTCAAGGCGTCGTGATAGGCCAGATACTGGATGGTCTCTTGTGCGTTGCGATGTGCGTGCCGGTTTTGCGCCTCGCGCAGCTCGCGCTCGATGGCGGGCACGAGCCGCGACAGGTTGCCCTTCATGATGTAATCGTGCGCGCCGCTCTTCATCGCGGCCACGGCTATTTCTTCGCCGATGCTGCCGGAAACAATGATGATGGGCAGATCGAGATCGGTTTGTTTGACTTGCTGAATAGCCGCTTCCGAACCAAATTCCGGCAGGTTGTGATCGGTGATCACGATGTCCCACGCATCCTCCTTCAGCGCGTCTTGTAGCGTGGCAGGCGAATCCACGCGCCGATGCTCTGGCGTGTATCCAGCCTTGCTGAGCTCGCGCAAGATCAGGAGCGTGTCATCCTCCGAATCCTCCACGATCAATACGCGCATCGGCAGAGTCATTTTAGGCACCTGTGGGTGGGGGCGTATTGAGGACCAGCCAGTACAAACCGAGCTGGCGAACGGCTTCAATGAATGAGTCAAAATCCACCGGCTTGCGGATATAGCTATTCACGCCGAGTTGGTAGCTGGTAATGACGTCACGCTCCTCATTCGAGGTCGTGAGTACGGTTACGGGTTGCAACGCCGTGCGCGGATCGGCGCGCAAGCGCTTCAAGACTTCCAAGCCATCGATTTTTGGCAGCTTGAGATCCAGCAGGATCAGTTGTGGCTGTATCGTGGTATCACGCCCTGCATAAGCGCCGGTGCCGAACAAATAATCCAAGGCCTCGGCGCCGTCGCGCGCCACGATAATCTCATTCATGATTTTATTCTTGTTTAAAGCGCGCAGCGTGAGTGTTTCGTCGTCTGGATTATCTTCCACCAGCAAAATAATTTTGTTATGCATCTAAATCTCCCATTTTTTCCGCAGTCTAAGGCAGCGGTTTGTTTTTAATCAATTGCCAAGGGTGAAACTAAATAGAGCCCCTACGCCGGGTTGGCCTTCTCCCCAGATTTCTCCGCCGTGACGATGCACGATACGCTTCACGGTGGCAAGCCCGACTCCAGTGCCGGGAAAATCTTCGTCACGGTGCAGGCGCTGGAATGCGCCGAACAGCTTATTCACATAGGCCATGTCGAATCCCGCGCCATTATCGCGCACAAAATAAACACTGCGGCCATCTTGCTTCACGCAGCCTACTTCAATCTTGGGCTGGTCGACTTTGCTCGAATATTTCCAGGCATTATCCAGCAAGTTTTCCATCACAATGCGCAGCAACGCCGGATCGCCGTAAGCCACTAGGCCGGCTTGCACCGTAAACGGCGCCTCGCAATACCCCTTGTGCTTTTGTAAATCCGCTACGA
Source organism: Pseudomonadota bacterium (assembly GCA_021812385.1). Lineage (GTDB taxonomy): Bacteria > Pseudomonadota > Gammaproteobacteria > Burkholderiales > Thiobacteraceae > RBG-16-58-11. The sequence continues at coordinate 66,831 of JAKANO010000002.1, read as the reverse complement.
CTTCCTTGGTCATGCTGGATAGATCGATGGGGATCTGTTTCATCTCTGTGCGGGTTACGCGGGCAAGCCGCAGCAGATCGTCGATCAACAAGCCCATGCGCTGTGCCGCACGCCGTACGCGATTGAGATAATCGTGGCCGACCGCATCCAAGTGCTCGCCGTAGTCCTCCGCCAGCGCTTGGCTGAAGCCATCGATACTGCGCAGTGGTGTGCGTAAATCGTGCGAGACGGAGTAGCTGAAGGCTTCCAGTTCCCGGTTCACCGCTTCGAGCTGTGCGGTGCGATCGGCGACGCGCTGCTCCAAGGCGGTGTTGAGCTCGTGAATTTCCGCTTCTGCTTGTTCCAGTTTGACAATATCTTGCTCCAGCGTTTGTACTGCCGCCGCCAGATTGGATTGCATATGGATGAACCCTTCGAGCACCCGATCGAACTCGTCCAATTGCTTTTGGCTATGAACAGGGCGATCCAGGGTGAGCCGTTCGTGCAGATTGCCGGCGCTGAGGCGCGCCGCATATTCGGCGATACGCTGTAAGTGCCGTGTGACCAGTCTATGAAACAGCAACAACATAAAGCCCGCGACGAGGAAAGTCTTGACGCCATTGCTGACCAGAATCACCAGGAATTTATCCAGCAAACGCTGATACACGCTATCCATATCCATTACCACTTTCAAATTTCCGATCGTGATGTTCTCGCCACGGTGGATATGGGTTAGGGGATAGTCGCGTACGCGGATGTTCTGTGACTTTGGGCGCCCGGCTTGCGCCCAAATGCGGTTGTCTTCCATGACTGCAACATGCCGTACGTCCGGCAGCTGCGCCAAGCCATCAAGGGCAACTTGCAATTCTTTGCGATTGGTCGCCCACAAGGCGTTGCCGATCGTGGGCAGGTAGGATTTGCCGACTTGATCGAGGGTAGACTCGATTGTCCCCAGATCGTGGCGGTAATCGAGATAGAGTTGAAACGCGGTAGCCAGTAAGGCGACGAGCGTGCTGAACGTGACAGTGGCGGCGACGATGCGCCAACCGAGCGGGGAAAATTTATTCAGCCAACCGCGCATGGAAAAAGCTGCCAGCACGGGTGCTTATTTAACCTCGCATTGCGCGGTGGATGCCGCCAATGGTGCGAATTTTTCGCGGCAAATCCGGGTATAAGTTCCGTCGGCCTTGAGTGCGCGCAAGGCGGCGGCGATCGCGGGCACTTTATCGGCATGGCGCTTATTCAAATAGATGAACATTTCTCGATCCGCGAGCGCGGGTTCGATGACATGAATATTTTTAATGCCCATCTTTTTTGCCAAGGCCAGGCCCAGCCAGCGCTCGTACAAGGCGACATCGATGCGGTTTTTATCCAGCATGGTAAAAAGTTGTTCCGCGTCATCCACTACGGTGGTGGCGGTGCCGTGCTTGAGGTTTTGCTCGAAAATTTTCCAGCCTTGAATGTACCCCACCGAGACCGGCGTTAGCGTCTCCCACTGCGCTTTGCTTAACTTCGCTTGTCGGGTAAATGCCACAAACGGAAAATCCATGACTTTTTCCGGTACGCGCACCAGGTTAGGATAGTTCTTTTCCAATCCAGCGATGCGCGCCGAAACGCCATCCTCGATACCGGCGTTGGCATTCAACAGTGCGCGCTCCGGCGATACCCGCACCATTTTCAAATGCAATCCCGCACGGCGAAAGCTTTCTCTGGCAACGAGGTCGAGGAAGCCGTCGCCGGCTACCGTCGTGTAGGGAGTGTCGTAGGTGTCGCTCAGGACGAGGGTGGGTTCGTTTGCGGCATGGCTTGCATTGACAGTCAAGGCCAATACGAGCAGGGTCATCGAAAGCCACAGGTTTTTACAGTACTTTTGATTTTGCTGTATTTTTTCCAGCTTATATGCTTTGCGCATTTGGCGTCTCCCCACTTGTGTAATTGATAAATATTAATCTTTATCGGCTGCTGAGCCAATTAAATTAGCGAATTTGTAATGTGGGATTGTTGGCGCCCAGCGGGAAAGCGATAATGTGTCTTATGGCGAAACAAATTCGAATCAGTATTGCGGAGCAAAGCCTGGAATTGCTGGACGAGGCCGGACGCCTGGAACGGCGCTATGCGGTATCGACCGCTGCCAACGGTGCCGGTGAACAAGACGGCAGCTTTTGTACGCCACGCGGCGAGCATGTTATCCGCGCCAAGATCGGTGCGGGGCAGCCCGTCAACAGCGTATTCGTGCGCCGCCGCCCGACGGGCGAAATCTATACACCGGACTTGGGGGAGCAATATCCCGAGAGGGATTGGATTTTGACGCGGATTCTCTGGCTTTCAGGCCGCGAGTGCGGTTTCAATCGCTTGGGCTCGGTCGATACCATGCGCCGCTTTATCTACATTCACGGTAGCCCGGATAGCGTTGCGATGGGATCGCCCGGTTCGCATGGCTGCGTGCGCATGCGCAATAGCGATATGTTGGATCTATTCGAGCGGGTAGAGCCGGGAACGCCGGTCACCATCGAGGCTTGAGTGATGGGGTAGCCGGCAATAGACCGGCTACCTTCTCAGGGCTGATTTTAGGCTTGCTGTATTCCTGCCACAAACCAACTGGCGTTTTTATCCGTAGCTGATTTTTGGATATGCCAGACTTCATTTAGCGCCGTGGCTGCGGCGCCTTCCTCTTCACGGATAAGACCGCTGAAACGCACGCTGGCGATGACTAAATTGTCTTCGGTGACGACGTTAAGCATGTCGGCGTTTAATTGCAGCACATCGGTTTTATTCTTGGCACTGCCGCGCTCTTGCAATTGCAGTTGGATTTCAGCGAAAACTTCCGGTGTCGTGTATTCGCGGATGTCTTGCAAATCGCCGCGGTCATAGGCTTCTTGCAAACGAATGAAGTGGCCCTTGGCGGCGCGCAGAAACGGTTCATCTTCGAACCAATCCGGTCGCGTTGCAGGCACGGCAGGGCTGGCTGCGCTGCCCGCATATCCTTGTGGCAGTGGCGCGACTGGCTGGGGCATGCCGGCATATTGCAGCGGTTGTGTTTGGCGCATGCGACGGAATAGGAAATAAACCCCGACGCCCAAGCCGACCATCAATAAGATATCGAACATCTTCAAACCGTCGAAACCGTGACCCATGAACATTGAAGCCAGTAAGCCACCGGCAGCCAAACCGGCCAGCGGCCCGAGCCAAGACCTGCCGCCCGCCGGCGCGGGTGCAATCGGCTGCCCGGCGGGCCGTGGGCTTGCCGGCTGCGTTACTTGTTCGCGCTGTTTGCCAAAGCTCTTGCCGCCACCAAAACGCTTGGCGTAGGCATCCGTCGTTAAGATGCTGGTACTGGTGAGTATGACGAGGGCTAACATAAGGAATTTTTTCATTTAAAGCTCCGGGGATAACGGTCGATATAAGACCTTATAGTAACAGAATTGCATCGCTGCCCGTGGTGAATGGGCCATAGGCGCTTATTCGCCATAATCACTTATTCGATTGATACACAATGCAAGCTAGCGCAACTTCCATCGCAAATGTTCCCGCCTCGATCGGTCGTTTCCGCTTGATTCGACTGCTGGGGAAGGGCAGTCAAAGCGAAGTGTATCTGGCGCACGATCCGCATCTGGATCGTGAGGTCGCGATTAAAACGCTGCAATTTGCATCATCCGCCGATCCGGCGGCGAATATGCAAAGCCTCTTGGCCGAAGCGCGCACCGTCAGCCGCTTGCAGCATCCCAATATCGTGACGCTGTTCGATGCCGGGGAGCATGGCGGTCAGCCTTACTTGGTATTCGAGTTCGTCGATGGCCCGACCTTAGCCCAAGTACTCAAGGATGAAGGCCCGGTCGCGCCTGCGCGGGGGGCGGAGTTGGCGGTGCAAATCTTGGATGCCATCGCTTATGCTCATGCGCAAGGGATTGTCCATCGCGACATCAAACCCTCCAACATTTTGCTCGGGGCGAATGGTATTGCGCGGGTGATGGACTTCGGCGTGGCGGGGCGCATCGATAATCAGGAGGCTAAATCCGGCTATTTGATGGGGACGCCGGCGTATATGGCGCCGGAGTACATCGCAAATGAGGAATTCGGCCCTAAATCGGACCTCTTTTCCTTCGGCATGATGTGGTACGAACTCCTCACCGGGAAACATGCGGTAGGCGGCAAAAATATCCACGATGTGATGCGGCGCATCGTCAGCGACAGCATTGTGGGGCCGTCGAAGCATAATGCGAAAATCGACGAAAGGCTTGACGACATCATCCTGAAATCGCTGCGCAAGGATCCGTCGCAACGCTTCGACGATGCCGCGCAGATGAAAAATGCGCTGGAGCTTTATCTCTCGCCCGACGCGCCTGAGCTACCCAAAACCAGTAGCGATAGCAAACAAAGCACCCTGGAGTTTTTACTGCGGCGCATGCGCCATAAAAGCGATTTCCCGGCCTTATCCGAGGCGATCGGTTCGATCAACCGCATTACCGCCTCGGACAAGGAAAGCGTCAACAAGCTATCCAACAACATCCTCAAGGATTTTGCTTTGACCAACAAGTTGTTGAAACTGGTCAATGCGGCGCTCTACAACCATATCGGCGGCGGCTCGATCAGCACCGTGTCGCGCGCCGTGGTGATTCTCGGGTTCGATTCAGTGCGCTCCATCTCCTTGAGCTTGATGATGTTCGAAAACATGCAGAATAAAGGGCATGCGCAACAGCTGAAAGAGGAGTTCGTCAAGGTGCTCTACGCCGGCATGCTGGCGCGCGAAATGGCGGCGAAGGCGCTGGTCAAGGATGCAGAAGAGGCCTTTATCTGTTCCATGTTTCATAACTTGGGGCAGCTGCTGGCGCTGTTTTATTTTCCGGAAGAGTCGGAAGAAATCAATAAGCTGATACAGACGAAAGGAGCGAGTCCAGACAAGGCTTCAACCCAAGTGTTGGGTTTGTCCTACGAAGATTTAGGGATCGGCATTGCCAAGAGCTGGGGTTTTCCCGACCAGTTGGTGCTGAGCATGAAAAAATTGCCGGACGAGAAAATTAAAAAAGGAATCAGCAATACCGACAAGTTGCGCGTGTTGTCGAGCTTCTCGAATGAGTTGTGCGACGTTATTCTTTGTACGCCGGATGCGGAGCATGGGAAGGCGCTGGGCAAGCTCATGGCGCGCTTTGGCGATAGTTTGCCGCTCTCGGAGAGCCAGCTGACCAAGCTGATGGAGAAATCCGTGCAAGATATTGCCCAATTTGCCGGCGCGGTCAATGTGAATCTGAAACAAAGTAGTTTTGCGCAGCGCGCTTCGAAATGGGCCGGCATGGGCGAGGGGCCGGTGGCCACGCCCAATACGCCACCCGCGTTGGCTGAAATAGCCGGCTTAGCGCCGGAGTCCATGAGCGACACGCAAACTGCGCTGGCTGCAACCGTGCTGCATGAAACACCGCCTACCCTCGATTTCGATATCGTTGAGGAGGGGATCAAACCGCAACGCACGACCGAAGACATTCAATCGATCCTGACTTCAGGCCTGCAAGACATCAGCAGTTCGCTGATCGATGACAAGACCACCGTGAATGATATTTTGCGCATGATATTGGAAACCATGTACAGCGGGATGGGTTTCAATCATGTGATATTTTGTATCAAGGATGGCCGCAAAAACGCCATGTGCGGCAAGTTCGGGTTCGGCGAGGGCGTGCAGAATGTGTTGAAGGGATTTAGTTTCTCCATGGTGGAAGAGGCCGATGTGTTCCACGTCGCGTTGAAAAACAACGCCGACATCCTCATTACCGATATTGACGATCCCAAAATTGCCAACCGCATTCCGAAGTGGTATCGGCAAGCGATATCGGCACGTACTTTTGTATTGTTCCCAATCCTCATAAAGGGCAAGCCAGTCGGCATGATCTATGCCGCGCGGCCCAATCCCGGTGATATAGCCATTCCTGAAAAGGAATTGTCACTGCTCAAGGCTTTGCGTAACCAAGCGGTATTGGCCATACGCCAGTCTTTATAGGCGCGCAAATAGGGTTGTTTGCAGCGCTTTAGTCCTCCCTGCTGCGCTGCCCTGCGCTTATAATGCCAAGTTCTTCTACCGGCATGGATCCACGATGCGTTTCATTCCCTTATTTCTGATTCCGATCGTGCTGCTCGGTGCATGCGCGCCGGCTGCGAAGCCAGAATTGCATGGCTATGTCGAAGGCGAATACGTGCGCGTGGCGGCGCCGTTTGCCGGCCAGCTGACGCTGCTAGCGGTGCAGCGCGGGATGCCGATCAAGGCGGGTGAGGCGTTGTTTGCACTGGAACAGGAAAGCGAAAAGGCGGCAAGGCTGGAAGCCGGCGAGAAGTTGCAGAGTGCCGCGTCACAGCTGGCGAATTTGCAGAAGGGCAAGCGCCCGGATGAGGTGGCCACCGTGGCGGCGCAGTTGGCGCAGGCGCGCGCTGCCGCGCATTTATCGCAGGTGCAGTTGCAGCGCGATGAGAAGTTGGTGTTGGATCATTTTATTGCACCGGAGCGCTTGGACCAGTCCCGCGCTGCGCGCGATCGCGATCAAGCGCATGTCGCCGAACTTGCGGCGCAATTGCGCGTGGCGAAGCAGGGCGCACGCTCCGACGAGATCGATGCGGCGCGTGCCGAGATGAAGGCGGCGCAGGCCGCCGTGGCGCAAGCGCAGTGGCGCCTGGAACAAAAATCGCTGAGATCGCCGGTGAGCGGATTGGTCGAGGATACCTTGTACACGACCGGTGAGTGGGTGCCGGCCGGCATGCCCGTGGTTTCACTGTTGTCTCCCGCGAATATCAAAATCCGTTTTTTTATTCCCGAGCCGCAATTGGCCAAATTTAAAATCGGGCAGCCGCTGCAAATCGGCTGTGATGCCTGCGCCAAGCTCAATGCGCATGTCAGCTATGTTTCGTCGCAAGCCGAATACACGCCGCCGGTGATTTACAGCAACGAAGCGCGTGCCAAGCTGGTGTATATGGCCGAAGCGCAGTTGGCGCCGGAGGACGCAATCAAGCTGCATCCCGGCCAGCCCGTCGACATTCTCGTGCCATGAGTATGGACGTCGCGATCGACGTCCATGGACTCACCAAGTCCTTCGACGGCAAGCGCGTGGTGAATAATCTGACGCTGCAAGTATCGCGCGGCGAAATATTCGGTTTTCTCGGTCCGAATGGCAGCGGCAAAACGACTTCTATTCGCATGCTGTGCGGCTTGCTGATTCCCGATGCCGGCTCTGGGCGTTGTCTGGATTACGATGTGATTCGCGAGACGGCGCAAATCAAGCGCGAAATTGGTTACATGACCCAGCGCTTTTCGCTTTACGAAGATCTTTCGGTGCGCGAAAACTTGGATTTTGTGGCGCGCATCTATGGCGTACCCAATCGCGCCAAGGTCGTTGCGGCCGCGCTCGAGCGCTTGGGTTTGGCGCATCGGCGCGATCAATTGGCCGGCACGCTCTCCGGCGGCTGGAAGCAGCGCTTAGCCCTGGCGGCAACGACACTGCACAATCCCAAGTTGTTGCTGCTGGACGAGCCCACCGCCGGTGTCGATCCCAAGGCGCGGCGCGATTTCTGGCTGGCGATTCATCAACTGGCGGCGGAGGGCATTACCGTCTTGGTTTCCACCCATTACATGGACGAGGCCGAACGCTGCCATCGGCTTGCGTATCTGTCTTATGGGCAGATTTTGACGCAAGGCACGCCGAGCGAAGTGGCGGCAGGCTCCGGTTTGGCGACCTGGATCGTAACCGGTACGGCATTGATGCAACTCGCGGAAACCTTGCAAGGATTGCCCGGGGTTGCGCAAGTCGTGCCGTTTGGCGGCGCCTTGCATGTTTCCGGCAGCGATACCGCGCAATTGGATGCCGCGCTCGAACCTTTCCAATCGCGTAGCGATTTGAGTTGGACGCGTGCCGAACCGAGCTTGGAAGATGTGTTTATTCAGCTCGTATCCGCAGCCGGAGAGCGCGCAGCATGAAGCGTTTTTCCCTGAGCCGATTTTTCTGGTCACGTTTCATCGCCGTGGCGCTCAAGGAGTTTATCCAGATGCGCCGCGACCGCCTGACCTTCGCCATGATGGTCGGCATCCCGCTGATGCAGCTCGGTCTGTTTGGCTTTGCGATCAATACCGATCCCAAGCATTTACCGACGGCGGTGATTAACACCGATCAGAGCGAATTCTCCCGCACCTTTTTGGCGTCTTTGAAAAACAGCGGGTATTTCGATTTGGTTCGGGTCACGGAAAGTGAGGCCGAGGCGAATCAACTGATCGCCTCCGGTGCAGTGCAATTCGTCGTCAATATTCCGCTCGGGTTTTCCCGTGACTTGCTGCGCGCGCAACATCCCACCATCTTAGTCGAGGCCGATGCCAGCGATCCGAGCGCCACCAGCAACGCCATCGCGGCCTTGAACGAATTGGCAAGGAGCGCGCTCAGCCATGACTTAAAAGGCTCTGCAAGCGTCGCGGCGGGCGGCGCGAATGCGATTGATTTGATCATCCATCGGCGCTACAACCCCGAGGGCATTACCCAGTACAACATCGTGCCGGGGTTGATGGGCGTGATCCTCACCATGACCATGATCATGATGACGGGCCTCGCCATGACGCGCGAACGCGAGCGCGGAACGATGGAGCATTTGCTGGCGATGCCGGTTAATCCGCTGGAAGTCATGCTGGGCAAGATCATGCCCTACATTTTCGTCGGCTATATCCAGGTGTTGCTGACCTTGTTGATTTCCACCCAGGTGTTTCATGTGCCGATACAAGGTTCCTTATGGTTGTTGCTGGTTTGCGTTTTGCTGTTCATTGCCGCGAACCTTTCGGTGGGCATGTTGTTTTCCACGATTGCGCGCAATCAAATGCAAGCGATGCAAATGACCTTTTTCTTTTTCTTGCCGTCGATGCTGCTATCCGGCTTTATGTTCCCATTTCGCGGCATGCCCGTCTGGGCGCAGCACTTGGGCGAGGTGTTGCCGCTCACGCATTTTTTACGCTTGGTGCGCGGCATTTTGCTGAAAGGTAATGGGCTGATGCAAACCTTGCCGCATCTGTGGCCGCTGCTATTGTTTATGTTGGTGGTGATTGCGATCGGCTTGAAGCGCTTCAAGCGCACCCTGGATTAATCGCAGCGACCTTCCTAACGAAGCTAGTGCGATTCGGGCGGGGATTTGATCTTGCTTAATTCTATTGGCACCGTTGCGTCGCCTTGTGCGAACCAAATTTGCCCTTCCTGAATCGTGCATTGTAGTTGCATATTGCGTTGCGCGAGCTTGGCCAATTCACGGCTGGCTTCCAAGGGGATATTGAGTATCGCTAGATTATCGTTGCGTTCAAGTTTGTCGCGGTTTTGCGTCCACCATAACTCGGCCGCGCGGCCGCCATAGGTGTAAACGATGACTTGATCGGCTTGACCGCAGGCGCGGCGCAGCAATTTTTCGTCCGGCAGTCCTACCTCGATCCAGTATTCGACAGCGCCGGTTAGATCCTTCTGCCACAGCGCGGGTTCATCATCGGTGCTGATGCCTTTGCCAAACATTAAGGCATCGTTGGCATGCAGGGCAAAAGCCAAGATACGCACCATCATGCGCTCGTCGGTTTCGGACGGATGGCGTGCAATGGTCAGCGCGTGCGTCTGGTAATAATGGCGATCCAGATCGGCAATTTCCAGCGCGGCTTTGAAAATCGTTGCTTTGAGCGCCATAAATTTATTCGGCGGCGCGCACTTGGATGCGGATATCACCCAAACTGACAACTTGCCCTGCGCGAATTTTGCACGCCTTACGCAACTCGACCTTGCCATCGACCTTGACCTCGCCGGTGGCAACCAGCGCTTTCCCGGCGCCTCCGCTGTCGCAGACGCCCGTTACCTTGAGCAGGGAATGCAATTCGATATATTCGCCAGTCAGGCTAAAATCCAGTTGTTGCATGGGGTCCTTTGTAGCTTGTGCTAGGTAGAAAAACTCTAGGGTATTGGCGAAAGCGCTCGAGCGTTTACTTGGCTTGTTTATCCAACAAGTCCTCGAACGCCTCAATCCGCAGCGGCCTGGCGAACAAGTAGCCTTGTGCATAGTCGCACCCTGCGGCGGCTAATAAGTCGCGTTGCTCCGGCGTTTCCACGCCTTCTGCAATCACCTGCATGCCGAGTTTGTGCGCCATTGCAATTATAGCCTCGCACAGCACCATATCATCGGAATTAGGCGCCAGGTTGCGCACGAAAGATTGGTCGATTTTAAGGTTGTCGATGCTGAATTTCTTGAGATAGGAGAGCGATGAGTAGCCGGTGCCGAAATCGTCCAGGGATACGGCGATGCCTGCTTGGTGGAATTCTTGCAGCTTTTCGCGGACACCGACGCTGGCATCCAATAACAGCCCCTCGGTAATTTCCACCACAAGGCTTTGCCCAGGCAAATCGAGCGTCCGTAGGAAATCCAACCAATGGGCGACATCGGACATATTGTGAAACTGCACCGGCGAAACGTTGATGCTGATCTGAAAGGCCGCATCGTGCGATTGACGCCAGCGCGCAAGCTGGCGTGCCGCGTCTTGAAACACCCAGTCGCCGATATCGAGGATCATATGCGTCTCTTCGGCGATGGGAATGAATTCAGCGGGACTGATCAGGCCACGAGCCGGGTGTTGCCAGCGGATCAGCGCTTCCGCTTTGTGGATGGCGCCGCTGGCCAATTCCACAATGGGTTGGTAGACCAGATGGAAAGGTTTGTCGGCCAACGTATTTAATGCATGGCGTAAATCATTGGCTAGCCGCATCCGGGTCTGGATGGCCTCCTGCATGGATGGCGCATAGTAGCTGCGGCGATTGCGGCCCTGCTGCTTGGCCGCATACATGGCTTGATCGGCGCACTTGAGCAGTTCGTCAGACCTAAGCGCATCCTCCGGATAGAAGGTGATGCCGATACTGGCCGATATGTAGACCATTTGATCGCCCAGCTGAAACGGCTCAGTCAGTTTTTGCAGGATGGACTGGGCAATCCGCTCCACGCAATCGATATCGTTGAGCTCACCCAGAATCACCGTAAACTCGTCCCCGCCTAGGCGTGCCACGGTATCGGCTTCGCGTATGCAAGCGCTCAAACGGTGTGCCGCTTCTTGGAGAAGCAGGTCGCCGATATCATGCCCCAAGGTGTCGTTGACTTCCTTGAAGCGATCGAGGTCGAGAACCATTAATGCCAGGGGTAGCCCGGTGCGATGGGCTTTTTTGATTTCCTGTTCCAGCCGGTCGCGAAACATCTGGCGGTTGGCGAGCCCCGTCAGGGCGTCAAAGTTGGTCTGTTGCCAGATCAATTCCTCGGATTCTTTTTTTTGCGTGATGTCGCGCGCCACGCCGATGAACATATTGCCAGCATCCAGGTTGACTTTGCTGAGGCTGATTTCAATCCATCTTGCGACAGCGCCTTTAGGATGAATGTAGCATTCAAAGCGTACCGCTTGGCCGGTCAGCACTGTCCTAAAATTACGGGAAAATAGTTGCGTGTTTTCTGCATCGCCAATGAAATCGGTCATGGGCCGGCGGCGGCCATGCTCGACCAGGCTATCCTCAGAGACACCAAGCCAGGACTGGAGGAGCGGATTGGCGACATGAAATTTCATCTCGTCACACAGCACGAAGATGCCATCGTTTGCGCTATCGATGTAGGCGCGTAGTAAGGAGCGGTAAAATTCGCTGTCAGTCATGGGTTGCGGCGACACATAGGATTAACGCCATAGACGTGTTATTAACGTATTTTGGTCGGAGTTTTACGAATCCGCCAATCGGTTTACTCACTACGGCTTTTTGATGATGGAACTTGAGACTTCAGGCAATCTGAAAGTCGAAAGCAGTCACGTTGAGAAACACGGTGGGTTCTTGGGCGAATCAGTGATGCTAAGTGGAAATAAAATCATGTCACGAACGAGGGGTGATGTTCACAGCAGCCTTAAATAAAAAGGGGTTGCATCGCTGCAACCCCTATATTTTGGCTCCCCGACCTGGGCTCGAACCAGGGACACACGGATTAACAGTCCGTTGCTCTACCGACTGAGCTATCGGGGAATTTGTGAGCCGCATATAATAATAGCTTCCCCTCTTACGGTCAACCAAAGTAGTCGACTCCAATCCCATGCGATGGTTTAAATACAGCGCCATTACGCTCGGCATCTTGCTTTTACTAGCGCTGATCGTGCCGTTTTTGATCCCGCTTAAAACCTATATCCCGCAGTTGGAGAAGCTTGCTTCGGAAAAACTCGGGGAGCCGGTGCAGATCAGTGCGTTGAAGTTTTCCCTTGTACCCTTGCCATCGGTCACTGCGCAGGGCATCAGTGTCGGCCAAAGCCAACCCATCAAATTCGACACGATTACGCTGCGGCCGGACCTCGTATCCATTTTGCAAGAAGTCAAAGTGCTGCGCGCCGTGGAGGTGAAGGGCTTCACGGTGGATCAGCGTTTGTTGAATTTTGCCGGCGCGCTTGCAAAACCACGGGATAAGGAACCGCAAACCTTGCGTGTGCAACGCGTTAAATTAAGCGCCCTGCAATTGCATTTGGATGCGCTGAAATGGGGGCCCTTGCGCGCGGATATCGCGATGAACGAACAAGGCGTGCAAGGCATTGAGGCGGGTAGCGAGGACGGTAAATTTCAACTGCACCTTACGCCGCGTGCCGATATCCAGGACTTGCAGATTGCGGCTAAGCAATGGGCGCTGCCGATTAAGCCTGCGCTCCAATTCGAGCAATTGACGGCGTCCGGCCTGGTGCAACAAAGCACGCTGAATATTCCCGACATTCGCGGCAAGCTCTATGGCGGAACGCTCAAGGGAAAAAGCAATGCCGACTGGGCGCATGGTTGGAAAGTGAAAGGCGAAGTACAGGTCAGTAATGTTGAAACCAAGGAAATCGTTGCGTTGTTAACGCGCTCTGTCGGCGTGAGCGGAAGATTGAATGCGCAAGGCGCCTATAGTCTGCATGCCAAGGAGCCTGGGCAATTGGCCGAAAGTTTGCGCGGCAATTTTAAATTCGATGTGAAGCAGGGGGTGTTGTACGGCTTTGATCTTGCTAAAGCCGTCGAAACCTTGGCGCGCTCGGGTACGCGCGGTGGGCAAACGCGCTTCGATGCGCTTTCGGGCACCGTGATTATCATCGGCAAGCAGTATCAGTTGCGGCAGCTTTACGTTGCATCCGGTGTGTTGAGCGCAAAGGGGGATGTGGATATTGCGGCCAACAAGCGGCTTTCGGGAAAAGTGACGGTGGCGCTTAAAGGGGTTTCCAATTTGGTGGACGTGCCCCTGGATGTGAGCGGCACTTTATCCGATCCCATTTTGTTGCCGAATCGTGCGGCGCTTGCCGGCGCTGCGGCTGGCACGGCAATTTTAGGACCGGGCTTTGGAACTGGCCTAGGCTCTAAGGCCGGCCAGGCCTTGGAGAAGATTTTTAAATAGCGAAGGCCTGATGTATCCGCGCCAGCGCCTGTTCCAGGTTCTGCATCGAAGTGGCGAAAGACAGCCGGATATAACCTTCCAAGCCGAAGGCCGATCCCGGCACCACGGCGACACCGCTTTTTTCCAATAAATAATTGCTGATGGCGATATCGGTCGCGGCGGAAATTAAGCCTTTTTGGTGCAGATTGGCGATTGCTGCGCGTACATCGGGGAATGCGTAGAACGCGCCGCCTGAGGGCAGGCATTTCACGCCGGGGATTTTGTTGAGCGACTCGACGACGTACACATGCCGTTCGCGGAAGGCCTGCAGCATGGGCTGAATGCAGGCTTGATCGCCATTCAAGGCGGCTTCCGCCGCCACTTGCGAGATCGAGGTCGGATTGGATGTGCTTTGCGACTGCACGTTGGTCATGGCGGTGATGATGTATTCCGGCCCCGCTGCGTAGCCGATGCGCCAGCCGGTCATGGAATAGGCTTTGGAGACGCCGTTCAACACCATGGTGCGGTCATAGAGGTCAGGGCAAGCATAGAGGATGTTGCTGAAAGCCGTGTCGCCGAGCAGGATGTGCTCGTACATATCGTCGGTGGCGATCAGGATGTCCGGATGCTTGCGTAACACTTCGCCTAATGCAGCCAATTCCGCTTGGGTGTAGACAGCGCCGGTAGGGTTGCTGGGGCTGTTGATGACCACCATGCGCGTCTTGGGGGTGATAGCGGCGGCCAGTTGCGCGGGGGTGATCTTAAAACCTTGTTCGATGCCGGCATTGACGATCACCGGCTTGCCGTCGGCCAGGATCACGATATCCGGATAGGACACCCAGTATGGCGCGGGGATCACGACCTCATCCCCCGGGTTGATCACCGCCTGCACCAGGTTGAAAAAGCTCTGTTTGCCCCCACATGAAACCAGGACTTGCTTCGGACTATAGTTAAGGCCGTTGTCGCGCTTGAACTTGGCGATAATCGCCGCCTTGAGCGAGGGCGTGCCATCCACCGCAGTGTACTTGGTGAAACCCTTGTTAATCGCTGCAATCGCCGCATCTTTAATGTGTTGCGGGGTATCGAAGTCCGGTTCGCCGGCGCCGAGACCGATGATGTCGCGGCCGCTGGCCTTGAGGCTGGCCGCGAGGGCGGTGACGGCAAGGGTGGGAGAGGGCTTGATGGCTTGTACGCGTGTCGAGAGTTTCACTTGCGATCCTAGTTGGCTGGCGGGGCGGCTTGCCCCGCGTGATACAATTTAATGTTCTAAAAACGGTGATTTTACCTTTGATCGCGACATTCCCCAATAGCCCTTATCGACTGCACCAACCGTTCCAAGCGGCGGGTGATCAGCCCCAAGCCATCGCCAAAATTACCGAGGGCTTCGAGGACGGGCTGAAATATCAAACTTTGCTCGGGGTGACCGGCTCGGGCAAGACCTACACCATGGCGAACGTGATCGCGCGCCTGGGTCGTCCGGCGGTCATCATGGCGCCGAATAAAACCCTGGCGGCGCAGCTGTATTCGGAAATGCGCGAGTTTTTTCCGGAAAACGCCATCGAATATTTCGTTTCGTATTACGACTACTACCAGCCGGAAGCCTATGTGCCGTCGCGCGATACGTTTATCGAAAAAGATTCTTCGATCAATGAACATATCGAGCAGATGCGCCTTTCCGCCACCAAGGCGCTGTTAGAGCGCAAGGATGCGATTATCGTCGCCACCGTGTCGGCCATCTACGGTATCGGTGATCCGGTGGATTACCACAGCATGATTCTGCATTTGCACCAGGGCGAGAAAATCGCGCAGCGCGATGCGATCAAGCGCCTGATCGAAATGCAATACGAACGCAACGAAGTGGAATTCAAGCGCGGCGTGTTTCGCGTGCGCGGCGATGTGCTCGATATCTTCCCGGCGGAAAATGCCGAGACCGCGGTGCGGCTGTCGATGTTCGACGACGAGGTCGAGCGCATTTCCCTGTTCGATCCGCTCACCGGGCACATCTTGCAGGATGTGCCGCGCTTTACCGTTTACCCCTCGAGCCATTACGTCACGCCGCGCGCGACGACCTTGCGCGCGATGGATGCGATCAAAGCCGAGCTGCGCGATCGCATCGAATTCTTTCAGCAGAACGCCAAATTGATCGAGGCGCAGCGTATTGCGGAACGCACGCGCTTCGATCTGGAAATGCTGAACGAGCTGGGCTTCTGCAAGGGCATCGAAAATTATTCGCGGCATCTGTCGGGACGCGCCGAGGGCGAGCCGCCGCCTACGCTGATCGACTACATGCCGCCCGATTCCTTGATGATGATCGACGAATCGCACGTGACCATTCCGCAAATCGGCGGCATGTATAAGGGGGATCGCGCACGCAAGGAAAACTTGGTGGGGTATGGTTTCCGCCTGCTTTCGGCCCTGGACAATCGACCGCTGCGTTTCGACGAGTTCGAACGCCTCATGCCGCAAACCCTGTTTGTTTCCGCCACCCCGGCCGATTATGAGGCCAAGCACGCCGGCCAAGTGGTGGAGCAAGTAGTGCGCCCCACGGGACTCATCGACCCAACCATCGAAGTGCGCCCGGCCGCGACGCAGGTCGATGACTTGCTCTCGGAAATTAATTTGCGCGTCGCCAAAGGCGAGCGCGTGCTGGTGACCACGCTCACCAAGCGCATGTCCGAAGACCTGACCGATTATTTGTCCGAACACAAGATCAAAGTGCGTTATCTGCATTCCGACATCGACACCGTGGAGCGCGTGGAAATCATTCGCGATCTACGCCTGGGCGAGTTCGATGTGCTGGTCGGCATCAACCTGCTGCGCGAAGGCTTGGATATTCCCGAGGTCAGCTTGGTGGCGATATTGGATGCCGACAAAGAAGGATTTTTGCGTTCGGAGCGCTCCTTGATTCAGACGATTGGCCGCGCCGCGCGCCATCTCAATGGCAGTGCGATTCTGTATGCCGACAAGATCACTAATTCCATGCAGCGCGCCATCGGCGAAACCGAGCGGCGGCGTGCGAAACAGCTGGCTTACAATATCGAGCACGGCATTACGCCGGTCGGCGTCAGCAAGCGCATCAAGGATATTATCGACGGCGCCTATGACTACGACGAAGCGCAGCAGCAGCGTAAAGTCGCGCAGCAAGAGGCTGTTTACACGCGCATGAGCGAAAAGGAATTGGCGCGCGAAGTGAAGCGCATGGAAAAAGAAATGCTCGAAGCCGCGAAAAATCTCGACTTCGAAACCGCCGCGCAACGGCGCGACCAATTGAAAGCCTTGAAGCTGCAATTATTCGGTGTGGTCGAGCATGATTAAGATGTTTTTCATTACCCCCTGTTTTTCAAGAATGCCCGCCAGCTTGCATAGCGCGTGATGTCTTCCGCATTCGATGTCGCTGCCGCCTCGCAGACGAAACCTTGAACTTGGCTGTTATCTTCCAAGGTAATGGTGCCGATGCCCAGTGGCGCCGGTATTCCCGCGACGAATGAACCAAATTCGCGCGCAGGCAATTCCCATATTTCCATTTCAATCGCAGCGCCACCCTGGTTGACGCGAACCATTCCCGGGCGATACGGCGGTCCTCCGGGCAGCGCATAGAATTTATAGTCTGCGGATGAACGTGTGGCGGATATCAGTCGCGCACCGCGCGTGGTGAGTTGCCAATTGAGGGGCAGCCCGCTCATATGTGCGCCGCACACCGCCACCTTTACTTGACCCGATGGCAGGCCTTGGACTGTTGACGCATTCGGTAATGGATGTCCAGTCGCACCCAGCGTTGCGGTGCTGTGCCGCTGCCAGCGCGAAGCTAAATGCAATAGCGGTGCGTCCTGATGCGCTGGTGAAAAGAAGGTGACGCCGAACGGCAAGCCATTGGCCTGAAAGCCGGCCGGTACGGCCGTGGCCGCGTAGTCCAGCAGGTTCATAAAATTGGTGTAGTAACCCAGGTTCGTATTCAGATCGATTGGGTCAGCTTCAAGCTCGGCAACGGAATAGATCGTACCGGCCGTG
Source organism: Pseudomonadota bacterium (assembly GCA_021812385.1). Lineage (GTDB taxonomy): Bacteria > Pseudomonadota > Gammaproteobacteria > Burkholderiales > Thiobacteraceae > RBG-16-58-11. The sequence continues at coordinate 49,464 of JAKANO010000002.1, read as the reverse complement.
GGCGTAAGGATGACATCGACTTCGTCCCATACGGCGTCGCAGCGGCGCTTTAATGCGGCGAGTTTGTAATTTGCGCGAAAGGCGTCGGCGGCTGATAAATTTCGCCCGGCATCGATGATTTTGCGCGTCACTGGCAGTAGGGCATCTGCGTGCGCATCGCTGAAATTTCCTACCGTTGCATAGCGCTCCGCCAACCATGGGCCCTCATACAATAATTTGGCGGCCTCCAGAAATGGCGAGAAATCTATTTCGACGAGCTCGCCACCCAGCGCACGGGCCTGCTGCGTGGCCGCGGCAAATAGTTTTTCACTATCTGCGTTGCCAAAGAAAGCGAGATATTGCGCACTTGGTACGCCAATGCGAAACCGAGGCGCTCGCCCAAAATCGAATCCATGGCCATCCACAGCGCGTGCGTAAGGATCATTCGCATCGAATGCCGCAGCGGATATCAGCACGCGTTCGGCATCCTCGGCGGTCAATGCGAATATCGATACACAGTCCAAGGAGCGGCAAGCGGGAACGCTGCCCGTAGTTGAAATCCAGCCGTGGCTCGGCTTGTGGCCGATCAGATTATTGAATGCAGCGGGCACGCGTCCGGAACCCGCCGTGTCGGTGCCCAGCGCGAAACTTGCGTAACCCAATGCGACCGCAAGCGCCGAACCGGAACTCGATCCGCCGGCGATGTAGCGCGGGTCGAAGGCGTTCAAGCACGCACCATACGGCGAGCGCGTGCCATTCAAGCCGGTGGCGAATTGATCCATATTGGTTTTACCGATGGGGATGGCCCCGGCGTCTATTAAGCGCTGCACCACGAAGGCGTGGCGCGACGGTTGGTAGCTATAGTCGGGGCAACCGGCGGTCGTCGGTGCGCCCGCCAAATCGATATTGTCTTTAATCGCGAATGGAATTCCATATAGCGGCAATTGATCCGGGTTCCGACCGGCTAGCGCCTGCGCATATTGGTGTAGCACTGCATCCGGCAGCCGATGAATCCAAACGTTGTGCGGGTCGCTTCTGGTTTTTTCGATCAGGTGTTCAATCAACGCGTGCGGTGTGAGTGTACCGAGTGCATAAGCCTGATGCAGCGAATCAATATCCAGCAAATCTAAATTCATTTCGTAGTTTTTTATTGCGGGTCGGTTAAATGCCATGACTGATGTGGGCCGAAACAATGCGCCAGCCATCCGTGAAGCGCACCCAGGTTTGGGTTTGCCGGCCGCGGGGCTGGCCGTCACGTTCAAACTCTGTGGTGGTGATCGCAAAATCTTCTGCGAATGTCGTGATGGAAGTATTGAATAGCGCTCGATCAAGATTCTCGGCATTGCGTACTTGTCGAAAATGCCGAATGGCTTCTATGCCATACAAGGTTTCACCGGCGCCGAAGCGAATCACGAATGGACTCTGCCAGAACAGGCGATCCAGCATGGCCAAGTTGTTCTGCGTCAGTGCATTCTCGTAGATTTCAAATACCGCTTTAACGGCGTCTTGGACATGCGGTAAATTGACTGCGCTCGGTTCGATCATGCTATCTCCGCAGAAATTCGGCTGGATGCAATGCCTTGTTTTTCGAGCGCCTGAGCTGCACGCAAGCACAGATCCTCGCGCCAGGGCGGGGCGATCAGCTGCACCCCGATGGGCAGCTCGCCGCTTGGCCAGAGTGGGGCGACAGCCACCGGTAGGCCAATGAACGATAGCGGTTGCGTGAGCAATCCCATATTGGGCCGGGTTGGCAGCATGCGATTGCCGATTTGAATTTCAGTTTGTCCCAATACCGGCGCGGTCACCGGCGTCGCCGGGGCGACCAATAGATCATAGTGTTCGAACAGCGCTAATAATCGATGCAGAAATACGCGACGATAAGCTTGCGCGCGACGTATCCAATCGGCCGGCACCAGCGCGCCCGCAAGCAGCCGATCGCGTGATAGAGGCTCGAATTCTTCGGCGTGTTGCCGCAAGGCATCCAGATGCAGGCTGCCGCCTTCGGCAGCGGTCATGACAAAGGCCGCCGCACGCGCTTCCGCCACGCCCGCAATGGCAATCTCATCGCTGGCACCCAGCGCTTGCGCCGCGACTCGCGACGCCATGCGCGCGACCTCGCCAGCTTGTTCGTCAAAATAACCCGTGAGACGCGCAACCCGCAGATTTTTGACGCCGAGCTTGAGATAGGTCGATGCCGGCTGGACGGGATGTTGCGCGCAGGCGGGATCCTTTACGTCGGGGCCTTGCAGGTAGTCATAGGCGAGCGCGAGGTCTTGCGCGGTGGCGGCGAATGGCCCCAAGTGATCGAAGCTGGAAACAAATGGATAAGTACCGCTACGCGGCAAACGCCCATAGGTGGGTTTGAGGCCGAAGATGCCGCACAAGGAAGCCGGCACCCGAATCGATCCATTGGTATCGCTGCCTAAGGCGATGGGCACGAGCCCGGCGGCAACGGCGGCCGCCGAGCCTCCCGATGATCCGCCGGCGCTGCGCGTGAGATCATGCGGATTATGCGTTGCGCCATAGTGCGTATTTTCAGTGGTAAAGCCATACGCCAGCGCGTCCATGTTCAGTGTGCCGGCCAGTAGCCCGCCGGCATTGCGCATTCTTTCCACCAGCACCGCGTCACGTTTGGCAGCGGGATTGTGCGCCAGCATTCTGGCGCCTGCGATGGTCGTGAGACCCTCTACGTCAAACAAATTCTTCACCGCGTACGGCACCGCGGCCAGTGCGGGAAGGCTTTCAGCCCTGCTGCGCGCTTGATCCAAATGCATGGCTTCAGCCAGCATGCGTTCGCGCGTGATATCGATGAACGCATTCAAGGCTGGATGGCTGTCATCGATACGCCCGAGGGTAGCGCTGGCTATCTCCACTGCGGAAAGCTTGCCGCTGGTAAATGCTTTGATGAGGTCCAAGGCTGTCGTGGGTAAAGCGCTCATAGTCGATATACCGCCGCTGCTTCTTCCGCTGCTTCTTCCGCTGCTTCTTCGTCCGGCAAGGCTTGCTGCATAAAACTTTGGGCTTTCTCGGTGAGTAATCGGAACTGCTCCGTAACCGCTGCTTGGCGTGCCATATCCAGGTGCAGGTCTTGTAGCGCTAGCGCCGCCTGGACATATTCCGCGATGTCTTTGTCATTCACCATGGGGCTTTCTCCGTTGCAGTTAGAAAAGCCGAGAGCGGCGCGGTCCATCCGACGATGCCGCCCTGGGCGCGGATCATCGCAAGCGTTGCCGCTTTGAATTCGGGAAAATAACTTTCCGTGGCATCCTCGATCAATAAGCATTCGTAGCCCCGGTCGTTGGCTTCGCGCATGGTGGTTTGCACGCAGACTTCGGTGGTCACGCCGGCCAGCAGCAAGTGGGTAATGTCTGTAGCGCGCAACAGATCGCCCAGCGCGGTCGCGTAGAACGCGCCTTTGCCAGGCTTCACAATCACCGTTTCGCCGGGGAGCGGGGCGAGCTCCGGAACGAAATCGCTGCCCGCTTCACCGTCGATCAAAATCCGCCCCATGGGGCCTGGGTCGCCGATGCGTAGCGCTGGTGCGCCGCGATTGCGTTTAGCCGTTGGACAGTCCGATAGATCCGCTGCATGGGCTTCCTTGGTGTGGAACACGCTGATGCCGAGATGACGGCACCAATCCAGCAAGCCTCGCGCGACTTTGACCGCGTCGGCCAAGCGCGCCACATCATTGCCCAAAGTTTCTCCGAAGCCGCCGGGCAGAATAAAGTCGCGCTGCATATCGATCATGATGAGGGCGGTATGTTGCAGCGGGAGGCGGAATGGATAGGGCGCTGCGGCGACATCCAGCCATTGCACCGCTGTGGCAGGCGTACTCATGCTGTCGCCTCCGCCAGTGCATGGCTGCCTGCCATGTGGCGGCCTAATTCGCGGATGTCGGCATGCGCAGCATCGACTTCAAACACAATTTCTCCCTCGCTCATGACCACGATCCGATCCGACAATTCCAAGAGTTCGTCCAGGTCCTCGCTGACGAGCAGAATGGCTGTGCCCTGTGCGCGTGCCGCGAGCAAGCGGCTGTGTGTTTCAGCGACGGCATTGAAGTCGAGACCGAAGACGGGGTTGGCCACAATCAATAAATCCACTGGGTGCGATAGTTCGCGTGCGAGTACGGCGCGCTGCACGTTGCCGCCCGACAGCGTTTGAATTTTTGCATCGATGCCATCGGTTTTAATGCGGAAGTTTTCCACGTAAGTTTTAGCCTGCGCGCGCAAGGCGCGCCAATTTATCCATCCGGAGCGTGCTAGTGGCGGCTGGTCGTAGTTGCGCAACGCCAGATTGTCGGCCACGGATAGGTTGCCCACGCACGCATTGCGCAGCGGCTCTTCTGGCAGGCTGTTTACTTTGCACAGTGCCAATTCGGCGCGTCGCCCGCTGTAGTCTTTCCCATGGACTTGTACCTTGCCGCCGGATTTTTCACGTTGCCCGATGAGTACCTCGATCAAGGCTTTCTGTCCATTGCCTGACACCCCGGCGATGCCGAGGATTTCGCCGGGATAGACGCTGAGGTCAATATTCTTGAGTACCGGCAAGCCATGATCCCCCAGCGCCGTGAGCTGCTGTATGCGCAGACGCGCTGCTCCTTCCGGGATCGCCGGGCGGTTTGCGCGTGGCGCTGCGTCACGCGCGACTGCGCTGCCAACCATCATTTCCGCCATTTGATCGACCGTGAGTTCCGCAACCTTGCCATGACCGGCATAGCGGCCGCGGCGCAGCACCGTTACAGCATCTGCATAGGCGCTCACTTCACGAAATTTATGGGTAATGATCAATACGCTCAATTGCTGGTTGCGTGCGAGTTGTTTGATCAGACCGAGTGCCTCGTCCGCTTCGTCTAGCGTCAAAACCGAGGTGGGTTCATCCAGAATCAGCAAGCGGCGTTGCAGGTAGAGCTGCTTGATGATTTCGACTTTTTGTTTCTCACCAGCGGCCAGCCCGCCTGCGGGCTTATCCAGGGGAAGCTTGAACGGCAAGGTCTCCATGAAAGCGGCCAGTCGTGCGCGTTCTTCACGCCAGTTTAGCAAGGCGGGCAAAGCGCCGCGCGCGATCACCAGATTTTCCGCCACGGTCATGCTGGGCACCAAGGTGAAGTGCTGGTACACCATGCCGATGCCAAGCTTGGAGGCTTCACGCGGGGTGGGAATCTCGACTTCCCGCTGATCCACCAGCACGGTGCCTTTGTCCGCGGTGTAGTACCCGACAAGGCATTTGACCAGCGTGGATTTGCCCGCGCCGTTCTCGCCCAGCAAGGCATGGAAACTGCCCGCGGGGATGTGCAAGGAAACATCGTCGAGCGCGGCGACGTCGCCAAAGTGCTTGCTCAGGCCTAGGATTTCGAGATCCAGCGCACCGCTGGCGGGCTGTAGCAATTCGATCGGCTTCATGGGCTGATGCCTTGCAATACGGCGCTGCTCGGCGCCACCGCCCCGAAAACGCCGCCCTGCATTTTGACCATTTGTAACGCGGCCAGGTGATTGCTCTGATCGGTCGCCGCGCAGGCGTCCTCCACCAGCAAGCATTCGAAGCCGCGATCGTTTGCGTCGCGCATGGTGGTGTGCACGCAAACGTCGGTGGTGATGCCGGTCAAGATCAGATTGCGAATGCCGCGCGTGCGCAAAACGAGTTCCAGATCGGTGGCGTAGAACGAGCCTTTGCCGGGTTTGTCGATGACCACTTCGCCCGGCAAGGGGCGAAGTTCCGGAATAATTTCCCAGCCCGGTTCGCCCCGCACCAGCACGCGGCCGCAGGGCCCCGGATCGCCAATTCCGGCGCCGATGCGGCGTGAACGCCAGCGTTTATTCTCGGGCAAATCCGCAAGGTCTGGGCGGTGTCCCTCGCGCGTGTGAATCACCAGAAAACCTTTGGCGCGCAGCGCATCCAGCAAGGATTTAATGGCCGGAATGGGTGCGCGTGTGAGCGCAATATCGTAGCCCATCGTATCGACATAACCGCCGTGCCCGCAAAAATCAATCTGCATGTCGATGACGATCAAAGCGGTATTTTCTGCTTCAAGCGCACCATCGAAAGGCCATGGGTAGGGGGCGGCGTGGATGTAATGTTCGGTCATAAGCTTATGCGTTTATTGTCTTACCAGGCTCAATTCACCCGGTGCGCCGCTGAGCGCTCGATTCGGCGTCCAGCTTGCAATCAGGATGCCCAGCGTCAACGCGTAGGGCGCTGCGTTAAATAAATAATAACCAGAGCTGACGCCCATCGCTTGCAGCGCAGGCCCTAAGGCGCTGGCGCCGCCAAATAACAGCGAAGCCCAAAGGCAGCGCAGCGGTTCCCAGCGCGCAAAGATCACCAGCGCCACGGCGATAATGCCTTGCCCTGAAGACAGCCCTTCATTCCAACTGCCGGGATAGTAAAGTGAGAGAAAAGCGCCGCCGACTCCTGCGAGAAAACCGCCGACGACCGTAGCGACGATGCGTGTCGGCAATACCGGGTAGCCCAGCGCACGCGCGGCGTCTTCGCTATCGCCGACGATGCGCACTTGCAGTCCCAATCGGGTATGGCGAAATGCAAAATGCAGTGCGAAGGCTAAAACGGCGCCAAGAATAAACAGCGGATTGATTTGCAGCGCGGATTGAATTTGTGTCGAATCGCTCCAAAACCCAAACGAAATCGACGAGAGCATCGGTGCCTGGGGTTGTACAAAGGGTTTGCCCAGAAAAAATGCGAGCCCCGTACCCAGCAGCATGATGCTGATACCGATCGCGATATCGTTCACCCGCTTCAGGCTGCACAACAGGCCATGCAGCAAGCCAAATACAGCCCCCACCAGTCCTGCGGCCAAGACGCCAGCCCAAGGTGATCCGGTGGCGAACGCGGTGGCATAGCCTGCCATTGCGCCCATGATGAGTACGCCTTCGAGGCCTAGATTAATCCGGCCCGATTTTTCGGTGATGCATTCCCCCAGGCTGACGAGCAAATAGGGCGTGCTCACGCGGATAGCCCCGGCGAGCACCGCAAGCGGCACGCCCCACCATCCTATCGTGGCGCCGGCAGTACTCATACGCTTGCGCCTGTTGCAGGTATTGCCGGCTTGACAGGCGCAGGGGTCGAGCGCCAAACGCGCAAGCGACCGCTCAGCGTTTCGCTGGCGATGATCACCACGAAGGCAATTCCCTGCAACACCAGTACCGTGGCATCCGGCATATCGAGCCGGCGTTGCAGTATGCCGCCCGCTGCATTGATGCCGCCGAGTAAAATGGCGACGGGGATGACCGCTAGCGGATTTTGGCGCGCGATAAACGCCACGAGAATGCCAGCGTAGCCATAACCCGCAAGAACCGACGCATTGGCAGCGCCTTGTACCGCAGCCACCTCAATGGCGCCGGCCATGCCGGCTGCCGCACCGCCCATGGCAGCGGCACCGACCACCCACCAGCCAACGCGCAGGCCCGCCATTTGCGCGGCGCGCGGATTGCCGCCAACGATACGCAGGGAAAATCCGATAGTGGTAAAGCGCAGGGCGATCCACGTCACGAGTGCAAACAAAGCGCCGAACAAGAGGCCGTAGTGCACCTCCATGCCGGGTAAATTGCCGATCATGTTGACGTCGCCAATCGGACGTGTTGATGGTTTATTCAGGCTGGCGGGATCCTTCAGCGGACCTTCCACGAAATGATTTAGAAGCGCGATGCCGATATAGGAGAGCAACAGGCTGCTGATGGTTTCGTTCACGCCGCGATAGTGGCGCAGCCATCCGGACAGGCCGATCCATACGCCACCGCCGAGCATGCCGGCGAATAAAATGCCTGCTTGTACGCCATGTGGCGGCAAGCCGGACAAGGCCACGCCCGCGACCGCACCTGCGAGCGCACCCAAGGCCAGCGCGCCTTCGCCACCGATGATGACCATGCCGGCCTGCGCCGGAATGGCAACGGCCAAGCCGGTGAGGATTAAAGGCGCGGCGCGGAGCAATGAGTTTTGCCAAGCGAATGCGGAGCCGAATCCGCCTTGATACAGTAAATAAAACACCGTGGCAGGCGACTGACCGATAATCGCCACAAAGATTGCGAAGATCAGCATGGCGAGCAGCAGAGCCGCGATCGGAATACCCACGGATTCCATGAGTGGCAGCCAGCGATCCAAGCGTTTCGTAAGCATAAGCATTATCGGGAGTTGTAGCTGATGAACGGCCGGCTAGCGCCGGCCGCTGTACTCAGGCTTTGCCGATCACCCCCGCGACGAGATAGTTCATTTGTTCCAGGATTGGGTCCTGCTGTTTCAGGCTGGTGCCGGCGGCAATCACGGTTTTGCCGGCGTTGTCTTTGATCGGGCCTTTGAAAATGACGAAATCGCCCTTGACCATCTTGGCCTTGTCCGCATCGGCGACTTTTTTCGCCTTAGCCGACACCGCGGGCCCATAGGGGCTCATTTTGACGAAGCCTTCCTTCAATCCGCCGCGCAGGAAATTAATCATGGGCTTGCCGGTGAGCGCTGCATCGACCAACAGCTTGTAGGGTGTAGCCCAATCCCATTCGGCGCCGGTTAAGTATCCTTTGGGCGCTAGGGCTGCTTGGTTTGCGTGGTAGCCGCAGGAGTACACGCCGCGTTTCTCCGCGGTTTCCACGATGACTTTCGGGCCGTCGACGTGACAGGTCAGCACGTCACAGCCTTGATCAATCAGGCTGTTGGCTGCTTCGGCTTCCTTGACGGGGAGCGACCAGTCGCCGGTAAAAATAACGCGGGTGGTGAAGGCCGGGTCGACGGACTGGGCGCCCAGGGTGAACGCATTAATATTGCGCAATACCTGGGGAATGGGTTTGGCGGCGATGAAGCCGAGTTTTTTGGTTTTGCTGGCATGCGCTGCGACGACGCCGTTGAGGTATTGGCATTCATCGATGTATCCAAAAAAGCTGCCCACATTTTTGGGGTGCTTGCCTGCGGTCCATAAGCCCCCGCAGTGGGCAAAGCGAACATCCGGGTACTTGGCTGCCATTTTCAGAACATGCGGGTCGAAGTAGCCAAAGGATGTTGCGAAAATCAGTTTTGCGCCATCCTGTTCGATCATGGCTTCCATGGTTTTTTGAACGGCAATGGTCTCGGGTACTTTTTCTTCGTCAACGACGTTCAGGCTTGGCATCTTTTTGAGGATACCGGCAGCTTGCGCCTGCGCCTGGTTATAACCAAAGTCATCACGCGGCCCAACATAAATGACACCGACGGTTAGTTTGCTGGCAGCTTGGGCGTCGCGAAAAGCCAGTGGCCCGAACGCGGCATAGATGGCCGCGGCACCGGCTGACTTGATTACTGTCCGCCGGCTGGAAGAGAACTTGGTTTTGCTCATATAAATTACTCCTTGAAGTGATCGCAATGGGTTTGGGTTAGAAGTGCATTTCTAGTGCGAGCATCGGCGCGCTGGTCTTGCCGTAATTATTGGCATTGCCCCCGAATTTGTTATTCCAGTACTCGTATCCAACCCCCGCATAAAAGGTGTCGGGCTTGCCCGCCAATTTACCGGCGTCAAACATCAGATAGGCGCGAGCCAGCGTTTCCGCTTTGGTTTCGAAACCGAAACCATCTTTCCCTTTTGGGCCAATGTGATCCAAGAAACCATTGAATTTGGCGTTGATGGCTTTGATGGGAATTCCCCAAGCAAGGCTCACGCCATAAGTTGAATCGAACGTGACGGACTTGCCGACGATGCCGTTGTGATTGTGTTCCGTGCGATAGAGCAGGCTGACATCGAAGAAGCCCGGTACATCGAACTTGAAGGTGGGGCCGACCACAAATTTACGTACGCGTGGTCCAAATGCATCATCTTTGGAGTTCAAATCCATACCGGCCGTCAGGGCGATTTCCTTAACCGGTCCGAAGGCAAGGGATTTGCCCGTGACGGGGCTCAACAGCAGTTGATGGCGATAGACGGCATAGACCTCCTGCGCACCGCCGCCACCGTTAGCGGCGGGGTCATGGGAGTCGGACTTCAGAAAATCCGCAGTAAAGAAGTTGATCCCGTATTTGTAGCCGCTGACGTGCGTAAAGGACAAGATGTCTTTGTGTATGTCCGTGGTTGTGCAGCATGGCTCTCGGAATTTATTGCCGACGCGATAGCCGACATAGTTGTCAGACCAGTCGGCGGCGCCTGCGGCTGTCGTGATGCAGCTTGCAAATAAGACGCTGCTCCATTTCTTGCTTATTTGGATTGCAGATTGACGTTTTTTATTGGCTAAAGGCTTTAGTGCTCTCATGATGCTCCCTTTCAGATTGATGACTTCAATGGATTCGTTTTGTGGTTTTCAATATCTTGTATACAACGATGTACGCAAATAGCGTGCCATGGTTAGTCCTGATCAATTGGAGTCTTGATTAGCAGCTTATTTGGGGTTTTGACGCATGAAAAAACAAAGGCACGCGTTGCAGATAGGCGAAATATCTGCACCACGGTGGAGCATATTCAGGGGGAAGTGATATCAACTTGGTGCATGGGGTTGGTGCAGGAAGTTTGTCGTGGTTTTGGTATCATGGCTTGTGTCCAATCCAGGCAGATAGCAAGCGCAACGAATCCATGAAACGTGTCGATTTAGAACAAATGCCAGAGAGAATCGAGGAAACCGCGCCGCGCCGCGCGGTTGCCGCCGAGGATATCTATAACACCTTGCGTGAAATGATTTTAAGTTTTGAGCTGTATCCAGGAAGCAGAATAACGGAAACAGAATTAGCGGATTATTTTGAAGTTAGCCGCACGCCGGTCAGGGAAGCCTTGCTAAGACTGGAAAACGAGGGGCACTTAACCATTCGCTCCAAACAAGGCTGCTTCATTCGGCAAATCAATATTGAGGAACTATCAGAGTATTACCGAGTGCGCATGGCGCTTGAAATTGCCGCAGTGGAGGATGCTTGCACGCATATGCCAACAAAAGAAGTTGAACAATTGATTGAGGTATGGTCGCCGCACAAGTTACCCAAAAAGATTTCCTCCAGTTTCATGGAGCAACAGGACGAATCATTTCATATCGCACTCGCCGTGGGCGGCGGAAATTCCATCCTGGTAAGGTATCTTCGAGACATCAACGATCATATTCGCGTCATCCGCCGCGTGGACTTTCATGATCCTGAACGCGTTGCGCGCACGTACAAAGAGCACAATGAGATCCTTTCTGCATTGCTGAATCGTGAAGTCGTGAAGGTTCGCACGCTGATTAAACATCATATTCAGCGTAGCGAGCAGTTTGCCCAGACATTGACGCTAACGCAGCTTGCGCGCAAAAAGACATTATCAAGCCGGTTACGTCGGCCTTGATGCACCCTGAAAAGATTCCCGAAAATATCCAGTAAGCAGTTGATTTGTTATTATGGACTGGATCAATTTATCGCTTTAATGCGCGTTGTGTAGTGTCCCCCCAATACTGTTGAGACAAATGATGGCCATAAAGGTGTTGTTCGTTTGCATGGGTAATATTTGTAGGTCGCCGACGGCGGAGGCTGCATTTCGCAGCCAGGTGGAAGCAGCAGGATTGTCTGCGCATATCTATATTGATTCCGCCGGAACGCATGATTATCACATCGGCGATGCGCCCGATGGCCGCGCGCAAGCGGCGGGCCAGAAGCGCGGCTACAATTTATCGCGCCTGCGGGGGCGACAAGTCGGTCCGCGCGATTTTATCGAGTTCGATTACATCCTGGCGATGGATATGGACAATTTGTCGCGCATGCAAGAGCGCTGCCCGGATGCGCATGCGCATAAGCTGGGCTTGTTCATGGCGTACAGCAAAAATTTTCTCGAGCGCGAAGTGCCGGATCCGTATTATGGCGGCGCGGCTGGTTTCGAGCGCGTTCTGGATATGGTGGAAGATGCCGGCCAAGGTTTCATTGAACACTTGGTACGCGAAAAAAACTTGAGTCCTAAATAGCGGTGGCGGAAAACACAACGCCGCGTAAGTGCGCGGCGTTGGCGACCACAGATGCGGAATCCGTCTAGGGATTGTCGCGGGTTTCTACTTGCTGCATCGGTTCGCTGGGAACGTTTTGCTGCTGCGCCCAGGCTGGCTTAGGGCGCGGTCCACGCGGACCCTTGTCCGGTTCTTCCTGTTGTAGCGGCGTTGCGGCCACTTTGTCGCGGCTGGTCTCGATCATAACTAAGCCAGCGGCCTCCAAGTTGACCGGCTCAAATTTCGGCGCAGGCGTGGGTGGCGCTGCTTCCACAACGGGGGCAGGTGTCGGAGCGGCCACGGCTGGTTCGATGCGCGGTTCCTCAACAACAATCGGCGCGACGACGACAGGAGCGGGTGCCGGCTCTTGCGGGATGAAGGGCAATTCGCTCTGACTGGTCTGGCTTGCTGCCAGTACAGGGGCCGGCGCTTCAACCTTGGTTTGCATTGTCTCTGCTTCCACGCTTGAAGGCATTGCCTCTGATGCAACTTGCGGGGCACGTTCCGGGCGCGGTGTACGTTCGCCACGGCCACGATTACGCGGTGGGCGTTCGCCACGTTCTGGGCGCTCTGCACGCGGGGTAGCCGTCACTTCAGTCGCCAGGGATTCCGTCTCTACGGCTGCTTCGCGTGCGGGCTGTGCTTCACGCTCAGGGCGTTCGCCGCGTTCTCCACGATCACGTCCGCCGCGCCCGCGACGACCGCGTTTGCTGCGTTCTTGGCCTTCGGTCAATGCGGCTGCTTCCGCGGGTTTTTCGGCTGGGGCTGCTTTCGCCGGTTCGTTGCGGGGTGGGCGCTGCGCTGTTTCCGGGCGCGCTTGTCCACGGCCATCGCGTCGGGCGTTGCGGTCGCGGCCATGGCGCGGACCGCGTTCGCGATCACTGCGCACGGCGCTACGCTTGGGGGTAGGCGTAGGCTCTTCTTTCTTCTCGGCAAACAGGCCTTCTAGCCAGCCACCTATTTTCCCCAAGAAGCCAGGCTTCTCTGGGGTAACGCTGACCGTTTGCTGCGGGGCGGGCTGGGTTGGCGTGATGTCGCGCACCACGGCGATTTGGCGTGGCTTGGTTGGCTCACCGCCGGCAGCGGTCGGTTCTGCACCTTGCTCGGGTGTGGCGGCGAGCTCGTAGCTGGGCTTGTCGATTTCGGCCACTTCGTCCGATTTAAGACGCGTCACGCTGTAATGCGGCGTTTCCAAATTGAGATTAGGGATGAGTACCACGCTCACTTTGAAGCGCGCTTCGATCTTCCAGATATCGGCACGTTTTTCATTCAACAGGAAGGTTGCGACATCCACGGGGATTTGCGCGTGGATGGCCGCAGTGCTTTCCTTCATGGCTTCTTCTTGGATGATGCGCATGATGTGCAAAGCGGTGGATTCGGTACCGCGAATATGTCCGGTGCCATTGCAACGCGGGCACACTGCATGGCTGGTTTCACCCAGGCTGGGCTGCAGGCGTTGGCGCGAAAGCTCGAGCAGGCCGAAGCGCGAAATCTTGCCCATTTGCACCCGGGCACGATCCAAGTGCAGGGCGTCGCTCAGGCGTTTTTCTACTTCGCGCTGGTTGCGGTTGCTTTCCATGTCGATGAAGTCGATTACGACCAGGCCGCCCAAGTCGCGCAGGCGTAGTTGGCGTGCGATTTCATCCGCTGCTTCTGAATTGGTGCGCAAGGCGGTTTCTTCGATATCGGCGCCGCGCGTGGAGCGTGCCGAGTTGACGTCTACCGAGACCAAGGCCTCGGTATGGTCGATCACGATCGCGCCGCCGGAGGGCAGCGTGACTTCGCGCGAATAGGCCGATTCAATTTGATGCTCGATCTGAAAGCGTGAAAACAGCGGCACATCGTCGGTATAGAGCTTGATGCGATTCACGTTGTTGGGCATCACGTGGCTCATGAACTGATGCGCTTGATCGTAGATTTCTTCGGTGTCGATCAGGATTTCGCCAATCTCCGGATGGAAATAATCGCGAATGGCGCGGATCACCAGGCTGCCTTCCTGATAAATCAAGAACGTGCCTTTTTGTGAGCTTGAAGCTTCCTCAATCGCTTGCCAAAGGTTCAGCAAGTATTTGAGATCCCACTGGAGTTCTTCGAGATTGCGGCCAATACCGGCGGTGCGAGCGATGACGCTCATCCCTTGCGGTACTTCCAGTTGCGCCATCAGGTCGCGCAATTCGTCGCGTTCTTCGCCCTCGACGCGGCGCGAAACGCCGCCGCCGCGCGGGTTGTTCGGCATTAATACCAAATAACGGCCGGCTAAGCTGATGAAGGTGGTGAGGGCTGCGCCTTTGTTGCCGCGTTCGTCTTTTTCCACTTGGACGATGACTTCTTGGCCTTCTTTCATCGCCTCTTGAATGCTGGTGCGACCGACGTCCACGCCTTGCTTGAAATAGGCGCGGGCGATTTCTTTAAAAGGAAGGAAGCCATGGCGCTCGGCGCCATAATCGACAAAGGCGGCTTCGAGACTAGGCTCGATGCGGGTAATAATGCCCTTGTAAATATTGCTTTTGCGTTGCTCTTTGGTAGAGGATTCGATATCGAGGTCGACGAGCTTTTGGCCATCGACGATGGCTACGCGCAACTCTTCAGCTTGCGTAGCGTTAAACAACATGCGTTTCATTTTTAGGGTCTCCCGCGCTCAATAACACGGGTCGACAAACAGCGCTGGGTAGCGGCGCCTAATGGCGTGGTCAGTAAAAAATTAGACCAGATTGTAGATACGTTGCCATTCTAAACATAGGTTTGTCTGCTGTTGAAGCATGCGGGAGGACTAAGGAAATAAGCGGGCTGCTGAGGGAATTGTGCATATCCGATTGCGAGCGGGCTAGGTTGATCATCTCGTTTGCTTCACCCCGGCTGTTTATCCGCCGGAGCTTTATCCATGTGCTGTGAGCGCGTAATTCAAGTACTATCGCTGCTTTTGTCTGATGGTGAGCGAGTTAACCATTTTGTTGTTCGACTTGATCTATTTAACGTGGGGCTTAGATGACTTATATACGCTTGCCGTGCAAGCTGGGTCAGAAAGCCGCTCTTCTGTACGATTAACCGTACCACGTGCAACAGAAACTAAGCCGTCCCGTAATGGTCTCGAACGCACCTTCGATGCTATTCGCAGCCATGACCGGATTAAACAGTATAAGCATAATGAATGATTTAGGCAAAGAATCCGTTACTTGGCTGGAGATTGACGAATCCTCTGTGGGGCAGCGCATCGACAATTTTTTGGTGCGCCATCTGAAGGGCGTGCCCAAAAGCCACCTGTACCGCATCCTGCGCAGTGGCGAGGTACGGGTCAACAGCGGCCGGGTGGATGCGACCTACCGCCTGGAACTCGGCGACAAGCTGCGCATCCCGCCCATCCGGCTCTCGGCCAAGAAGGTGGATACGCCGCCGCCTCAAGCACTTAGCGCGCGCCTGGCGGGGGTGACGCTGTATGAGGACGATGCCTTATTGGTCATCGATAAGCCGTCCGGTTTCGCCGTGCATGGCGGCAGCGGCATTTCGCGCGGGGTGATCGAGCAATTGCGCTGGGAACGGCCGGAGCTGAAGTTCCTGGAACTGGTGCACCGCCTGGATAAAGAGACCTCCGGCGTGCTGATTTTGGCCAAAAAACGCTCGGCGCTGACCAAAATGCACGCCCTGATGCGCGACGGCGGGGTGGAAAAGCGCTATTTGACCCTGGTCAAGGGCGTGTGGCATGACCAAAAACGCATCGTCAAACTGAAATTGCACAAATACCTGACCGAGGACGGCGAGCGCCGGGTCTCGGTGGTCGAGGACGGTCAGGCTTCCCACACCATTTTTTATTTGCGCCAAGCTTTTGCGGAATACACCTTATTAGAGGCTGAACTGAAAACCGGGCGCACGCACCAGATCCGGGTGCACCTGGCGCATCTGGGCTACCCCATCGCCGGCGACGATAAATACGGCGACTTCCCGCTCAACAAACAATTGGCCAAGCAGGGCTTGAAACGCATGTTCCTGCACGCATTCTCCTTGGACTTCGCCCATCCCTTGAGCGGAGAGCCGCTGCATTTGGAAGCGCCCTTGCCACCGGACTTAGCCCGATTCATATCTACATTAACTTCTTAAGAATATGCCGCAACATTTTGATTTAATAGTATTCGATTGGGACGGAACGCTCATGGATTCGGCCGGCGCCATCGTCGCCTCGATCCAGGGCGCGTGCCGCGATTTGGGCTTGGAAGTACCGAGCGAGCAGGCCTCGCGGCACATCATCGGCCTGGGGCTGACCGAGGCCATCGCGCATTTGTTGCCGAGCTTGCCGGAGGCGGATTACCCCAAGCTGGTGGATCGTTACCGGCATCATTTCTTGAGCCAGGACGCAGACATCCCGCTATTCGACGGCGCCGAGCGCATCGTGCGCGATCTGCATCAGGCCGGGTTTTTATTGGGCGTGGCCACCGGCAAAAGCCGGCGCGGCCTGAATCGGGTGCTGGAGCAGACCGGTTTGGGCATGTATTTCCACAGCACGCGCTGCGCCGACGAATGCTTTTCCAAGCCGCATCCGGAAATGCTGGAACAGCTCATGGACGAACTGGGCGCGACGCGCTCACGCACGCTGATGATCGGCGACACCAGCCATGATTTGCAAATGGCGCAGAATGCCGGCGTGGCGGCTTTGGCGGTGAGCTATGGAGCGCATCCGCGCGACGAGTTGCTGGCGCATGCGCCGCTGGCTTGCTTGGATCAAATGGGAGAGTTGGAGCAATGGCTGTTGGCGAACGCTTGATTTGCGCCGCCAGCGCCTTGGAAGAAGGTGGCTTGGGCGTGCGTTTCGAAGTGCAATGGGCTGGCGAAGCGACTCCCGCTTTTGTGGTGCGCTACGATGGCGCGCCGGTGGCTTACCTCAATCGTTGTGGGCATGTGCCGGTGGAACTGGACTTCAATCACGGCGAGTTTTTCGAGCTTTCCGGATTGTATTTTGTATGCGCCACGCATGGCGCATTATATGATCCCGAATCGGGCGCTTGTCGCGGTGGACCTTGTAACGGCCGCGGCTTGCATAAGCTGAAAGTGCTGGAACGCGATGGGCAGATTTTTTTAATCGAAGGGAATGATTAAGCATGAGTGAGCAAGTCGAAAACTGGGAACGCCAGACGCTGGAAAAAGTCGCATTGGCCGCCGTTACCGAGCAGCGCCGCGCACGCAAGTGGAGCATCTTTTTCAAGCTCGCCGGCTTGATCTATTTATTCTTGGTGCTGTTTCTGGTGATGGGCTTGATGGACCATAGCGAATTGCCCTCGGCCAAGGATCATACCGCCCTGGTGAGCCTGGAAGGCGTGATCGCCCCGGATAGCCAAGCCAGCGCGGACCGCATCATCGAAGGGCTGCAAGCGGCGTTCAAGGCCAAGCATGTCAAGGGCGTGATCCTGCGCATCAATAGCCCGGGCGGCAGCCCGGTGCAAGCAGGGCAGATCAACGACGAGATCAAACGCCTGAAAGCGAAAAATCCCAAGATGCCTTTGTACGTCGTGGTTGACGATATTTGCGCATCGGGTGGTTATTACGTCGCGGTCGCGGCGGACAAGATATTTGTCGATAAAGCTTCGCTGGTCGGCTCCATCGGCGTGTTGATGGACGGCTTCGGTTTCACCGGCACCATGGAGAAACTCGGCGTTGACCGGCGCTTGATGACGGCGGGTGAGAACAAGGGCTTTCTCGATCCGTTCTCACCCGTCGATCCAAAACAAAAAGAATTTGCACTCAGCATGCTGGAGGAGATCCACCAACAATTCATCAACACCGTCAAAGCCGGTCGCGGCGCGCGCTTGAAGGAAACCGAAGGCATGTTCAGCGGCTTGATCTGGACCGGCGCGCGCAGCATCGAGCTGGGTTTGGCGGATGCCTACGGCAGCACCGAGTCGGTGGCGCGCGATGTCATCAAGGCCGAAGACATTGTCGACTACACGCCACGCCAGAGTTTCGCCGATCGCTTTGCCAAGCGCTTCGGCGCAGCGAGTGCCGAGGCGTTTGTGTCTTCCATGACCTCCACTAAACTGCGTTAACGCTGATGGATTACCAGCCGATTTCGTGCATGCAGCATGAGCTGCTGGAGTTCGCGGTGTTGCGGCGTATTCCGCTGAAATTGCGGCTGGCGAGTGGTGTTGCGCTGGAGGGGCTGGCCTTGGATGTTTATACCCAGGGCGGTGCGGAGTGGTTGAAGTTTCGCGATGCCACGGGCGTAGAGCAGGTGATCCGCTTGGATCAAATCAAAAGCTTTAGCGAGGCTTAGACTTTTTCGACAATCCTGGTGCGTGCAGTAAAAATACCGTGGGTCGTTTGTCGATTTCGGGTAGCTGCTTTTTCCATTCGGCCACGCGCTTGGTCAAGATCATTTCTGTCGCCAGGCTGACATCGGTTGCGACACACAACGACGTTTCAGCGCCGCAGCTTTCCATGATGGCTTCCATCATCTGCCGATTGCGATAAGGCGTTTCGATAAAAATTTGCGTTTCATCGTGACTGCGCGCCGCTTGCTCTATGGCTTGCAGTTTGCTTTTGCGCTCGGTCTTGTCTACCGGCAAATAGCCGTGGAAGGCGAAACGCTGTCCCGATAATCCACTGGTCATAAGCGCTAATAAAATCGAAGAAGGGCCAACCAGGGGTGTGACGCGGATGCCTTGTTGATGCGCCAGACGTACGAGATTGGAGCCGGGGTCGGCAACTGCGGGACAGCCGGCTTCGGATATCAGACCAACATCTTTGCCAGACCGCAGCGGCTCCAGCAAAGCATGCAACTCAGATTCAGGCGTGTGCTCGTCTAAGACCGTCAGCTTGAGCTCTTGCAGAGGCGTGTGCGTTGCGATTTGTTTGAGGAAGGCGCGCGCGGTTTTCGGATGCTCGACGATGAAGCTGTCGAGCTTGGCGGCGATGTCGCGCACGCCTTGCGGCAAGATCATTTCTAAAGGGCTATCGCCGAGCGGAACGGGGATTAGGTAGAGCGTGCCTGTAGGCATGGTGTCGCCTTGAAAATGATTAGGGTACGGCGACGCCTTCTTGATGCAGCATATCGACCAAGGCGATCAAGGGTAGTCCCACCAGCGCGTTCGGATCCTCGCCTTCGAAGCGTGCAATCAGCGCAATGCCCAAGCCTTCCGATTTGGCGCTGCCGGCGCAGTTGTACGGCTGCTCGGCGGTCAAATAACGCTCGATCACGGCATCGCTCAGGGTGCGGAATTGGATGGTGATCGGCACTACGCGCGTCTGCATGTTGCCGCTCTTGCTGTTGTACAGGCAGAGCGCGGTATGAAACACCATGCTGCGGCCGCTGGCGGCCTGCAATTGTTTCTTGGCGTTCTCGAAGGTGTGCGGTTTGCCGATTTGCGCGGTGCCCAACAGGGCGACTTGGTCGGAACCGATAATCAGCGCGTCGGGGAATCTGTCCGCGACCGCACGTGCCTTCAGTTGCGCCAAGCGCTGCGCGGTGTCCTGCGGCGCCTCGTTGGCCAAGGGCGTTTCATCTACATCGGGCGACAGTACCTCGAACGGCAGGCGCAGCCGTGCCAGCAGTTCGCGACGATAGGGGGAGGAGGAGGCGAGGACGAGAGTGGTCATAAAAGTTTTTAGCACGGTGTAGGGGCGAGGCATGCCTCGCCCGGTAGCCAAAGCGGGTCGGGCATGCCCGACCCCTACAGCTTATTATTCCGCCTGAATTTCCAGCAGCGCTTCGTCCGGCGTGACGGTGTCGCCCTTGGCGACGAACACGCCGATCACGGTGCCGCTCACCGGCGCCTGGATTTCGTTTTCCATTTTCATGGCTTCGATCACCAGCACCGGGTCGCCGGCTTTGACTTTTTTGCCGACTTCCACCAGCACATCGACGATGGCGCCGGGCATGGCGGTGGTGACATGGCCTTGGTGCGACGGGCGCGGGCGCTTGCCGGCCTCGGGCGCGTTGCTCTTGGCCTTGGCGCGTGCGCCGTTACCGCCGCCGACCGCGACCTCGCTCAGGGTGTCGACGAATACTTCCTCGTTCACGCCATCCACCGAGACATAGAACGGCCGTTGGTCTTCGCCGGCCTGGCCGCTGCCGGTCAGCTTGATGTGATAGGTCTCGCCGTGCAGCGTGATCTTAAATTCGTTGGGCGCGAAGCGCTGTCCACCCGCTTGTGCCGCTTCCTTGGGCAGCAGCGGTTCGGTCTTCAGCGTGCCGGCGGCGCGCTCTTGGAAGTAGGTGCGCGCCAAGTCGGGGAACATGGCGTAGGTGAGGGTGTCTTCCTCGGATTTGGCAAGGCCTTCGATTTCGGCGCGCAGCTTGTCGAGCTCCGGTTCCAATAAATCGGCCGGGCGGCAGGTGATGACGTCGAGGCTGCCGATGGCCAGGCTGCGCACTTCTTGATTGATTTGCCCCGGCGCCTTTCCGTACAAGCCTTGCAGGTAGTGCTTCACCTCGGTGGTCACGCTCTTGTAGCGTCCACCGGTGAGCACATTGAGCACGGCCTGGGTGCCGACGATTTGCGAGGTGGGCGTCACCAAGGGTGGAAAGCCCAAGTCTTCGCGCACGCGCGGAATCTCGGCCAGCACTTCGTCCATGCGATTCAGCGCGCCTTGTTCTTTTAACTGGTTGGACAGATTAGAGATCATGCCGCCCGGAACTTGATTCACTAGCACGCGCGTATCGACGCCGGTGAATTCGCTCTCGAACTGCCAATATTTCTTGCGCACTTCGCGGAAGTAGGCGGTGATCTCTTGCAGCTGCGCCAGGTTCAGGCCGGTATCGAATTCGGTGCCTTGCAAGGCGGCGACGATGCTCTCGGTCGAGCTGTGGCTGGCGCCTTCGCCAAGCGCGGAATTGCAGGTGTCGAGCATGGTGGCGCCGGCTTCCACGCCTTTGAGGAAACTCATGGCGGACAAGCCGGAGGTGGCATGACTGTGAATGTGGATCGGCATCTTGACCGCGGCCTTGATGGCTTTTACCAATTCGGCGGTGGTATAGGGCGTGAGCAGGCCGGCCATATCCTTGATGGCGAGCGTGTCGCAGCCCATGGCTTCGAGTTCTTTGGCCAGGCCGACGAAGTGCGGAATATCGTGCACCGGGCTGGTGGTGTAGCACAGCGTGCCTTCGGCGTGCTTGCCGGCTTTTTTCACCGCTTCGATGGTGACGCGCAGGTTGCGCAAGTCGTTCATGGCGTCGAACACGCGGAATACATCGACCCCCTTATCGGCGGATTTTTGCACGAAGGCGCGCGCCACGTCGTCGGGGTAATGGCGATAGCCGAGCAAATTCTGGCCGCGCAGCAGCATTTGAATGCGCGAGTTCGGCAGGTTCTTGCGCAGCGTCTGCAGGCGATCCCAGGGATCTTCACGCAAAAAACGTACGCAGGCGTCGAAGGTCGCGCCGCCCCAGGCTTCCAGTGACCAGAATCCGGCGTTATCCAATTTTGACAGGATAGGCAGCATGTCTTCGGTGCGCATGCGCGTGGCGAGCAGGGATTGGTGGCCGTCGCGCAGGACTAATTCGGTAATGTGGATTTTCGTCATTGCTTAAAACACCATCTCTTTAAAGACCTTCATGAGCCGCAATCGCGCTAGCGATGGCGACCGCCAACAATTCCTTGGGCCGCGGGGTTTGGTATTGCGTCAGTTCGGGATGGGTTTCCACGAAGCTGGTGTCGAACTTGCCGGCACGAAATTCAGTATTTTGCAAAATTTGCTGGTAATAAGGTATGGTGGTCTTGACGCCATATACCACCATGTCATTCAAGGCGCGACGACCGCGGGCCACGACGCCTTCCCATGTCAGATTCCAAACCGTGAGCTTGGCGCACATCGAATCGTAATAGGGCGGGATGACATAGCCTGTGTACATCGCCGCATCGGTGCGCACGCCCGGGCCGCCCGGCGCGTAATAGCGCGTGACGCGGCCGAAGCTCGGCAGGAAATCGTTTTGCGGGTCTTCGGCATTGATACGGAATTCCATGGCGAAGCCGCGATAGCTGATATCGGTCTGCTTGTATTGCAAGGGCAGGCCGCTGGCGATACGGATTTGCTCTTGCACGATATCCACGCCGGTGATGCTTTCCGTCACGGTATGCTCCACCTGCAAGCGCGTGTTCATTTCCATGAAGTAGAACTGGTTGTCGGAATCGAGCAGGAACTCGATGGTCCCGGCATTGACGTATTTCACCGCACGGCCGGCTTGCGCCGCGAGCTTGCCGATGTATTGGCGCTGCAATTCGGTCAACTGGGGCGAGGGCGCAATCTCGATCAGCTTTTGGTTGCGGCGTTGGATCGAGCAGTCGCGCTCATATAGATGGATTACATTGCCGAAGCTGTCGCCCAGCACTTGCACCTCGATATGGCGCGGGTTGACTACGGCTTTTTCCAGGAATACTTCCGGTTTGCCGAAGGCCTTGCTGGCTTCGGACACGACGCGGTCGAAGTTCTTGAGGAGCTCTTCTTCGCTATTGCAGCGCCGGATGCCGCGTCCGCCGCCGCCGTTGGTGGCTTTGAGCATCACCGGATAGCCGATTTTCTTGGCTAACTGCACGGCTTCGTCGACCGAAGCCAAGTTGCCTTCCGAACCCGGGATCACCGGGATGCCGGCCTTGATCATGGCTTGGCGCGCGGCGATTTTGTCGCCCATTTGGCGGATCACGGCGGCGTCCGGGCCGATGAATTTGATGCCGCGCCGCGCGCAAACTTCGGCCAATTGCGGGTTTTCCGAGAGGAACCCATAGCCGGGATGCAGCGCATCGCAGCCGGATGCGACGGCCAAATTGACGATATTATGTGCGTTCAGATAGCCCAACACCGGATCTGAGCCCAGGTTATAAGCTTCGTCGGCCTTTTTGACGTGTAGCGCGTGGCGGTCGGCATCGGTGTAGATGGCGACCGACTTAATTCCCATTTCGGAGCAGGCGCGCACGATGCGCACCGCGATTTCCCCCCGATTGGCCACTAAGATCTTTTTGAACACGCGTAAACTCTCGTTTTGACAGCTAAAGCCCAAAATTGTATCATGCGCGGCTTATGTCTGAACAGGTTGTACCAGATCCGCTCGAGTTTGCGCGAGGGCACAAATGCTTAGAAGGCGACATCGAGCTGATTCGGCTTAAACGCCTGCAAGAGAGTCTGACGTCGTTTGATGGCGCAGTGCATTTTAAGTTGACTGGTTTCGTCAACGAAGGCGCTGCCCCAGGGCTGCGTTGTGAGGTTGGCGGCAGCCTTAAATTGTTATGTCAGCGCTGCTTAGAACCGATGGACTATCCGTTGCAGATCGATTCGTCGATGCTGTTGGTGAGTGAAGCGCAAGCGTTATTAGATGAGGACGATCCGGATGCCCCGGATTGCATCCCGATACAACGCGACATGCAGGTTGTAGCGTTAGTGGAAGATGAAATACTGCTGGCGTTGCCGATGGCGCCGCACCATGCTGATGATGTCTGTAAGGGACGTCCGGCGGCCGATACCGGCAAGCTTCACCCGTTCGCGGCTTTAGCGCGGTTGAAGACCAATAAAGAGTGATTGTTTTAAGGAGTTAGTATCATGGCTGTACAACAGAACAAAAAGTCCCCGTCCAAGCGCGGTATGCACCGCTCGCACGATTTCTTGACCAACCCACCGTTGGCCGTGGAACCGACGACGGGCGAGGCGCATCTGCGTCACCACATCAGCCCCAGCGGTTACTACCGCGGCAAGAAAGTCTTGAAGTCCAAAGGCGAATAAGCGCTTTCCGCAAGCGCGGATAGCGCTAGCGTTTCAATGCATATCTCTGTAGCAATAGACGCCATGGGGGGCGATCACGGTCCCCACGTGACGGTTCCTGCCGCGCTCGCCGTGCTCGACCTTGATCCGGAAGTGAATATCATTTTGGTCGGACTACGCGATGCCCTGGAGGCCGAACTCGCCGCGCACAAGCGCGCGGTCGGCCCACGTTTACGCATTCATCACGCAACCGAAGTCGTGACCATGGATGACTCCTTGGTGGCGGCCATGCGCAATAAAAAAGACTCTTCCATGCGGGTTGCCATCGACCTGGTGAAAACCGGCGAGGCGCAGGCAGCGGTCAGCGCCGGCAATACCGCCGCCTTGATGGCGCTGTCCAAATTCGTGTTGAAAACCCTGCCCGGCATCGACCGCCCCGCCATTTGCACCGTACTCCCGACCTTCAAGGGGCGGGCCTATGTGCTGGACCTGGGCGCCAACGTCGATTGCAGCCCTGCGGATTTGCTGCAATTCGGCATCATGGGCGCGATGTTGGCCTCGGCGGTCGAGGACTTGCCGCGTCCCAGCGTGGGGCTGCTCAACATCGGCGCGGAAGCGATCAAGGGTAATGATGTGGTGAAGGAGGCCGGCGAGTTGCTGCGCCAAAGTCACTTGAATTTTTATGGTAACGTTGAAGGTGATGACATCTATAAAGGCACCACCGATGTGGTGGTATGCGATGGTTTCGTCGGCAATGTTGCGCTGAAGACTTCGGAAGGCCTTGCGCAGATGATGGGCGCTTTCCTGAAACAAGAATTTAAGCACGGCCTGTTGTCCAAACTGGCGGCGCTGCTAGCGTGGCCGGTGCTGATGCGCTTCAAAAAGCGCATCGACCCACGGCGCTACAACGGCGCCAGCTTGCTCGGTTTGCGCGGCATCGTGATCAAGAGCCATGGCAGCGCCGACGCATTCGCTTTCCAGTTTGCTTTGAACCGTGCCATCGCGGAATGCCGTCGCGGCGTATTACGCCGCATTACCGAGCAGATTGCGCTCGAACATCCGGCTGCTACGGTATGAGCTACGCGCGCATCATCGGAACCGGAAGTTATCTTCCGGAATACATTCTGACCAACGCTGAGTTGGAAAAACGTGTCGATACCTCGGACGAATGGATCGTCACGCGCACCGGCATTCGCGAGCGCCACATCGCCGCTGAAAACGAAACCACCAGCGACTTGGCGACCGCAGCCGCACTCAAGGCGATAGAAGCGGCAGGCATTGAGCCAAACCAAATCGATTTGATTTTAGTGGCGACCACTACGCCGGACTTTATTTTTCCCAGTGTGGCCTGCTTGGTGCAGCAAAAGCTCGGCATTATCAACGGCTGCCCGGCTTTTGATCTGCAAGCAGTTTGTAGCGGGTTTATTTTTGCGCTGACCACGGCGGATCAATTTATGCGTTCCGGGGCTTGCAAGCATGTGTTGGTGATTGGCGCGGAAACGCTGTCCCGCATCACCGATTGGAATGACCGCTCCAACTGTATTTTGTGGGGTGATGGCGCAGGCGCTGTGGTGCTGCAAGCCAGCGCCGAGCCGGGCATTATATCGACGCATATTCATACCGACGGCCGGCATGAAGCGCTGCTCAAAGTGCCGGCGGGACCGTCGGCAGGCTATGAGAATAAGGCGCTGATTCAAATGGAAGGCAATGCCGTTTTTAAAATGGCCGTCAACACTTTGGATGCCATCGTAGACGAGACCTTGAATGCAAATGCTATGGAAAAGAGTCAAATCGATTGGCTGGTGCCGCATCAAGCCAATATTCGCATCATCCAGGCGACTGCGAAAAAGCTTGGCATGAGCATGGATCACGTGGTGGTGACGGTGGATACGCATGGCAATACTTCCGCCGCATCCATTCCGCTGGCGCTCGATACCGCTGTGCGCGATGGTCGCATTCAGCGCGGCGAGACCGTTTTGATGGAAGCGTTCGGCGGTGGTTTTACGTGGGGTTCCGTGCTGGTGAAATTTTAACCGCGCTAGATATTTAACGAGATCAGTCACCATGAAATTTGCTTTTGTTTTTCCAGGTCAGGGTTCGCAATCGGTCGGCATGATGTCCGGTCTGGAAAGTATTTCAGTGGTACGCGATACCTTTGCCGAGGCGTCCGATACGCTCAAACTTGATCTATGGAAGTTGGTCACGGAAGGGCCGGTTGAGACACTGAACATGACGGTCAATACCCAGCCGCTCATGTTGACCGCCGGCATTGCGACGCATCGCGCATGGCATGCCCTGGGCGGTGACGCTCCGCTAGTGATGGCGGGGCACAGCCTGGGCGAATATACCGCCTTGGTCGCGGCTGGCGCGCTGCATTTCACCGATGCGCTGCCCTTGGTTCGATTCCGCGCGCAGGCGATGCAAGAGGCGGTCGCGGAAGGCGTTGGCGCCATGGCCGCTATTTTGGGCTTGGACGATGAAACGGTGCGTGCGGTCTGCGCCGAAGCGGCGCAAGGTGAAGTGCTGGAGGCGGTCAATTTCAATTCGCCGGGGCAAGTGGTCATCGCCGGAAATAAATCAGCCGTCGAGCGCGGCATGGAATTGGCCAAAGCCAAAGGCGCTAAACGTGCGCTGCCTTTGCCGGTTTCGGTGCCCTCGCATTGCGCGCTGATGCAACCCGCCGCCGAGCGCTTGGCTGAATATTTGAAATCTGTTGCGGTGACTAAACCCGGCATTCCGGTTTTACAAAATGCCGATGTTGCGAATTTCGATGATCCCGATGCGATTAAAGCCGCCTTGGTAAAACAATTGCATTCCCCGGTGCGCTGGGTTGAGAGCATACAAAAGATGGCGCAGATGGGCATTCAAGTTGCAGCTGAGTGTGGGCCCGGCAAGATATTGATGGGTTTGAATAAGCGTATCGTGGCTGACATGAAACAGCTTGCGCTCACCGATAAAGCGGCAATTGATTCGGCTTTAATAGAATTAAAACAATAAGATATTTAATTAAATTAAAGTAATTTATTGATTTAGTTTAATGCGCGAAAATACGAAAAATTTGTAGGAGGGGTGCCATGCTGGAAGGTCAAATCGCTTTAGTTACGGGTGCTAGTCGCGGTATCGGCCAAGCTTGCGCCATCGAATTGGGTCGTCTCGGCGCGACCGTAATCGGTACGGCAACCAGCGACAGCGGCGCCCAAGCCATCAGCCAGTACCTGTCCGACAATCAAATTAAGGGTGTTGGACTCAAGCTCAACGTCAACGAAGGACCCGCTATCGAAGCGGCGATGGAAAGCATCCGTAGCCAGTTCGGTGAAGTCGCGATCTTGGTCAACAACGCCGGTATTACCCGCGACAACTTGCTCATGCGCATGAAAGAAGCGGAGTGGGACGACATCATGGAAACCAATCTGAAATCCGTATTTCGGATGAGCCAAATCGTGCTGAAAGGCATGATGAAGGCGCGTTATGGCCGCATTATCAGTATCGCTTCGGTAGTCGGCGCCATGGGCAATGCGGGTCAAACCAATTATTCCGCGGCCAAGGCGGGGATCATGGGTTTTTCCAAGTCGCTGGCGCGTGAGGTCGGCAGCCGCAATATTACCGTCAACTGTGTCGCGCCAGGATTCATCGACACCGATATGACGCGTGCGCTGAAAGATGAGCAGCGCCAAGCGCTGCTTACCCACATTCCGCTTGGCCGATTGGGCCAAGTCGAGGATATCGCCGCTGCAGTCGGCTTTTTAGCTTCAAATAAGGCCAGTTACATCACTGGTGCAACATTGCATGTAAACGGCGGCATGTACATGGATTAATGCGGTTTGGTCGGACGCCATTTATTTGGTAGAATACCGCCGCTTTTCTACTACACCAAAGGAAGGGAATTTAGATGGAAAATGTAGAACAACGTGTCAAGAAAATCGTCGCCGAGCAGTTAGGCGTAAACGAATCCGAAGTGAAAAGCGAATCTTCTTTTGTAGATGATTTGGGCGCCGACTCGTTGGATACGGTAGAACTCGTGATGGCTTTGGAAGAAGAATTCGATTGCGAAATTCCTGACGAAGAAGCCGAGAAAATCACCACCGTCAAGCAAGCGGTTGACTACGTAGCCGCGCATCCTAAGTAATTAACGCAGTATTTCCCCCTCATCATTTGGAGCTAGCTTGTCCAGACGCAGAGTAGTCGTCACGGGCCTCGGCATCATTTCACCGGTAGGCAATACGGTGGATGACGCTTGGGCCAATATTGTGGCCGGCCATTCCGGAATCACCGGAATCAGCAAATTCGACGCGAGTGTTTTCGCATCCAGGATCGCTGGCGAGGTCAAAAATTTTGACGTCGGGCAATACCTCTCTCCGAAAGAAGCACGACGCATGGA
Organism: Pseudomonadota bacterium; assembly: GCA_021812385.1. Lineage (GTDB taxonomy): Bacteria > Pseudomonadota > Gammaproteobacteria > Burkholderiales > Thiobacteraceae > RBG-16-58-11. The sequence continues at coordinate 21,540 of JAKANO010000002.1, read as the reverse complement.
TATCTTTATCCACTACGGTCTGGCAGCTGGAATCCAAGCGATCAAGGATGCGGGATTAGAAGCCAAGCCCTTGAATGCGGAGCGGATCGGCATCAACATCGGCTCCGGCATCGGTGGCCTGAAGTTTATCGAAGACACGCACACTGAATATTTGGCGAACGGCCCACGTCGTATATCGCCATTTTTCATACCGGCATCGATCATCAACATGATTTCCGGCAACCTGTCGATCATGTACGGCTTTCAGGGGCCCAATCTATCTTGCGTGAGTGCCTGCGCGACGGGCAATCACAGCATTGGCGAATCGGCGCGGCTGATCGAATACGGCGACGCCGACATCATGGTCGCCGGCGGCGCTGAATCGACGGTTTGTCCGCTCGCAATTGGCGGCTTTGCCTCCGCCAAGGCACTCTCGACCCGCAACGATGATCCTGCAACCGCTAGTCGGCCCTGGGATACGGGCCGTGACGGCTTTGTGATGGGTGAGGGCGCAGGTGTGCTGGTGCTGGAAGAGTACGAGCATGCCAAAGCGCGCGGTGCCAAGATTTACTGCGAGCTGGCAGGTTATGGCATGAGCGCCGACGCCTACCACATGACCGCCCCGACCGAAGACGGCTCGGGCGCTGCACGTGCAATGCGCAACGCCCTGAACAACGCCCACATCAACCCGGATGGCGTCAACTACATCAACGCCCATGGCACATCGACCCCGCTCGGCGACATCGCGGAAACGCGAGCGATGAAGCTGTGTTTCGGCGACCATGCGAAGAAACTCGCCGTGAGTTCCACCAAATCCATGACCGGCCACTTGCTGGGCGCGGCGGGCGGCATCGAGTCGGTGTTTAGCGCACTGGCGATCCGCGACCAAATCGCACCGCCGACCATCAATATGTTCGAGCAGGATCCGGAGTGCGATTTGGACTACGTGCCGAACACCGCGCGCCGCATGGCTATCGATGTCGTGTTGTCGAATTCCTTCGGCTTCGGCGGCACCAACGCCACCTTGGTTTTCCGCAAGGTTTAAATCCCCAAAAGCAGTTCTAGCTAGAAAAAGCTATTGAACCACGGAGTACACAGAGTACACGGAGGATCACGGGTTTGTTTTACTCCGTGGTAAAGGCTTTTTTAGGCTATTCTTAAAACGCCATCCCTAAAAAATCGCCGATCCCGATTGAAATCGGCCCCAAACGCCTTATTTAATACCCAACGACTTTTGAATAAGGATTTGCCATGCGCTTCGACAAACTCACGACCAAGTTTCAGCAAGCCTTCTCCGACGCCCAAAGCGCGGCGGTGGGCAACGACAATCCCTATATCGAGCCGCAGCATTTGCTGCTGGCGCTGATCAACCAAGAGGACGGCGGCACAGCCTCGATCCTGGCACGTGCCGGGGTGAATGTGGCTGCACTGAAACAGGGCCTAACGAAGGGCATCGAGCGCTTGCCAAAAGTAGAGGGGCACGGCGGCGAGGTTTCGATCTCGCGCGATCTCAACAATCTGCTCAATATCACCGACAAGGAAGCGCAGAAGCGCAACGACGCCTTCATCGCTTCGGAAATGTTTCTGCTGGCCTTGGCCGACGACAAGGGCGATACCGGCCGCTTGTTGAAGGAAAACGGCGCCAATCGCGCCTCGCTGGAGCAGGCCATCAACGCTGTGCGCGGCGGGGAATCGGTGCAAAATCCGGAAGCCGAGGGCAGCCGCGAGGCGCTGAAAAAATTCACGCTGGATCTCACCGAGCGCGCTCGTCAAGGCAAGCTCGATCCGGTGATCGGCCGCGACGAGGAAATTCGCCGCGCGATTCAAGTTTTGCAACGCCGCACCAAGAACAATCCGGTTCTGATCGGCGAACCCGGCGTGGGCAAGACCGCCATCGTCGAAGGCCTGGCGCAGCGCATCGTCAACGGCGAGGTTCCGGAGACGCTGAAAAACAAACGCGTGCTGTCGCTGGACATGGCGGCCTTGATCGCCGGCGCGAAATATCGCGGCGAGTTCGAGGAGCGCCTGAAGTCGGTGCTGAAGGAATTGGCGCAGGACGAGGGCAGCACCATCGTCTTCATCGACGAGTTGCACACCATGGTCGGCGCCGGCAAGGCGGAAGGCGCGATGGATGCCGGCAATATGCTGAAGCCGGCCTTGGCGCGCGGCGAGTTGCATTGCGTCGGCGCGACCACGCTCGACGAATACCGCCAATACGTGGAAAAAGACGCGGCGCTGGAACGTCGTTTCCAGAAGGTGCTGGTGGGCGAGCCCTCGGTGGAAGACACCATCGCCATCCTGCGCGGCTTGCAGGAGAAGTATGAGTTGCATCACGGCGTGGATATCACCGACCCGGCCATTGTCGCGGCGGCGGAACTGTCGCATCGCTACATCACCGACCGCTTCCTGCCGGACAAGGCGATCGACCTGATCGACGAGGCGGCGGCGCGCATCCGCATGGAAATCGATTCCAAGCCGGAAGTCATGGATCGCCTGGATCGGCGCATGATCCAGCTCAAGATCGAGCGCGAAGCGGTGAAGAAAGAGAAAGACGAAGCTTCGCAAAAGCGACTCACTTTGATCCAGGACGAAATCGCCCGTCTGGAAAAAGAATACAGCGACCTGGACGAAATCTGGAAAGCGGAAAAAGCCCAGGTGCAAGGCACGCAGCACATCAAGGAAGAAATCGATAGGCTGCGTGTCGAAATGGACGAGGCCAAGCGCAAGGGCGATTGGCAGGCGATGTCCGAACTGCAATATGGTCGTATTCCGCAACTCGAAGCGCAATTGAAGCAGGCGCAGAGCGCCGAAGCAGAAGAGCAAGCGCAGCCGAATAAACTGCTGCGCACCCAGGTCGGCGCGGAAGAAATCGCCGAAGTGGTATCGCGCGCCACTGGCATCCCGGTGTCGAAAATGATGCAGGGCGAGCGCGACAAATTGCTGCAAATGGAAGACGTGCTGCACCAGCGCGTGGTGGGGCAGGACGAGGCGGTGCGCCTGGTGGCCGACGCCATCCGTCGCTCGCGTTCCGGTTTGGCCGACCCGAATCGTCCCTATGGTTCCTTCCTGTTCCTTGGGCCGACCGGCGTGGGCAAGACCGAGCTGTGCAAGACCCTGGCGAATTTCCTGTTCGATTCGGAAGAGCATTTGATTCGCATCGACATGTCCGAATTCATGGAAAAGCATTCGGTGTCGCGCCTGATCGGCGCGCCGCCCGGCTATGTCGGTTATGAAGAAGGCGGGCATTTGACCGAAGCGGTGCGGCGCAAACCGTATTCCGTGATCCTGATGGACGAGGTGGAGAAGGCCCATCCGGACGTGTTCAACGTGCTGCTGCAAGTGCTGGACGACGGCCGCTTGACCGACGGCCAAGGGCGCACCGTGGATTTCAAGAACACCGTGATCGTGATGACCTCGAACCTCGGCAGCCACATGATCCAGCAGATGGCCGGGGACGATACGCAAGTCATCAAGCTGGCGGTGCTGGGCGAGGTGAAGAACCATTTCCGTCCGGAATTTTTGAACCGCGTGGACGAGATCGTGGTGTTCCATGCCCTGGGTGCGGCGCATATCAAGTCGATTGCCAAGATTCAATTGCAATACTTGGCCAAGCGCTTGGCGGCAATGGAGATGGGGCTGGATGTCACCGACGCAGCCTTGGCGCTGATTGCCGAGGCTGGATTCGACCCGATCTACGGCGCGCGTCCATTGAAGCGTGCCATCCAGGCGCAGATCGAGAATCCGTTGGCGAAGGAAATACTGTCAGGGCAGTTTGCCGCGAAGGATACGGTTCTCGTGGATGCGCAAGCTGGGCATCTCGTCTTCTCCAAGGGCAAAGTGGCGCAGGCAGCCTAATTTTCCACTGCTGGGAGCGGCCTTATTGGTCGCTCCCAGCCCACGGGACGTGGAATTGGTCTAAAGTTCGTTTATGCTGAAGCCGATTTATACGACATGAACGATCAATTAGCCGAAATTCTCAAGGCGCATCCCGAAGCGTATCCACAGCATATGCAGCGCTCGTTTGCACGGGTATTGGATAAAATTTCCAATGCTTGGGGTACCGATGCGCTGGATGAAATTTTTCTCGAGTTGCTGGTCGCCGACCATGAAAATCGCCAGGGTTTTCCCCCGGAAGTGGCGCGCGAGATTTTTTCCTTGCATGTGTTATATGAAAAATATAAACGCCATGAACTGGATGAGGAAGATCCCTGGGCGCTAGAGCCGGAAATGACGAGCGAAGAGTCGGCGTTGTTCGTCGAGGAATTAAAAAGCCAAGCGAAAGAATTTACGCCAGCGACGCTTTTCAAGGCCGTGGAGCAAGGTGAAACCAGGCTGGCATTCGATTTTGTGCGCGCCGGCATGGAGGTCGATGTGCGGCGCTTTGACGAATGGACGCCGCTGATGGTGGCGCTGTTCAACGGCCACGAAGAAACCGCCATGATGTTGCTGTCGCGCGGCGCCAATGTCCGCGCCAAGGCACGGCATGGCTATGAGCCAATCCATTGGGCGGCCTTGAATGGCTATGAGCGCGCCATTCGTTTCATCGTCAATAAGGGCGGCAACGTCAACGCCGAAACCGAATTTGGCTGGACGCCGCTGTTGCAGGCCGCGAGTCGCGGCCATGTCGGCATTGCCCGCCTGCTCATCACCAAGGGCGCTACGGTCAATGTGCATGAACACGAAGGCTGGACGCCGCTGCATAAAGCTTGCGCCAATGGCTTTGTGGAAATGGCGCAGTTATTGGTGCGCAATGGCGCCGATGTCCGGCAGCGCTCGACTAGCGGCATGACCGCGCTCGAGCTCGCGATCAAATCGAAAAACTTCGAGCTCATTGAAGCGCTCTCCGAAGAGCCGCAAAAGCCAGCACCCACGGCCTCTCCAACTCCGTTTTAATCCCCTCCGGTGATAAAATCTTGCGCTGCGTTTGCAGCGTAAGCGCTGTTATTTTGAAGCAACAGGAAGGGTTTAAGCGATGAGCATTGCACCATTTTCCATTTCCATCCTGCCAAAAATCGAATTTGGTTCCGGCGTGCTCGCCAAGGTGCCAGGTTTTGCCGCGAGCTTCGGCAATCGCGTGTTACTGGTGACCGGCGGGAAAGCATTACGTGAGTCGCGCCACTGGGAAAAACTGTTGCAGGATATGCGCAGCCTCGGGCTGGAATGGGAAGTCATGCAAGTCAGCAGCGAGCCATCGCCGCAATTGATCGACGATGCCGTTACACAATATAAAAATTCTGCAATCGATGTCGTCATCGGCATCGGCGGTGGGAGTGTGTTGGATAGCGCCAAGGCGATTGCCGGCTTGCTCAAGCCAGGCAATTCGGTCTTGGATCATCTGGAAGGCGTCGGTCCCGAGCTACCGTATAACGGACCGGCAACCCCTTTTATCGCCGTGCCGACCACCGCCGGCACCGGCGCCGAAGCCACCAAAAATTCCGTGCTCTCGGTGCATGGCGACGCGGGCTACAAGAAATCTTTCCGCGATGAAAAGCTGGTGCCGCGCTATGCCGTGGTCGATCCGGATTTGCTGGAAACCTGTCCGCCGGAACTGATCGCAGCGAATGGCATGGATGCGCTGACGCAATTGCTCGAATCCTTTGTTTCCAAGCGTGCCAATGCCTTTACCGATGCGCTCGCCCTAAGCGGCATGACAGCCGTGCGCGATAGCCTGATTACGTGGTTTCAAGGCGAGGGTGACCAGGCGCAGGCGCGCTCGCAGATGGCTTATGCGGCGATGCTCTCCGGCATTACCCTGGCGCAAGTCGGCCTGGGGTCGGTCCATGGCTTGGCTTCGCCCTTGGGTGCGTTTTTCCCTATTCCGCATGGGGTTGTGTGCGGGGTTTTGGTGGCGGAAGCGACGCGCATGAATATTGACGCGATGGAAGCGCGCGATGCAGCAAACCCCGCGCTTGCAAAATATGCCCAAGTGGGGCGAATTTTTCGCCAACGTACGCATCTGGAGGAGGTTGGCGCGCGTGTCTTTTTGGTGCATACCTTGAGCCAATGGACCAAGCAATTGCAACTGCCGCGCTTATCTGCCTATGGCGTTAACGAACCAAGCTTGGATCATGTCGTAGCACATTGCCGTGGATCGAGCATGCAAACCAATCCCATTGTTTTGAGCGATGCCGAGCTTAAGGCCGTTTTGCATAAATGCTTATGAGCGGCGATGGGAAAACCGCCGCCACTGCCGAAAATCGGACGTGTGTACTGGCGCAAAATTAACAAAATATTTAAATTAGTTAATATAATCAATCGCGTATTAGATCTGAAAAATCTGGCATGCAACCTGCTAATTGATGTGTAGGTAAACGTTAACGGGAGAGTCAGCATGACCCAGGTAAACCAAGATTTGCAATTCGCAGTATCCCTCTATGACTGCGAAGAAGGCGATTGTGTGAAAATTGAATTGTCAGATGCTCAGGGTACGGTGATCATGCTAAGCCCGCAGCAAGCCCGGTCCTTTGCCTCAGAATTGATCCAGACCGTCTATCGTGCTGAAGTGAAAAACAGCTTACAAAGAAAGCAGCAAGCCGCTCCGGCAAAAAAGATGGAGAGAGCCACTGATCTTTACGGCTCGCATCCGCACCCCGCTTAAATTCCAAATATGTGAAGAACCCCGCCACGCACCAAGAACAACGGTGGGTTCTTTATATTGGGCAGCCTTCGGGCTGCTTTTTTTTGCCCGAGATATCGCCTTGGCGTGTCGGCTCACTTAAGGGCATAATTAAGGTTTTTTCGTCCGCCTCACTTCCTAGCGCGTCATGGCCAACAAACTTGTTTTCATGTTGTTAACGATAGAGCCCGAGTCACCACACTTGTGCGGCACGCCATTTTTTCAGGCGACTGCGGCGGCGGCGATGGGGTTCGAGGTGGAAATGTATTTCGCCAGCCGTTCCATGCGGCTCTTAGTGAAAGGCGTGGCGGACCGAATTTACCCCTCCGATAACCGGGCTAAATCGGTGTATGGCTTCATGCAAGATGCGGCCGAGCAGGGCGTGAAGTTTTTTGCCTGCAAAGGGGCCATGGACGCTTTTTCTGTCACGCCAGAACAACTCATCCCGGAAGTGACTGGCCTAGCCGGCGCCACCTCGTTTATTTGGCGTGTGATGGACGAGGACTGGAAAGCGCTGACTTATTAAGCGACGCCATATTTCTTGAACCAGGCCTGCATGCGCGCCCAGCCGTCTTCAGCTTCTGCTTTGCGATAAGAAGGCCGATAGTCCGCATTGAACGCATGTGGCGTATTCGGGTAAACAATAATTTCTGAGTGGCTGTTCGAAGTCTTAAGCGCGGCACGCATACGTTCCACCGTGTCGGCTGGGATGCCTTGGTCCGCTCCGCCATATAGCCCTAATACCGGAACTTTCAGCGTAGCCGCGATATCGATAGGGTTTCGAGGGGTTAAGTCATTCTCGCTCCCCACCAGTCGTCCATACCAGGCCACGCCGGCTTTTACCTTGGGATTATGTGCGCAATAGAGCCAGACAATACGTCCACCCCAGCAAAATCCAGTAATGCCGAGTTTGCCGATATCGCCTCCACCGGATGCCTTGGCCCAGGCGATTGTCGCATCCAGATCGGACATTACTTGCGCATCCGGAACCTTAGACACAACTTTGGACTGAATATCGCTGATCTCTGAAAGGGAGGCAACATCGCCTTGCCGCACATACAGCTCTGGTGCAATTGCCATGTAACCCAGCTTCGCTAAGCGCCGGCAAACATCTTTGATGTGCTCATGCACACCGAAAATTTCCTGCACGACCAGGATAACCGGAAATGCACTTCCGTTAGAGGGCATCGCACGATAGCCGGGGATTTGCCGATCGGCGGTTGGGATTTGGACGGTACCGGCGGTGAGCCCCGTGCTGTCGGTGTGGATGGTGCTGGCCGCGACCGGTTGCGTGGCTAGCGCAAAACCGGTTGCGAGGAGCGTGGCCACAAATTCGCGGCGGGTGAGTGGCGGCAAGTCCTTATCCATGAATGTTCCCCAAGTGCTTGGCTGATCCAGGGTATTCTAGTAAAGATTCCCGCAAACACTGATGCATTATTTTTCTTTCGGAGCGCCCGGCTTTTTCTTCGATGCGGGGCGTTTGGCTTCTTCAATTTCGACATTAAGCTTGCCGCGCTTCACGCTGAGCGTGACGCGCTTGATCGGCTTGCTCTCCGCCATGCGCGCGAGAAAAGCATCGGACAGCGCCGACAATACGCTGTTGGAGATGATCGCATCGGCGTTGCGCGCACCGCTATCCACTTCGGTGCAGCGACTGACGATCAACTCCACCAGCGCATCGTCATAGATCAATTCGGCGGCGTGATTGTTGAGGACGCGATCGCGAATGTGCGATAGCTTCAAGCGCACGATGCGCTTCAGCACTTCGTCTTGCACCGGGTAGTAGGGGATGACATTCAAGCGTCCGAGGAACGCGGACTTGAAGGATTTTTGCAGGGTGGGGCGCAATAGTTCGACCAAGTCTTCCGGTGTCGGCGCGCGCGATTTACCGTCCACCGTCACGCCGTGCTCCACGGCGCGCATGATGAGCTCGGTGCCGACATTGGAGGTGAGCAAAATGACGCAGTTCTTGAAGTCCACCATGCGGCCCTCGGCGTCTTCCAGTTGGCCCTTGTCGAACACCTGGAAGAACAGCTCCAGCACATCCGGATGGGCTTTTTCCACTTCGTCCAGCAGCACCACGCTATACGGTTTGCGCCGCACCGCTTCGGTCAACACGCCGCCCTCGCCATAGCCGATATAGCCGGGGGGCGAACCTTTCAAGCCGGAGACGCTATGCGCTTCTTGGTACTCCGACATGTTGATGGTGATCAGGCTTTTTTCACCGCCATACAGCGCCTCGCCCAAAGCCAACGCGGTTTCTGTTTTACCCACGCCGGATGGACCCACCAACAAAAATATACCTTTGGGCTTGCTCGGGTCTTCCAGATTGGCGCGTGCGATCTGGATGCGGCGCGCGATCAATTCCAAGGCATTGGATTGGCCGATGACACGCTGTTCCAGCAGAGCTTTCAGGTTGCGTATCGCATCGAGTTCGTCCGCCAGCATGCGGCCCAGCGGAATCCCGGTCCAGCTGGAGATGATGTCGGCCACCGCCGCGCCATCCACGCATTCATACACCAGCGGGTTGCTTGCATGGGCGCTCGCCAGTGCGGCCAATGCATGCTTGAGGCGCGCTTGCGCGTCGGTGCCGCGCGGTTTTTTCGCGCTGGGTTTGGCATGCTCTTGCTCGTCCAACTCTTTGCGCAGGGCATGAATTTCGTCCACCATCTTGCGCTGCTTGGCATAGTCCTGCTGCTGCGCTTCCAGCATTTGCGTCAGGTCGACGCGCTTGTTCACCAGTTCTTCCATGCGATTTTCATGGCGTGCATCGTCGCGCTCGCGCGCCAAGGCGGCGGCTTCGCGGTCGATGTTTTCGATCAAGCGTGTTAAGTCCTCGATGGCGGCGGGGCGGCTGGCTTGCGACAGCGCGACCCGTGCGCAGGCGGTGTCGAGCACGCTCACGCCCTTGTCCGGCAGTTGCCGGCCGGTGATGTAGCGGCTGGAGAGCTTGACCGCTTCGGTCACGGCTTCATCCAGGATCACCACTTTATGATGCGTTTCCATGGTGCGGGCGATGCCGCGCAGCATTTGCGTCGCTGCTTCTTCCGAGGGCTCTTCCACTTTCACCACTTGGAAGCGGCGCGCCAGAGCGGCGTCTTTCTCGAAGTACTTTTTGTACTCGGACCAGGTAGTGGCGGCGATGGTGCGCAGCTCGCCGCGCGCCAGGGCCGGCTTTAATAAATTCGCCGCATCGCTTTGGCCGGCTTGGCCGCCGGCGCCGATCATGGTGTGCGCTTCGTCGATGAACAGGATGATGGGCGTGAGGCTGGCTTTCACTTCGTCGATCACGCCGCGCAGGCGGTTCTCGAATTCGCCTTTGACGCTGGCCCCGGCTTGCAGCAATCCCAAATCCAAGGTGCGCACGATGGCGCGCTGCAAGACTTCGGGTACATCGCCTTGTGCGATGCGCAGCGCCAGGCCTTCCACCACGGCGGTCTTGCCCACGCCAGGTTCGCCAGTCAAAATCGGATTGTTTTGCCGACGGCGCAGCAAGATGTCGATCATCTGGCGGATTTCGTTATCGCGTCCCAGCACCGGGTCGATCTTGCCGTTGCGCGCTTCGCGTGTCAGGTCCACGGTATATTTATCCAAGGCCGGTTGCTTGGTGGGCTTGGCGATAAGGCTATCTTCCTTGCGTGGGCTGTTGCTGCCCAGTGCGCTAATCGGAGCATCGTCACACTCGCGCGATAGGCGCAAAATGTCCGGCAACTGCGCGCGCAGATCTTCCAAGGGCAGCTTACGCAAGCTGTCCGATGAGCCGTTGAACACGCGCGCTAGTCCCGCGTCGGCCAGCAGCGCCAAGAGCAAAAATCCGCTGCGCAAGGACTCGGCGCCGTAATCCACGCTGGCCATCATCCACGCCGCTTCCAGCCAGCGCGGGATGTTTTGCGACAGCACCGGATTGCGCGTATTGCCGGTCTTGAATTGCGCCAAGCTCGCTTGCAGCTCCTGCGTTAAATCCGCCGGGTCGAGGCCATAGGCCTTGGCGATCGCGAGGAAATCCGAGTCGGCGCTATCCAGCAGCGCCAGCAGCACATGCTCGATGTCCACCTCGTGGTGGGTGCGCGACAGCGCCTGGTTGGCGGCTGATTCCAGCGCGCGCCGCGTCGGCGTGTTGAGTTTGCTGATGAGCGATTTGAGATTGGTCTGCATGGTATGAACCTATTGTCGGTAATTTAATGGAGCAGCATGTATGCCATTTGATCGGCATCCTGTTGCACGGGATGGGTGGCGAGCCAGATGTTGTGGCCCAGGCGCAGGCCGGTTTGGCCCTGCTTCAAGACGGGTGGCGGAATGTCTTCCTTGCGCAGCACCAGCTGCGTTTCGCAGGCAAGGTCGTTGCCGACGCAAAGTTTGACCAATTGTTCGAGCGCGGCGGCAGCATCTTCGCCCGGCAACATTTCAGAAAAACGCGCATGATCCAGCGGGCCGATGCGCAGCCGAATTTTAGTTTGTTGATCCCAGGCACGCTGGCCGGCGAAGGCGCTGACGCCAAGCTGATTGGCTTGACGGCCGAGGCGCGATTGTTCTTCTTCCGGCACGGCAATCCATTGCCCGACGAATTGTTCGAGCTGCATCGGTACTTGAAAATAGCCGCTGACAAAGGCGCTGATGGCGGCGGCGGAAAGTGGCTTTTGTGCCGCGAGGCCGGAAAAATAGGCAAAGAATAAAGGGTTCACGCCGGGCGCTTCTGCCTTTAAGCGCTCTTGCATGCGTTCCAAGCCAAAGCCGGTGAGATCCAGCAGATTGCGCGTAAAGCCGGCGCGTTCACCTTGCTCAAATGGCACATAGAATTGATATTTACGCCAGGCGCTGTAAAACAAGCTGACCGCGCGATGGCTGAAAAGATCGACAAAGGCGTGTGCCGTGCCATCGCGATGAAACTGGCGGCGCTCAATCAGGAGTTCGGTGTAATGTGTAGGCAAGGCGCCGGAGGGGCCGGTCAGGCCCATGAAATTCACGCGCATTTCCAAGGCGCCAGCTTCTTCGCTAGCGCTTGCCTGCTCTTCCAAGCGATCGATTTCGCTGGCGGGGAAAGACAGCGTGGCTGGCGTGCGGAAGCGCAGATTGCGTGGCACGCCGGCATTGCTCTTTTCAGGGTGATCTTGGCCGAGCGCAAGCAGACGCACCGCCTGAAAGAAGCGGTAGCGCGGCGTGTGCGCCTTGAGCGAGTAATTTAGATCACGACTGATTCGCCGGCTCTGGCTGTCCATGTGAAGACCACATCTTCCTGTTGTTTCGTGAATAGCCGCAAACGGCTGAAATGGTTGGGACTGCAATACATTGCAAAAAATCGTTCCAACATGCTGGCGAATAAATACAAGCCGCTGCCGACAAAATAAGTTTCGTCCAAGGTGAGATCGATTTCGGTGCCGCGCACAAAACCGGAGTAACTGCGACTGCTGACGCGGGTGGTGGCGGAGCGGCTATCGATGGCGACGATGCCCTGAATCTGCCGGCCCACAGCTGCTGAGTCGGTGAAGTTGTATAGCGTCAGCATTTCCTTCAAGGCGTTTTCGCCGTTCGCCGCCAGCGAGAGATGATTCAGCGTGAGGTGCGAAATCAAGCGCCATTGCAGGCCGCGCTTGGCCGGCGCGCGCAGGCTGGGGGTGGGTTTGCGCAGCAGCTTCACGCGCTGCACGATGGAGTGATTGGGCAGGCTGAAATCGCTGTTGCTGCCGCCGAAGGGGATTTGCTCCGGCAGGTCGCGATTGCTGCACAATAGGTTCAGGCTCAGCACCTCGGCATCCGGGCGCGCCGGCGTGAAGTCGAGATCGGCCAGGGCCAGTTCCACTTCGGTGCCTTTGTCGCCATCGCGCGTCGAGCGTTCGCGCGTGGCATACCAGAAATATTTGTGGCTGCGATCCGTATCCGAATGCTGGATGGAGTAGAACGGCGGCACCACTTCGCTCGATTCATGGCGGCCGGTTTTCTCGGCGCGCGTCACCGACTCGATGGCGATCACTTCCGCCGCCAGCGGTTGGCGGTTGTCCGGGGTCACGGCATAGGTGGATTGTTCGTGCGAGATGCGGATCGGTTCGGCCGCCTGATGGAATAGATTGATCGCCGGTGTGCAACCCAGCTTGAAATTGGCCGGGCTTAAAGTTTGTTGCAAGCGTGCATAGCGCTCGCTGTCCGAGTAGCTTTCCAAGAAAAATTGGATCACCAGCTTATTGCCGGGATGTCGCAAGGGCGCGGCGTTGAGGCCGGTGACATCGACAAACAAAAACTTATCGGGAAAGGCGAAGTACTCGGAAAGCAAACGATAGCCGGGGAAGGAGCGCACATCTTGATCCAGCAGGCCATCGGCGGCATCGAAGCCAACCGGCTGTACGGCATCTTTGCGCAACTTCGCCACATGCGCCGGATTGTCGCTGCCATCTGAAACACGCACCGACAATAGACGCGCCTGCAGCAGCTCGTACAGCAAGTGCATCAGCGGTGCTTCGCCATCCAAAAAGAAACGCAGCTTATCGAGCTGGATCGACTCCACGCTCAACCCACCCAGGGTTTCGAGTTCCAGCGTGATCACCGCCGCGCCCGCGCCCAGCTTGCGCAGATATTCGGAAGCCTGCGTCAGCTCCAGCTTGGCTTGCGTGACGCGCAAAGGCCACAGTTCCACGTCGTAACAAGTGCGAAAACGGCACGACACGCCCTGGATCGAAGGCGCGATCACCGGATGATGGCGCGGGATCAAGCAACGCCCGGTGAGGTCGGGCTTGTTGTGGTCGGTCTCCATCTGCACGATGGTGGCGGAGGGCAGGGGCTGCGTGTAATGCGGATACAGCACCTGCAACATCGCCTCGGAGATTTCTGGATATTCGTCGTCCAACTTGCGGTGAATGCGCGCCGCAAGAAAGGCAAAGCCCTCGATCATGCGCTCCACATGCGGGTCTTCGCATTGATCGGTCTCGATCGACAAGCGCTGCGCGATCTTGGGGTAGCGCTGCGCGAATTCGCCCGAGAGTTGGCGCAGATAAGCCAGCTCGCGCTCGTAATAGGGGAGAAGTTCTTCCAACATAATTAGCCTGTCTCTGCAATGCGATAAGTATTGGTGGCGAGCTGCAACATCGCGTCGAACACCACCGGCGGCTTCTGCGGATGCACCGTCAACACCGCATCCACGCGAAAACGTAATTGCCGGTCATGCCCTTTCGGCGCATCCAAGCTCACCCGAACACGCGAGAGGCGCGGCTCATGGCGCTCGATCGCGGTCTTGATCTGCGTGCGCAAATACCCCTGCGCCCCCGGATCGAGCAAACTCAAACTGCTCAAATCCGTAATGCCATAAGTCAAGATCGAGCGCCGCGCCTGCGGCAAGGACTCGATGCGATCTTCGAAATCAATGCAACGCGAATTCAGCAGCGACTCCATATCGCGCGCCACCGCCTGCTTGTAGCGCGAGATGTCGAGATGCATCTCGGCCACCGATTCGCTGGTGACTTGCGGCGCATCGTCCAAGAGGCGATCGAGGATGGAAGCGCGAAAGGATGGGGGGCGTTTGTACATGGGTTAGTCAGTTAGCGGACTGCTCTGCAATGGCCTTTAAAAATCTGTATAACATTGGGTTAGCCCTCGTTTTTGCTGGAGGCAATACTTAGATGCAGCCTATAAAGCATATTGTAAACAATGATCTACATGATACATCGGTGATAGTTCAATACATCATCGTTAATGAAATGACATAATAGCACTGCCATTGCTATCTAGTACACTGACATTTAAACGCGGAAATAGCTGCTTATGTGGCTGAGGGGGCGGGAAGCGAAAGGTGCTTTATAAGCAAAAAAATTGCTGAAGCGGATGTACGACTCTGTTGATCTGATTTTGCTAGAAAAAATGCTCACCAATTCCCTGATGCACCTCCACCACCAGAACTTCCTCCGCCCGAAGACGAAGATGAGGATGATGAAGTAGAATCTAAAGTAGAACTGGATATGGATGAAGACCAGCTACCAGAATTCCGAGGCGCACGCATGGCACCACCGAGGTGTGTGCTGACCTCCTTTGGTTCAAACATGATACCGAATATTTTTCGCGCTTCCTTTGATCGCTTTCTTATCCGGATTAAGCGTATGCGCGCAAGATGGCGTCGGTTGACTGATTCGAAAACGAATCGACGCGCCTTAAAAGCAAAAGGTAAAATCGCCAAGCCGGCGAAAAGGATATTTGCAAATGCAAAAAACCTCATGGTCTCTGGGTCGCCAGCGGAAAGTGCGCCAAATAGCCCGATTATTAATCCGAATGTAGCGCCCAAAACACTCGCGATGATGAATGGTAGACGAACACCGTTCCACAGCGTGCCTGATTCGCGCCTGCCCTTTTTACGTCCATAGATTATCGCCAGTAAATACAGGAGCGGCGGAACTAAGTTGAAGCTGAAGGTAAGCCCAAAATATCTCGGCATCCTTGTCCAATCTGCGCTCGGTAGCGTGGGCGTAACAGCGGGGGTAACCCCCACATGTTGATCTCTATTGGCGGCCCACTCCATCACCGCGAATCCACGAAGTAAGCCCTCGGCATACTGTTGATCTCGAAAGGCTGGTTTGTAGATTTCATCAATAATTCGCTTGCTCAAGGCGTCGGTGATAAAGCTTTCCAAGCCATACCCCACCTCAATCCGCATTTTTCGCTCGCTAGGGACGATTAAAACCAACAATCCATTGTCCTTGCCAGTTTTACCAAGCTTCCATTTTTCAAAGGTAGCAACGGCCGCGCTCTCTATAGAGTCCTGCTGAAGCCCACGCGCAACATAAATCGCCGCCAATATTCCAGTCCTCTCCCTTATCTCGAGTATACGGCTGCGTAATGCATCTTTATCCAGCTTGCTGAGAACACCCGCTTCATCAAGCACATCGTCTCGAAACGGCGGCGCTTCAAAAGCCAGCGCCTGACTTCCATTCATCGCGAACTCAAAACACGCTAGAAAAGCTAATCGGAAAAGCAGCAAAGCGGTATGACGAAACGAGTGAGAAAAGAACTGTTTGTGGCTAATTAGATCGTAAAAAATGGCTTTCCTAATATGCATTTGATCCTCGCTGCATAGGTAAGGGAAAAAGGGGAATTAGAGGGCCTTTGGGAACGCCACTCGGCAGGATGAAAAAGAATGACTGTTCCGATGGTTGCTCCATTTTTCTTCTTACCGTGCTGGCGATTTGCCGGCTTGTTTGGTCCGCTTGATCCAATATCTTTTTGCTGACATTAGCAACGCGGTCCCCGGCGCTCGATAGAAGCTGCTGCAAGCGCTCGCCATCGTTGGTTTTGAATTCCTTGAGCGTAGTGACATCGTTCTAACCGCTCAATGCTACGGTGTAAGAGAAGCCTTGCAGCATCAGTGTTCTCGTGACTTTCAGAAAGGTAAATAGGGTCGCCCCTTGTGACTAAATCACGCACGATCACCCGGTGGAAATTCAATCTGAATCAGTGCTATCGCGGGTGGGCTGAAAAAGCGCTTGAGACGGGCGAGCCAGCCCTTGCCATGTTTTTTGCTGTAAAAAGGCGGATTGCTCTGTAGGAGCTTGGCGTGGTTTTCATGGTCGGGCACCATCGGTTCGAGCATTATCAACTGTTGGTTGGCCGGTAGATACCGATGCGACAATTCGTAGATCTGTGCGCTGTGCCACGAGAGATTACTCGCATCCAGCAACACCAGATAGGTTGGCAGCGTAAGCGTTTGCCCGGTGTGTCTGAGTAGACCGATCCAGCAGGCGCGAATATCCGGTGTGTCGCGACAATAAGTATAAATCGCCTCGTTACAAGCTTTCGGTGCAGCGGGCACTTGTGGGCCATCGCTTACTTCGTGATTTTCTTCTGTCTCAAGCAACTGCAATATCAACAACAACTGTTCGTGTGTAACAGTCTGTATATCCTCGCCATCAGCCAGAATCAGATGAAAGCGTTTTTCTCTGGCCATTTGCAAAAAAGCCACGCCAGGGATTTCAGTTAAATCGTCTACACCCAGTAGGCCGGCGTGGCATTGACGATCCGTCGAATGGGCCAGGACTAACAATCCGGGCAGATCCATACTCTCTAGCTCGATAAAGTTAAACCTAGCTATGATTTGGCCGGCAGCATTGGTTTGCGTATCGGCTGACACCCACCAGGTTTGCTTGCAAAATTCTAAAATGAAATCCGACATAGCGTCCGGCTCACTCTCGGCGCTTAAGAAGATGGCGATCTTGTCAATAAATCGTTCGGTCATTGGGCATGCTCAACATGGCAGGCAATTGTGACATTTGAGCAGCATTTATTCATAGCTGTGCGCTGCACCCAACCCGGTTTGCAGCGATTGCCGCACGGCGTTGACCGCTCGTGTACCGAGGGTGGACTGCTTTGCATAGAGCTTCAGGAATTGCTGTTCACTCAAAATACTAATGGTAGACGTGGCGACGGCTGTTTTAGCGCCTGCTCCAATTTGTACTCCACCGTTTGCGGGATCGCGCAACAATTTATTTGCATCGCCTTGGGCCGCCTTAAGTGCATCGGTATCGGTGAGTAGGGTGAGGATGGAAGCGCGGAAGGAAGGGGGGCGTTTGTACATGGGTTAGTCAGTTAGCTGTTCTAAAAAGTTGGGTAAGAATTTGAAAAACATGGGTTAGTCCATCTTTCTTTTTCAAGTATCAAAGTCAAGTCACAATGAAGCTTCGCTTCACTTACCTAACATGGCCTTTTTACCGACACTTTCCACTGACGCTCCCACAAAATGGGTAGTTTTATCCCACAAGGACTCGAAAAAGCTACGGTCGGGTAATTCCTCAATAGTGGTGATGACTCGGTAATGCAGGTAATGGCGACTGTAGAAGAAATCATCCCAAACCTGCTCAAGCACGCTTTCCGCCATGGAGTCATGCACATGTCGTTCAAACAGCGGAGTCAATCCGCCTAAAGTTGCTGCGCTGTTTCCTTGCCACTGCTGCCAAATAACCTGTTCTTCTTTACTTAGCGAGCCTGCGTCGAATGGCGCCAGTTTAGCCGCCCGCTCCATACGTTTTATTTCTTTCTCCAGAAACTGGTGGCGCTTCACTTCGGTTGGGTTATTCGAGTTGTGTGGCTTGCTATACCAACACTTCAACCAGGAGATATATAGCGCCGAATGTGCTGGCAAAAGTCCCTTGATGTCAGCGGGTACAACATTCATCGAAGCTGGTAATGCCATTGCGACACAGGAATGCGCCGAAGCTTTTAACTCTTGGAACGACATGGTGCTTTGTACGGTTTGGATAACCGTCGACAGTTCTTTGATCTTATTCCAATAAGCGTAGACTTGGTCGTTCAACTTAGGGTCTATTTTGAAGTGGGCGTAGATACTAACAATATGTGGTGCATCATCATTTTCGAGTCGATCCAGTGTATAAACCGGCACGCCATAACGCCATGCTCTTCCCAGCATCATGCACAATGGCAAACGGGATAATTGATTGTCGATCCCTTGTTCGTTGTGACCATAGCCCCCGGTGACATCTTGCTGCGCACCGGGAAAAAGCCTCTCTTCCAAGCGAGCGCCGTTCTTGTTGACGCCACCGATGGATGAAAGGGGCTTGTATAGGCGATTTTCATGGGCAGCAGCATAATGCACGACTCGTTCCACTTGCTTTGGCATTTTCAGATCGCCCGCTATGCTGTTCGCCAGTGGGACAAATCCGGTCAAGAAATTGTCGTCAAATCGTGCGGTAACGCAATCAAATAGACCCATGAAACGGATATGCACCTTCGTGCCTTGGTATTTGCCCTTCTCGCATACGTCCTTGAGCAGCTTGTTGGCAAAGGCTATCGCCAGAGCGCCACCCATGTCCGCGCCAAACACGGCTACATTGATATGCTTGATCGTACCCAGTTGTTGGCTTGCACTAACGGCTTCTTCGAAGTCATGAACGGCGGCTTCCAGCCGGGTATCTACTCCGGTATTGAATAGCGCGGAAATCCACCCCGCATCCCGCACGAAGCTCCAGCGCTCTGCAACATGCCCGGCGGTGGCTTTGGCCAATTCGTTTTTTACGTACTTAATGGCCCGCTGTGGATGGTGAATTAAATCTTCGGCAAAGTTTTTCCAGTAACGCTGTATGCCTCTAAGGTACTGGGCGCGTTCGGTCTTATTGAAAATGATGTCGTGCTGGCCCTTGTATTTTTCATATAGCTTCTTGGTGTCTTTTTTTAACTCTCTTTCAATGCGCGCCCACCAACCTTCTTTGTGTTGCCAGGTTTCTTTGACGACAGCCTTGCCGGACTTCGCCGCCGAATTCATTGCAATATCCAGTTCGGCTTTTTTGGCATCCTCGGCAATTTTTTTTGTTTCCATTGCTGCAAGTAACGCCAACTCTGGATCAAAGTGTTTGCCTAGTCCTGGGTAGTAATATCGACGAATCCCTTTTTCTCGCTTGTCAAAATTGGCCGCCCATAATTTACCTACATTAGAAACGCTGTCGTTATCTTCATCTTTATGATGACCAAAAGCATCAAAGTAAAATGATAGCCAAAGCGTTTGCTGGCAAAGAGGACAAATATCGCGGGCTTCGGACTTAAGCCGATCAGTTATCGCGCTTTTATCTAAACTGTCCATTATGAGTGGTCGCTTAATTTCAATTCGACATGATTGTCGGGAAAAAAATGCACCTGAAAATATCGAGAGTGATTCGATTCCGCTTCAGGCATGGGGAGGGTAACCTCATGTGTTTCCGGCGGTACTTCAATACCTTTGTTTAACTGTTCACGAGTCTGCAAGGGAAACGACCACTTTATGGTTGCAGTTCTTCCACCAATAGTATTGCCACAGGAAAAACTTCCGCCTCCGCCATACTGGTCACCTGGTTCCTTGGGAGAGATATTCCCCCCCCACTGGCCGTTGACTCGAAATTCTGAAATACCCCGTTCGGTATGATTGAATCCCTGCAAACAAACGGCATAAGAAGATGGCTTGCGAATCTCCAGCGCCCAATAGGCAATGGCTGCAAGAATCAGCAGTACTACTAGAGGAGTCCAGTAGTCATATTTTGATTTTTCTGCATGCTCAGATTGCTCTTTGATTTTTCTTGGCATCAACAAACTTCCTTAAATATTTCACTCAAATAAAACTACAGCCAAAGCGTTTACGGACAGGCAGGGGAAGGTCTTGTCCTATAGTTCTTGGTCAGCTTTGTCGATGCCCCACTTATATTTTTCGCATAATTTAGCCAGTACAATCTATAAAACTGACCTTCCCTTTATAACTTTTGTTCGAGCAAGCATATCTCCAAGTCTTTGCCTATCCCTACCAAAAATCAGGAGCCAATCTATGAAGCCGAGACAGATAAGCGATAGGTTGCGTACAAATGATTTTATGACCGAACAAGGCTTGCCGGTTTTTTCATCGATTACAGAAATATGGATTAATCTTTTCCCCAGACTCTGTCCCTTTGAAAATGAATCAGCAAATAAAATGTAGGCCACAAATCCAGAGAAACTTAACAGTATCGTAAGTGCACTTATTTCAGAGAATTCTGACAATGGAGTAGATGCCGCACCACTCGCTGGAATTAAAATCAACAACCCGATCACTACATCAATGAATTGAGCTACTAGCCTTGATGACAATGATGCTAGTTCCACATGCTGCGGATTCTCTGCATCGGTAGCCCATTTTTTTGCTAGATTGTGACTCATATTGTTTGCCCCGTAATTTCTAACTGATTGTGGGTGAATTCTGTTCAATGATCTGGATTAAGTCATGGCCTTCCTGTTTGACCTGGGTCAGTGAATGATCAAGTGCTGGGGATACGAAGTGTGTCAACGGCCAATCCAGCGTCAGCGCGCTAAAGAGGTATTGATCCTGTGGCTTAGTAATATTGTGCTTCTTCAATAAACTTAGGGCGGCATTTATCCTCTGGTATGTGGCAAATGGATCGTAGGTTGTTGGCAGGTGCTCGTTTGCTTGCATGTTCAATATTATCCTGTCTGTTTGCCCGGCCTCATTAAGCTGTTTCAATTGATCTTGGCTCAGGGTAAGCGTTCCGTTTTTGCGCACCGGTTGATTCTGCGCATCAATGCTCGTCAGAAAACCATTGCGATCGATATACATCCAGCGCACAGTCGGTGCACTGAGTGTCTGCCATTGAGTCGACGACAATACGGCTTGCAATGACTGTAAAACGCAGGGGTCATAAAATCGTAGCAGACCATTGTGTCCATTCGGTAAGCGTGTGTTAGTCGCATGCTGCCAATGAGCAGCAATATCCTCAATCGACCATGCACTTTGCAACCAGGTACAGCTGAATGGGCTGTTTTGGCTAAGCTCAGCCGTAAACTCCAACATTGCTTCTGACATTGAAATTAGCCAGCAAGTGAGTTCAAGCTCCGTACCTTCTACCGTCCCATCCAGAAGGTTGAAGCATTTGTGCATTTCAGAGAGCTCATGCCAATTGATACCCAGATCATGATTGACCTGGGCTGCATCAATGGTGGCAAACCAGGTGGTAGCGGATATTGTAGGCACAGTGTGAATGACAGCTTGCAGTTGCTGAAGAAATGCAGTCATGAGCGTTCGCCAACGGCAGCATGAGCGGCCGCCATTTCCTTCATGCATTTACGGTAGGCAGGCTTGTTAAATGCTGGCAAAGGCACATTCATACTGGTTGGCCCCGTAATCGCAACATTGGCACCCTTGATCGATACCGTGCCCGGCGCATGGATTTCAATATTACCGTTGGCGATCTTGATATACCCACCACCTGCTGTGATCAAGATTTGCTCTTTGGCGACCACCAGGATTTGGTTGTTGATGGAGGTGATCTTGATGTCTTGATCGCCGGTGATTTCAATATCCCCGCTCTGCGCCTGCACCTGAACCTTGCCCTTAGCGGCGATGAGCTTCATCGTCTCCTTGAGCGTGGCCTTGGTGCCAGAGACGAACAGGCTAATGGATTCGCCGACGTTGTGGATCCAGCGTCGCCCTGTGGTCTGGTTGGTGTCGC